>DAITBB010000055.1:0-21069 GCA_036823975.1 Hyphomicrobium sp.
CCTCGGCGATGTTGCGGACCTGCGCCGTCAGGTTGCTCGCCATGGAGTTGACGCTCTCGGTCAGGTCCTTCCAGACGCCGGTGACCTCGCTCACCTGAGCCTGACCGCCGAGCTTGCCGTCGGTGCCGACCTCGCGCGCCACGCGCGTCACCTCGGAGGTGAAGATGGCGAGCTGCTTGATCATGGTGTTGACGATGGTGGCGGAGCGCAGGAACTCGCCGGCAAGGGGACGGCCCCGCACATCGAGCGGCATGGTCTGAAGGAGGTCGCCCTGGGCGACGGCGCGGATGGTGCGCGTCACCTCGGTCGTGGGCCAGAGGAGATCGTCGATGAGGCCGTTGATGGAGGTTTCCATGCCGGCCCAGGCGCCCGAGGCGGGGCCGATGCGCACACGCTGTTGCGTCATGCCTTCGCGGCCGACGATCTGGCCGACCCGATCGAGCTGCTCGGCCATGTGCTGGTTGGTGGCGACGATGTCGTTGAAGGTGTCGGCGACGCGTCCCCACATGTCGGGCCAGTCGCCGGGAAGGCGCACCGAGAAGTCTCCCTCACGTACGGCTCTCAATGCGCGCAGAAGCTCGGAAACTTCGGGCCGCGCGGGGCGAGAGGCGGTTGGATCCGCACGCGTCTCGCGCTGCTCCGCGTGCTCGACGCCGGGGACGAGATCGTTCATTTTCCTACTCCACACGGCCGATCGAGGGGGCGCGATCCGGCCTCTCAGATTCTTTGGCGGCCGGCGATGTCATCGCCGCCTGTCCGGCCGGTTCTTGAGAACGATAGCGCAGATGATGAGGCAGAACGTGAGGAGGCGCAGAAGATAGAAGAACGGCTCCTGCTCCCTCCAGACCTCGCTCAGCCCGAGCGAGAAACGGCCGATCGCATCCACGCCGAACGCGATGGCAAAAAAGAGAAAGAACGTGTCGTGCGTCTGGCGCCAGAACCTCAAAAAGAACAGAGATGCCACCGCCGAGGCCATGGCGACGGCGCCCAAGAGCACGGAATTGAACTGCTCGCTCATTCGCTATCCCACACCAATCCATAGAGAAGGATCATCATGGCCACGAGCGCGGAGACGGTGCGCCAGGTCGAGAAGTCGATGTTCGGAAACACGACCTTGTCGAGAAGAAGAAGGCCGTTGTTCAGTGTCAGCCCGGCGAAGCATAGGCCGCTCCACAGGAGCAGGCGATAGCCGCCGCTCCTGTAGGCCTGGAGCAAGAGCACCGTGCAGAGCAGCGCGGTCAACGCGCAGAGCGTATAGATTGCCGAGACGATCATCCGCGGTCCTTTCTCAGCTTGAAGGCGTTTGCGAACTCGCGGATGCGGCGGGGCTTGCTGTGAATGATGTTCGTGAGCGCGATCAGGTTGTTCGCGTAGGCTTGCTCGAGGCGCTTCACCATGGCTTCGTTCTCCGGCGAGGCACATGCATAGCGGTAGAGGCCGCCTGAGCATGCGATCAGTCCGTCGTCGCAGAGATTGCTCAGGATCTGCAGCGTTTCCTGCTCGGAAACATAGAGTCGTGTGGCGGTCGTCGGCACGTCCCACGTCTGGTCCGCTTGCCTGCGGAGCAGGAGCAGCGCCTCGATCTGGGCGATCGAGTCGATGTGTCGGATGACGAAGTCGTGCAGATCGGCGGGGATTACGCTGTCGGGCATCGGAGCAGGGTCACGCTGAGCGATCCGGAGCCGCGCGGAGGTGCGGCGTCCTTGCGAAATGGGGCGCTTTCGCCCCTGCCGTCTCCTCCTGTCTGTCCGCGCGTCGTGTCGCGCCTGCCGCGCCTCCCCGTCGCCTACGCCGGACGTCGGTCATGGCCTCTCCCCCCTTTTCGCTCGTGCGGTACCGGCCTGGTCCGAGTCCAGGCCGGATTAACCGTCTTGAACGCCGCAGGCGGGCGAAAGGTTCCGAGCCATTCAAAAAAAAATCGTCGCGTGCGGACTTTTTTGGTGGGGACGGATTTCGTGACCCATCCCGCAGGCGTTTCGTGGCCCTTCGATTGCGGGCTCGGCCGCATCGGAGCGGAAGCGTGTGGTTGTCCGACCAGCTCTTCCTCCGATGCGGCTTTGCGGGCCCGAGGATCAGGCCGGCTTCTGCGCGGCTTCGCGGCCCTCGTCCGCCGGTCGGGTCTCCGCCTCGTTGCCGGGGGAGGCTTTGACGGGGCGCAGATAGTGCTCGCCGATATTCAACAGGATGGGTGCTGCGATGAAGATCGACGAGCTGGCGGCGAGCACGAGGCCGAACAGCAGCGTGAGCGCGAACTCGCTGAGGGCGGGCCCGCCGAAAACGGCGAGCGGCGCGATGGCGAGGAACAAGGCCACCGACGTGGCGACGGTTCTGGCCAGCGTCTCGTTGATGCTGCGGTCGATGACCGTGCGTAGCGGCGTTTTCTTGTAGCGGATGAGGTTCTCGCGGACGCGGTCGTAGACGACCACCTTGTCGTTGATGGAGAAGCCCATGATGGTGAGGACGGCGGCGATGGCCGTCAGGTTGAACTCGAAGCCGGTGAGGGCCAGGAAGCCGACCGTCTTGGTGAGATCGAGGAACATCGTGATGATGGCGCCGACCGCGAAGGGCCATTCGAAGCGGAAGGTGATGTAGAGGAACATCGCCACGGCTGCGAGCCCGAGCGCCCACAGTCCCGCGTAGAGGAGCTCGGAGCCGACGCTCGGGCCGACCGCTTCGACGCGCCGGATTTCGACGCCGGGTGCGGCGTGCTCGACGGCGGTCCGCGCCTTCTGGAGCGCCTGCTGCTGCTGCTCGGGGCTGCCTTGCGGGTGCTCGAAGCGGACCATCACGATGTCATCGGCACCGAAACGCTGCACCTGCACGGCGCCCACGCCCGCCGCCGATACGGCCTGCTGCAGCGCGGGGCCATCGGCGGGCCCCTGCGTCTTGGCCTCGATGGCGATGCCGCCGGAGAACTCGACGCCCATCTTCAGGCCCGGATGGTAAGCGGCGACGAGGGCCGCGAGCGAGATGACCGCCGAGACGACGAGGCCGGAATAGCGGGCCCGCATGAACGGGATCTCCGTGCCATCCGGGACGAGGCGCAGGGCCGTGCCGACGGTGACCGTCTTCGGACGGGCGCGCTTGATCCAGATGGCGGTCAGCAGGCGCACGAGCACGATGGCGGTGAAGATCGAGACGATGATGCCGAGACTGATGGTGACGGCGAAGCCGCGGATGGCGCCGACGCCTACGGTGAACAGGATCAGCATCTTGATGAGTGTCGTGATGTTGGCGTCCATGATGGTGGTGTAGGCGCGGCGGAAGCCGTTCTCGAAGGCCGAGACGACGCCCGTTCGCTTGGATAGCTCCTCGCGCGTGCGCTCGTTGATGAGGATGTTCGCATCGACGGCCATGCCGAGCGCCAGCAGGATTCCGGCTATGCCCGGCAGGGTGAGCGTGGCGCCCATGATGGAGAGGCCGGAGATGGTGAGGCCGAGATTGACGATGAGGGCGGCTGCCGCATAGAGGCCGAAGCGGCCGTAGGTGGCGATCATGAAGGCGACGACGGCGACGAAGCCGGCGACGATGGAATAAAGGCCGGCGCGGATGGCGTCGGCACCGAGGCTCGGCCCGATCGAGCGCTCCTCGACGATGGTCATCGGGGCCGGCAAGGCGCCCGCCCTGAGCAGAACGGCGAGATCGTGCGCCTCCTCGACGGTGAAGTTGCCGCTGATCTGGCCTTGCCCTCCGACGATCGGCTCGCGGATGACGGGCGCGCTGATCACCTTGTTGTCGAGGACGATGGCGAAGGGCTCGCCCACGTGCTTGGTGCTGACGTCGGCGAAGCGGCGGGCGCCGAAGCTGTCGAGCCCGAAGTTGACGACCCATTGGCCGGACCGGGAGTCCATGGCGGCCGTGGCGCGGGTGAGGTTCATGCCGTCGACCTCGACGTGGCGGCGCACCGGGAGCTTGTCGGCACCCTCGCTGCGATCGCTCATGGGCAGAAGCTCGACATCGGGGCCGGTGCTCGTGCGATCGGGGGCGACGAGACGGAACGTCATTTTCGCCGTCGAGCCGAGCAGGCGCTTGATGCGGTCCGGATCGGAGATGCCGGGCAACTCCACGAGCACGCGGTTCTGCCCCTGGCGGGCGACGACCGGCTCGTTGACGCCGGTCTCGTCGATGCGACGGCGGACGATGGAGATCGACTGCTCGACCGCCTTGGCCGAAAGGTCGGAAAGCGCCTGGGAGTTCAAACCGAGCGTGAGCGTCTGGCCTTCCTCGGTGGCGGAGATCATCAGCGATTGCGTCGGCCCATCGACGCGTTCGGAGAGGAGGTCCTTGAGGGCCTGGCGGGCCGCGGCCGGGCGTGTGCCGTCGGCCAGGGTGATGGCGATCTTCTCCTTGCCGGCAACGATCGACGTGAAGGGCACGTGCGCCTTGCGCAGGGTATCGGCGGCAGCGGCACGGGTCGTTGCGATGCGCTCTCTGACGACCGAGGCCATATCGACCTCGAGCAGCAGATAGGAACCGCCTTGCAGGTCCAGTCCAAGGTTGACGCGGGGCTGGGGGACGAAGGCCGGAAGCGTTCCGGCAGGAAGGACGTTTGGAAGCGCGAGCCCGATGCCGAGCAGGCTGACGAGCAGGATGAGCGCGGTCTTGGCGCGTGAGAAATGGAGCATGATGCGACTCCGCAGAGGCCGAGGCGCCGTGCGCGAGCAGCATGCTCGGGCCGGCACCCTCAGGCGTTGTCAGGAATGGGGTGAAGCGGGATGCGGATCAGGCCAGCGGTGGCGCGCGCGTCAGGCCATCGCGGATGCGCGCGAACGCGATCGGCCGGCGCTGGGACGGTGTGTGCGTCGTCCGGACGAGCGTGAAAACGGGCGCGGCGCGGCTTGGGGCGACGAGAAGGATGCCCGGCGCGCCGTCGCCGAGAACGAACGCGATCTTGCCGGCGAGAAGGCGGGCGGCAGGGGGTTGGCCCGCAGGCTGCTGCTCGGTGGCGTTCTGGGAAAGGGTGCTCGCAACGGATGGAGCGGCCCCGAACTCGAGCACGGAGCCAATCGCCGACGCGACGGCCAGCAGCATGACCAGCAGGAGGGCCGCGGGCCCGGACCGCTGGTGCGGAATGTGCGTCGGTGCTGCGCTCTGAGTCACGTGAACGGTTCGGCTCCGCATCGAAACGGCCATGCTATTGACCGCGGGCTACGAGATCAACGGCCGTCTCGGCGGCGCCGGGCGCGGCGTGTCCTCACCGAGGTGCGAACTCTCGCCATGTCGTTTTGAAGATTTTTCGAAGACCGACGTTCAGAGATCTAAAGATTATCTGTTTAGCCAGTCTTGGCGATCGGAGATCTGTTTTGCATTTCGAAGTGTTAGCTTCCCCGTTGTCTGGGAGGTTGCACGATATGTCTTTCTCACATTTCGACGAATCCGATCTTTGCGCGCTGGAGACCGCGTATCGGAGGGCCGTCGCTGAGCTTGGAATTCCCGTGGAGGACGAGGCGGGGCGTTTGCGCGTCGCGCAGCTCGTCATGGCGATCGTCAAAGTCGAGACCGTGATCGTGCCGTCCAGGATCGGCAGCGAGGCGGCGCGACGCTTCCGGGCGGAGCTCGGAACCCTCATGCTCCTCGTTCCGTCGGAGAGCGTGCTGGTGAGCGTTCTCTCTCCGGGAAAACGGTCTCAATGAACTCACCCCGGAGGCTCCGGCCGAGCCTCCGAGGTAAGCAGTCACGGGGGGTGATAAAGGGTTTGCCGGTGTCGGCCCTTACTTCGCGTCCGACGTTTTCGCGACCAAGGCGTCGAGGCCGCCTTCGTAAATGCCGGTGATGGTCTTCACGGCTTCGTCGTCGGTGGCGCCTTTCGCGTCGAAAGTGCCCGACCATGCGAATGTCGATCCGGTGTCGGCCGGGGCGACCGTCAAGGTCGACGTGTAGCCCGCGACCGGAAGCGGACCTTCCTCGATGGTGTAGGTGTAGCTCCGTGCGGCCTCGTCGCGGGCGACGAGCTTCTCGAGAAGCTTGGCACCGTCCTTGAGCGTCAGCGTCCGGTACTGTGCGCCGTCCTTTTCCGATGGGGCGCAGTCGGTGACGGCAGGATGCCACGTGGCGATACCGCAGAAGTCTCCCACGGCGGCCCAGGCTCTCTCGGCTGGCGCTGTCGTCGTTCGGGTCACCTTGGCTTCCAACGCCTCGGCGCCCGTCGCCGAGAGTGCGAGGAGCGCTACGATTGGCCAAATTCGTTTCATGGGTCTTCCCTCCTGGGTCTCGTAGCCCGTTCCGATATTTGATTTTTTCTGTGTTTGCCCTGGCGAGATCGGCAACGCGGATCCGCCGCGCGCGATCCTGGTGGCTCTTTCACACGGCCGCCGTCGACAGACTGTCAATAATTGTCGATGACATGCCAAATCCCGGAGGGGACGGGTATCGGGATTGGCGCTGCTCGCGCGGACGGGGCAACGCGGGCCGGCGCTCAGGCTTTCTTCATAGCGTGTGGGGAGGTCTCCGCCCGTTTTGTACCGGCGAATGCGGATCGCCGTTTTTCCCATTCCGTCGGGCTGCAACCCATCTCTTTGCGGAACATGTGGGAAAAGGCGGATGGCGTGGCATAGCCGAGCCCGAGGGCGACGTCCGTGACGCTTCGGCCGGCATCCAGCCACTCCAGGGCCCGGAAGAGCCGGAGGCGGCTGCGCCATTCCCTCAGTCCGATCCCGACCTCGTCGTTGAAGCGGCGCATGAGGGTCCGCGGCGACATGCCGAAGCTGGTGCTCAATGTGTCGATGCCGTCCGGATCGTCCGGCGCGCCGTAGAGCTTCTCGCAAATGCGCTGCAAGGAGTTAGATTTCGGCCAGGGTAGGCAGAAGCGGTGCGGCTCGAGGCGCTGCAATTGGTCGACGATGAGGTCTTGCAGCCGCGTGATGTAGGCGTCTTGCTCGCGGCGGCGCTCCGCCTCCGTCAGCTCGATGATGAGCGCTCGCAGCAGTTCCGTGACCGAGAAGACCGTGCAGATCTTTGGCAGCGCGGCGGTCTCGGCCACGTAGAGAGAGCGGAATTCGGAGCCGTTGAGCGAGCCGGTCGAATGCTGCACGTGGGTCGGAATCCAGATCGCCTGCTCGGAGGTCACGAGATACCAGGTTCTCTCGACGACGACGGTCAAGGTGCCGCTCGTTGCGTAGGCGAGCTGGTTCCACGCGTGCGCATGGATGGGAAAGATGCTGTGCGGCGGCAAAGACTGCGACCGGACCATGACGCGTCCGGGCAGCCCTTCGATTGCGGGCAATGGCAGCGTGCGCCAACGTCCCAGGTCCACGTCGTTCCCTCGCTCATCCTGGCGTTTCATCGACATTTATTGTCAATCTGTCGAATGTCGGCAAGCGGAAGCGCCCGTAGGATGCGCCGCCCGAGCATGGCTCTGGCACCGAGGACCGGCCGCAGGAGGAAAGGGACGCGCAATGACGCTGAAAAAAGGGATCAAGGAGCTGATGATGGAGGCGGTGATGCGCACCGAGCTGGTCTCGTTCGAGGAGGCCAAGTCGCTGCTCGACGACGATAACGTGCTCTTCGTCGATATCCGCGAGACCGGCGAGCTCAAGCGCGACGGGACGATCCCGGGCGCGTTCCATGCGCCGCGCGGCATGCTGGAGTTCTGGGTTGATCCGGAGAGCCCCTATCACAAGCCGATCTTCAGCAGCGGCAAGAGCCTCGTTCTCTTCTGCGCCTCGGCTTGGAGATCGACGCTGGCGACCGCGGCGCTCGTGGATATGGGCGTGGAGAACATCCGTCATCTCGAGGGTGGTTTTTCGACCTGGAAGAAGGCCGGTGGTCCGATCGCGGAGTGGCCGCCCAAGGCGTGAGTGCGGGAGACGGTGCGCGGAGAACGTCTCGCACCCTCGAGACCATGCCGACAGGCGCGGGGGTCGCAAAGAGCTGGCGGAGGAGGATGGGAGTCGAACCCACCTGAAGCCGTCTCACGGCCCCACCCGGTTTTGAAGACCGGTCGCCCCACCGGGGACGGGACTCCTCCCTGCTCAGGAGATGCTTCACTCGAAGCGAAGACCTCAATACGAGCTGGATTGATCCGGCGCAAGTCGCCGCGGCGGATCGTGAAGCCGTGGCGATCGAAGAATTCCAGGATCTGGATCGCGACCTTGCGGCCGTTGTCGAGGCGGTTGCGGAAGTCTGCGGCGGTGAAGTGGCCGGCGGGCGCGTTCTTCGCGACGTCGATGGCGATCGACGCCATCGTCCTCACGCTCGTCAGCGTAAAGAAGTGATCGTGCGCGATCTCCTCGACGTCGCCGCGGCGCGCGGCCAGGCGCATGACGCGGCGGACGAGGGCCTCGTCGATCTCCATGGCCTTGGCGATGTCGCGCACGCGCGGCGGCCTGTAAGGCTGCGCCCGCAGGTGCCTCGCGAAGGCCGTCCAAAGCGCCTCGTCGTGGGCCGAGAAGGTGACGCTATGTCCGGGCCGGCGGACCCAGGAGCGGTCCAGCGCGACCTCGCCGGTCTCCGTCAGCCGGTGCAGCACGGCCATGAACAGCGCCGGCGGGATCGTGCTCTGGGCCGACCGCCGCAAGGCTTCGAAGGCGAGCCCGGGGAGATCGGGCCGTTCCGCATGGCAGGCGTCGAGAGCGCGGCCGATCCGATCGCGCATGTCGTCCCAGACACGGGACCGCATAGCGACGAGGTGGCCGTCATGGGCCAGCATCACCAGCCCGAGGCGCGTTGCGATGGCCTCGGCCGCGTCGGCGGCGAGGGCGTGATCGCGGCAAAAGACGGTGAGGTCGCACCAGGCGCGCTCGGCTGCTAAGCGCCGCTCCAGCGCGCGCACGGGATCGCGTTCGTCGAGGGCCGCGAGCAGCGCCCGCCGCTCGGGCGTGCGCCGCCGCCGCTCGAGGCCGCGCAGGTCGAGGAACCGGCCGCCGCCGATCGTTCGCTTCGAGGAGGTGTCGCGGATGACGAACGGGTCTCCGGCCGCGGCGGCGAGGGGACGCTCCAGGACGAGCTGGGCGAAATCCCGCTCGCCCGGACGGATCGGCTCATCCCGCAGGACGACGACCCGGCCGGGAACCTCCGCGGCGGCGTGATGAACCTTGACGGGAAACCATTGGCCGATCGGGCGCGGCTCGGAGGCGAGGATCCGCAGCGTCGCGTCGATGCGGTCCGTCGGCGCGTGCAGGGTCGGATCGACGATAACATCGCCGCGATGCACGTTGGTCTTGCTGATGTGAGGTCCGCTGAGGACGAGCGCGCAGCGCTGGCCGGCGGCGCCGTTCTCCGCCGGCTGGTTCTGGGCGTGGATCGAGCGGACGCGGGCGGTGTGGCCCGACGGACTGACGACGACCGGGTCGCCGACGCTGATCCGTCCCGAGAGCACGGTGCCGGTGACGGTCGTGCCGCGGCCGCTCAGGGTGAAGCAGCGGTCGACCGAGAGACGGAAGCGCCCGTCGGCGGCACGGGCCGGCACTTCGGCGTGGGCCGCATCGAGCCCCGCGACGAGCCGGTCGAGCCCCTCCCCAGTGAGACCGGACATGGGGATGATCTCGGCGCCTTCGAGGCCGGTACCGCAGAGGAGCGCGGCGACGTCGGCCGTGACGGCGCGCACCCGATCGTCGTCCACCAGATCGCATTTGGTGAGGGCGACCACGCCACGATCGAGGCCGAGGAGGTCGATGATCGCCAGGTGCTCGCGCGTTTGCGGCATCACGCCGTCGTCGGCCGCCACCACCAGCAGCACGATGTCGATGCCGGTCGCGCCGGCGAGCATGGTATGGACGAGGCCTTCGTGGCCGGGCACGTCGACGAAGCCGATGATGGCGCCGGAGGGGCGCGGCCAGTAGGCGAAGCCGAGATCGATCGAGATCCCGCGCTCCTTCTCCTCTTTCAGCCGATCGGTATCGATGCCGGTGAGCGCCCGCACCAGCGTGGTCTTGCCGTGATCGATATGGCCGGCGGTCCCGACGATCATCGTTCGCCGTTCCCAGTTTGCAGGGGCGATGTCGACATCGGTGCGACTGCGACGCGGGAGGGCCTCGCTGCGTCAGCGCGCCTGGCTATCGGCATCGCCGTCAAGTCCTCGAAGCGTGGGCAGCATCGGGAGCTGCGCCAGGAAGCCGTGCTCGTCGTCCATGCACCGCATATCGAGAAGCAGGGCGCCGTCTGCAACGTGGCCGACGACCGGAATCGGCAAGCGCCGCAACGCACTCACGAGGCCCGCCAGGCGGCGGCCGGCCTCTTTGCGGAGGCGGGGGCTGATGGCGAGGCCCGAGCTCCCCAGCGTCTCCATCGGCAGCGCGCCGGAGCCGATCTGGCTCGTGCAGTCGATCCGGCGCACGACATAGTCCTCGCCCACCGCGGCGGCGACGGCTGCCTCGAGGTGCGCGGCAATGGCGGCGATCTCGGCTTTCGTGCGGGCAAGGTGGCGGGCCGTCGGCAGATGCGCGGCGAGGCGGTCCGGGTCGCGGTAGAGCTTCAGCACGGCCTCGAGCGCGGCGAGGCGGATCTTGTCCATGCGCAGCGCCCGTTTCATCGGGTTTTTCGCAACGCGCTGCACGAGATCGCGGTCGCCGGCGACGATGCCCGCCTGCGGGCCGCCGAGCAGCTTGTCGCCGGAGAAGGTGACGAGGTGGGCGCCTTCGGCCAGGGCCTCGCGCACGGTCGGCTCGGGGGCGAGGCCGAAGCGGGCGAGATCGACAAGGGCGCCAGATCCGAGATCGTGGATCAGCGGCAGGCCGCGCGGCTCCGCCAGGGCGGCCAGCTCGCGCGCGGGCACCGTTTTGGTGAAGCCCTGGATCACGTAATTCGAGGTGTGCGCCTTCAGGATCAGGCCGGTGTCGGCGGTGAGGGCGCCTTCGTAATCGTGGCGGTGCGTGCGGTTGGTCGTGCCGACCTCGATGAGGCGGGCGCCGGCGCGCGCCATGATGTCGGGCAGGCGGAAGGCGCCGCCGATCTCGATCAGCTCGCCGCGCGAGACGATCGCCTCCTTGCCGGCGCCGAAGGTGTTGAGCACGAGCAGCACGGCGCCCGCGTTGTTGTTGACGATCGCCGCGTCCTCGGCACCGGTCAGCTCGCGGATGAGGCCGCGCACGTGGTCGTCGCGCTCGCCACGGGCGCCGGCCGCGACGTCGAACTCGAGTGCGACGGGGTAGCGCATGGCATCGACGGCGGCCGCGATGGCGCTCTCCGGCAGGACGGCGCGGCCGAGGTTCGTGTGCAGCACGGTGCCGGTGAGATTGAATACGCGGCGCACGCTCGGGCGGCTTTGGCTCTCGAGGCGGGCGCAGACCTCGCTGGCGATCGCCGCGGCGTTGGCCGGCGGGCTCGCGGCGTCTCGCGCGCCGCTCCGGATGCGCGCCAGCGCCTGCCGGATGGCCTCGACGGTCGTGGCATGGCCGAAGCGCTCGCTCGCGACTTTGCCGGGGTCGGTCTGCAGCACCCGATCGACGGAAGGCAGACGGGGCGCGCGCACGAGATGTTCCTGGGTCATGCAACGTCCATGGCGGCTTGAGGCTACAGTCGGCCCATCACGGCGTCCGGAAATGCGACGCTGCGCGAAGGCGGTATGCCATACCGGCAGGCGCGGCGCACGCCTTCGCACCTGCGTAACGTTGTCCTCACATGGTCATTGTGCAGAGCAGAGGCAAGAGAGACTGCGGGCCGTGTCGAGCGCCGGCAGACCTCATTCCGTGCGTATGTTGACGGTGACAGTACCCGGGTTTAGCTTCGAAAATGTGCTCTACAGTGCTGTGTTCGCAACACGTTTGCGGGCTTTTGTGCGTCCCCCGGCTCGCCCTCCGAGCCTGACGCGGCGGGGCGCCGATCAACGGACGACCGCCATGCCCAAATCCCCATTTCCCGCCGCGCACCTGCGCCTCAAGCGTGCTTACGAGCCGCCCGAGGCCGAGGACGGCGTCCGCATTCTGGTCGATCGGCTCTGGCCGCGGGGCGTGAGCAAGGAGAAAGCGGCGCTCGACGACTGGATGAAGGAGATCGCGCCGAGCACGGACCTGCGCAAATGGTTCGGGCACGATCCGGCGCGCTGGGACGAGTTCCAGCGCCGCTACAAGACCGAGCTTCAGGAGCACGGCGCGGACCTGGATCGCATCCGTGCACTCGCCAAAACGAAGACGGTCACGCTCGTCTACAGCGCCCATGACGAGGCGCATAACGATGCGGTGGTCTTGCGGGATGTGCTCTTGCGCAAAGCCTGAGCGCTTGGCGTGTCTCTTCGCCGTTGCGGAAGGGCTCGGGGACTTCGATCAATACCCGACGAGACAGGGGTTGAATCCTGCGCGGCGGAAGTCCGTGTCCTTCATGAGGATGTCGAGGCCGAGGCTGCCGACGTCATCGGCTACCGGATCGAGACTCGGGTTCTTGACCTGGTAGAAGATCTTGACCCAGGAGTTGCACTCCTTGCAGACCTCCGCCTTGACCGTCGCCTCGACGGTGTCCACCGAGCGGTAGCTGATGCCCTTGGTCGAGCCGCAGCAGAGGCATTTCACGCGCACCTCGTTCCATTGCGTGGCGCAACAGGCGCACGTGGCATAGCGGACGTTCTCGATTCCCTGCAGCCCCATCACCGAGGAGGTGACGGGCGCACCGCCGCAGGCCGGGCAGACCCCGACATGCACCGGCACCAGCACGTCGGCATCGAGCGTGGCGGCGAGGCGGGCGAGGTGGATCTGGACGGCTGCGGCCGCGAAGAGGTGGGGCGCGGTGCTGGTCTCGGGGACGCGATCGGCCAGGATGTTCGCGAGGAGCCAGCCTTTGGCGTCGTCGTCGGCCTCGCGCACGGCTTCGAGGGCGAGGCGGGCGGGATCGGGCATGTCGAGGTCCGCGGCGCCGAGGACCAGCGCGGTGAGTGTGGCGGCGAGCGCGCCGTCTGCGACGAGGAGCGACCGGTCGATGGGCGGCATGGCGCGCTTTGCGGCTTCCGCCATGCGTGCGGGCGACACCGGCGTGACGGGGGGAAGCGTGGCCGCGAGGCGGGCCTGAAGCCGGGAGAGAGCGGCGAGGAAGGTCAGATAGGGCGCCAGCTCGTTGCTTTCGGCGAGGAACGCGAAGCGGCGGGCGCGTGCCTGAAAGAGCTTCACGGGCTCGGGCAGGAACGCGAGCGGAGGCTTCGGCACGCCACCGATGCGGGACGGATCGGGCTGGAGGTCGTCGTCTGTCATCAAGCGCCTGTCATCCGGCGTGTGTCATCGAGCGTCCGTCATCGGCGCTCACTCATTTTGCGGGGTCGGCGCTCTTGCGTCGCGCCAGCTCGCGCAGCCATTTGCGATGGTGCCGATAGGCCCAGCCGCCCGTCACGGTGCCGCGCGTCATGGCCCGGATCGTGCCGCGGGTCCAGATCGCCGCATAGACGTGGGCGATGAAGATCAGGATCGCGGCCACGGCGGCCACTGCGTGGACCGCCAGCGCGAGACGGCGCAGGGGAATTGAGACGAGCGTGGCGAAATATTGCTCCCAGATCATGATGCCGGTTGCGACCAGCACCACGATCAGCCCGGACATGCCCCAGAACACCATCTTCTGGCCGGCATTGTATTTGCCGAGCTCCGGGAGGTTCTCCTCGTTGCCCTGGAGGACGTCGCCGATCTTGAGGCTCCATTCGAGGTCCTCGCGGCGGGGCAGGTTCAGCTTCCACATCTGCAGGAACAAGAGGAAGAAGCTCGCGACCAGCAGGAGCCCCACCAGCGGATGCAGCCAGCGCGTCATCTGTCCGCCGCCGAAGAGGTTGGTCATCCAGAAGAGGGAGGGATGAAACAGGGAGAAGCCGGAGATCAGAAGCACGATCATGCAGCTCGCGGTGACCCAGTGGTTGACCCGCGTGAAGCCGCGATAGCGGCTCACCACGACCACAGGCTCCTCCGCCTCGATCACATCGCCAGGGGCGGAATAGACGCGCTCCTCAGCCATCATGTCCTTCTCGCTTCCATCACGGGTTCTCA
The DNA here is from genome assembly GCA_036823975.1 of Hyphomicrobium sp. GTDB lineage: Bacteria > Pseudomonadota > Alphaproteobacteria > Rhizobiales > Hyphomicrobiaceae > Hyphomicrobium_C. The sequence goes on from DAITBB010000055.1 coordinate 13,890, forward strand.
TGCCCGGCGTCGTGGACCAGTTCCTCCGCCTCCTCCTCCTCGTGCTCGCTCACCGTATTCGGCTTGGCGAAGACAGCATGCAGCGCGGAGCCCGCCGCCGCGAGACCGGCGATGGCAAGCCCGACCGTCTTGAGTGGACCCTTCCAGCCCTCCACCACCGGCGAGATCCGGGGATTGTCGGGGAGGCCGGAGTAGATCGACGGCGTGTCGGCATGGTGGAGCACGTACATCACATGCGTGCCGCCGACGCCCTGCGGATCGTAGAGGCCGGCATTCTCGTAGCCGCGCGACTTGAGATCGGTGATCCGCTCCTCGGCATGGGCGATCATCGCCTCCTTGGTGCCGAAGACGATGGCCTGCGTCGGACAGGCCTTGGCGCAGGCGGGGCCCTGCCCCACGGCCACGCGGTCCGAGCAGAGCGTGCACTTCTTGGAGACGTGCGCGGTTTTCGAGATGCGGGGGATGTTGAAGGGGCAGCCCGCGACGCAATAGCCGCAGCCGATGCAGTTTTCGGAGATGAAGTCGACGATGCCGTTCGAGTACTGCACGATGGCGCCGGGGGCCGGGCATGCCTTGAGGCAACCGGGATCCTCGCAGTGCATGCAGCCGTCCTTGCGGATCAGCCACTCGAACTCGTTCGTCATGGGGTTCTCGTATTCCGTGAACCGCATGAGCGTGTACATCTCCGGCGTGAGATCGTGCGGGTTCTCGTAGACCCCGACGTTCTCCTCGATGTCAGGATGGGTATCGTTCCATTCGATGCAGGCCGACTGGCAGGCCTTGCAGCCGATGCACTTCGATACGTCGATCAGCTTGGCGACCTTGGTGAGCTGCCGCTCGGGGGCCGGCACATGCGCGGTCGCCGAGATGCGCACGACATCGCTCGCCAAAAGGTTCGACGGCAGGGGCTGAACCGGAGGGTTCGCGGCGGCCGTGACCGGTTGGGGCGCTCTTTCCTTCGTCATGTCCGTCATACGATCGCCTCCTCGTCGGCCGGCGCGATGTTGACAAGGAAAGCCTTGGATTCGGGCGTTTCGATATTGGCTTCGCCCACGAAGGGCGTGAGGCTGTTGGGGCCGAAGCCCTTGCGGGCCGCTCCGGTGAAGCCCCAGTGCAGCGGAATGCCGACGACATGCACCGGCTTGCCGGCGCAGATCAGCGGACGGATCCGTTTGGTCACGACCGCCTTGGCCCAGATCTGGCCGCGCTTGTTCCAAATGCGGACCTTGCCGCCCTTGGTGATGCCGCGTTCCGCCGCCAGCTCCTCGCTGATCTCCACGAAGAACTCCGGCTGCAGAACCGCGTTCACCCGGTTGTGCTTGGTCCAGTAGTGGAAGTGCTCGGTGAGCCGGTACGAGGTCCCGACGTAGGGGTATTCGTCGCTGGTGCCGAGCTGCTCGACGTCGCCGGGGAAGATGCGCGCCACCGGGTTGCCGCGCATGTTGCGATTGAACGGGTTCTCGACCGGGCTTTCGAACGGCTCCATGTGGGTCGGGAACGGGCCATCCCGCAACAGCTTGCGGCTGAACAGCCGTGCCGTGCCTTCGGGCGTCATGATGAACGGCATCGTCGTCTCGGGCTTGGCCGTGACGACCATGTCGGGCACGTCGAAGCCTTCCCAGCGTTCGCCGTTCCATTCCATGAGCTTGCGTGAGGGATCCCACGGCTTGCCGTGCAGGTCCGTCGAGGCGCGATTGTACAGAATCCGCCGGTTGGCCGGCCAGGCGAACGTCCAGTTCAGATACGTGCCGATGCCGCCGGGATCGTGGTTGTCGCGGCGGGCCATCATGTTGCCCTCCTCGGTCCACGAGCCGGCGTAGATCCAGCAGCCCGACATGGTCGAGCCGTCGTCGCGCATCATCGCGAAATTCGGAAGCTGCTTGCCGGCCTCGAGCAGGACCTTGGTCGGATCGTTCGGATCGTAAAGCGTCTGGAGCGCGCGTCCGTTCATCTCCTTGGCGAGCTCATGGGGGTCGGGATCCCAAGGGTCCTTGTACTCCCAGCTCAGGTTCAGGATCGGCTCGGGGCAGACTCCGCCCTCCTTGCGGTAAAGCTCGCGTACGCGCAGGAAGATATTGGCGATGATCCACGTGTCGTGCTTGGCCTGGCCCGGCGGGGACGCCCCCGTCCAGTGCCATTGCAGCCAACGGCCCGAGTTCACCGTGGCGCCCTCGTCCTCGGCGAAGCAGGTCGAGGGCAGCTCGAGGACCTCGGTCATGATCTGCGAGGGGTCCACGTTGTTATAAATGCCGTGGTTCTCCCAGAAATGCGCCGTCTCGGTCTGCAGCGGATCGATCGAGACGAGCAGCTTCAGCTTCGAGAGGCCCTCTGTCAGCTTCGCCCGGTTGGGGAAGGAGAGAAGCGGGTTGAACCCCTGGCAGAAATAGAGGTTCACCTCGCCCCGCGTCATCATGTCGAAGATGCGCAGGATGTCGTAGGAGGGGACGTCGAGCTTGGGCAGCCAGTCGAAGCCCCAGTCGTTCGCGGCCGTGGCGGCATCCCCCCACATCGCCTTCATGAGGCTGACCATGAACTTCGAGGTGTTCTGCCAGTAGCTGATCTGGTCGGGGACGATCGGGAGATTGGCCCGCGTCTTCATGTAGGTGGCGTAATCGGGCTCCTGATCGGTCGCGAGCGACATGTAGCCCGGCAGCATGTTCGACAGCAGACCGAGATCGGTCAGGCCCTGAATGTTGGCATGGCCTCTCAATGCGTTCACGCCGCCGCCGGGCAGGCCGATGTTACCGAGAATGAGCTGCAACATCGCCATGCCGCGGATGTTCTGGGCCCCCTTCGAGTGCTGGGTCCAGCCGAGCGCGTAAAGGGCGGTCATCACCTTATCGCGGGCCGACGTCTCGGCAATCATCCCGCAGATCTTGAGATACCGGTCCTTCGGGGTGCCGCAGATGTTCTCGACGAACTCCGGCGTATAGGGCGCCACGTGCTCTTTCAGCAGGTTCCAGACGCAGCGCGGGTTCGTGAGCGTCGGGTCGGTCATGACCGTGCCGTCCGCGTTCATCTGGTATTCCCAGGAGGCGCGGTCGTAGTCACGTTTCGCTTCGTCGTAGCCGGTGAAGAGGCCGTCCGACCAGCCGAAGTCGTCGCGCACCAGATAGGTGGCGTTGGTGTAGTTCTTCACATAGTCCCACTGCACCTTGTCGTGCTCGATGCAGTAACGGATCACGCCCATCAGCCAGGAGATATCCGAGCCCGGACGGATCGGCGCATAGTAGTCCGACACGGACGCCGTGCGGTTGAAGCGCGGATCGACCACGATCAGCTTGGCACCGCGGTGGTGCTTCGCCTCCGTCACCCATTTGAAGCCGCAAGGGTGGGCTTCCGCGGCATTGCCGCCCATGACAATGACGAGGTCGGTATTCTTGATATCGGTCCAGGCGTTCGTCATTGCGCCACGGCCAAACGTCGGAGCCAGACTGGCTACCGTCGGGCCGTGTCAGACACGGGCCTGGTTGTCGAAGGGCACGACACCCAACGCGCGGATCGCCTTATAAGTGAGCCATCCGGTCTCGTTGGTGCCACCGGATGCGGCGAGGAAGCCGGCCGTGGTCCAGCGGTTCACCGTGACGCCGGCTGCGTTCTTCTCGATGAAGTTCGCGTCGCGGTCGTTCTTGATGGCGCGCGCGATCTTGTCGAACGCCGCCTCCCAGGTGATGTCCTCCCAGCGGTCCGCGCCGGGCGCGCGGTAGCGCGGCTTCGTGCAGCGGGTCTCGGACTTCACGAAATCCTTGAGGGCCGCGCCCTTGGGGCAAAGCGTGCCGCGGTTGGTCGGATGGTCGGCGTCGCCCTCGATGTGGAGAAGCTCCGCCTTCTCTCCGGCGCTATAGTCGCCCTTCGAATAGAGGATGATCCCGCAGGCCACCGAGCAGTACGTACAGATATTGCGGGTCTCGGTGGTAGTGGCCAGCTTGAACGCGCGCACATGGGCGGCCGTGGCGGCCTCGGCCGCGCCGAAGCCCATGGCTCCCAGCGTCGTCGCTGCCGTCGCGGCTCCTGTCAACTTCAGAAAGCTGCGGCGGGAAAGGTCGAGTGTCATGTGACCTCCTTCTTCCGCATCGTGGTCTTCCGAAAATTTTCTTCCGAGTCTTGCGGATAGATCGGTGTGTCACGATCCGCCCAGGCGGCTTGGGAGTCAAGGGCGGGCCGCTGTCGTGGAATGGCAGGCGACGATGTGACCTCGGCCCCTGCTTTCCTGTATGAGAACGTTACGCAGGATCGAGCGCGGAGCCGGGGTCGGCCAGCTTCGCCATTAGAGGAGATTTCGTGCGCCATGACCGATATTCAAGCCTCCGAGGGACCGCGCCTCACCTCTCTCGCCCATGGCGGCGGTTGCGGCTGCAAGATCGCTCCGGGGGTGCTCGAGGGCATTCTGCGCGGCGGCGTCGCGCTGCCGGTGCCGCCGGAGCTTCTGGTCGGCATCGAGACCTCCGACGACGCCGCCGTCTTCCGCATCAACGACCGGCAAGCCATCGTCGCCACGACGGACTTCTTCATGCCGATCGTGGACGACCCCGGCGACTTCGGGCGCATCGCGGCGACCAATGCGATCAGCGACGTCTATGCGATGGGCGGCACGCCGATTTTCGCGCTGGCGCTCGTCGGCATGCCGGTGCAAGCGCTCTCGACGGCGGTGATCGGCCGGATCCTCGACGGCGGGGCCGCGGCCTGCCGGGAAGCCGGCATTCCGATCGCCGGGGGCCATACCATCGATTCCGTCGAGCCGATCTATGGGCTCGTCGCCATCGGCCTGGTGGATCCCGCGCATCTGAAGCGCAACGCGGATGCAAAGGCCGGGGACGTGCTGATCCTGGGCAAGCCGCTGGGCGTCGGGATCTTCTCGGCGGCGCTGAAGAAGGAGGCGCTCGATGCGGCGCGCTACGGCGCTCTGATCGCGACGACGACCCGCCTCAACACCCCCGGCCCCGAGCTAGCCCGTCTGGCGGGCGTCCACGCGATGACCGATGTCACGGGCTTCGGTCTCGCCGGGCATGCGCTCGAAATCGCGAAAGGCTCACGCCGCCGGCTGCGGATCACCTGGTCCGACGTGCCGCTGCTCGATCAGGCGCGCGCGCTGGCCGAAGCAGGCTTCATCACCGGCGCCTCGGGGCGCAACTGGGCGAGCTACGGCCGTGACGTGGCCTACCTACGGGACATGACGGACGTGGACCAGGCTCTCCTCTGCGATCCTCAGACCAGCGGCGGGCTGCTCGTCTCCTGCGCGCCGGGGGCCGTGTCCGAGGTGCTGGCGATCTTCGAGCGCCACGGGTTTACCGCGGCCGCCGTCATCGGCGAAGCGGGCGAGGGCGCGCCGGGGCTGGATGTCGTCTGAGGCGTTCCCTTTCGCTTCAGGCGCGTCCTCGCATGCGGACGAAAAACCGACGGCCGGGAGCGTGCCGCGGCGGGGCCTCGTGCTGCGACCGAATGCGCCGTGCGCGTCACGATGAAGCGCGTCGCAAGATCCTATCTGACTGCGACATGACCTCGGCTAAGGAGACGCGGCGTCAGCTGTGCTATCGCGATCTCATCTGTCGTGGTCCGGGTGACCCGATCGAGCCCCAACCGCGCCCCCTCGGGGCGGATCGGTGCGGTTCGATTTGATAAGATCTACAGCTGATGCATGTTATAGTTCTGCCGTGAATGCGTCGCCTCCCCGGCCCCGCCTTCGCCCGGTTTGCGCAAAATCGCGAGACACGACACACACGAGATAAAGCGCCATGGTTGCAACCCTCACCATCAACGAGCGCTTGCTCGCCCTGATCGTCTCGATTCTCGTGGCGACCTGGGGGCTCGCGCTGGCTCTCATCGGCCGTGACGACCTCATCGGTGTGCACGGAGTCATCATCCTCGTTTACGGCGTCGTCTGCACGCTCCTCGTGGCGCGCGACTATCATGCGCCCGAGCCCAGCGAAGCCCGCCTGGCGCAGTATTACGACGAGCCCACGAAGGCCGGCATCGTGCTGTCGATCGCCTGGGCGGTCGTGGGCATGTTCTTCGGGGTGTGGGTGGCCGCGCTGCTGGCCGGGCCCGAGCTCACCTTCGTCGATTCCGCCTGGGCGAGCTTCGGGCGCATCCGGCCCGTCCACACCGCCGGCGTCATCTTCGGCTTTGGCGGCAACGCGCTGATCGCCACCTCGTTCCACGTGCTGCAACGCACGTCGCGGGCCCGCCTGCCGGAGCAGTTCAGCCCCTGGTTCGTGCTGATCGGCTACAACCTTTTCTGCATCCTGGCGGTCAGCGGCTGCCTGCTCGGCATCACGCAGTCCAAGGAGTACGCGGAGCCGGAATGGTATGCCGATATCTGGCTCGTGATCGTGTGGGTCGCCTATTTCCTCCTCTATATCCGCACGCTGCAGCGGCGGAAGGAGCCGCACATCTACGTCGCGAACTGGTACTTCATGGCCTTCATCCTGGTCGTGGCGGTGCTGCATATCGTCAACAATCTGGCGCTGCCGATCTCGTGGGGCGAGGCCAAGAGCTACTCGCTCTACTCGGGGGTCCAGGACGCCATGGTGCAATGGTGGTACGGCCACAACGCCGTCGCCTTCTTCCTGACGGCGGGTTTCCTGGGCATGATGTACTATTACCTGCCCAAGCGCGCCGACCGGCCGATCTTCTCGTATCGCCTGTCGATCATCAGCTTCTGGGGCATCACGTTCATGTACATGTGGGCGGGCGCACACCACCTGCATTACACGGCGCTGCCGCAGTGGGTGCAGACGCTCGGCATGACGTTCTCGGTGGTGCTGCTGGTGCCGTCCTGGGCTTCGGCCGGCAATGCGCTCGCGACCCTCAACGGCGCCTGGCACAAGGTGCGCGACGACGCCACGCTGCGCTTCATGATGGTGGCGGCCGTCTTCTACGGGATCTCCACCTTCGAAGGCTCGTTCATGGCGCTCCGCGCCGTCAACTCGCTTTCGCATTATACGGACTGGACCATCGGGCACGTCCACGCCGGCGCGCTCGGCTGGGTGGCGATGATCACCTTCGGATCGCTCTATGCGCTCGTGCCGTGGATGTGGAAGCAGGAGCGCATGTATTCCCCGCGCCTCGTCGAGGTGCACTTCTGGCTCGCCCTCACCGGGACCATCATCTACGTCTTCGCGATGTGGAACTCGGGCATCATCCAGGGCCTGATGTGGCGCACCTATAACGACAGCGGCAC
>DAITBB010000056.1:0-21029 GCA_036823975.1 Hyphomicrobium sp.
CCTCCAGCTTCATAATGACACCCAAACCAGGTGTCCGTGAAACCGGAAGCAGCTCACTTTCTCGATTCCAAAGCCATGGCGAAGGCCCTTCGCCAGACCTTGGCCTCACGCAATATCGAGCTTTCTCACAGCGATTGCCTTGAGGTCGTGGCCAAGCAGTTTGGCCTTCCCGACTGGAATACGCTCGCTGCGCGGATCGCGGCTGCATCACCCGAAGGTCACGAGCTCGCGCTTCCCGAAGGCTGGCGCGTCACCGGGCCGACCGAGCTCAGGAATTATCGGCTGGGCATTGATCCGTCTGAGTCCGGTACTGCCCTGATCGAGAGCAGGCTTGAGCGGAGCAGCGGTATCGATCTATCCGAAAAATACGCGGTTTTGATGCAGAGCATCATCGCCGATGCATACCGCGGAAAGAAAGTGAAGTTGACCGCCGGCATCAGCACCGAGGACGCCGACCTCGGAACTCTCTGGATGCGAATCGACCGCGCGCCGGGAAGTGCGCTGCGCTTCGACAACATGACGACGCGGCGACGCAATGGGGCGCTCAAAGGGACGGCGGATTGGACCCAGCGCAGCATTGTCCTGGAGGTGCCGGACGAGGCGACCAGCATCCACTACGGCTTTTTCCTGCAGGGGTATGGCCGGGTGCGGGCCCGCGCCTTTCGCCTCGAAAGCGTAAGCCAGGATTCGGAGACGACAGGCGGCCCGGACGTATACTTGCACCAGCCGACCAACCTGGATTTCTCGCTCACGGCCTGATCCGTCGGCAAAAGAAAAGGCCCTCTTCCGCCGTCGGAAGAGGGCCTCGATTGGCCGGAGCGAGCGCCTTATCAAGCCGCTGCCTTCACCTGCACGCCGTTGAGCGTGAGCTTTCCATCCTCGACCGACACATGAACGGAATCCCCGTCCTTGATCGTGCCGCGCAGGATCTCTTCGGCGAGCGGGTCCTGCACCTGCTTCTGGATCACCCGCTTCAACGGCCGCGCGCCGTAGATCGGATCGTAGCCCTTGTTGGCGAGCCAGGTCCGCGCCTGATCGTCGAGCGAGATCGTGATCTTGCGGTCGGCGACGAGCGCCTGCAGCCGCTTCATCTGAATGTCCACGATCGACGCCATCGCCTCGCGCTTGAGCCGGTGGAACACCACGATCTCGTCGATGCGGTTGATGAACTCCGGCCGGAAATGCCGGCGCACCGCATCCATGACGAGGCCGTAAGCCTCCTCCTCGCTCATCACCTTGTCCTTGTCGCCCGGCGCGCCGAAGCCCATCGGCTGGCGCGGGTCGGCAAGATACTCGGCGCCGAGGTTCGAGGTCATGATGATCAGCGTGTTCTTGAAGTCGACCGTGCGGCCCTGTCCATCCGTCAGGCGCCCGTCGTCGAGCACCTGCAGAAGCACGTTGAACACGTCCGGATGCGCCTTCTCGACCTCGTCGAACAACACGACCTGATAAGGCCGCCGCCGCACCGCTTCCGTCAGCGCCCCACCCTCCTCGTAGCCGACATAGCCTGGAGGCGCGCCGATGAGCCGCGACACGGAGTGCTTCTCCATGTACTCGCTCATGTCGAGACGCACCATGGCGCTGTCGTCATCGAACAGGAACGCGGCGAGCGTCTTCGTCAGCTCCGTCTTGCCGACGCCCGTCGGCCCGAGGAACATGAACGAGCCGATCGGCCGGTTGGGATCCTGAAGCCCGGCCCGCGCGCGCCGCACGGCGGTGGACACGGCCTTCACCGCCTCGTCCTGCCCGACGACGCGCTTCGCGAGTTCCAGCTCCATCTTGAGGAGCTTGTCGCGCTCGCCTTCGAGCATCTTGTCGACAGGCACGCCTGTCCAGCGCGAGACGACGCCCGCGATCTGATCCGGCGTCACGGCCTCCTCCACCATCACGCCCTTGCTGGCCTCGCTGCTCTCGATCGCAGCGAGCTTGCGCTCGAGATCGGGAATGACGGCATGCGCCAGCTCGCCGGCCCGCGCATAGTCGCCCTTGCGCTGCGACTGCGTCAGCTCCGTGCGCGCCTTGTCCAGCTCCTCCTTCACCTTCTGCGCCGAGCCGAGCTTATCCTTCTCGGACTGCCACCGCTCCGTCAGCGCGCGCGACTTCTCCTCGAGATTGGCGATCACGCCCTCGAGTTTCTCGAGCCGGTCCTTCGAGGCCTGATCGGTCTCCTTCTTCAGCGCCTCGCGCTCGATCTTGGCCTGCATCAGCTCGCGGTCGATCGCGTCGAGCTCCTCGGGCTTGGAATCGACCTGCATGCGCAGGCGCGAGGCCGCCTCGTCGACGAGGTCGATGGCCTTGTCGGGCAGGAAGCGGTCGGTGATGTAGCGGTTCGACAGCATGGCCGCCGACACGAGCGCCGAGTCGGTGATACGCACGCCGTGGTGCAGCTCGTACTTCTCCTTGAGACCGCGCAGGATCGAGATCGTGTCCTCGACGGACGGCTCATCGACGAACACCGGCTGGAAGCGCCGCGCCAGCGCCGCATCCTTCTCGATGTGTTTCTTGTACTCGTCGAGCGTCGTCGCGCCGACGCAATGCAGCTCGCCGCGCGCCAGCGCGGGTTTCAGGAGGTTGCCGGCGTCCATCGCGCCCTCGGCCTTGCCCGCACCCACGATCGTATGCAGCTCGTCAATGAAGAGGATGATGCGCCCGTTCTCCGCCTGCACCTCGTTGAGCACGCTCTTCAGCCGCTCCTCGAACTCGCCACGGAACTTCGCGCCCGCGATGAGCGAGCCCATGTCGAGCGCAAGCAGCTTCTTGTCCTTGAGGCTCTCCGGCACGTCGCCCGCGATGATGCGCAAGGCGAGGCCTTCCGCGATTGCCGTCTTGCCGACGCCGGGCTCGCCGATCAGCACGGGATTGTTCTTCGTGCGCCGCGAGAGCACCTGGATGGTGCGGCGGATCTCCTCGTCGCGTCCGATGACGGGATCGAGCTTGCCGTTCGCAGCCGCTTCCGTGAAATCGCGCGTATAGCGCTTCAGCGCTTCGAAGCTCTGCTCAGCGCTCGCACTGTCGGCGGTCCGGCCTTTGCGAATCTCGTTGATGGCCGCATTGAGCCGCTCGGGCGTGACGCCGGCGTCTGCCAGGATTTTTCCGGCCTCCGACCCCTTCTCGAGCGCGAGCGCCAGCAACAGCCGCTCCACGGTCACGAAGCGGTCCCCGGCCTTCTCGGCGATCTTGAGGGCATTATCGAACACGCGCGCCAGCTCCGGCGCGAGGTAGAGCTGCCCCGCCCCGCCGCCCGACACCTTGGGCCGCCGCTCCAGCACGCGCTCGACGGCCTCGAGCGCGTCCTTGTGACGCCCCCCGGCCCGCTGAATGAGCCCGGCCGCCATGCCTTCCGGGTCGTCGAGCAGCACTTTGAGCAGGTGCTCGGTGGAAAACTGCTGATGCCCCTCGCGAAGGGCGAGCCCCTGCGCCGACTGCACGAAGCCTTTGGCGCGATCCGTATATCTCTCGAAATCCATGAGCATCCTCCTCAGCGCGCTTCACCGCCCCCACAAGGCACGCATGAAACGCCATCAAAATAAATGGGGACGCAGCGCGCCGGCCCGGCTGGCACCGACGTTGCTCCGCCTCAGCAGATATAGGTGGGCCGGATCGCGGAAAAAGGGGAAGCCCGTCCGGACTTTCGCGGCATAGCGGCCGCACCCCCGCGGGGCCTTCGCCCCTGCGAGACGCCCGAGAGGAGCGGCGCGAGGGTCACGGAGAGGGAGGACTGTAAAGGGAGAAAAAGGAGTGCCCGGTCGCGCGAGGTCAGGGCTCACGCGAGGATAAAAAAGGCCGCGGATTTTTCTCCGCGGCCTCGTCGTCTGTATCTGCATGGTCTGCCAAGCGTGTTCGCGCGATCGGATCCTTATCGCCGATCCGGCAGACCGGAAGCGATCAGTCACTCCCCTCCACGGCCGGCGTCGGAGCGGGAGGCGGCGGGGCCCCCTCGTCCGCCGAGGCGGCGGCAGTCGCTTCCCGGCGCGGCCGGCGCACGGGGCGCCTCAGAAATTCCGGCTGCTCATGGTGGGGAACCGGTGCGCGCTCGGCGCGCCGCGGCTGAAACTCGGTGCCGATATCCGGCTGCGGCCCCCGGTCCGGGCGTTCGGCGCGCTCGATACGCTCAGGCCGCGGGAAGCGCTCCTCGCGACTGCCCCGCTCGCCACGGTCCTGCCGCTCGGCGAAGCGCTCATTTCTCTCCCCGCGCTCGCCCCGCTCTCCGCGGTCGTGCCGGTCGCGGTTCTGGAACGAACGCCCGCCGCCCTCGTGACGCGGATTTCGATCCTCGAAACGCTGGCCGCCCTCGGAGCGCGGCTGGCCCTCGCTGCGATGCGATGGCTGAACGAACTGCGCCTGCGGTTGGCCGCCCTCGACGCCGAACTCGCCATCGTCCTCGCCGAACTCGTCCGTCATGCTGACCGGCTCGCCGAACCCGCCGGGAGGACGCGTCCGGCCCACGCCGTTCTGCCCCTCGCCACCGCCTTGAGCGAGCTGCTGCTCGCGATAGGTCATGATGATGCGGTTATAGTGCTCGGCATGCTGCAGATAGTTCTCCGCCAGCACAGGATCGCCGCTCGAAAGAGCATCGCGCGCCAAGGCAATGTATTTCTCGGCAATATGAGCCGGCGTGCCGCGAAGCTTCACGTCGGGCCCCGTGCTCTCGAAGCTCCGCGTCAAAGGATTTTGGCCTTTGCGATTGTGATTGCCGTTATTGTTATTGTTGTTATTGCGGCCGCGTCCTCTGCGGTTCTGCTGTCCCTGCCTCATGGGCTCCATTCTCGACAGTTAGAAATTCTTGGTTGCTGCGCGCGAATCCGCAGCCATCTTCCAGGGCTGATCCACGCGGCCCACGGCCGCGCCTCGCTGAACCGGTTTCCCGGCGGATTGGAACGACTCCCCTAACGACCCTGTCGGCACGTGCGCCAGGACCGGCCAAACGCGGACCCCCGATGTCCGCAACCCGATCCGTCCTTGTTCTTGCACTCGCCCAATAGCCGCATGATCGAAAGGGAGGAGCGTGAATGCGATGCGCGTTTCAAGGCTTGGATCAAGCGTCCGCCACAAACCGTAGCGTCACCGATAGCGCCTCTCCGCCGATATCGCATTTCGTCATGTGCGAAATAATGACAGCCAACCTCCGAACGGATCGCCGTCAACGACAACTGCACATGAGCTGCATGTCCTATACGGCCACAATAAACCCGGCGGCCAGCAAATCCAAGCGCTTTCGACGTCATGGATAATTCTGTGTCTTCACGGCAACACAGCGCGCATGACCGCCGAGATCGTACCACACTCGCGTCTGCGCTGGCGGAGAGAGCCCGGCGCGAAAAAGGTCCAGCACCGCCTCGGCCTGCCCCGCCCCGACCTCCAGGAAGATCCAGCCGCGCGGTACCACGCGTGCGGCCTCGGCCGCAAACATTCGATAGAACCGAAGGCCGTCCGCTCCCCCGTCCAGAGCCGACAGCGGATCGAACAGCCGCACGTCCGGCGCGAGGCCCGCAATCTCGCCGGAGGGAATATAGGGCGGATTCGACACCAGCACATCGAACGGACCGGCCACGTCGTCGAGCCCGCTGCGGATCAGAAACGTGGCCCGGTCCGAGACGCCGAGCCGGAGGGCGTTGGCCTGCGCCGCATCGAGGGCCGCCGCGCTGATATCCGTGCCGACGCCGCTCGCGCCCTCCATCTCCGCCAGAAGGGTCACGAGCAGCGCTCCCGAGCCCGTCCCGACATCGAGAAGACGCACGGGGGGCGCGAGCCAGCCCTCCTCGCGCGCCACCTCCAGCACGGCCTCGATCACGGTCTCCGTGCAGGGGCGCGGATCGAGCGTCGCCGGCGTGACGGAGAACACCCGCCCGTAGAAGCCGCGCTCCCCGAGGATTCGCGCCACCGGCTCGTGCGCGCCGCGCCGTTGCGCAAAAGCCGCGAGCCGCGCGGCGCCCGCCGCATCGACCGGGCGTTCCGGCGTGCGCAGGAGATCGATGCCCGTGAGTCCCAGCGCACCGAGCACGAGAAGGCGCGCGTCCCGCTGCGGCTCCTCGAGCCCGGCGGCCTTGAGCGCCCGAGTGAGGCGCGCGATCGCATCCCGCACGCTCAGGCCCACATAGGATGCCGCCGCGGATGGGTCGTCCGCATTCATCTCATCCTCACGCGCCCGCGCCCTGCATCGCCGCCAGCTCCTCGGCCTGATGCTCGGCAATGAGCTGGTCGATGATCTCGTCGAGGCCCACGCCTTCCATGATGCGATCGATGGTGTGCAGCGTGAGATTGATCCGGTGATCCGTCACGCGCCCTTGCGGAAAGTTGTAGGTGCGGATGCGCTGCGAGCGATCGCCCGAGCCGACCTGGCTCTTGCGCGCCTGGCTGCGCGCGCTGTCCGCCCGCTCGCGCTCGAGCTCGAACAGGCGCGAGCGCAGCACCTGCATGGCGAGGCGCCGGTTCTGATGCTGCGACTTCTCGGCCGAGACCACGACGAGCCCCGTCGGCAGATGCGTGATGCGCACCGCGCTGTCCGTCTTGTTGACGTGCTGGCCGCCGGCACCGCCCGCCCGCATCGTGTCGATGCGGATGTCCTGGTCCTTGATCTCGATATCGATGTCCTCGGCCTCCGGCAGCACGGCCACCGTGGCCGCCGAGGTATGGATGCGCCCGCCGCTCTCCGTCGCCGGGATGCGCTGCACGCGATGCCCGCCGCTCTCGTACTTGAGCCGCGCGAACACGCCCTTGCCCGTAATCGAGGCGATGACCTCCTTGTACCCGCCGAGATCGTTCTCCGACATGGAGATGATCTCCGTCGTCCAGCCCTTGAGGTCCGCATAGCGCTGGTACATGCGGAAGAGGTCGGCCGCGAACAGCGCCGCTTCGTCGCCGCCCGTGCCCGCACGCACCTCGAGGATGGCGCTCTTCTCGTCCGCCGCGTCCTTGGGCAGAAGCAGCACGCGCAGCCGGTGCTCGATCTCGCCGATGCGCGCGCCGATCCCGTCGAGCTCCTCGCGCGCCATCTCGGCAACGTCCTGGTCCTGGGTAGCGTCGGCCGCGAGCGCCTCGAGATCATGCTGCTCCTGCTCGGCGCCTTCGAGCTCGCGCACCGCCGCGATCAGCGGCTGCAGCTCGGCGAACTCCTTCGTGAGCTTGACGTACGTCGCCTGCGGCGCGCCCTCGTTCAGCTCCGCCTGGATGGTTTCGTAGCGCTCGATGATGCGAGCCAGCTTTTCCTTCGGAATAACGCTCATAGGGGCCTTTGGCTCATGGCGATCTCAGGTCTCGACGCCGAACTTGGCGGCAAAGGTTTCGAGGTCGGGACGCAGGCTGCCGATGCGCGTGGCGAGCATTTCGGCGAGATGCTCCCTCAGCGCGCGCGCATGCAGCGACCGGATCATCGCCTTCACCGGGCCGATCGAGGCCGGGGCCATCGAGAGGTGACGGAAGCCGAGGGCGATGAGGCACATCGCCTCGATCGGCCGGCCGGCCATCTCGCCGCAAAGCGTGAGCGGCACGTCGTGCTGCCGGCAGGCCTCGACGAGCTGCTTCAACGCCCGGAGCAGCGGGACGGAGAGGGAATCGTAGCGGTTCGCCACCCGCGCGTTCGAGCGGTCGACGGCGAACAGAAATTGCGTGAGATCGTTGCTCCCCACCGAGACGAAATCGACGCGCGCCAGAAGCTCCTCGAGCTCGAACAGCACGCTCGGCACCTCGATCATCGCGCCGATCAGAAGCCGGCCCGGCGGCGGCGTGCCGCGCTCGGTGGCAAGCTCGCATTCCCGATCGACGAGCACGCGGATCTCGTCCATCTCGGACGACGTCGACACCATCGGGATCATCAGGCGCAGGTCGCGCCCCTGCGCTGCCCGCAGAAGCGCCCGCACCTGCATGCGGAACAGCGCCGGTCGGTCGAGTGACATGCGGACCGCGCGCCACCCGATCGCCGGGTTCTCCTCCGGCACGTGCGGGAGATAGGGCAACGCCTTGTCGCCGCCGATATCGAGGGAGCGGAAGACGACGGGCTTGCCGTCCGCCTCGTCCAGGATCGCGGCATAAGCCTGCGTCTGCCGGTCCACGCGCGGCAGACTGTGCGACAGCATGAACATCAGCTCGGTCCGGAACAGGCCGACGCCGTCGCTACCCGATTCCTTGAGGTGCGGCATGTCCGCGAGCAGACCCGCGTTGATGTGCAGCGCCACGCGCTCGCCGTCCAGCGTCTCGGCCGGCAGGTCCCGCAGCGCGGCATACTGCTTCTGCCGCCGGGCGCGGAAGCGCACCTTGTCCGTATAGGCCGAGACGACATCCGCCGAGGGCCGCACGTGCACCTCGCCGATGACGCCGTCGACGATGATCGCGTCCCCCGCCGTCACCCGCTCGACGATGCCTTCGGCCTGGCCCACCGCCGGAATGCCGAGCGCCTTGGCGACGATCGCCACGTGACTCTGCCCGCTGCCGTCCTCGATGACGAGGCCGCGCAGCCGCGTGCGGTCGTAGTCGATCAGCTCGGCCGGCCCCATGTTGCGCGCGACGAGAATGGTGTCCGCCGGCATTTCCGGCGGGTTGAGCAGCCCCGCCGGCACGCCCGAAAGGATGCGCAGCAGCCGGTCGGACAGATCCTCGAGATCGCGCTGGCGCTCGCGCCAGAACGGATCCGCCTGCCGCAGCATGCGCGCCCGCGTGCCGTTCTTCACGCGCTCGACGGCGGCCCCCGCCGTCAGGCCGCTCTGCACCGCCTCGCGCAGCCGCCGCTCCCAGCCGCGGTCGTGCGCGAACATGCGATAGGCTTCGAGCACGTCGCGATGATCGCCCGCCCCCGACAGCAGCTCATGGCTCAGCATCTCGTCGAGCGAGGTCTTGAGATCGTGCAGCGCCTCCTCGAGGCGGCGCAGCTCGGAAACGGGATCGTCCGCCATCAGCTTGGTGACGACGATGCGCGGCTCATGCAGCATCACGTGGCCGAGCGCGATCCCCTCCGAGATCGGCTCGCCGATGATGACTTTCTGCAGCGCCCGCGAGATCTCGATCGGCGAGCTGACGGCGCCCGAGACGAGATGCTCGGCCACGACCATCGCCGTCGCCTGCATCACTTCGACGTCCTCGTCAGAGTACTCCCGCGCCGTGCGGTTCTGCACGACCAGCACGCCGAGCACCTGGCCGCTGCGCTGGATCGGCACCGCCAGCAGCGCGTGATAGATCTCCTCGCCCGTCTCCGGCCGATAGGAGAAAGCCGGATGCTTGGAGGCGTCGGACTCGTTGATCGGCGTGCCAAGCTCCGCGCAGCGCCCGACGAGGCCCTCGCCCCGCTTCAGCATGGTGGCATGCACGGCCGTGGGATTGAGGCCCTCGCTCGCGAACAGCTCGAGCGATCCATCCTGCCGGCGCAGATAGATCGAGCACACGTCGGCGACCATGACGCCCGCGATCTGGCGCACGATCATGTCGAGCCGCTGCTGGCCGTCGGCCGGCGCGGCCATGATCTCCCGCAGCCGGCGCATGATGACGCGCAGCGCAGGCTCGGTCGGCATCACACGGGGCTCTTCGCCGCGTTTTGAAGGCATCAGCACAGCCGCTAGCTTAGGTCCATCGCCCCCCGAGGTTCCGAGGGCTCACGGGCCGTTATACGTCAATTTGAGCACGAATACGGAAGGGCTCCAGGAAAAGCGTCGAGAGGCCTTGTCGACGGTCGAGATCGAGGTCTCAGGCCGCATCGAGGCCGTAAATCGAATGCAGCGTGCGCACCGCCAACTCGGAATACGCCTCGTCGATCAGCACGCTGATTTTGATCTCGGAGGTCGAGATCGCAATAATATTGATGCCCTTATCGGCAAGCGCCTTGAACATCTGCGCGGCGACGCCGGCGTGGCTGCGCATGCCGATGCCGATGACCGAGATCTTGGCCACGTCGGCCGAGCTCGTAATCTCGCAGTCGCCGATATCGGGCGTGGCCGCCTTCAGAACCTCGAGCGCACGCGTCAGTTCCGCGGCCTGAACGGTGAACGTCATATCGGTATGGCGGCCGTCGGGCGCTACGTTCTGCACGATCATGTCGACGTTGATCGAAGCCTCGGCGAGGGGGCCGAAAATGCGCGCCGCGATGCCCGGCTTATCCTCGAGCTTGAGCAGAGTGATCTTCGCCTCATCGCGCGCGTAGGCGATGCCGCTGACGACTTGGTTTTCCACGATCTCATCCTCGCCGCAGACGATTGTTCCGATGTTTTCCAGGTTTTCGGCCGAGAAGGGCGCCATCTCCTCGGGCTTGACGAAGCTCGACAGGACCCGCGTCCTGAGCTGGTTCACCATGGCAAGCTCGACCGAGCGCGTCTGCAGCACCTTGGAGCCGGAGGAGGCCATCTCGAGCATCTCCTCGTAGCTCACCTTGGCGAGCCGCCGGGCCTTCGGCACGATGCGCGGATCGGTCGTGTAGACGCCGTCGACGTCCGTATAGATATCGCAGACATCCGCCTTGATCGCGACCGCGACCGCCACCGCGCTCGTATCCGAGCCGCCGCGCCCCAGTGTCGCGATACGGCGGGATTTCGGCTCGATGCCCTGGAAACCGGTGATCACGGCCACCTCGCCGCCCTCGATCGCCTGCCTCAGCTCCTCCGCCGCGATCCCCGAGATGCGTGCCGAGCCGTGCGCCGCGCTCGTCTCGATCGGAATCTGCCAGCCCTGCCAGGAGCGGGCCTTGATCCCCAGCGACTGCAGCACGATCGCCGTCAGGCCCGCCGTGACCTGCTCGCCGGAGGCCACCACCGCGTCGTACTCGCGCTTGTCGTGCAGAGGGGAGGCCTCGTTGACCCAGGCCACGAGCTGGTTCGTCGTGCCCGCCATGGCCGACACCACCACGGCGACCTTGTTGCCGGCATCGACCTCGCGCTTCACATGGCGCGCGACGTTCCGGATGCGCTCCACGTTGGCCACCGAGGTGCCACCGAATTTCATCACGACAACAGCCATGGCCTTGAACCGCCCGATGCCCGCATCTGTCTGGGAAGGTGTGCCCGAAAGTCGCATCTGCCGGCGCACGGCACCGCCGCGCGGGCCGGCGACAACCCTCGTTTCGGCCGTTCTCTTACCGGGAACGTGGGCCCCCCGCAACACACGCGTGGCCGAAAAAGCGCCTTGGAAGGTCTTGAGGAGGGCTTCGAAGGTCTACGAGAGTGCTTCCGGAAAAGTGAGAAGCGGTTTTCCGTTAAGAAGCACGACAAAGCAAAAGCTGGACCGAGCCCATGCTCTCCCACGCTCGGAGGCCCCTTTGCGCGGCCCGTTGACAATCGCGGGCGCCCTGGCACCCTCGCCGCCATGACAGCAGCCCCCGCCTCGCCCTCTCCCAAAGCCGCCGACGCGTCGTCACCGGCCGGCAACGTCGATGCCGCCGAGATCGAGCGGTTCCAGGCCCTCGCCAAGGCCTGGTGGGACCCGATGGGCAAGTTCCGCCCCCTGCACCAGATCGGCCCGGTCCGCCTCGCCTTCGTGCGGGACGCGCTGAAGCGCCATTTCGGCCGCGAGGGCGACCACGGCCTGCGCCCGCTCGAAGGGCTGCGGATTATCGACATCGGCTGCGGCGGCGGCCTGATGTCTGAGCCGCTCGCCCGCCTCGGCGCCCGCGTCACCGGCATCGACCCCGGCCCGCGCAACGTGGCCATCGCCCGCGACCATGCCGCTGGCCAGGGCCTCGCCATCGACTACCGCGCCACGACGGCCGAAGACTGCGCCGCCGCCGGCGAGCGTTACGACGCCGTCGTCTGCCTCGAGGTCGTGGAGCACGTGCCGGATGTCGCGGCCTTCATCGCCACCTGTGCCAGCCTCGTCCGCCCGGGCGGCCTCCTCGTCCTGTCCACGATCAACCGGACGCTGAAAGCCTACGCGCTCGCCATCGTCGGCGCGGAGTACGTCCTCGGCTGGCTGCCGCGCGGCACCCATCAGTGGGAGCGCTTCGTCACGCCTGACGAGATGGCCGGCCACCTCGCCGCCGCCGGCCTCTCCGCACCCACCTTCTCCGGCTTCGTCTATCATCCCCTCAAAGACACCTGGAGCCTCGCCCCGGACACGGACGTGAACTACCTCGCCGCCGCCGCCAAGCCCGAATAGGCGCGAAATTTTTTTGCGTGCGGACGGGGAGAAAAAGAAAAAATGACCCGCGACCTTTTTGCCTTTCGTGGAATTTTTGAAATTCGTTAGTCTTTTCAGTTATTTTGACGGGGCCAATAGCCTTGACGGATTTCCGTTTTGGCTCCTATAGCTGCGTCTGCTCGCGCAGACGTTCACATAAAGTCGGCAAGCTCGTCCTCGAGACGCTCGTCTCCGAGGCTGGCGGGCCGCGACGTCGCGAGCGTCAAAGGGGACTTTTTACGATGTCGAACGAGCCACGCCGCCCGGGCCGGCACTTCCTGCAAATTCCCGGACCTACCCCTGTGCCGGAGCGCGTGCTCGCCGCCATGGCGCGCCAGGTGCTCGACCACCGCGGCCCCGAGTTTCAGCGCCTCGGCAAGCGCGTCCTCGCGGGCGTGAAGACCCTGTTCAAGACCCAGGGCCATGTCTTTATTTATCCCTCGTCGGGCACCGGCGCCTGGGAAGCCGCCCTCACCAATACCCTCTCCCCGGGCGACCGCGTCCTGATGGTCGAGACGGGACAGTTCGCGCTTCTGTGGAAGCAGATGGTCGATCGCCTCGGCCTGCGCGCCGAGGTCATCCAGACGGACTGGCGCATCGGCGCCGACGCCCAGGAGATCGAGGATCATCTGCGCCGCGATACGGCGAAGGCTATCAAAGCCGTCTGCGTCGTGCACAACGAGACGTCCACCGGCTGCCTCACGCGCCTCGACGAGGTGCGCCGCGCCATCGACGCCGTGAAGCACCCCGCGCTCCTCATGACGGACTCGATCTCCGGCCTCGCCGCCGCCGATCTGCGCCATGACGAATGGGGCATCGACGTCACCGTGTCCGGCTCGCAGAAAGGCCTGATGATGCCGCCGGGCCTGTCGTTCACGGCCGTCTCCGAGAAGGCGCTGGCCGCCGCGAAGACCGCGACGCTCGCGAAGTCCTA
The DNA here is from genome assembly GCA_036823975.1 of Hyphomicrobium sp. Classification (GTDB taxonomy): domain Bacteria; phylum Pseudomonadota; class Alphaproteobacteria; order Rhizobiales; family Hyphomicrobiaceae; genus Hyphomicrobium_C. The sequence continues at coordinate 13,022 of DAITBB010000056.1, forward strand.
TTTCTCGTGGAACGACATGCTGGCCTTCAACGACGACGGGTTCTTCCCGTACACGCCGGCCACCGGTCTGCTCTACGGCCTGGACGAAGCGATCCGCCTGATCCACGAGGAAGGCCTCGAGAACGTGTTCGCCCGTCACGAGCGCCTCGCGGAAGCGACGCGCATCGCCGTGCGCACCTGGGGCCTCGAGGTCAACTGCCGTGATGCGCACTACGACAGCCCGGCCGTGACGACCGTGCTCCTGCCCGACGGCCACAACGCCGACGCGCTGCGCAAGATCGTGCTCGAAAACCTGAACATGTCGCTGGGCACCGGCCTCAACAAGCTCGCCGGCCGCGCGTTCCGCATCGCCCACCTTGGCGACACCAACGACCTCACCGTGCTCGGCGCGCTGACGGGCGTCGAGATCGGCCTCGAGCTCGCGGGCGTTCCCCACAAGAAGGGCGGCGTGCAGGCGGCGATGGCCTACATCGCCGACAGCGCCAAGCCCCAGGTCGCCCGGGCCGCATAACCGCCGGCCTCATCGGACAGGCGAGCCAACGAAGAGCCCTCCGATCCGAACCCGGATCGGGGGGCTTCTCTTATTTGGCGAGAGCCTGATCGTTTGAGATGCGAGCCCTTCAGCTCGCATCGAGAGCGTGACTCAGACTCTCAAACACAGAGATAGAGCACGTTCACTCCCGATGGGCCGATTCCATTGAGAGTGAACGTACTCTAAGGGATTTTCCTCCGAACAGGCGGAGCAAAACGCCGAGCCCCTCACGCCGGATTGGCGAGGGCCTCCATGGCGGCCCGGACCTCGGAGGTGAATTGGCCGTTGATGGGCCCCTTGTAAGTGCCCTCGTCGCGCAGCACCTGCTGCAGCCATTTACGGTCCGCAACCGACAGCACTGCCGGATTGCGGATCAGCTCCGACACGAGATACGCATCTCCGAGCCGCAGCGACTTCACGACCCAATAGGCCGCCTCCGTGTCGCTCTTCGCCACGCCCTTGCCGATGCGGTAGAGGATGCCGAGGTTGAAGGTCGCGACCGCGTTGCCGTGGTCGGCCGCCTTGCGCACCTGATCGGCCGCACGCGCATTGAGCCGGAACGCCTCGCTCTCATCCTTGACGATGCCGCGGCCCTGCTCGTACTTGTCCGCAAGCCACGACGTCGCCTCGCTCAAGCCGCCGTCGGACGCCCGCCGCAGCAGGCGCACGGCCTCGTTGTCGTTCTTCGCGACGCCCCGGCCCGCCTCGTAGAGCAGCGCCAGCTTATGCATCGCGAAGACGTGATCCTTCTCGACCGCCCGCCGATACCAGCGCGCCGCCTCGGAAAAGTCCTGCTTCACGCCTCGGCCCTGCTCGTAGAGCCCGCCGAGATTGGTCATGGCCGCCGCCTGCCCGCCGTCGGCCGCCTTGCGAAACCACTCCGCGGCGAGCGCCTCGTTCTTGGCGAGGCCGATGCCGTCCTTGGCGAACAGCGCATACCGCGTCATCGAGGCGACGTGGCCTTCCTTCGCCGCCATCAGGTAATAGCGGGCCGCCTCGCCGTTGTTGCGCGGGCCGAGCACGAGACCGAGCGACAAGAGCCGCCCGAGGCTTGCCGCCGCCCCCACGTTGCCACCGTTGGCCCGGTCCTCGAGCAGGTCCTTGAGGCTGCCCGGCCCCGTCCCGGCCCGCCAGATCTCCACCTTGACCGCCTCGCCGGCGCGCGTTGCGCGGAGCGCCGCCGCGAGCGCCTCGGCGTGGGCGACCGCGCGCCCGTTGAACGACCGGATCACATCGCCGGCGAGAAGCTCTCCGCTCGCATCCGTCACCATGACGCCCTGCGCGGCGCTGAGCCCGAGGCCGCTCGCCAGATCCTCGTCCACCGTCATCCCCCGCACGCCGAGATCGCCGTGCGGCTGGCCGTCCGCCGTGGTCTCCCTCAGCGTGACAGTGAGCACGCGCTCAGCGGTGGTGACGCTCGACACGGCCGCCATCCCCCGGCCGCTCTCGCGCGGCGGAGACTCCGAGCCCTTCGTCGCGTTGTTCTTGCCCGCGTTCCCCGTGCCGTCCCCCTCCGGCAGGAGGCCGGTCAGCGGCGTCCAGCGCTGCGCAGACGCGGGCGCCGCCACGAACAGCGGCCCCAGCGCCATGAGCACCGAGAGAAGCGCTGGTCCCAACCGCCAGCCGGATCCTGTCACGATCGTTCGAATGGTCATTCAGGTGGTCTGCGGCGGCTCGACGAAGAGCTCGCTGGTGAAATAGCGCTCGGCCGAGGACGGCGCGACCGTCACGACCGTCTTGCCGGCCATGCCGTCGCGCGCCGCCACCTCGAACGCGGCGGCGAGATTGGCCCCCGTCGAGATGCCGCCGGGGATTCCTTCGACTTTCGCAAGCAAACGGGCCGTTTCGAAGGCCTTGTCGTTCGAGACGCGCACCACCTCGTCGATGAAGCTCGTATCGAGCGCCTTCGGCACGAAGCCGGCGCCGAGACCCTGGATCTTGTGCGGCCCACGCCCGCCGCCCGAGAGGACGGGGCTGCCTTCGGGCTCCACCGCCACGATCTTGGTTTCGGGCCGGCGCGCCTTGAACACGCGCCCGCAGCCGGTCAGGGTGCCACCCGTGCCGACGCCGATGACGATCACGTCGATGTTGCCCTGCGTATCGTTCCAAAGCTCTTCCGCCGTTGTCAGCTCATGGACGAGCGGGTTCGCGGGGTTCTCGAACTGGCTCGGCTGCACGGCGCCCGGGGTCGAGGCCAGGATCTGATTCGCCTTGTCGATCGCCCCCGGCATGCCGCCCGCCGCCGGCGTCAGCACCAGCTCGGCGCCGAGGTGGGACAGGATCTTGCGCCGCTCGACGGACATCGATTCCGGCATCACGAGCTTGAGCTTGTAACCGCGCGCCGCAGCCACGAAAGCGAGCCCGATCCCGGTATTTCCCGACGTCGGCTCCACCAGAACCGTCTTGCCGGGCTCGATCTTCCCCTCGGCCTCGAGCACGTCGATCATGGCCACGCCGATGCGGTCCTTGACGCTCGAAAGCGGATTGAAGAACTCGAGCTTCATCAAAACGTCGGCCTTGGCGCCGGCGTCCTTGGCCATGCGTCCGATCCGCACCAGCGGCGTGTGTCCGATCGTCTCGGTAATGTCGTTATAGACTCGTCCGCGGCCCCAGCTCTTGGTTGCATTCAAAGTCTTGATCTCGCTCGCGTTCGTCATCTTTCACCTACCCACCTGTGGCCCGAAAAAGTCTATGGAATACTTCTCGCACATTCTGCCGCGTGGCCAAAGAGCGACAAAGTACGCCCATAAAGTCGCACACCGAGGGTCCAACGGCAAAAAGCGCCGCCTAGCCTTTGATTTTCTTACCTGTTCCAGCCTTCGCCGGCCTGGGGCTGCGCCGCGTCGGGCGCATGATTTGTTTCTCGCTCGTCGAGCCGAAGCCGCCATGTCCGCGCTTGGTCGCGCCGACGGCCGCCGCACGGACGAGCCGCGCCCGCGTCACCGGCGCCACGACGAGCTGCGCGATGCGGTCGCCGCGGCGGATCTCGAAGGCCGCCTCGCCGAGATTGACCAGGATGACCTTGACCTCGCCGCGATAGTCGGAATCGATCGTGCCCGGACTGTTCAGCACCGTCACCCCGTGCTTGAGCGCGAGGCCCGAGCGCGGCCGCACCTGTCCTTCGTACCCCTTTGGCAGCTCGAAGGCGAGACCGGTCGGGACGAGCACCCGCGCGCCGGGCGCGAGGACGAGCACCTCCCCCTCCGCCACCGCCGCCATGAGATCGAGGCCCGCCGCCTCGTCCGTCTGATAGGCCGGCAGCGCCAAACCCTCGCCGTGCGCGAGCACGGCGACGCGCACGCGCACCGCCTGGGTCATCCTTCCCGTCGTCAAGCGTCCCGCCGTCATGCCGCTCTCACGCGTGCGCCCTCGCATCCTCGAGCCAGCGCGCCGCCCGCCGCATCAGCCGCTCGGCCACCTCCGCCTTCGTCAGGTCCGGCCACGCCTCGACCTCTGTCGCGGTCACGAGGTGCACGCGGTTGCGATCGCCGCCGAACACGCCACGCCCCTCCGACACGTCGTTGGCGACGATCCAGTCCGCCCCCTTCGCTGTGCGCTTAGCCTGCGCGTGCGGCACGACCGTCTCCGTTTCCGCCGCAAAGCCCACGACGAGCGCGGGCCGCCCGCGCTTTCGCCCCGCGAGCGCACGCAAAATGTCCGGATTCTCGACCAGCGCCAGCGTCGGAGGCGCAGCCCCGGCCGCTTTCTTGATCTTGCCGCGCCCAGCAGCGGCGACGCGCCAGTCCGCGACGGCGGCAGCACAGACGGCCACGTCCGCCGGCAGCGCGGCCTCGACCGCGGCCAGCATCTCGTCGGCCGTTTCCACGTGCTGCACGGCCACGCCCTCGGGATCGGCCACCTGCACCGGCCCCGAGACCAGCGTAACGCGCGCCCCGAGCCGGGCCGCCGCCTCGGCAATGGCGTGCCCCTGCTTTCCAGACGAGCGGTTGGCGATATAGCGCACCGAATCGATCGGCTCGTGCGTCGGCCCGCTCGTGACCAGCACGTGGCGCCCCGCCAGCGGCAGCCGCTCCGGCGGCGCACTCGCCACCGTGATGAAGCCGAGCCCCGGCTCGCGTCCCCGCCCGCGTGCGAGCATGGCCTCGATCCGCTCCACGAGCTCCGCCACCTCCGCCATGCGCCCGACGCCCGCTTCGCCCGCCTCGGCCATCTCGCCCGCGTTGGGGCCGATGAGCTCCACCCCGTCCCGCGTAAGCTGGCGGACGTTGCGCTGCGTCGCCGGATGGCCCCACATCGCCGGGTTCATCGCCGGCGCCACGAGGCACGGCGCGCGCGTCGCGAGCAGCACGGCCGTCGCAAGGTCGTCGGCGTGGCCCTGGGCCATCCGCGCCAGAAGATCGGCCGTCGCAGGCGCGACGACGACGAGGTCCGCCTCCCGGGCGAGGCGGATGTGGCCGATCTCGCGCTCGCCTTCCAAGTCCAGAAGCTCGGTCGCCACGCGCTCGTTGCTGATCGCACCGACGGCCAGCGGCGTCACGAACGCCTGCGCCGCCTTCGTCATGACGCATCTCACGCCGATGCCGCGCTCGCGCAGCCGCCGGATGAGATCGAGACATTTGTAAGCGGCAATGCCGCCGCCGATGATGAGTAGAACGCGTTTCATGGATGCCCGGACGGGGATGCCCCCGCAGCTTGGTCTCGCCACAGATCCGAGCCATACTCTCGAATGCGGCCATGATCAAAGCGTTCATGCAATTGAGCCTGAACGCCGACCCGTCATGGAACACTGATGGCTAACGGAAAAGGTTGAGCCCTGTGCGCACACGCTTCCGCCGCGCCCTTGCCGCGCTGGCCGCCCTCGCCGCGGCCGCAGCGGGCGCCCACGATGCCGCCTCGAACGCCCTCTCCACCTGCTTCAGCGCGGACATGGAGCGCCGGATCGAGGGCTGCTCGGAGCTGATCGAAAGCCCGCACCTCGATGCATCCACGAAAAGCCTCGCCTATGCCATGCGCGCGCTCGCCCTCTCCCTCAAGGGTACGCTCGAGCAGGCACTTCCCGATTACGACATGGCCATCAAGCTGGATCCGGCCTCGGCCATGGCCCTCAACAACCGGGCCTGGGTTCTCTACAAGCTCGGACGTCTGAGCGCGGCCATGACCGATGTCGAGCGCGCCCTGACGCTCGCCCCGACCAGCGCCCACGCACACGACACCCGGGCCCACATCCATCAGGCCGAGGGCACGCATCGCTCGGCGCTGCGCGACTACGAGCAGGCCATGCGCTACGGCGGCGTTCATCTCGTGCGGCTCTACCAGTGCGGGCTCGAGGCCCAGGGGCTCTACAAGGGCCCGATCGACGGCCTCTACACGCGCGACGTCCGCCGCGCGCTCGAAGCTTGCGTCCGCTCCGAGACCTGCGATCCGCTGCCCGCCGACGAGGAATGCCGCGCGGCAACCTCCTGAGAGCATCCGCGACAGAAGGGACGCATCCTCTACGGGGCCGGCACGAGCCCGGTGAGCTTCCATGTGCCGGCGACGAACGACAGCTCCGCCGTCAGCTCCGGCGCCCGCGCATCCGCGTCCCGCGCGAAGCCGACCGACAGCCCCAGCGGGCCGTCGAGGGCGACATGCTTGACGTTCCGCACGCCGTATTTCGCCACGCGTCCGCTCTTGAGCGGGAGCCTGTCCTCACCGCCGGCGGCCGAGTCCTGAACAGCGGCATCCCGATCCTCTCCGCTCAACGCCTTCTTGGTGTCGATCCCCAGCGCGCCCGCGATCTCCCGAAGGCTCTTGCGGTTCGACCCCGCGTCGGACTCCGAGACGATCGTCAATCCGTTGCCGGCGAGCCCCTGCGCCTCTCCGGCACGCTCGAGCACAAGGCCGTCGAGCGCCTCCTTGAACGTCCGGCCGCTCGCATGAATGCGGATCAGCATCTCGGGCGTGACGAGGCTCGCCAGCACCCCATCGACGATCCGCGCCGTCGTCTTCGCCTCCAGCCGATCCGCGAGCGCCCCTCCGGCCGTCCCGAACCGGCGCAGCGCATCCGTAACGGCCTTGTCCACCTTGGCGGTCACCGCGGGACGGAGCGAAGCGCGCACGCGCTCGAAATCGACCCGCGCATTGAGCGCTTCCACGTTCCGCCCGTCGAGCGCGGTCTTGAGGTCGTAGCCGGCATAGAGCGGCCAGGCGACGTAGAATGCGAGCACGCCCGCGACACCGAGCGCCCCGAGCGCGCGCATCTTGAGAAGGCTCTTCAACGACGGCCCGGTTCGCGATCGGCTCATGGCTTCGTCCTCGCCGCGCCTTTTCTACCCGCGATAGTGCGCGTACTGCCCCTTGGGCTTGAAGCGTTCGAGATAGCTCGGCACCACGGCTCCGATGGAACGGGGCTCGAGCACGCCGAGCCCCGCCAGCGTGCGCCCATCCTTGAGAGCCTCTGCGCTCACCGTGTTATCGGATTGCAGCAGCCGCACCTGATCGACGGTGAGCGGGCGCATCGCGTTGGGCAGCGGCCAGGTGAGCAGCGCCTGCAGCTTGGCGAGCCAGAACGGAAGAGAGATGAACCCGCGGCGACGGTCCGCATAACGCAGCGTCCGTTCCAGAAGCTCGCGGAACGAGAGCACCTCCGGCCCGCCGAGCTCGTAGACCGCGCCCGGCGTCCCGGCGCCGAGAGCTACGGCCGCGATCGCCTCGGCCACGTCGCCGACGAACACCGGCTGGAACCGCGTCTTGCCGCCACCGATCAGCGGCAGCACCGGAGAGATGCGCGCCATCGCCGCGAACCGGTTGAAAAAACCGTCCTCGGGACCGAACACGATCGAGGGGCGCAGGATAACGGCCCCCGGAAACTCTTCGAGCACGGCAGCCTCACCCTCCGCCTTGGTCTGCGCATAGTGCGCGGGCGACGAAGCGGAGGCGCCGATGGCCGAGATATGGATGAAGCGGTGCGCGCCGGCCTCCCGCGCGGCCCGCGCCACGGCGCGCGCGCCCTCGGCGTGGACCGCGGCAAACGTCTGCCGGCCCTCCGGCGCCAGAATGCCGACCGCATTGATGACGAGATGCGCACCCTCGACGGCGCGGCGAACCGAGTCGGGAAAGCGCAGGTTCGCCTGCACGGGCTGGATCTGGCCGACCGCGCCCATGGGTTGCAGATGGCCCGCGAGATCCGGCCGACGGGAGGCCGCGCGAATGCGGAAGCCTTCTTTGGCGAGCGCCCGCACCGCATACCGGCCTACGAAGCCCGGCCCACCGAAAATCGTGACCAGCTCGTCTCTGCCGCTCTGCGCGCCCATCCCCATCTCCTGTCAAACCCCACGCGCCCCGCCGCGCGCGTCATGGTCTATCCGATGCGGCTGAAGCGTGGCCAGTCCCGACGTTGGGCGCAAGCGAAATGCGCCCTCGCCACCGCGGGCCGGCCGTCCACGCAATCAATTGACAATAGGGCGCGAGGCCCGTAACTCATGGCGCCTTAAGCCTCACCGGCTTGCCCAGATGGCGGAATTGGTAGACGCACTA
>DAITBB010000057.1:0-19239 GCA_036823975.1 Hyphomicrobium sp.
GGAGGAGCTGGCCAAGGCCGGCGTCATCTTCTGCTCGATCTCGGAGGCGATCCGCGAGCATCCGGAGCTGGTCCGCAAGTACCTGGGCTCGGTGGTGCCGCAGGGCGACAACTTCTACGCCGCGCTCAACTCGGCGGTGTTCTCCGACGGCTCGTTCGTCTACGTGCCGGAAGGCGTGCGCTGCCCGATGGAGCTCTCCACCTACTTCCGCATCAACGAGAAGAACACCGGCCAGTTCGAGCGTACGCTCATCATCGCCGACAAGGGCGCTTACGTCTCCTACCTCGAGGGCTGCACCGCGCCGACGCGCGACGAGAACCAGCTTCACGCGGCCGTCGTGGAGCTCGTCGCCCTCGACGACGCCGAGATCAAGTACTCGACGGTGCAGAACTGGTACCCCGGCGACAAGGACGGCAAGGGCGGCGTCTATAACTTCGTGACGAAGCGGGGCGACTGCCGCGGCCATCACGCCAAGATCTCGTGGACGCAGGTCGAGACCGGCTCGGCGATCACCTGGAAGTATCCGAGCTGCATCCTGCGCGGCGACCATTCGCGCGGCGAGTTCTACTCGATCGCGATCTCGAACGGACGCCAGCAGGTCGACAGCGGCACGAAGATGATCCACCTCGGCAAGAACTCGTCGAGCCGCATCATCTCGAAGGGCATCGCGGCGGGCTATTCGCAGAACACTTACCGCGGCCTCGTCTCCGCGCATCGCAAGGCGACGGGCGCACGCAACTTCACGAACTGCGATTCGCTGCTCATCGGCGACAAGTGCGGCGCGCATACGGTGCCCTATATCGAGGCGAAGAACGCATCGGCCCACTTCGAGCACGAGGCGACGACGTCGAAGATCTCGGACGACATGCTGTTCTACTGCCAGCAGCGCGGCCTTTCCTCGGAGGAGGCGATCGCGCTCGTCGTCAACGGCTTCGTGCGCGACGTGCTCCAGCAGCTCCCCATGGAGTTCATGGCGGAGACGCAGAAGCTCATCGGCGTCAGCCTCGAAGGGAGCGTGGGGTGATGGCTAGCTTGCGGGGCCATGACGGAATTGGAGGCGTGACTTGAATGGACGAGGAAGTGGTCACGTTATGGCGTCCAACCGGAACAAAAGAGCTGGAACTGGTTGCTCAGTCCGGTTGGCGCCAATGGCCACCAAGACTGCCGGAGCAGCCGATATTCTATCCGGTGACCAATGAGGGTTACGCAACACAGATAGCGCGAGACTGGAATACGAAGGACGGAGACAAAACTGGATACGTCACGCGTTTCAAAGTCCGTAGATCTTATCTTGAGCGCTTCCAGAAGAAGATCGTCGGTGGACGAGAGCATGAGGAGTACTGGATTCCAGCCGAAGCGCTTCAGGAATTCAACACGAACATTATCGGGCTGATCGAGTTGGTGGCCACCTATACAGAGGCAGACCGATTGAATGAAGAAGCTAAAGGACGAGCAAATGCTTGAGATCAAGTACCTGCACGCAAAGCTCGAGGACGAGGACAAAGAGATCCTCAAGGGGCTTTCGCTCACCGTGCCGAAGGGTGAGGTGCACGCCATCATGGGCCCGAACGGATCGGGCAAGAGCACACTCGCGCATGTGCTCGCAGGTCATGCGGATGTTGGCTCCTTGGCCCTGGAATTGCTAGCGTCCCTTGGCCTTGCGGACGCCGCTCAGATAGTCCTGGCCACGCGCTTCGCTGACGAGCGAGGCGGACGCGAAGCTATCGCTCGTCATGACGAGGTAGGCCGATTTGGCCGTCAAGGTTACGTCCATTCCCGCATCGCTCGAAATGCCGTAGTCGCTCTTGCCGGCCAACTTGACACGGATGTTGTGCTTGCCGGGAGCGAGCCGGAAGGACTTGGCGTCGCATACGGCGAGCTCACCCATCGGCTTGCCGTCGACGAAGACCGGACTCGATCCCTTGAAGTCGCTAAATCCAAATCCCAGGATGTCGGCGGGCGCGCAGGGCGAGATCAGATGAAGCACGCTCTCCGCCTTCGCCGGCGCGAAGGCGCCGAGCGCAAAGATTGCGGCGCTTACCAGTACGAGGCGCATTCGAAATCTCCCCCGGTCGCAGATTCCATCAGCTGCTTCCTGCCGGGGCGCGATTGGGGTGTCAACGCCGCATGGGGGTGAACAGTGTGGCTAGGCGGAATTCCGCCGGGTGTGATGCTAACGCGTCTCACGCACGTTGAAGGATGACAGATCGATTCGGCGGAAGCCGAAGGGCCAGTTTGGACGAAAGTTGAGAAGAAATGCTTGAGATCAAGAACCTGCATGTGAAGCTCGAAGACGAGGACAAGGAGATCCTCAAGGGGCTGTCGCTCACCGTGCCCAAGGGCGAGGTGCACGCCATCATGGGGCCGAACGGCTCGGGCAAGAGCACGCTGGCGCATGTGCTCGCGGGCCGCGACGGCTACGAGGTGACGAGCGGCGAGCTCACCTGGAACGGCGACAGCCTGATCGACATGGAGCCCGACGAGCGCGCCGCGAAGGGCGTATTCCTCGCCTTCCAGTATCCGATGGAGATCCCGGGCGTCGCCGGGCTCACCTTCCTGCGCACGGCCACCAACGCGCTACGCAAGAAGCGCGGCCAGCCGGAGCTGACCACGCCCGAGTTCATGAAGCTCGTGCGCGGCAAGGCCGAGACGCTCAACATCGACATGGAAATGCTGAAGCGGCCGGTGAACGTCGGCTTCTCCGGCGGCGAGAAGAAGCGCGCCGAGATCCTGCAAATGGCCGTGCTCGAGCCCACGCTCTGCGTGCTCGACGAAACGGACAGCGGCCTCGACATCGACGCCCTCAAGATCGTGGCGGACGGCGTCAACGCGCTGAGAGGGCCGGACCGCGCCATGCTCGTGATCACGCACTACCAGCGCCTCCTCAACTACATCGTGCCCGACCGCGTGCACGTGCTCGCCGACGGCCGGATCCAGGCGTCCGGCGGCAAGGAGCTGGCGCTCGAGCTTGAGAAGTCCGGCTACGGCAGCTACCAGGGCAAGGCGGCCTGACATGACCATCGCACAACAGGTCAAGACCCCGGCGGGCGGACGAAGCGCGCCGGTGCAGGTTCTGAAGACGAAAGCCGAGACGGCGCTGGCCGATGCCTTCCCCGCCCTCGAAGCGCGCCTGCCGGGCGGCGACTGGCTGCGCCAGCTCCGCCGCGCCGCCATCGGCGCCTTCACGGCGGAGGGGCTGCCGCACCGCCGGGTCGAGGAATGGAAGTTCACGGACCTGCGCGCGATGATGCGCGAGGCGTTTCCGCTCTCCGACGACGCGCCGCCGCCCGCTCCGGACGCGATCGCGGCCATGGTGCGCGACGCACTGCCCGGCGCCGACCTCACGAAAGCCTTCGCGGTGGTCGTGAACGGCAAGGGCGTCGCGGAGGCCGGCCTCGGCGCGGTCTCCGAGATCGACGGGGCGTTCCTATCGCGCTTTGCCGGCCACCCGCCGCCGTGGCTCGAAACGGAAATCTCGGCGATCAGCGAGCACGTCGGAGAGGCGACGCTCGCCCTCAACACGGCCCTCTTCACGGACGGCATCGTGCTCGACATCGCCGACGGCCGCGACATCGAAACCCCCATCGCGCTCGTGTTCGCCGAAACCGGCGGCACGCCGCAGACGAGCGTAACGCGCAACGTCGTGCGCATCGGCAAGGGCGCGAAGGTCGTGCTCGTCGAATGCCATGCCGCCCCGAGCGCGCCGCGCCAGGTCAACACCGTGACGCAGCTCGCCATCGGCGACGGCGCGGATGTCGTGCACGTCAAGCTCGTGGCGAGCCCGGATGGCACGATCCATCTCGGCCGCACGATCGCGCGCCTCGGCAAGGACGCGAGCTACCGGCCGTTCCACATGGTGCTCGGCCAGGGCGTGACGCGCAACGACCTCGCCGTCACGTTCGGCGGGCTTCATTCCACGTTCGATCTCGGCGCGGCCCAGCTCGTGCATGGGTCTGGGCATGCCGACCTCACCCTCGTCGTCGATCACGCCGTGCCGCACTGCACGAGCCGCGAGCTCGTCAAAAGCGTGCTGGCGGACGAGGCGCGCGCCGTCTTCCAGGGCAAGGTCATCGTGCGCCCCGACGCGCAGAAGACCGACGGCAAGCAGATGGCCCAGGCGCTGATGCTCTCGCCCAACGCCGAGTTCGACAGCAAGCCCGAGCTCGAGATCTACGCCGACGACGTGGTCTGCGGCCACGGCTCGACCTCGGCGGAGCTCGATCCCGAGCTGGTGTTCTACCTACGCTCGCGCGGCATTCCGCTCGAGACGGCGCAGGCGATGCTGGTCGAGAGCTTTGTGGGCGAGGCGGTGGACAAGGCGGAGCCGGCCCCGGTGCAGGACGCGTTGCGCGCTCTGGCCCGGAGCTGGCTTGCGGACGCGGCGGTGCGGAGCTGAAGCTCCGCCCGCTTCTGGCGAAAGGGCGAACGGACGATGACGATGGCGACTCCCGATCTCGACGGCGCGGCTGAGGCGCGGAATGCGGCGCCGTTCGACGTCGAAAGCGTGCGGACCGACTTCCCGATCCTTTACCGGGAAGTCTACGGCAAGCCGCTCGTCTATCTCGACAACGGCGCCTCGGCCCAGAAGCCGCTTCCGGTGATCGAGGCGATGGATCACGCCTATCGCTTCGAGTACGCGAACGTGCATCGCGGGTTGCATTACCTCTCGAACACGGCAACGCAGCGCTTCGAGGAGGCCCGCGAGACGGTGCGCCGCTTCCTCAACGCCCCCTCCTCGAACCAGATCATCTTCACGCGCAACGCGACGGAAGCGATCAACCTCGTCGCCTCCTCGTTCGGCGCCATCGAGATCGGCGAGGGCGACGAGATCGTGCTCTCCATCATGGAGCATCACTCGAACATCGTCCCCTGGCACTTCCACCGCGAGCGGCGCGGCGCCGTGCTCAAGTGGGCCCCGATCGCCGACGACGGCACGTTCCTGCTCGACGAGTTCGAGCGGCTCCTCACCTCGCGCACGAAGATCGTCGCGTTGACGCACATGTCGAACGTGCTCGGCACTGTCGTGCCGATCAAGGAGGTGATCGAGATCGCCCACCGGCACGGCATTCCGGTGCTGGTGGACGGCAGCCAGGCGGCCGTGCACATGGCCGTGGACGTGCAGGATCTCGACGCCGACTTCTACGTCTTCACGGGCCACAAGACCTACGGGCCTTCGGGCATCGGCGTGCTCTACGGCAAGGCGGAGCACCTGGAGCGCATGCCGCCCTATCAGGGCGGCGGCGAGATGATCGAGATCGTCGAGGTGGACCGCGTGACCTACGCGAAGCCGCCGCACCGCTTCGAGGCGGGCACCCCCGCCATCGTCGAGGCCGTTGGATTGGGCGCCGCCCTCTCCTACATGATGCAGGTGGGGCGCGACCGCATCGCCCGCCACGAGGCCGAGATCGGAGCCTATGCCGCCGAGCGGCTGGCCGAGGTTCCGGGGCTCACCCTGCACGGCACGGCGAAGGGCAAGGGCGCCATCCACTCGTTCTCGATCGACGGCCTGCACCCGCATGACGTGTCGACGATCATAGACCGATCGGGCATCGCCATCCGCGCGGGCCACCATTGCGCCCAACCGCTCATGGAGCGCCTCGGCGTCACCGCGACGTGCCGCGCCTCCTTCGCGATGTACAATACCAAGGAGGAGGTGGACGCGCTGGCGGCCGCGCTCATCCGGGCCCGGGACTTCTTCGTGTGACAAGCGATTTCTTCGTGTGACAAGACAAGGGCGGACCACGCCATGATTGAGGTTGAGACAACGACACCAGCGCCTGGGGCAACCGCGCCCGAGACCGGCGAGACCCCGACGGCGGCCGCGCCCGAGGCGTCCGAAGCAGCGGCGTCGGCCCTTCCTCCCGAGGAGCTGGAACGGCTCACGACCGACATCGTGGCCGCCCTCAAGACCGTGTACGATCCGGAGATCCCCGCCGACATCTACGAGCTGGGGCTCATCTACAAGGTCGACATCTCGGACGAGCGGGAGGTCGCGATCGAGATGACGCTGACGGCTCCCGGCTGCCCCGTGGCGGGCGAGATGCCGACCTGGGTCGAGGATGCCGTGAATGCCGTTCCGGGCATCAGCGGCACCAAAGTCAGCCTGACGTTCGATCCCCCCTGGGACCAGAGCCGCATGTCGGACGAGGCGCGGCTCGCCCTCAACATGTTCTGAGTCGGGCCAAGGCAGCACAAACGCCCCAGCACAGATCGGCGGCAGACGGGCTCTGACGGCTCTTAAGCCCCGGTGTCTGGCCGCCCGACTGGGAGCGTCGGGGCCGGCAGGCGCCCTCGCAAACCGGCCGCCCCTGCGCTATATGTCTCTCTTCCATGTCCCCGGCCTTGAAAACCAGGAACAGCCAGACCGATGACCGAGCAGACCATCTCGAAGCCCCCCCGCCGGCCGCGCCCGCAGGTCCTGACGCTCACGCCGCGCGCCGCCGAGCGCGTGCGGGCCATCATGGCCTCGAAGGGACCGGAGGTGGCCGGCCTCAGGATCGGCATCCGGAAGGGCGGATGCGCGGGAATGGAATACACCATGACGTGGGCCGACACGGTGGGGAAGCTCGACGAGGTGGTCGAGCAGGACGGCGCGCGCGTGCTCGTCGATCCCCAGGCCGTGCTCTATCTGCTCGGCACGCAGATGGACTATACGACTGACAAGCTCTCCTCGACGTTCGTGTTCAACAACCCGAACCAGACCGGGGCCTGCGGCTGCGGCGAGAGCGTCAACCTCGTGCCCGCCAAGCAGGACTGACCCGAGCGCGCATCATCCCTTGATGATTGTTGCACGAAGGCGCCTCGCTTCCGCGCAAGTCGCCGCCGTCCGACGGGGGCACCCTCAGACCGCGACCTGCGTCCCGACCTCGACGACGCGATCTGTCGGAATCTTGAAATAGGTCGTCGCGTCCTCGGCCGTGCGGGCGAGCCAGATAAACAGCCGCTCCTGCCAGCGCGGCATCTCCGAGCGCGTCGTCGGACGCAGCGAGCGCCGCGAGAGAAAGAACGACGTCGCCCCCATGTCGATGTTGAGATCCTTGCGCCGGCAGCTCTCCATAATCTTCGGCACGCTCGGCGTCTCCATGAAGCCGTAGGACGCGATGACCTTGATGAAGGTCTCGCTCGACCGATCGATCTCCACGCGCTCGTGGCGGGGCACGCGCGGCACCTCCTCCGTGCGGATCTGCAGCACGAGATTGCGCTCATGCAGCACGCGGTTGTGCTTCAGGTTGTGCATGAGCGCGGTCGGAGCGGCATTGACGTCCGAGGACAGGAACACGGCAGTGCCGGGCACGCGCGCGGGCGGCTTCGCTTCGAGCTTGCGCACCAGCCAGTCGAGATCGGCCTCGTTGCGCCGAACGAGGCGGGTGAGGATGCGATAGCCCCGCACCCACGTGAACATCACGAGGCTCAGGAGTACCGCGATGGCGATCGGGAACCATGCGCCTTCGAACAGTTTCAGGATGTTGGCCGCAAAGAACGTCTGCTCGACGAAGAGCAGCGGCAGCATCAGCCCCGCCGCCTTCCAGAGCGGCCAGTTCCAGTACTTCCAGACGACGAAGAGCGCCATCACCGAGTTGATCATGAGCGTCGCCGTCACCGAGACGCCGTAGGCGCTGGCCAGGTTCGACGACGACTTGAACATGAGGACGGTGGCGATCACGCCGGCCAGCAACAGCCAGTTGACGCGCGGCAGATAGATCTGCCCCGCCATGCTCTCGGAGGTGTGGCGCACGGCGAAGCGCGGCAGAAGGCCGAGCTGGATCGCCTGGCGGGCGAGCGAGAAGGCCCCCGTGATCACCGCCTGGCTGGCCACCACGGTGGCGCAGGTGGCCATCACCACCATCGGCGCCAGCGCCCACTCCGGATAGAGAAGAAAGAACGGATTTTCGAGCGTCTCGGCATTGGCGAGCACCATCGCACCCTGGCCGAGATAGTTGAGCATCAGGCACGGAAACACGAACCCGAGCCAGGCGACCTGAATGGGCTTGCGCCCGAAATGGCCGAGGTCGGTGTAGAGCGCCTCCGCCCCCGTGACGGCGAGGAAGACGAGGCCGAGCACGGCGAACGCCAGAAGGCCGTGGGTGAACAGGAAGCCCAGTCCGTACCATGGGTTCAACGCGGCGACGATGCCGGGGTTGTCGAAGATGTGCAGAAGCCCGCCCGCCGCGAGCGCCAGGAACCAGCAGACGGTGAGAGGCCCGAAGAACTGGGCGACGCGCGCCGTGCCGTGCGACTGCACCGCGAACAGACCGATGATGATGACGAGCGCGACCGGCAGAACCCAAGGCTCGAACAGGGGCGAGACGAGCTTCAGGCCTTCGACCGCCGACAGCACCGAGATGGCCGGCGTGATCACCGCATCGCCGTAGAAGAAGGAGGCGCCGGCGATGCCCAGCGCCAGGATCAGCGGTGAGCTTCTCTTGGCGACCGTCTGCCCCAGCGCCATCAGCGCAAACGTTCCGCCCTCGCCCTTGTTGTCGGCGCGCAGCAGCACGAGCACGTACTTCAGCGTCACGATCAGGATCAGCGCCCAGAAGATGAGCGACAGCACGCCGAACACAGCCTCGCTGTTGGCGGGGCTGCCGCCGCTGGCGGCCCGCACGGCCTCGCGGAAGGCATAGAGCGGGCTCGTGCCGATATCGCCATAGACGACACCGATCGAGCCCACGACCAGCGTCCAGAAGCGGGTGTCTGGGGATTTCTCGCCGAACTCGACACCCGAGTCGACGGCTTTGGGCCGTGCCACGATCGAGCCTCTTCCAGAGCGCTGCCGAGCAGCAAAGTCCGGCGGCTTATACGCTTGTTCTCAAGGGCTTGTAAGCGAACAAATTCCGATCTTGCGGCATGGTTCCGTCTTGACAGGCGCCGCGCCGGCCCGGCAGAGGCCGGCGGCTCGGCCTCCCAGCCGGGCCGCCCCTGCGGGAAGGATCGCGGCCGCGCAGGCGCTCAGGCCGCCACGCGGTCCATGGCCTCCAGCTCGTCGATCATGCCCTCGATGACCTTGAGGCCCTTCGACCAGAACGTCGGATCGGCGGCATCGAGACCGAACGGCGCGAGCAGCTCCGAATGGTGCTTCGAGCCGCCCGCCCGGAGCAGGTCGAAGTACTTCGCGACGAAGTCCGGATGCGCCTCCTGGTAGAGCCCGTAGAGCGAGTTCACGAGGCAATCGCCATAGGCGTAGGCATAGACGTAGAACGGCGCATTGATGAAGTGCGGGATGTACGCCCAGAACACCTCGTAGCCGGACTTGAGATCGATGGCCGGGCCGAGGCTCTCGCGCTGCACGTCGAGCCAGAAGGCCGCCAGCTCCTCGCTCGTCAGCTCGCCCTTGCGGCGGCCTTCGTGCACCTTGCGCTCGAACTGATAGAACGCGATCTGGCGCACCACCGTGTTCAGCATGTCCTCGACCTTGCCGGCGATCATCGCCTTCTTCTCGCGCGGGCTCGAGGTCTCGGCGAGAAGCGCGCGGAACGTCAGCATCTCGCCGAAGACGGAGGCCGTCTCGGCAAGCGTCAGCGGGGTCGGCGCGAGGAGCGGGCCTTGCGCCCGCGCCAGCATCTGGTGCACGCCGTGCCCAAGCTCGTGGGCGAGGGTCATCACGTCGCGCGGCTTGCCCTGATAGTTTATCAGCACGTACGGATGCACGGACGGCACCGTCGCCGCCGAGAAAGCACCCTGCGCCTTCCCTTCGCGCAGCGGCGCGTCGATCCAGCGCTTGTCGAAGAACTGCTTCGCGAGACTCGCCATGTCGGGCGCGAACGCGCCATAGGCCTTGAGGACGAGACCTTCGGCTTCCGGCCAGGTGAAGATCCGCTCGGGCTTGTCCGGCAGCGGTGCGTTGCGGTCCCAGTGCGAGAGCTTGTCCATGCCGAGCCAGCGCGCCTTCATGGCGTAGTAGCGGTGCGACAGGCGCGGATACGCCTCGCGCACGCTGGCGACGAGCGCGTCCACCACCGGCGCCTCGACGCGGTTGGCGAGGTGGCGGCTGTCGGCGACTTCCTTGAAGCCGTGCCAGCGGTCGGAGATCTCCTTGTCCTTCGCCAGCGTGTTGGTGATGAGCGTGAAGAGGCGGATGTTGTCCTTGAAGACCTTGGCGAGCGCATCGGCGGCCGCGTGACGGCGCGGCTCGGCGGGGCTCGACAACAGGTTCAGCGTAGCTTCGAGCGCGAGGGGCGCGGGCTCGCCTTCGACGTCGAACCGCAGCGCCGTCATCGTCTCGCTGAAGAGGCGGCTGAAGGCACCGCGGCCGGTCTGGCTCTTCTCGGTAAAGAGCTGCTCGATCTTTTCGTCGAGCTGGTAGGGCTTCTCCTTGCGCAGATCCTCGATCCACGGCTTGAAGCGCGCGAGCTTGGCGTCGGCGAAGCTCGCAGCGAGCACCGTCTCGTCGATCTGGTTGAGCTCGAGCTCGAAGAAGATGAGGTTCGTCGCGATGCCCGTCAGCTTCTCGCCGACGTCGCCGTAGAACTTCGCCCGCGCGGGATCCGACTGGTTGGCGGCATAGAGGAGCCCTGCGAACGCGCCGAGCTTGCCCATGAGATCCGAAAGCTGCTCGTAGGCGGCAATCGCCTCGGCGAGGCGCGCGCCATCCGAAGCGAGCCCCGCGAGCTGGCCCTGATACGTCTCCTTGATGCGCTTGGCCTCGGTCGCCGCCTTCGCGAGGTCGGTCCCCACGGCCGGATCGTCCATGCTCTTATAGAGATCGGAGAGATCCCACTCGGGCAGCGCGCCGAGATCCGGCGCGTCGGCTGCGGCCGTGCCCGACGCGGCAGCGCACGGGCGGGAGAGATCGGAACGGCAGGCATGCGCGGTCGGCGTCATCAGGAACTCCGGGGAATTAGGGGAGGATTCGGCTTCACCAATGTGCGGACTCGCCCCGGCAAGTTCAAGCCTCAATGACGGCGCCGGAGCGGCGGACGGACGCCACGGCACCCGCCATTCCCAGCCGCGTCATCGTGAACGGCGCGTAAAAAAGGTTCAAGGTGAGCTTATCCGAAAGACCTTGTTTACCGGTGTGGGGCACTCTCAAGCCAGTCGCGTTGCCGGCCGCACACGTCTCCCAGTCGCGGGGCGCAGAGAGTTTGGCCGGTCCTGTCCCAGTTCGTGTTTGTTGTGTAACGAGTGCTCAATGGCCAAGCGTGTTCTTATCGTCGATGACGATCCTGCCCAGCGCCGCATCCTCGAGGAGACCGTCAAACGGTTCGGCTTCGAGACCCGCCTGGCCCTCTCCGGCGAGCAGGCGATCGAGCTTCTCGAAAGCCCCGAGCGCAGCGCCATCTCTCTCGTTCTTCTCGATCTCGTGATGCCAGGCGTCGGCGGTATGGCCGTGCTCGAGCACGTCAAGGGCCGCAGCGCGCCGCCCATCATCGTGCTCACCGCCAACGGCTCGCTCGATACCGCGATCGGCGCCATGCGTCTCGGCGCGGTGGACTTCGTGATCAAGCCGGCCTCGCCCGAGCGCCTCGAAGTCTCGATGAAGAGCGCGATGAAGATCGAGGCCCTCGCCGGCGAGATCACGCGCATCAAGAAGAAGACCGAAGGCACGCTGACCTTCGACGACCTCATCATCCGCGGCGACGGCATGCAGCGCGTGATCGCGCTCGGCAAGCGCGCCGCGACCTCCAACATCCCCGTCCTGATCGAGGGCGAGAGCGGCGTCGGCAAGGAGCTGATCGCGCGCGCCATCCAGGGCGAGAGCGAGCGGGCCGGCCGTCCCTTCGTCACCGTCAACTGCGGCGCCATCCCCGAGAACCTCGTCGAGAGCATCCTGTTCGGCCACGAGAAGGGTGCGTTCACGGGCGCGGTCGACCGGCGCATCGGCAAGTTCCAGGAGGCGGACGGCGGTACGCTGTTCCTCGACGAGATCGGCGAGCTGCCGCTCGAAGCGCAAGTGAAGCTTCTGCGCGCGCTGCAGGAAGGCGAGATCGATCCGGTCGGCGCGAAGAAGCCCGTCAAGGTCAACTTCCGCCTCGTCTCGGCGACCAACCGCGACATGATCCAGCTCGTGAAGGACGGCAAGTTCCGCGAGGATCTCTATTATCGGCTCAACGTGTTCCCGATCTGGGTGCCGCCGCTGCGCGAGCGGCGCGAGGATATCCCGGAGCTGGTCCAGCATTTCCTCGCCCGCTTCGGCGCGGAGGAAGGCAAGCGCCTGACGGGCGTCTCGCCCACCGCCATGCAGATGCTCGGGGCCTACGACTGGCCGGGCAACGTGCGCCAGCTCGAGAATGCGATCTTCCGCGCTGTCGTGCTCGCGGATTCGCCGGAGCTCAGCGTCGACGAGTTCCCGCAGATCGCGAGCCAGGTCGAGGGCTTCACGGCCGAGATCCCGCCCGCACCGGTCGAGCTGCAGAAGCCCGCCGCCTACACGGGCCCCGCGCTCATCGGCGCCGAGGATACCATTCCGCAGACGCTCGAGGTGCGCGCTTCTGGCGGCTCCTCGGCCCTCGGCATTCCCGCCGTCACCGAGACGGGCGAGATCCGGGCGCTCGAGGACATCGAGGCGGACATGATTCGTCTCGCGCTCGGGCGCTACCGCGGCCACATGACCGAGGTCGCGAAGCGCCTCAAGATCGGCCGCTCGACGCTCTACCGCAAAATGCAGGAATACGGCCTCGAGCCGCGCGAACAGTAGCGTCCTCTGCGTCATCGTCGCGACACCATCCTCGGGGCCCTAAGGCCTCGGGGATGATCGCGTTTTCAGTGCGTGAAGGACACGCCCGCGAACGGCAGCGTCTTTCCGCGGCATTCGATCTTTTCCGTTAGCACCGCGTTAACCTTACCGGCCGCCGGAGAGCCCTGTTCGGCCCTCTGCCCTTTTTATGCCGCCGACAGGCCCTCTTGATCGCGCATTCCAAGGTTACCAGCCGTTAATCAACAAGGCGTATGTCTTAACCTTGGTGTTCTCGACGGGGGATTATCGTTTGCGCGTCCAGGCGGGAGTCATCACCTGCCGTTTCCTTGCCGCTGCCGCGACCGCCGTTCTGGTGCTGATCGCGCAGGCGCCCTCCGTGCGCGCCGGCGACGACCGGACCATCTCCTTCTACCACATCCACACCAAGGAAACGCTGACCGTCCTCTACAAGAAGAACGGCCGCTTCGTTCCCGATGCCCTCGAGAAGATCAACTGGATCCTTCGCGACTGGCGCGTGAACAAGGCGACCAAGATGGATCCCAATACGGTCGACATCATCTGGGAAATGCACCGCGAGCTCGGCTCGCAGCAGCCCGTGCACATCATCAGCGGCTACCGCTCGCCTGCGACCAACGAGATGCTGCGCAAGACGCGCGGCGGCCAAGCGAAGCAAAGCCAGCACATGACGGGCAAGGCCATCGACATTCACTTCCCCGACGTGCCGCTCCGGCGCATGCGCTATTCCGCGATGATCCGCGAGCGCGGCGGCGTGGGCTACTATCCCACATCCGGCATCCCGTTCGTGCATGTCGATACGGCGCGCGTGCGCCACTGGCCGCGGATGCCACGTGACGAGCTGGCCATCCTCTTTCCGTCCGGGCGCTCGAAGCACGGCTCGGTGAGCCCCGCCGAGGTCCGCGCCGCACGCGCGCGCCGCAAGGACCTCGTGCAGGAAGTGGCGCAGTTCATGGACCTCCACAACGGCAAGAGGCCGGCGGTGCAGGTCGCGACGGCGACGATGCCGACACCGAAGGTCGTCGCGCAGCTTCCCACGCCGCCGAAGCCGACACCGGCCACGCGTCCGCCCGCCCTTCACGCACGGATGACGGTGGGAGGACCCGAGCCGCGCCCGCAGGATCTTGCGCAACGCCAGGCTGGCGTCTCGCTCGCGGCTCTCGCGCCCGCGCCCAAGGCCAAGCGCACGAACGTCGCCCTGACGCGCGCCGAGCCCACGCCGACGCCGCCCCAGCCGACGCTGATCAGCCCGCCACGCGCGCTGGATCGGCCGTCCAAATTCGTGATGAGGCCGGCCGAGTCTGACAAGAACCGCCTCGATATGCTCGTCACGCTCGCCTCGATCGATCCCGCGCCGCCCGTTGCGGCTCCGGCCCCACCCCCTGTCACGGCCATGGCGCCGGCCGCGACTGCCCCCGCTTCGACGCCCTCCGCGACGCAGCCCGCGCGCCTCGTCACCGGCTCGACGCCGATGCGCGCCGCGATGCTGCCCGACCTCTCGCTCCGTCCGAAACGGAAGCCACTGACCGCCGAAGTCCCGGTCACGGAGCCGGCCGCGACGGCCCCCGCCGCGGCGATCCCTGATCTGGCGTCCGCGCATCCGTTCGGTGCGGAAGGCTCGTCCGATTGGCGGAGCGGCTGGCTTGCCGCGCCCGAATATGACGAGGATCACCCGGACGAGATCTCCTACCGTCCGTTCGCTCTGGCGCCGCTCCTCACCGAGACGCCCTCCTTCGACGACCCCGCGCTCCAGACGCTGGTGCATCCCGATTCCGACATGGCGCTCGCGATGCTGGACGATGAAGGGCTGGCGTTGCCGATGCGCTTCGGCGCGGGGCACACGCAGACGGCGATGGCCTGGGCGCAGGAGTTCCGCGGCAGCCCCGTCGACCTCGACGGCCTTGCGTTGGCAGCGGCCGCCGTCCCCGCGACGTCGACGACGGCGGCAGCAGACGCCAACGCCTCTGCCCGTCAGCTCGTCTCCCGCGCCGTCAGGACTCTGCCACGCTGACGGACTTGCGGGCCTTGGCGCCACCCGCCCGCGCGTTGCCCGCCGCGCCCTCGGTCCACGCCTTGGTGACCAGACGACCCAACTCCTCGAAGTCCTGCTTCTGAGGCGAGGTGGAGCGCCAGACGAGGCCGATCGTGCGCGCGGGCTCGGGATCGACGAAGCGCACCACCGTGAGGTCGCGGCCGCGCCCCTCGACGCCGAGCGACATCTCCGGCAGCAGCGTGATGCCGTAGCCGGCCGAGACCATCTCGACGATCGTCGAAAGGCTCGAGACGCCGAACGTGTTCACCGCATCCACCTGCTGCAGGCTGCAATAGGTGAGCGCCTGATCGCGCAGGCAATGGCCCTCCTCGAGCAGGAGGAGCTTCTCGTTCTCGATCAGTTGCTTGGTGGCGCGGACGCGACCGGAGAGCTTCCGGTCCTTGGGCAGCGCGAGCAGAAATTTATCCTCGAACAGCGGCAGGTTGGCGAGGTCGGGATGCTTGACCGGCAACGCCAGCAGAAGCACGTCCAGCTTCCCCTCGAGCAGCTCGCCCGTGAGGACCTGCGTCTGCGTCTCGCGGACGTGCAGCTCGAGGTCCGGATAGGCCTCGCGCAGAAGCGGCAGCAGGGGCGGCAGCAGGTAAGGCGCAACCGAGGGAATGACGCCGAGCCGCAGCGTGCCGGCAAGTACGCGGTTGGCGTGGCGCGCATACGCGACGAGATCGCGCACGTCGCCGAGGATGCGGGCGCAGCGGTCCGCGATCTCCGCCCCCTTGCCGGTCAACTGGACGCCATGGCGCGTCCGCTCGACGAGCACCATGCCGAGGTTCTGCTCGAGCTCGTGAATTTGCATGGAGAGCGCCGGCTGCGTCACCGCACAGGCATCGGCGGCGCGCCCGAAGTGAAGCTCGCGGGCCAGCGCATCGAAATAGCGCAACTGCTTGAGAGTGACCGACGCCATAAGATTGCCTGATCAGAGAAGAAACAAATAACGATTAGCTCTGATCTCGGCTGCGGTCTATGTTCGCAGCGAACAAACGATCGTGATCGGTCGTTGATATCTACCAACATTTCCCGAATACGGCAGGATAAGCTCCGGCTTGACCTCGTCGTTAGCGTCCCGGGCCGTGCGCCGAAGCGGTCCGGGGCGCTTTTTCTTGTTCCGCGGACGAACATCCTCAGCAAAACGGCAGGCGAACCCCGCCTGCCGCAGATTAGACTTTGCTATTGCGCGGAATGCCGCCCGATCACTCGGCGGCGATCATCCGATCGGCCGCGGCTTCCGCCTCCGCCGAAATGGGGCCGTCCAGCATGCCGAGCGCGTGCATGTAGACCTCGAGGATGCCTTCCTCCTCCTGCCGCTCGGCCTGGCTCTTCTTCCGCAGGCGAACGATCTGGCGCAGGGCTTTGACGTCGAAGCCGAGACCCTTGGCTTCGAGGTACTTGTCGCGGATATCGGCCGCGAGCGCCTTCTTCTCCTCCTCCAGACGCTCGATGCTCTCGATCATCTGGCGGAGCTGCTTCTGTGCCGAAGCCTGAAGCGTCGTCATGAAATACTCCCTGCTGTCAGGTGCCTTGTCGGATGCCTCGTCCCGGAGACGGCGTAGCGTGAGAGGCGACACACCCTGGAGACGACTGTCCCGAAGATCGGATCGGCTCTCAATGGCGGCCGCGTGCCGGAACCACCCATGCCGCCGGAGGCTAGAGCCGGGCCGCGGCGGCAGCAAGGCGACGCCCGCCGTCATCCAGAGCTTATTGCTGTGGATTGTCGCCGCGCCCCGCCATGTGCGCTATTCGGACAGCAGGCGGAAAAGCCTAGCGCTTACCTGCGCCTTCATGCGGTGCGTTGGCTTCGAACGCGGCCTGGGCCTCCGGCGTCGCCTCGGTCTGATAGCGCGCCTGCCAGTCCTCGTACGGCATACCGTAGACGATCTCGCGCGCGCCTTCCTTCGACAGCGTCTGCCCGCGCTCGGCCGCAGCCTCCTGATACCAGCGGGCCAGGCAGTTGCGGCAGAATCCGGCCAGGTTCATGAGGTCGATGTTCTGCACGTCCGTGCGCTCGCGAAGATGCGCGACGAGCCGGCGGTAGACCGCGGCCTCGAGCTCGCGCGTCGCTTCGGTGTCGGTTCCCATATCGCCCTTGGTGTCGCCGTGCGGCATCGGCCGGCTCCTTTCTTTTCGTTCGTCGTCGGCATATCGGCCCGGCCGACGCCGGGCTCCGCCCCTCCGGGGGTGCCTGTCAGCCGCCGAGGACGTCTCCCCGGCACGCCAAAGGGCTTGCGCCGCCCGTCCAACCGGCCTTCAATGGCGCCGCGGCGGCCAGCCCCCGCACTACCCAAAAGCTGCCTGCTTTCGTTGTCAACGTTTCGCCCCTCCACTCGGACGCGGATAGGTCGGTTCCGCGTCCCTTCGATTTTCGTGACGGCATGATACGGAACGTCTTCCTCCTGATGCTGGCGGCTGGGCTGTGGACTGCTGCGCCCGGCCCGGCCATGGCCGACCTCAAGTTCTGCAACGGCACGCAGAGCCGGGTCGGCGTGTCGATCGGCTACCAGGACGCCGACGGGTGGGCGACGGAGGGCTGGTGGAACATCGCGTCGCAGGCCTGCGAAACGATCTTGAAAGGCGCCGTGCCAAGCAGGTTTATCTACGTTCACGCGGTCGACTACGACCGAGGTGGGGAATGGGCCGGCACGAACTTCATGTGTACGGCCGATAAGTCTTTCGCCATCCGAGGGGTTCAGGATTGCCCGAAACGTGGCTATAAGCGCACGGGCTTTTTTGAAGTCGACACCGGAGAGGCACAAGAATGGACTGTTCGCCTCACGGATCCTGATCATAAAGAGGCAAACGGACCATGAGACGTCAAAGGCGGGTCAAGATCGTTGCGACGCTCGGGCCCGCGTCGTCAGCGCCGGACACGCTTGAGCGCCTGTTCGTCGCGGGCGCCGACGTATTCCGAATCAACATGAGCCACACGGACGCGGAGATGGCGCACACCCTCGTGCGCGCCGTCCGCGACGTGGCGGCCAAGCATCGCTGTTCGATCGGCGTGCTGTGCGACCTGCAAGGTCCGAAGTTCCGCCTCGGCGAGTTCGAGGACGGCCGCGCGCTCGTGCAGGCCGGCGAGATCTTCCGCTTCGACCAGACCGGCACGGCGGGAACCGCCCAGCGCGTCAGCCTTCCCCATGACGCCATCTTCGAATCGGTCGAAGCCGGCCACATGCTGCTGATCGACGACGGCAAGCTGCGCATGCGCGTCATCGAGGTCAACGGCCGTGGCGTCGTGGCCGAGGTGGTGACGGGCGGCATCCTCTCGAACCGCAAGGGCATCAGCCTGCCCGATACGCTCCTGCCCGTGAGCTCCCTCACCGAGAAGGACCACGTCGATCTCCAGACCGCGCTGAAGCTCGGCGCGGACTGGATCGCGCTCTCGTTCGTGCAGCGGGCGGAAGACATCATCGAGGCCAAGAAGATCATCGACGGCCGCGCCGCGGTTCTCGCCAAGATCGAGAAGCCCTCCGCCATCGAGGAGATCGACGACATCATCGCGGCCGGCGACGGCTTCATGGTGGCACGCGGCGATCTCGGCGTGGAGATGCCCGTCGAGCGCGTCCCGGGGTTGCAGAAGCAGATCACGCGCAAGGCCCGCAGCGCCGGCAAGCCCATCGTCGTCGCGACGCAGATGCTGGAGAGCATGACGTCATCGCCGATGCCGACCCGCGCCGAGGTCTCCGACGTGGCGACGGCCGTCTTCGACGGGGCGGACGCCATCATGCTCTCGGGCGAATCGGCCGTCGGCCAGTATCCGGTCGAGACGATCGAGATGATGAACCGCATCGCCCGGGAGGTCGAGCACGACCCGAGCTACGATGCGTTCGTGCACGCCATCGACATTCCCAAGATGCCGACGGGCGCAGACGCGATCGCGGCCGCCGCGCATGCGATCTCCTCGACGATGAAGGTCGCCGCCATCCTCTGCTACACGGCCACCGGCTCGACAGCGCTGCGCGTTGCGCGCGAGCGGCCGAACCTGCCGGTGATCGGCCTCACCCCGATCGCGCGCACGGCCCAGCGGCTCGCGCTCGTCTGGGGCATCGAGACGGTGCTGACCGGCGACCCCGACGACCTCGCCCACATGGTGCGTAAGGCCACGAACATCGCCTACGAAGGCGGTTTCGCGAAGGCGGGCGAAGGCGTGGTGATCATCTGCGGCGTGCCGCTCGGCTCGCCGGGTGCCACGAACATGATCCGTCTCGCCTTCATCGACGAGCACGGCCTGCCGGACGGCCACAGCCCGGACTACGTTCCGATCGGCGGCAAGGTGCCGGTCGAGCGGCGCGTCCCATCCAAGATCGCTTCGTAGCGGAGCGCATCATCCCGGCAGGGCGCCTAATCGGGGCCCACACGCCGCAACGCCGCTCCTGGGACAACTGAGCTGCCCCCTGCAAAGTGGAAGGAAGCGGGACGTCGCACTGCGTCACACTCCCCTTCCCTCTCCCTGGAAGGGAGAGGTGGCCCGTCGAGCCGGAGGCTCGCAATCAAAGAGAGGCCGGTGAGGGACTTTGCTCTGGCTCTGCGGCTGGCGTCATGGGCG
>DAITBB010000057.1:19249-20422 GCA_036823975.1 Hyphomicrobium sp.
CCCCCCCCCCCCCCCCCTCCCTCCTTTTGCCCCCCCCCGCCGCCACGCGGCACCTCCCCAAGGGAGAAGGAAGTGGGACGACAGTGCGCTCGCGTCATACTTCCGCGCGCCGCCACTCAGATCCCCTGCCCCTCGACCTCGACCTTGAGATCGTCGCGCGCCTTCTTGCCGCCCGGCACTTGCGGGTGGACCTTGAGAAGCGCCTCGTACGCTTCCAGCGCGGCTTTCTTCTCGCCGAGCTGGCTGAGAATGTTGGCGAGCCCCTCGAGCGCTTTGTAGTGATGCGGCTCGAGCGCCAGCACGCGGCGCAGATCGCCCAGCGCCCGCTTGTAGTCGTCCTCGATATAGAAGAGATACGCGCGCCGGTTCCACGCTTCGGCATAGTCGGGCTGAAGGGCCACGGCCGCATTCAGGAGCTGCATGGCGAGATCGTTCTGCTTCGCCGCGATGGCCGTCGCCGCACGGCCCACGAGAAGATCGGCCGTCGCACTTCCGGAATGCTGCCAGAGCTGCTCGATGGCCTCCGCAATGCGCGCCGCCGTGGGCTCGTCTGGCGCCGTCGCGAGACGGGCATAAAGCTCGTCGAGAAGCTTGGCGTGATTCTCCTCCGGGTCGGCCCCGGGCCGATCGGACGGCTTCGCCGGCGCCGGCTGCGGTGCGGTCTGCGGCTGCGTCCGGTCGTGGAGAACCTGCGCGACGGAGGTGGCCGGCGAAACCGCCAGAGCCAGGGCCACACAAAGCGCCGCACTGGCGCGAAGGAACGGAATGCTCGCTGTCATCGCATGAAGATAGGAGGCGCGAGGTGGCGCGTCAAAGGCGGCGGGCACAAAAGCACGGAGGCGCCGCCACGCAAACGTAGATCCGCCCGGGCGCGGCGCGCCGGGCGGATCAAAATCCTGGTCTTTTCAGAGCAGAGCTTCGCACGCCGCCGGCTCAGCCGAGTGCACCCGAAGGCGCAGCCGTGCTCAGCCCTGGCGCGCCTTGAAGCGGCGGAGGGTCTTGTTGATCACATAGACCCGCCCCTTGCGGCGCACGAGGCGATTGTCGCGATGGCGCGCGCGAAGAGACTTGAGCGAGTTTCTAACTTTCATTGTTCTCAAACCTGTCAGGCAAGGTGCGCGGATGGTGGGCACTAGAGGGATCGAACCTCTGACCCCTACCATGTCAAGGTAG
>DAITBB010000003.1:0-77171 GCA_036823975.1 Hyphomicrobium sp.
GGAACTCGGGCATCATCCAGGGCCTGATGTGGCGCACCTATAACGACAGCGGCACCCTCGCCTACTCCTTCATCGAGAGCATGATCGCGATGCATCCCTACTATGTCGCCCGGACGGTCGGCGGCCTTCTGTTCCTGACGGGCGCCATCGTGGCGGCCTACAACATCGCGATGACCATTCGCATGGCGCGCGTCGGCACCGTGCCGGACGTGCCAGGAGCGGACGCTCCCGTCCGCTACCCCGAGGATGCGGCCGTGCAGCCGGGAGAGTGACGGATATGGGAGAGTTCTTTCACCGCAAAATCGAGCGCAACGCGATCGGCTTCGTGCTCGCCATCATCGGCGTCTCGGCCATCGGCGGCCTGGTCGAGATCGCGCCTCTCTTCACCATCGACGAGACGGTGGAGAAGACGGCCGACATGCGCGTCTATACCCCTCTCGAGCTGGCGGGGCGCAACATCTACATCCGCGAGGGCTGCTATGCCTGCCATTCGCAGATGATCCGTACGCTTCGCGACGAGGTGGAGCGCTATGGCCCTTACTCGCTTGCCGTGGAATCCCAGTACGACCATCCGATGCTGTGGGGCTCGAAACGTACGGGCCCGGATCTCGCGCGGCTCGGTGGCAAATACTCGGACGCCTGGCACGTCGCCCATCTCGTCAATCCGCGCGATGTGGTGCCGGAGTCGGTGATGCCGCGTTACGGCTGGCTGCAGCGTAATACGCTGACCACCGCCGCGCTCGCCCGCCACCTCGCGGCGCAACGCGCGCTCGGCGTGCCGTACACCGAGGAGATGGTCGCCAACGCCGCGATGGATGCCGCCGGACAGGCCAATCCCGATGCGCCCGAAGCGACCGGCGTGAAGCAGCGCTACGGCGAGGCGACGAACGTGCGGGTCTTCGACGGCGATCCGGGGAGGCTCACCGAGATGGATGCGGTGGTGGCCTATCTGCAGATCCTGGGCAAGCTGACGGATGCCGCGAACCGGCAGACGGCGTCGGCGAAGGAGTGAGCCATGGGGATCGATCATGAGGCACTCGTCGCGTTCGCGAAGAGCTGGGGCCTCTTCTATCTCGTGGCGCTCTTCGTCTGCGTCCTCATCTATGCGCTTTGGCCCTCGAACCGGAAGCGCTTCGATCGCGCCAAGAAAAGCATCCTGAATAAAGACGACCGGCCGGGAGACTGAGACGATGGCTATCGAGAAGCGCGATCCCGTCACGGGCCGGGTGACGACGGGCCACGAGTGGAACGGCATCGAAGAGCTGGAAACGCCGATCCCGCGCGTGGTGTTCTTCTTCCTGGCGGTCACCATCCTGTTCGCGATCGGCTACTGGGTGGCAATGCCGGCCTGGCCGCTCGGCAAGACCTACACGAAGGGGCTGCTCGGCATCGATCAGCGGCAGATCGTGATGCGCGAGGTCGAGGACGCGGCGCGCGAGCGCGGCGAATGGATGAACCGCATCGCCACCTTGAGCTTCCCGGAGATCGCCGCGGACAAGGAGCTCATGCACCATGTGCGCGATACCGGGCGCACGCTCTTCATCGACAATTGCGCCGTGTGCCACGGCACCAAGGGCACGGGCGGCCCAGGCTTCCCTAATCTCGCGGCCGGCGCGTGGCTGTGGGGCGGAGAGCCGGACGCGCTCGTCGAGACGATCCGCGTCGGGATCAACTCGACGCATCCCGACACGCGCGCCTCGCAGATGATGGCGTTCGGCGAGGGCGGTATGCTGGACCGGGATTCGGTGCTGAACGTCGTGACCTATGTGAGGTTTCTGTCGGGCCAGGCGCCGGCGGAGGGCGACCAGCCGCGCGTTGCGAAGGGGCAGGAGATCTTCGCCGCGAACTGCGCGGCGTGCCATGGCCCGGAGGGCAAAGGCCAGCACGAGATGGGCGCTCCGGACCTCACCGACTTGCACTGGATCTACGGGGGCGAGGCGCAGACCGTGTTCAACTCCGTCTATCATGGGCGCCAGGGGCACATGCCGCACTGGGAAGGGCGTTTGTCGCCGGCCGAGATCCGGCTGCTCGCGCTCTACGTAGGCACGCTCGCGAAAGGGGATGGGACATGAGCGCCACGGCCGGCTCGTCCCGTTCCAGCCCATCCCGCGCGCGCGCGCTCGACTGGCGGCGGATCTCGCTTCTGATCGCCGCCGGCGGCACGGCGCTTCTGATCGCCGCCAACGCGCATCTCGTCTACGTCGCGTTCGTCTCCCAGCCGGATTGCGTGCCTCACGCGAAATCCCCGGGGGAGACCGGCACGTTCCGTGCTGCCAGATCCGCATGCTGAGGGAGAGACTGAATGGCAACGCTCGAAACCGCTGACGCGCCAATTCCCCTCGCGCTCCAAAGGCGGCGCAATCTTCCTCTCTCCGCCGCGTTCGGCTGGCTCGCGGCAGGCTGGCGCGATCTTTGGCACAAGCCTCTGCCGAGCCTCGTCTACGGGCTTCTGGTGCTCCTGCTCTCGGTCGGCATTGTCTGGGGGCTGTTCGCCCTCCAGCTCGACTACATCCTGTTCCCGGCGGTCGCTGGGTTCATGGTCGTTGGTCCGCTGGTCGCGATCGGTCTCTATCAGAAGAGCCGCGACATCGAGGAGGGGCATCCTGTCAGTCTGGCGCGCATGGTCTTCGTGCGCCCCGAGTCGGGGTCGCAGGTCTGGTATACGGGCGCCATCCTGTGCCTGCTCATGCTCCTGTGGATGCGTGCGGCCGTCATCATCTACGCGCTGTTCTTCGGCGTGCGGCCGTTCCCGGGCCTCGACCACATCGCGCCGATGCTCGTCCACACGCCTGAGGGCTGGGGCATGCTCGTCGTCGGCATTGTGGTGGGCGGCCTGTTCGCCGCCTTCTCCTTCGCCATCAGCACCTTCGCCGTTCCGATGCTGCTCGCGGAGAAGACCGACGCCTTCACCGCCATGGGCACCAGCATCTCGCTCGTGTGGAACAACCTGGGCGTAATGCTGGCCTTTGGGGCGATTGTGCTCGCGCTCGTGCTCGTGTGCTTCGCCACGGCGTTCCTCGGCCTGATCGTCATCTTCCCGCTGCTCGGGCACGCGACATGGCATAGCTACCGGGCGATCCGATGAGCTCTTGCCCGGCACCTCTGGAGGCTGTCCAGGCAGGTGCCGGCCGCGCGGCCGTTCGCGAGGAGATCCGGATCGCAAGCCGGGATCTCGGCGAGGGGCGCTATCAGATCGAGCTTTCCGTCCCCGGCATGCACTGCGGTGGCTGCATCCGCACTGTCGAACGCGGGCTGGCCAAGGTTCCGGGCGTCGAGCAGGTGCGCGTCAACCTTTCGACGAAGCGTGCCAGCGTCACGTGGCGCGGGCCGACGCCG
Organism: Hyphomicrobium sp.; assembly: GCA_036823975.1. GTDB lineage: Bacteria > Pseudomonadota > Alphaproteobacteria > Rhizobiales > Hyphomicrobiaceae > Hyphomicrobium_C. The sequence goes on from DAITBB010000003.1 coordinate 3,337, forward strand.
CCCGATCTCCTGGCGGCGCTCGAAGCGCTGGGCTTTGCCGGCCACGTGACGGAGCCCGACGCGGTACGCAAGGATCCGGAGCTGGGCCGGCTGATCCGCGCGCTCGCCGTCGCCGGCTTCTCGGCCATGAATATCATGCTGCTCTCGGTCTCGATCTGGTCGGGCGCCGATGACGCGACGCGCTATGCGTTTCACTGGATCTCGGCGGCGCTGGCGTTGCCGTGTCTCCTTTATTCCGGCCGCATCTTCTTCGCCTCGGCCTGGTCGGCGCTGCGGCAGGGGCGCACCAACATGGACGTGCCGATCTCGATCGGCGTCTCCCTCGCGTTCGCGCTCAGCCTCTACGACACCATCCAGAACGGGCCGCACGCTTATTTCGACGCGGCGACCTCCCTCATCTTCTTTCTCCTGATCGGACGCACGCTCGACCATGTGATGCGCGAGAGGGCGCGCTCGGCCGTGAGCGGGCTCATGCGCCTCGCGCCGCGCAGCGCCACCGTGCTGCGGGAGGACGGCCGCCACGCGCATCTCCCGGTCGAGGACATCGTGCCCGGCATGCGCATCGTGCTCGCGGCCGGCGATCGCGTGCCGGTCGATGGCGTCGTCGCGGAGGGCGTGTCGGATCTCGACTGCGCCATCGCGACAGGCGAGAGCGCGCCGAAGCGCGTGGCGCCTGGGGCGTCCGTCCAGGCCGGCACGCTCAATCTCACCGGGCCGCTCCTGCTCGCGGCCTCGGCGCGCGCCGACAGCTCGTTTCTCGCCGAGATGGTGCGTCTCATGGAGGCGGCTGAAGGCGGGCGGGCGCGCTACCGCCGTCTCGCCGACCGGGCCGCCGCGCTCTATTCGCCGGTGGTGCATGCCACGGCTTTCGTCACCATGATCGGCTGGCTCCTTGCGACGGGCGACTGGCATTGCGCCATCACCGTCGCCATTGCCGTGCTGATCATCACGTGCCCGTGCGCGCTGGGACTTGCCGTGCCGATCGTGCAGGTGATGGCGGCGCGGCGCCTGTTCGAAGCGGGCATCATGGTCAAGGACGGCTCGGCGATCGAGCGCATGGGCGAGGTCGATGCCGTCGTGTTCGACAAGACCGGCACGCTTACCCTCGGCCGTCCGCGCCTCGCGAACGCGGCTTCGATCCGCCCGCAGGATCTCGCCATCGCGACCCATCTCGCCAAGCGCTCGAGGCATCCGATCTCGCGGGCGATCGCGGCGGAGATGCCCTCGGGTGAGGCGGCGCCGGCGTTGTCCGATGTCGTGGAGCAGCCGGGGCTCGGGCTTTCTGCGCAGAGCGGCGGCCACCTCTATCGGCTCGGCCGCGCCGAATGGGCGCTCGCGGCGTCCGGCGCGTCGGGCGAGGGCGGCACCGTGCTCAGCCGAGACGGGCAGCTTCTCGCGCGCTTTTCGCTCGAGGATGCCCTCCGTCCCGACGCCCGCCCGGCGATCGCCGCGCTACGGGGCTCGGGGTTGGGCCTCACGATCCTGTCCGGCGATGCGCCCGGGCCGGTCTCGGCCGTCGCGAGCACCCTCGGCATCGAGGACAGGGCGGCGGGGCTTCTGCCCGCGGAGAAAGTGGCACGGCTCGAGGGCCTCGCTGCCGTCGGGCACAAAGCCCTGATGGTGGGAGACGGGCTCAACGATGCGCCGGCGCTGGCCGCGGCCTACGTGTCGATGGCACCGTCCACCGCGGCGGACATCGGCCGGAACGCGGCGGATTTCGTGTTCCTGCGCGAGGGGCTGGATGCGGTTCCCGTCGCGTTCGCGGTCTCGCGCGAGGCGGGCCGTCTCGTGCGGCAGAACTTCGCTCTGGCGATCGGCTACAATGCCATCGCGCTGCCGATCGCCATTGCCGGCTACGTCACGCCGCTGATCGCGGCGCTGGCCATGTCGTTGTCGTCCCTGCTGGTCGTCGCCAACGCGCTGCGCCTCAAGGCGGGGCGGCTGGCGCCGAGTCCGGTGACGGACCGCGTCGGGCGGCAAGTTGCGGGGGAGACCCTGCGGGAGGCCGGCGTATGAGAAGCCTCGTCTTCCTCGTTCCGTTGGCGCTTCTTCTCGGCGGCGCGGCGCTCGTGGCCTTTCTCTGGTCTCTCGGCAGCGGGCAATACGACGATCTCGATGGCGCGGCCGAGCGGATCCTGTTCGACGAGAACGATGCGGCAGAGGAGCGTCCGCCACAAGGCGAGCCGCCGTCGCCTGCCGACGAGTCCCCATCCGATGGCAGGCCGCCGCGCGCGTGAGGCGGCCGCACGCCGGTCAGTCGATTTCGCGTGCGCGCGTGATCCGGATCGTCGGGCGTTTTCGCTTTTATTTTAGAGCAACGTCTTGAGCGTGCCCGAGTTCGGGCAATAGCTCTCCCAGCCCGGCGGGTTGATGTAGTCCATCATGTCGTCGAGGCAGCGCTGCTTCTCGGGGCATTGCGCGCATGTGGTCTTGAGGTTCTGGAGGACGTCGGGGCAGCACTGGGCGATGTCCGTCGGGTTCAGCCCGAGCGCGGTGAGGCGCCACTGGAGCAGGGTCGGCGTGCGCGAGGGTCCCGCCGCTTCGGGCGCGTCTTCGAACTTGATCCTCATCTCGTGCCTCCTTGAACGTTCGCTTCAACGAGAGGCCCTCGGCCCCTCTGGGGCTTTGTTACCAAGGCGTGCAGAGCCGCCTCAGGCGGTCGAGACTAGCCCTCGCGACGCGCCGGTCCTTGAGCGAAGTCAAATGAGGAAGCGATGCCGAAGCCGCGCTTCGGGCTCCGCACTGGGGGTTCGGAATGGGAAAACCGGTTCCCACTTTTCCGGAAGCGGCTTAGAGGTAGACGGAGGATCCAAGCTCAGCGGAGGAGTAAAAAGCATGCCGGCCCTGGTTTACCGCCGTCGTGGAGCGCGCGTTGCGGCCCTTGCTGTTGCGGGGTTGGCGCTCGTCCCGATTCCCGCCGAGGCCTGTACGCGTTTCGTCTATCTCGGCGAAGGCGGGACCATCATCACCGCCCGCTCGATGGATTGGAAACTCGACATGGGGACCAATCTCTACATCCTGCCGCGCGGCATGGCGCGCAACGGCGAGGTGGGTCCCAACTCGATCCAATGGACCGCCAAATACGGCTCCGTCGTTGCGACCGGCTACGATATCTCGACCACCGACGGCGCCAACGAGGCCGGGCTCGTCGCCAACGTGCTGTGGCTGACCGAGGCCGCGTATCCGAAGTTCGATGCCAGCAGCAAGCCGGGCCTCACCATTGCGGCCTGGGCGCAGTATGTGCTCGACAATTTCGCGACTGTCGCCGAGGCCGTCGCGGCGTTGGAGACGGAGCCCTTCACGCTCGTGAGCGACGAGGTGCCGGGCCAGTCCCGCCTCGCCACGCTGCATCTCTCGATGTCCGACGCCAGCGGCGATAGCGCCATCGTCGAGTACATCGACGGCAAGCAGGTCATTCATCACGGCCGCCAATATCAGGTGCTGACGAATTCGCCGACCTACGATCAGCAACTCGCGCTCAATGCCTATTGGAAGGACATCGGTGGAGCGGTCATGCTGCCGGGGACGAACCGGGCTGCCGACCGTTTCGCGCGCGCGTCGTTCTACGTGAATGCCATCCCGCAGAAGGCCGAGCCGAACCGCGCGCTCGCAAGCGTCTTCGGCGTCATTCGCAATACGTCCGTTCCGTTCGGTCTTTCGACGCCCGATCAGCCCGAGCTTGCGTCCACGCGCTGGCGGACGGTGTTCGACCACAAGCGCAAACTCTATTTCTTCGAGTCGGCGCTGACGCCGAACACCTTCTGGGTCGACCTCAACACCATCGACTTCTCGAAGGAAACCGGCGCCGTCAGGAGGCTCGATCTGGGTGTGGACCAGGCGCGGACGTTCGCCGGCGACGCCACCCCGGCGTTCACGGCGTCCGATCCGTTTCCCTTCCAGGGCCGCTGACGCGCCGGATCTTGCGCGGAGGGATTACGGGCACGCGCACGCTTTGGGCAGATCCTTGAAACTATATTCTTATCGTATACAAAATCCTTGGGGCGATCCGGGTGAGCGGGTCAATTCGTGCGCGGGGAGCGCTGTTGCCCAAGGAGCCGGTCCATGGTCGTCGGACGCGATCTCGAGATGCTGAGGGAGGCGCTGTTCTTGAGCGGCATCTCGGAAGACGCGTTGCAGCAGTTCGCGGCCAAGACGCCGATCGTTACGCTGGCAGCGGGCGAGCCGCTCTTCAACCAGGACGATCCGGCGACGGCGTTCTATTTCGTCCTCACGGGATGGGTGGCGGTTTTTCGAGAGGGATTGGACGGCGGACGGACGGCCATTCATCTCGTCGGCCCGGGAGAATCGTTTGCGGAAGCCGTGCTGGCGCGTGAGGCGCGCTATCCGGCGAGCGCGGAGGCCGCGACGGATGTGCGCGTCGCGCGGATCGATACGGCGCGCTTCCGCGACCTCATCTTGCACGCGCCTGAGCTGGCGCTCTCGATCATTGCTGCCGTTTTCGGCAAGTTGAGGCGCCTCGTCGGGCGCATCGAGCAGGATCAGGAGTGGTCTCCGCAGCGCCGTGTCGCGGCGTTCCTGCATCGGATCTGCGGGGAGCGGGCCGGTCTTTGCCGCTTCGAGCTGCCCGTCGAGCAGCGCTACATCGCGGCTCGCCTTTCGATGACGCCGGCCACCCTGTCGCGCGCGCTTGCCGATCTCGCTGTCGTGGGTGTGGAGGCGCGGCGGCGCAAGATCGTGGTGCGCGATGTGGGCCGCCTCGCGCGTTTCGTCGCGCAGGACGAAGCGTGAGGCGACGTGGGCCTGTTTCGGGGCGCGTGTCCCGATGGCCACACTCGCGGTGATCCCGCCTCCACTTGATTTCCGACAAGTCGCGCACGCGGTAACCGGATTAATTTCGTCAACAAAATGACGATCCGGAGCGACCTCATGCCTTCATCACCGTCCCGTCCCCGCGCGCTGAGCCTGGTCTCGGACGGTCACGCGCCTCGTGTCGGGTTGACGGCGGGTCTCGGCGTCACCGGCGTCGCCTTGCTCCTTACTCCGACCGGCGCGCTGAGCCAGTCCGCCGCGCCGGGTGCAACCGTCGAGCTGCCCGCGGTGGTGGTCGAAAGCGCGGCGCCGGCCGCGAAGAAAAAGAAGGCGGCGCGGACCTCGTCGGCCGCGGCTGCCGCTCCTCAGCCTGCTGCCTCATCCGCTCCGTCTGCGGTGGCAGACACTGCTCCCGTCACGGCGGCCGATGGCGAGGGATCGGCTGCGGCCGAGGCGGCGCGCAAGCTCGATGCGATCCCGGGCGGCACCAGCGTCGTCGCCAACGAGGACATCGGCCCGAAGGCGAGCGCCTCGCTTTCTGACATGCTGGCGTTCGTGCCGGGCGTCGTCGTTCAGAACTTTTTCGGCGGCAACGATCAGCCGCGCCTGCAGATCCGCGGATCGGGCCTGCAGCAGAACCCGTCGGAGCGCGGCACGCTCGTGCTTCAGGACGGCCTGCCGATCAACCGTGCCGACGGCTCCTATGTCGTGGGCTTTGCCGATCCCAAGAGCGCGGCGTTCGCCGAGATCTATCGCGGCTATACGGCCAACCGGCTGGGCGCCACCGTCCTCGGCGGGGCTATCAACTTCGTATCGCCGACCGGCCTCACGTCACCCGGAGCCGAGGTGACGGTCGAAGGCGGCAGCTTCGGCCACTTCGCCACCCAGGCGCAGGCGGGCGCACGTCAGGGCAGCCTCGATGCGCACGCGAGCCTCAGCTACGCCGAGCGGGACGGCTATCGCGAGCATAACGAATCGGAGCGCACCAACTTCAACCTCAACGCCGGCGCGCGCGTGAATGAGAACATCACGACCCGCCTTTTCTTCGGTTACACCGATCTCGCCTTCGATGTGGTGGGTCCGCTCTCGCGGGCGCTGCTCGAGCAGAACCCGAAGCAGATCTGCTCCGGCCCTCCGGGCTGCGTGGGGCCGAACGTCGGCCGCGACGATCCGAACCGCGAGGCCGAGCAGTTCCGCATCGGCTCGCGCACGACGGCCCGCTATGGCGCCAATCTGTTCGACGTCGCGTTCGGCTACACTTATACGGACGACACCTTCACGTTCCCGGTTGGAAGCGGCGTGCGCGAGACGGATGGCGGCGACTTCACGACCGTGCTGCGCTACGCCTACGCGCCGGATGCGAGCCGCGCTTTGCCGTTGTTCGAGCTGACGGGCCAGTATGTCGTCGGCTCCGCCGACCGCAATTACTTCATCAACGAGCGCGGGAAGAAGGGCCTGCTGTTCGGCGAGAACGATCTCGACTCGACGACGCTGTCGATCAATGCAGGCCTGAACATCCCGCTCACCGAGCGCCTGACGGTGTCGCCGAGCATCGCCTACTCGTATGCCAGCCGCGAGAACGACGACATCTTCGCCGGGGCCCTGCGTCCGCGCTACAATGCGATGCAGAACGCCTATGTGCAGTCTTTCCCCTTCGCGGATACGAGCTATGACCGATCCTATCAGGCCTGGAGCCCGAGCCTCGCGCTCAGCTACGATCTCACGCGCGATCAGTCGGTCATCGCGGCCGTGAGCCGCAGCTTCGAGCCGCCGACGCATGACGATCTGATCGCGCCGATCCAGGGCTCGCCCAACAGCAGCCCCGGCACCAATCCCGGGACCGCGCCGGTTGCGCTGTTCTCGACGCCCGGTCTCGACGCCCAGACGGCGACGACGCTCGAAGGCGGCTGGAAGGGCAGCACCAGCGCGCTCGCCTGGTCGGCGGTTGCCTACTACGCGTGGGTCGAGGACGAGCTTTTGAACCTCCGCGATGCCGCCGGCAACTCGCTGGGCGCCATCAATGCCGACAAGACGACCCATTTCGGGATCGAGCTCGGTGCGGCCTTCGACATCACGACCAATCTCAGCGGCCGGGCGGCCTACACCTATCAGGACTTCCGCTTCGATGGCGACGCGACCCATGGCGACAACCGTCTCGCCGGCGCGCCGCGTCATATCGTGAACGCGGCGCTGCGCTATACGTTCGTGCCGGGGCTTTGGGTCGAGGCCGAGGTTAATTGGGTTCCGGACGAGACACCGGTCGACAATGCGAATACGCTCTTCAACGAGTCCTATACGCTGGTCGATCTGCGCGGGAACTACGACGTGACGGACAACATCTCCCTCTTCGGCGAGGTCTCGAACATCTTCGACGAGACGTACGCCTCGGCGACGCTGGTCGTGGAAACGGTGGCGAACCCGAACCAGGCCGTCTTCCTCCCCGGCGACGGCCGTGCCTTTATCGTAGGAGCCAAAGCGAAGTTCTGATGAAACATGGCCTCTGGTGCGGGGGGTGGCCCGCCGAGCCTCGCGGTCTCACACGTCGCACCGTTCTGAAGGGGGGAGCGTCGCTTGGCGGCGCTTTCGCCGTTTCCGCGCTCGTGCCGTCGTTGGCGGATGCCGCGCCGATCGACCAGCTCGAGATCTGGGGTCCGCCCGCCGGCCCTTCGATCACCGTTCTGCATGCGATCGCCACCGGTCAGCTCGACGCAGCCGTGCGCAAGCCCGTCTTGCGGGTGTGGCGCCAGGTCGACGAGGTGCGTGCCGGCCTCACGTCGCAGAGTTTCGATGTCGGCATCGTGCCGGTGCCGGTCGGGGCAAACCTCTACAACCGCGGCCTTGGCGTGCGTCTCGTCAATGTGATGACGAACGGCATCCTCTACGTGATGGCAACGGATGCGTCGCTGACGAGCCTCGCGGCGCTCAAGGGACGCAAGCTCGCGACGCTGTTCCCGAACGAGCTGCCGAGCCTGCTCATGGAGCGGCTGTTCCGGAACGCGGGCATCGACGCCGCCAAGGAGCTCGAGCTGGTGCCGACCGCGACGCCGCTCGAAGCGATGCAGCTCCTCGTGCTCGGCCGGGTCGATGCCGCGCTCATTCCCGAGCCCGCGGCCTCGGCCGCCATCGTCAAGGGTGGGCTTGCCGGAAAGACGGTCCACCGCGTGATCGATCTCCAGGACGAATGGGGCAAGATGACCGGGGAGCACAGAATTGTGCCGCAAGCCGGCCTGATCGTGACCGACCGTTTCCGCGAGGCCAACCCGTCTGTCATCGAGGCCCTTCAGGCGGGGCTCGTGAAGGCCGCGGCCGATGTCGTTGCGCATCCGGCGCGGGCCGCTAACAATGCCGCCGCGCCCTTGCAGATGCCGTGGCCGGTGATCGAGGCGTCGATCCCCTTCTGCAATCTCGTCGCCACGCCGGCGCGTGAGGCGCGCCCCGCCGTCGAGGCCGTTCTGCAGGCCATGGCCGACGTCAATCCAGGCTATATCGGGGGGCGTCTGCCGGATTCCGCCTTCTATCTGTGAGACCTTGTGATGATGCGTTTCCTGCTCGATCGGCTTGGGCGTCTCGGCCGCTTCTTCTGGTCGGGCTGGGTCGGCGTGGCGGGGCTCGCGGTCTTCGCGGCGCTCTGGCAGCAGGGGCATGAGGCCTACGGCGATTTCATTCTGCCTTCGCCGCTGACGACGCTGCACGCCACGGGCGAGCTTCTGCGCGCCGAGAGTACGTGGCGGCTGGCGGAGGCGACCTCGGTCCGGGCCATCCAGGGGTTCTTTCTGACGGCGGTGCTGGGGGGCGTGCTGGGGATCGCGGTCGGCTACTCGGCGGCGGCGATGCGGCTGGCTCGTCCGCTCCTGACGATCATCATGGGCGTGCCTCCGATCGCGTGGATCGTGCTGGCGATGATCTGGTTCGGATCGAGCACCGGCACGGTCTTGACGACGACGGTGGTGGCGGCGTTCCCGCTCGTTTTCGCCAACGTGGCGGAGGCGGTCGCGACGCGGGACCGCGCGCTCGAGGAGATGGCGAAGGCGTTCGGCGCGGGGCCGTTCCAGCGGCTCTGGACGATCGTGATCCGGCACGTCGCGGGGCAGTATTTTCCGGCTCTCGCGGTGGCGCTCGGCTCGACGTTCAAGGTGGCGGTGATGGCGGAGCTGCTCGCCAATATCGACGGCATCGGCGTGGCGCTCGCCATGTCGCGCTCGAACCTCGACGTGGCGCAGTCCATCGCCTGGGTCGTCATCATCGTCGCCGTGATCTTCATCGTCGAGTACGGCATCGTGCAGCCGGTGCGGGCCGAGCTCGAGCGCTGGCGCGAGGCTGCGCGGCCGTGGGGCGTCCGGCGATGACGGCACTCTCTCTCGACGGCGTCTCGCATGCCTATTTCGGCCGCACGGTGCTCGAGCGGGTGAAGCTCGACGTGCGGGAGGGCGAGATTGTCGCGCTCGTGGGGCCGTCGGGCTGCGGCAAGAGCACGCTCATCCACATCGCGGCGCGCCTCATCGAGCCGCAGCGCGGCCGCGTCACGCGTACGTATGCCCGCCATGGCATGATCTTTCAGGAGCCACGCCTGATGCCGTGGGCGACGGCGGAGGACAATATCGCCTATCCGCTGCGGCTTGCGGGCGTTCGCGGCGCCGAGCGGCGCGCGCGGGCGCGGCATGCGGCCGATCTCGTCTCGCTCGACCGGAGCGATCTCGGCAAGTATCCGGTCGAGCTTTCCGGGGGCATGCGGCAACGGACAGCGATCGCGCGTGCGCTCGTCGTCGAGCCCGATTTCGTCTTTTTCGACGAGCCGTTCACGGCGCTCGACGTCGCCTTGAAGCGGCAGATGCAGGATCTCGTCATCGCGGCTGCGCGTCAGGCGCGGTTTGCCGGCCTGTTCGTGACGCACGATCTGGCCGAGGCCGTGCGGGTGTGCGACCGTATCCTCGTGGTCGACGAGCGTGTCCGCGGCATTGCCGGCGAGCGCTTCGTCACGTTGGCGGACGGCGGGCGGAGCGACGATGCTGTTTTTGCGGCCGTGCAAGCCTATCTGAAGGAGGATCCCCTGTTCGCCCACCTCTACGATCGCGAAGGGCAGAGATCCTCATGACCATGGTCGGAGCCCGGAAGATCGACACGTTGCGCGCGGCCCGCGACGTGCTGGCGGACGAGGGATTTCGGCTCTTCTTCCCGCTGGCGGCGCTGCATGCCGCGCTCTGGCCGCTCGCGTGGGTGGTCGCGTTCGGCTTCTCGCTGCCGCTTGCGCATGCGATTCCGCCGGGCCTCTGGCATGCGCACGAGATGATCATCGGTACGTTCGGTGCGGCGCTCATCGGCTTCATCACGACGGCCATCCCCGAGTGGACGGATACCGAGCGGCTGCGCGGCCGCATCCTGCTGGTGCTGGCGGGCCTCTGGGGTGTCGCGCGGCTGATCGGGCTGTTCGGCGTCGAGGCGCTCGGCGTCGTGGGGGCGCTCGCCGATCTCCTCTGGCTCGGCGCACTCGTTCTCTATGTCGCGAAGATTTCGCTCGAGAAGCGTTCGACGCGGCTCGCCGGGTTCCTGTTCTGGATCACGTGTCTTCTGATCTCGGAAGCCGTTACGCGGTACGCCTTTCTCGATATCGACGCCAGGATGGCGCTGGCAACGCAAGCCACGCATCTTTCGGGCTTCATCTTTGTCGGCATTCTGGGAATCGCGCTGGCGCGCATCACGGTGCCGGTCACGAACCTCGTGCTCGATCCCACGGAGCAGACCTCGCCGTTCCGGCCTCATCCGGGGCGCATGAACCTCGCGCCGGGCCTGGTGGCGGTGCTGGTGATGGCAGACGCTGCGGGCCTTTCGCCGCCGACCACGGGCTATCTTCTGATCGCGGCCGGCGCGGCGTTCATGGACCGCGTCGCCGAGGCCTTCATCGGCCGGGAGTGTGCGCGGGCGGAGATCCTGGTGCTCGCGGGGGCGAGCACATTCGCGGGCCTCGGCCTGATGCTGGTTGGCGCCGCGCGTCTCGGCCTTCTGCCGATCTCAGAGCTTCCCGGCTTGCATCTGGCGCTGATGGGCGGGCTCGGTCTCGGCGTGCTCGCCGTCCTCTCCATTGCCGGCTTGCGCCATACGGGCCAGGCGCTCGTCTTCGTGCGCCGCACGCGGATCGCCATGCTGCTGCTGGTCGCGGCCATGCTGCTGCGCGTGGCTCCTGAGATCTGGCCGACTGCAATGATGCCGGCACCGCCCTATGCCCTCGTCGCGGTGTTGTGGGCGGGTGCGTTCCTGCTCTGGCTCCGGGTCTATTGGCCGTTCATCCGCGATCCGGCTACGTTCCAGCACGACGGTTGTTGAGAAGCGCCATGACAACGATCTCCGACACGTCCCGCCGACGGCCGCCCGCCGTGCTCAGCCTGGGGTTCCGCCCGTTCTTTCTTCTCGGCGCGCTGTTTGCCGTGGTCCTGATCGCGATCTGGGTGCCGTGGTTCCTCGGGTTCATCGCGGGGCCGAGCGCATTCGGGCCGGTCGCCTGGCATGCGCACGAGCTGTTGTTCGGCTTCCTGCCGGCAATCATGGCCGGATTCCTGCTGACGGCCGTGCCGAACTGGACCGGACGGCCGCCCGTTGCTGGCTGGCCGCTCGCGGGCCTCGTTGGGGTCTGGCTCGCGGGGCGGCTCGCGATCGCGCTTGCGGCGCATCTCGATCCGCTCGTGGTCGGTGCACTTTCGGCGGCGTTCCTGGTCGGGCTCGCGGCGGTCGTCGGGCGCGAGATCGTGCTGGCGGGCAACCGGCGCAATCTGAAAGTCGTGCTGGTGCTCCTCGGCCTCGCGGCGGCCGATGTGCTGTTTCATTACGAGATCTGGCAGTTCGGGCGGCCGCGGCATGCGCAGACCGTTGCCGTGGCGCTCGCCCTGCTTCTCGTCATCATCATCTCGGGCCGCATTATCCCGATGTTCACGGCCAACTGGCTGAAAGCCAACCGGGCGGGTGCGCCGTTGCCGCCCGCGTTTGGTCGCATCGATCTCGTGACCGTTCTCGTGAGTGCCGCCGCGCTTATCGGCTGGGCCGGCCTTTGCGCGCTCGAGCCTCTGCCTGGGGGGCGCGCGCTCGTCGCCGTCCTGATGCTGGGGGCGGCGCTCGCGAACGCTCTGCGCCAGGCGCGCTGGCAACCGCACAGCACCGGGGCCGAGCCGCTGCTCGCGATCCTGCACGTCGCTTATGGATTCGTGGGGCTCGGCTTTCTGCTCGGCGGACTGGGCGTGCTTTGGGACGACTATGATTTCGCGACCGCCGCTCTCCATGCCTGGACGGTCGGCGCCATCGGCACGATGATGATCGCTGTCATGACGCGCGTCTCCCGCGGACATACGGGGCGGGTGCTGACGGCTCCGGCCGGGACGGTCGTGCTCTATGCGCTGATCCTGATCGCGGCGGCGGCCCGCATTGCGGCGGGGCTCAACCCGCGCGCGACGTCGCTGCTGTTGCCCGTGTCCGGGCTTGCGTGGATCGGAGCGTTCGGAGGATTCGTCCTCCTCTACGGGCGCATGCTTCTCTCGCCACGCGTAGAGAGGTGAGGCAGAGGTGCCGACAAGACAGGCTGGATTAAAACCCGGCGTTTCATTGGGGATCCGACAAGTCCCGCTTACGGGCCGTCCAGCTCAGGAGGTCGCTTTCGTCAGTACCTCCTCGGCCCACTGGTTGAGGCTCTTGCCTGCAAGTTCCGCCGCGATGGCCGCCTTGCGATGAACCTCCGGGCTGACACGGAACATCACGTTGCCCGAATAGGGCTTCTGCGGCTCCTTTCCGATCTTGGCGCAGGTGTCGAGATAGTCGTCAACCGCTTCGCGGAAAGCGACCTTCAGCTCCTCCACGCTTTCGGCATGAAAGCTCACGCCATCCCGGATTCCGGCGATCTGGCCGAACAGAATGCCATCGTCGTCATCGTATTCGATGCGGGCGCTGTAACCCTTGTAAGTCATGACGTTGCTCATGGCTCAACTCCCAATCTGATCAGATAGGCGCGCGCGGCGCGAACCTGATAACGCTTTGCTTCCTTGTCCGGGTGTGGGCGATGGAAAGCCTCAACCTCGCCGTCTTTTTCGAACCGGACCCGCGATCCGCTGCCTTCGATAAGTCGACAGCCAACCGCTACAAGCAGGCTTTCGATGGCCGCCCATTCGATTGTCCCCGAAACCGGGTCCTCAAAAACGGCGGCAAGGGTCTTGCGCTGCTTGCTATTCATGCTAGCAATATATGGATACGCTAGCGCAATTTGCAAGCATCATCATGCCGTATTGTTTGCGCTATCGCCTCCAGTCACGTCGTAGGCTGCCCCAGATACCAGAGCGGCATCGTCGCTGGCGAGGAAGACCACGGCGGGCGCGATCGCTTCCGGCGGGAGCCAGGCAAGACCAAGAGGCGATTTGGCGGCGAGCTTTGTCTTCGCCTTCGCCTCTAGCACCTCCAACGGCTCGGCATTGCTCAGGTCGTCAATCGCCTGGGCGTAGCGTTGCCGGTGGCGCGTCAGCGGCGTGTCGATCAAGCCGGGGACCACGGCGTTGACAGTGATCCCGTAAGCGCCGAGTTCCAGGGCAGCCGATTTGACCAAACCGATCAGTCCCCATTTGGAGGCCGAGTAGGCCGCGCCGTGTTTGGTTCCGTGCTGTCCCTGCGTCGAGGACGTCACAATGATCCGGCCGCCGCCATTCTTGACCAGGTAGGGAGCGACCGCGCGGATGGCGTTCGCCGTGCCATTGAGGTTCACGTCGATCTGGTCGTGCCAGTCCGCATCCTCCATCTCCAGGATCGGCTTGAACGCCTGGATTCCAGCATTCGCGAAGAGGATGTCGATCTTCCCGAATGCGTCAGCCGCCCAGGCGGCCGCGGCGCGCAACTCACCAATGTCGCGTTGGTCGAGCTGTCGCGCGGCCCACCGTCCGCCCGCCGCTTCCACCAGCCGGCCAGTCTCAGCCAAATCGGCGGGTTCGGCGGGTTTCACCTCCAGCGTCGCGCTGACCGGCCCGACGATGTCGAAACCGATGACCGTCGCGCCTTCGCGCGCGAAAGCAACCGCGGTCGCCCGTCCAATGCCACGCGCGGCGCCGGTGACGATTGCTACTTTGTGGTCGAGACGCTTGGTCGCCATAGCCCGGCCCTTTCCCCACTCTCTTCAACGGCCCATTCCCGGGCCAATTTTCAGTCGGGTTTCTGGAAAGAAAAAGCCCGGCAAGTCAATGACTTGGCGGGCTTGAATTTGGTTGCGGGAGTAGGATTTGAACCTACGACCTTCAGGTTATGAGCCTGACGAGCTACCGGGCTGCTCCATCCCGCGATACCGACGTGTGTAGGCGCGACAGGTCGACTGTGACCTCGCCACGTTTCGAACGATCCGGCCAACGGCTGATCTGGGGCCGCCTGCTCCTGTTCACAAGGGGGCAGCCCGTTCGAGGCCGCCCCGGAGGCGGCTTGGCGAGGTCTATAGCATGATTTTCATGTTTGTGAAGCCCGCTTGGCGCCAGGAAAACCGCCGCGCCCCTGCGGCCCGTTGGCCGGTTGCCACCGTGCGCTTGGACTGCCCTCCCGATGCGACTTTCGTGTAAGGTCGAAGCAAGCGCTGCTTCGCTGGCGCCTCACGTCACGTTCGACCAAGAGACCACGCGCACCATGGCACCAGCCGACCGCAAACGGACCGACCGAACCGGCGAAATTCAGGTGGGTGGGGGGCTCGAGGAGACGTTCGTGCTTCTCGATAACAGCTCGGGGCGCGGACCGCCGTCGCTTCTGTTCACCGATCCTCTCGAGATCATCTCCGCGTGGCACCCGGACGAGGTGCCGGACGCGCTTGCCCGCCTCGAGGCCAGCACCGCCCAGGGGCTCTACGCGGCCGGCTTCCTGGCTTACGAGCTCGGATACACGCTCGAGCCGAAGATCGAAGCGCTGATGCCCGAAGGGCGCAACGTGCCGCTCCTCTGGTTCGGGCTCTACCGCGCCCCGCGCGAGATGAGCGAAGCGGAGGTCGACCGCTGGCTCGCCACCCATACGAGGAGCGGCTCGTATCAGTTCACCTCCGTCACGTGCGCCTGGGACCAGGCGGCCTACGAGCGCCGCTTCTCGGCCGTGCAGGAGAAGATCCGGGCCGGGGACATCTATCAGCTCAACCTCACCTTCAAGGCGCGGTTCCGCCTCGAGGGCTCTCCCCTCACGTTCTATCGCGATATGCGCCAGCGCCAGCGCGTGGCCTATGCCGGGATCGTCGATACCGGCGAGGTGACGGTGCTGTCGGCGAGCCCCGAGCTTTTCGTCGAAAAGCATGGCGCCGTGGTCGAGACGCGGCCGATGAAGGGCACGGCGCCGCGCGCCGGCACGCCCGAGGCGGATGCCGATCAGCGGCGCGTGTTGTCGAGCGACGTGAAGCAGCGCGCGGAAAACCTGATGATCGTCGATCTCATGCGCAACGATCTCGGGCGCATCGCCAAGGTCGGCAGCGTCAGCGTGACGGACCTCTTTACGGTCGAGACGTTCCGCACCTTGCATCAGATGACGTCGGGCGTGCGTGCGACGCTCGAGGACGGCGTCGGGCTCGCCGATCTCATCCGCGCGATCTTCCCGCCGGGCTCGGTGATCGGTGCGCCGAAGATCCGGGCGATGGAGCTGATCCGCGACTACGAGACCGAGCCGCGCGGCGTCTACTGCGGGGCGATCGGGCATGTGGCGCCCAATGGGACGGCGCTCTTCAATGTTGCGATCCGGACGCCGGTGGTCTTCCGCGACGGGCGGGGCGAGATGGGGATCGGCTCGGGCGTCGTCTACGATTCCGTCGGCGCCAAAGAGTATGCCGAGTGCCTTCTCAAGATGAAGTTCCTCACCGATCCGCCGAAGCCGTTCGAGCTGATCGAAACTCTGCTCTATGACGGCCCGCGCGGCTATTGGCTGCTCGAGCGTCATCTCGCCCGCCTGGCCGCCTCGGCCGCTTATTTCGGATACGTGTTCGACGAGGCGGCGGTCCGCGCCAGGCTGGCGGAGGCGGTCGCGGGGCGCGAAGCGCAACGCCTGCGGGTGCGGCTGACGCTTGCCGAGGCCGGCACGATCACGGTCACGACGTCCGATCAGCCGGCGATGGCGCCTGATGCGGTCATGCGCTACGTCATTTCGCCGACGCGCCTCGACAGCACGAACGCGTTTCTGTTCCACAAGACGACCCGGCGCGAGCTTTACGATCGCGAATGGCGGCACTACGCGGAGACGGCCGGCGCCGACGAGGTGCTTTATCTCAACGAGCGGGGTGAGCTTGCCGAAGGCAGCCGGACGAGCATCTTCGTCGAGAAGGACGGCCGTTTGCTGACGCCGCCCGTGTCGGCCGGCCTCTTGCCCGGCGTGTTCCGGGCCGAGCTGCTGGCGAGCGGAAAGGCGGAGGAGGCTTCTCTCTCTCCCGACGATCTTGCGCGTGCGTCTGCCGTCTATGTCGGCAACTCGGTGCGCGGGCTCGTCAGGGCCGAAGCCATCCGTTGAGGCGCGAGCCGCCGCGTCCGAAGCCCGGACGCGGCGCTGCCTCGTCAGTTGGCGCGGTTCTCGAGTCCTGCCTCGGGCGCGATCGATGCCGTCTTCGAGCTTCCCCCCTGGATCGTCGCCATCAGGAGAAAGATCACGCCGGCGAGGGTGAGAGCCATAGCCACACCGATCTCACGGACGGACCGGCGCGCACGGATGCGAATTTGATCAGCCTGCATGTTGCGTGTCATCATGACAGTTAACTTGAGAGTTCAAGCGTTACAGTTCCAGCGTACCGAACGCCGCGTGACAGAAGCGCACATCGCGTTGACCCTTAGTCAGACTGCCGGCCCTTTGCTGCAGTGCGTCAAAGACCCCGCATGATGCATCCCAACACCAGCACGATCTCGGCCAGCAGGATAACCCAGATTTCTTGACCTGAAATGTATGGAATTGACGCACCGAAGATCTTGGTCGCCAATGCGAGGACGGTGAGGATGACCGACAACGTGAAGGTCAGGATGCCAGGAGCCTTGAGGACCATCGGGCGCACTCCGAAAAAGGACGATTGGGAAAAGGATTGTTGGGTTTCCGCGCGGGAACGCCGACACACGAGTCGCGCAACCTGCCGCTTATAGCAGCCGAACCGTGCCCGGGCAGAAGCTTCACGGCCACACCTTCGCGTGAGATGTGCACATGCGGTTGCCACCCACAAAACTGTGCATAACGTTGGTGGGGCGGAGGCTGGCGGCGTCCGGGCGCTCGCTCACCTGCGTCCGAACAGGCGCTCGATGTCGGCGAGCTTGAGCTCCACGTAGGTCGGGCGGCCGTGGTTGCACTGGCCCGAGAACGGAGTGGCCTCCATCTCGCGCAGGAGGGCGTTCATCTCCGCGGCGGTGAGGCGGCGGCCGGCGCGCACGCTGCCGTGGCAGGCCATGCGCGAGGCGATGGCTTCGAGGCGGTCGCGAAGGGGGCTCGCCGTTCCCTCGGCGATGAGGTCGGCGGCGAGATCTCGGACCAGGCCGTCGACAGACGATGTGCCGAGCAATGCCGGCACCTCGCGGACGACGACCGCGCCCGGCCCGAACCGCTCCAGGACGATGCCGAGCTCCGCCAGTTCGGCCGCCTTCTCCGCGAGCACGAGGGCCTCCTCGTCGCCGACCTCGACGACGGCCGGGATCAGCAGGCCCTGGCGGGCGATGCCGCCGTTGGCGAGCATGCGCTTCAAGCGCTCGTAGACGAGGCGCTCGTGGGCGGCGTGCTGATCGACGATGACGACCGAGGTTTCCGTCTGGGCGACGATGTAGGTCTCGTGGAGCTGGGCGCGGGCGGCGCCGAGCGGGTAGCTCTCGGCTTCCGGCGTGGCCGGGGCGTCGTGGGCGCCGGTGTCGGCGGTGGGCGCATCCATCGCTCCGAACGGGGCCTGGGGTTGCTCGGCAAAGCCGCGCAGCCCGCCTTGGAATGGGCGGGACGGGGGCGGCGACCATGACGGGGTCACTGGCGTGGGGGCGCTTGGAGCGCTGGGTGTCCGCGCGAGCGTTTCCAGCATGCGCGCGCCGCCCTGGGCGCTGGCGCGGAAGCCCGCGGTTTCGAGAGCATGACGCAGCGCGCCGATGAGGAGACCGCGGACGGCGCCGCTGTCGCGGAAGCGGACCTCGACCTTGGCGGGATGCACGTTGACGTCTACCTCCGCCGTGTCGAGCGCGACGAAGAGCGCGAGCAGGGGATGGCGGCCGCGCGGCACGAGATCGCCGTAGGCGGCGCGCACGGCGCCGATGACGAGCTTGTCGCGCACGGGGCGGCCGTTGACGAACAGGAACTGCTGGGCCGCATCGGGCCGATGCAGCGTCGGCAATCCGGCGAAGCCGCGCACGGCGATGCCGTCGCGCTCGCCGGTGACGGGGACGGCATCCTTCATGAACTCCGCGCCCATGATGCGGCCGAGGCGCTGGAGGAGGCCTTCGGGGCTATCGCTCGTCGGCGGCAGGCTGAGACCCACGCGCTCGCCGGTGGTGAGCGTGAAGCCGATGGCCGGGTGCGCCATCGCGAGGCGCTTCACGGTTTCGGAGACGGCCATGTTCTCGGCCCGCTCGGACTTGAGGAACTTGAGCCGGGCAGGCGTGGCGGAGAACAGCTCGCGCACCTCGATGCGGGTGCCGGGGTTGAGGGCGGCCGGGCGCAGGGGCTCCTTGCTGCCGCGGTCCACCACGATCTCGAGGGCCTCGCGGGTGCCGCGCGGACGGGAGGCGATGGAGAGGTGGGCGACGGAGCCGATGGAGGGCAGCGCCTCGCCGCGGAAGCCCAGTGTGTGAATGGCGAGGAGATCGTCGCTTTCGAGCTTCGAGGTGGCGTGACGCTCGACGCTGAGGGCGAGATCGGCGCCATCCATGCCGGCGCCGTCGTCGGTGACGCGGATCAGCGAGAGGCCGCCGGCCACGGTCACGATGTCGATCGTGCGCGCGCCGGCATCGATCGCGTTCTCGATCAGCTCCTTCACGACGCTGGCCGGCCGCTCGACGACCTCGCCCGCGGCGATGCGGTTGACGGTTTCGGGGCTGAGCTGGCGGATGGGCATGGGTGAGGAGGCCCTCTCGGGGACGCGGCGGGGCGGCGTGTGGCGCACGCATGCGCGATTCGCAGAAGTCCGGCGAGGATATCATTCCCGCCTGGCATCGGAAGCGCCCGCGATGTCCGCTGCGTCCGCGTGCCTCCCACGGCGCGCTGGGTGTCACCGGGCCAGCAACTGCAGGAGGGTTTCGCCGTCGCGCAGGCCGGGTTTTTTGCTCACGAGGATGCGCGCGACGGCGCGGCGTGGGTCCACGGTGACGGGCCGGCTCTGCGCCCCCGGCGCGAGGCTTTCTTGTGTGAGGTGGCGTGCGACGGTTCCATCCGCAAACTCGATCTCGACAGCGAGGAGCAGGATCGGGATGTGGCCGGAGCGGATACGCAACTCGGAGAGGCGCGCGCGGGGTGGCGAGAGCCGGAGCGTGACCAGATCGGCCCGGTTGTTGGTGCGGACCTGGGCGACGATCTCCTGAGCGGTTGCGGACTCTCCTGCTTCGAGTGTGGCGGGCAAGAGGATAGTGGCGGCGAGCGCGGCGCCTGCCGCAAGCATCCGGATCCCACGCATCAGGACTGGAAGCCGCCGTCTCAGTGCTGTCCCCAGATCTGGACCACGGCCGGACGGCCATCGAGCGCGCTCTTCAAGCCTTTGGCGAGATCGAAACGCGAGCGGTAGATGGCCTCGATGGCGGTGATGGGGCGCGTGCCCGCCTTGAACTCGAGCGGCCCGTAGGGTTTGCCGGGATCGATCCGCGTGCGCATCCGGAACACCTCGTCGGGGCCGTCGGCGTATCGCACGCGGATCTCCTTCAGCGTGATGGCCCGGTCGATCGCCTCGATGCGGAGGCGCGCGAAGCCGCCTTCGTTGGCGCCGACGCTGATGATGTCGCGGTCGAACCCGGTGAAGCCGGCGGTCTGCGCGCCGAGCAGCACCCAGCCCTTGTGGTACTTGCGGCCCTCGCCGTGAAGGCCGAGCCAGTTGGGCGCGTACTCGCCCGTGACCTCGACGCGCGCCTTGGTCTTGCGGTCAGGATGGGCGCGATAGGTCATCTCGATCTGGCGGATGAACTGGCTGCCATCGATCGGGAACCAGGGCGAGTGGGCCTCGGCGGTGATATCGGCATCGACGGCGAGATGCTGGGTCGTGCCGTTCTCGAACGTCACCTTCAAGGCGTTGACGTGAACATCGCTGCCGCGCACGCGCAGGCGGATGCGATTGAACTTGCCGAGCCCGGCGCCGATCTTGATGGTGTCGCGGTCGATGCCGAAGCCGAGGCTCTGGTAGCCGAACAGCACGTCGTTGGATTTATCGCGCGGCGGGGTGGACGCGGGCGGCGACGGCGGCGCGGGATCGGGCTCGGCGGCGACCGTCTCCACCCCGCCGCGCTTGCGCCGCGCGCCTTCCGGGGTCTGGATGCCGAGGACATCGACGGTCACGCGGCCCTGGCCACGTTTGGCGACGACGTTCACGGTGTCGATGAAGCTGTCGGCGGACCGGACGTGGATGGGATCGCTCTTCTGGCCCTTGGCGAGCGCGATGGGCGCGCGGGCCGTGTACACCTCGCCGCCGGCGTAGACGATCTGGATGCGATCGATGGCGATCGGCCCGCTCCTCGCGCGCAGGCGGATGCCGCGGAAGGCGCCGGGCGCAGTGGCGACGTCGATGGCATGGCCGCTGCCGGAGAGATCCACCGCGCCCGATCCGATGACGACCAGCTTCTCCTCGGCGGCGGCCGGGACGGCCAGGGCCATCGCCGCGGCGAGCCCTGCCAGCCAGATTTTGCGCGTCATTCCGTGTTCCCCGCTCTCGAGCGCCCGGTCTGCAGGCTGGGCCGGATCATAGGGCCAATCATGTCGAAATTTAAAGGCAGCGGCCTTGCGCGGCCTCGGCCGGGCGCCGCATTGTCGCTCGGGTTGGCGCGAGGAGGCGAGGATGGCACGGGCGAGCGCCGTGAGCGCGGCGATTGCGGACCTGCGGGAGCGGCTCGGCGACCGGGTGGCGACGGGCGAGGCCGTGTGCCGGCAGCATGCCCACAGCGTGAGCTGGATCGCGGCCGAGCCACCGGATGCGGTGGTGTGGCCGCTCTCCACCGCGGACGTGGTGGCCATCGTCGGCGTGGCCGAGGCCCATCGCGTGCCGCTCATCGCGTTCGGCGCCGGGACCTCGCTCGAAGGCCACGTCAATGCGCCGCTCGGCGGGATCTCGGTCGATTTCTCGCGCATGACGCGCATCCTCAGGGTGGAGCCGCGCGATCTCGATTGCACGGTCGAGCCCGGCGTGACGCGGCCGATGCTCAATGCGTACACGCGCGATCTCGGCCTCTTCTTTCCGGTCGATCCGGGCGCGGCCGACGCCACGCTCGGCGGCATGGCGGCGACGCGCGCGTCCGGCACCAATGCAATGCGCTACGGCACGATGCGCGACAACGTGCTGTCGCTCGAGGCCGTGATGGCCAACGGCGAGGTCGTGCGGACGGGCGGCCGGGCGCGGAAGTCGGCGGCGGGGCTCGATCTCACGCATCTCTTGATCGGATCGGAGGGCACGCTCGGGCTCATCACCGAGCTGACGCTCAAGCTGCACCCCATTCCCGAACGGATCATCGCGGCGGCCTGTCCGTTCGCAACCATTGCAGGCGCGTGCGAGGCGGTGATCGCGGCCAACGAGAGCGGCCTCGGGCTCGCGCGCGTCGAGCTGCTCGATGCGATCCAGATCCGCGCCATCAACGCATACGCCAAGCTGGCGATGGACGAGGTGCCGCATCTCTTCGTCGAGATCTCGGGAGGCGAGGCCGAGGCGGACGCAACGCTCGCCCGGTTCCGCGAGATCGCGCACGCGCATGGCGCGCTCCGGTTCGACTGGGCGAAGGACGCGGCGGAGCGGGCGCGGCTCTGGCGGGCGCGCCATGACGCCTATTGGTCGGTCGCCGCGCTCTGGCCCGGCAAGCTCATGAGCGCGAGCGACGTGTGCGTGCCGGTATCGCGGCTCGCCGAATGTGTGACGGAGACGGTTTCGGATTTCGAGGCGGAGGGCCTCATCGCGCCCGTCGTCGGCCATGTGGGGGATGGCAACTTCCACGTCATTCCCGTGGTCGATCCGGCCGACGGCGCGGCGGTGGCCCGGGCGCGGGCGGTGCTCGACCGACTCGTGGCGCGGGCGCTCGCGATGGGCGGTACGTCGACGGGGGAGCACGGCATCGGCCAGGGCAAGCGCCGCTATCTCGCGCGTGAGCTGGGCCAGCCGGCAGTGGCCGCGATGGGAGCCATCAAGGCCGCTCTCGATCCGCTCGGCATCTTGAACCCCGGCAAGGTATTTCCGTGCGCGGATGACGTTTTGGACGAAATTCCTTTAAATCTTGAATGACTTCTTAATTTCCATTCTTCGACTTCTTGATCTTTGTTAGCCTAAATCTTAATCACGCTTTATGAAGCGCGGTCGTTTCGCTTGCAAAGCGAAGAGGATTGCGTTGATATCGGAGCTGCGAACGTGGCGCCGTCCCACCTATCCCCCCTAGGGGCGTCATAGTTCTTCAAGCCCGCGACCCTCCCCCCCGGTCGCGGGCTTTTCATTTCCGAAGTCCGGATCATTTGCGCGCCGCTCTCGCGAGTATTTTTCGTCACGATTGACTTTCGTGGCTCCAGCCGGCGGCGGCGGCTTCGTCCTCGCTGCAGAACCAGCGCTCGCCGCGCGAGGGACGCAGGCGGACGGCCTCGTAGCCCGGGCTCCACGGCATGACGTAGATGCGGGTGCCCGAGCGGACGCGGCCTTTGATCGGACAGCCGTCGGGTGCCGTCTTCTTCGCCTCCTGCCAGCGCTTGTCGCGGAAATCCTGCGGGCGGTCGGCAGTGCCGGACCAGAGGCCGGCCTTGGCATCCTGCGCCTCGCCTTCAACGCTCGAATAGCGGGCGAGAAAGCCGCCGCTCGAAAAGACGCTCCCTTTGCGGACGAGCGTTTCGGCGATGTCGTTTCCATGGACGTAGCAGCGCACGCGGGGACGATCCGCCGTTTCTCCCAGCACGTCGCAGGTGATGCGCCGGTTGCGGAGGAGGCTGGCCAGCGCGTCCTTGGCGGCCGCGCCGCAGCGCCATGTGCTGCCGCTGGCGCGCTTGCAGGATTGCGTGGGCTCGGGCGCTTCGATGCCGTCGAGCGTGACGAGCTTGCCGGCGAGGCGCAGCGTGTCGCCCGTGACGGCGACGGCGCGTCCGGCGAGCTGCGAGGGGTCGCGCTCGGGGAGGGCCGCCGTGGTGACGGGAGCGGAGCGGTAGGCCGTGCCCGGGGCGAGGAGGGACCAGAGCCCGGCCACACCTGCAAGGACGACGACCGCGAGCAGGGCGAGGCCGATCGGCCGGGGCGTGAGCCAGCCGCTCTCCGCGAGTCCGCCCCGGTGTGCGCCGAGCCGGTCGAGGAGGCTTTCGCGCTCCGGGCGGGCGGACGAGCGGTCGGGATCGGTCAGGATGGCGAGCGCGAGCACCAGCGCGATGACGGCTGCGAGCGCGGCCGCGACGCGGGCGTCGGTATCGAAGCCGAAGCTCCAGGTGCGGACGGCGGCCCCAAGGACCGCGAGCAGGGCGACGCCGGCGAGGATTTTGCGGGCGCGCGACGGGCGCGCATAGGCGAGCACCGGCTCGACAACGGGTGCGAGGGGTGTGCCCACGGCGCGCGCGATCGCGGAGGATGCGGTGGCGGTCCCGTGGGCGGCGGCGCCCGTCGCGGCAACGGCGCCACGGCCGGCGGCCCGCGCGAGGCCGCTCAGCCGGCTGGCCGAGCTCTTGGTGAAACGCCACGCTGCCGAGCTTGCGGCCTGGGCGCCGGAGGCTCCGGCCTCGATACTGCGCTTGCCGGCCTCTTTCACGTGGGCGGCGGCCGCCTGCTTGGCTTCATCGAGGCGCCGGCGGCGGTGCTCGCGTCGGACGAGGATCGTCGTGCGGACATAGTCCCGCCATTCGAAGCCTTCGTTGCGCTTTCGCCACCAAACCACGTCGTCATTCTCCTTTTTGTTGCCGGCATGCCGCGGATACGCCGCGGGCTGGCTGGGCGAGGCCGCGGGCTCGTGCCCCTCGTCGCCTGGCCTTTGCCGGATCGCCGGCCGTCTGCCGATGGCGAGGCACCGCGTTCGACGCTTGGCGTCGAAAGATGGCAGGGCTTGGGCCTTCTGGCTCGGTCCGAGCTCGGTCCGAACCGTGTCCGGCGGGTACCCGTCCCCACATTTACTTCGGGATCTCCCGGAGGTAGATTCCGAGCTTCCGATGCAAGCTCGTAAGCGAACGGGTGATCTTATGGCACAGTCAGGCTG
Organism: Hyphomicrobium sp.; assembly: GCA_036823975.1. GTDB lineage: Bacteria > Pseudomonadota > Alphaproteobacteria > Rhizobiales > Hyphomicrobiaceae > Hyphomicrobium_C. The sequence goes on from DAITBB010000003.1 coordinate 27,411, forward strand.
GCTTCACATCACGCGACTGGTCTCCGCTCTCGGCGTTCTCGCGCTGCTCGCGGGGGCGGCGCCCACTCTGGCCGATGACGACGGCCCGGCCAAGCCGCGCATCGACTGCAAGAAGGCAAAGAACAAGAACAAGCCGGCCTGCAAGCCCCGTCACGGGGCCGACGACGAGATCATCAACGGCGCCTATTGGCTGGCGCACACGGGGCGGTATGCGGACTCGTTGAAGCTTCTCGAGACGGTGGCGGACCCCGACAATCCGCGTGCCCTCAACGCCAAGGGCTTCGCGACGCGTAAGCTCGGCGACGTGGAGGCGGCACTCCCTTATTATGCGCGTGCACTGGCGCTCAAGCCGGATTACGTTCAGGCCCGCGAATACCTGGGCGAGGCGTTTCTGGCGAAGGGCGATGTCACGCGCGCGGCCGAGCAACTGAGCGAGATCGAGCGCTACGGTGGCTCGGCCTGCGTCTCGTTCGCCAAGCTCAAGAGCCAGATCTCGGCGTTCGAAGCAGCGCACGCGGTGCGCGGCTGAGACGGCCCGGGTAGACGACAGACGGATGATGAGGGACGGGCCGAGAGGATCGGCCCGCAGGGAGCACGCGATGACGAACTTCGTATCCAAGGCCGCCGGTCTTCTGCTGGCGTCGGGTGTGGCGTGTGCGGTTGCCGCGTCGCCGCTCCTGGCAGACGGGCGCATCTCCAAGGATACGGGCCCGTCGAGCGCGGCGTGTGACAGCTTCGCGAAGGGATCGGCGGACTGGACGGCGTGCGTGGGCCTGGCGAGCCGCGCCATGGGCCAGGACGAGCTCTTCTATGCCGGCTACTGGCTCGCCAAGAACGGCCAGTACGATCAGGCGCTCTCGTATCTCAAGCTCGCCGATCAGACGGACGCGCGGGTGCTGACCTACATGGGCTTCGCCACGCGTAAGCTCGGCCATGTGGCGGACGCGCTGCCGCTCTATCGTCAGGCGCTCGCGGCGAACCCCGACTATGTGGTGGCCCGCGCCTATCTCGGCGAGGCGTTCCTGTCGCTCAACGAGCCCGCCAAGGCGCATGCGGAGCTTGCGGAGATCGCACAGCGGTGCGGGGCGACGTGCGCGGCCTATGCCGATCTCAAGAGCCATATCCAGGATTTCGAGGCGGCCGCCGCGAAAGGCTGAGGGCAGACCTCTCACGGGACTGTAGTCGTCTGAACATGAGAGGCACGCGGTGCGAGGCGCTGCGTGCCGCTTTCTTTTCGATGGTCGGGATGATCGGCCGAGGTGACGCCGGCCCCCTGCCCGGCGCTCAATAGCCCTCGATCGGCAGCAGCGGGTTGGCCCAGATCCGCACGACGCCGTCGTCGCCGGCCGAGGCGATGCGCGTGCCGTCGGGCGAATAGCTGACGGCGTTGAGGGCGCCGGTATGGCCCGCGATCGTGCGTACGGTGCGGCCGCGCTCGAGATCCCAGAGCCGCAACTGTCCATCGGAGGCGATCGAGGCGAGCGTCTTGCCGTCGGGTGCGAACGACAGGCCGCCGACGCGTCCGTGATGGCCATAGAGGCGGCGCAGCGAGCGGTTGGAGCGCGTCGACCAGAGCCGGATCGTGCCGTCGAGGCCGGCGGAAGCGAGTGTGCCGCCGTCGGGAGCGAAGGCGAGGGCCGTCACGAAGTCCTTGTGTCCGCTGTAGGTGCGGATGCGGTCGAGCGTATCGAGGTTCCAGAGCTTGATGGTCTTGTCGGCGCCGCCCGAGGCGAGGCGCGGCGGTCCGTTCGCGGCGCTGAAGGCGACGGCCTGCGCCGCGCTCTTGTGCGCCTCGATGACCTGGACCGGGCCCGAGGGCGTGCCCGTATCCCAGAGCGTCACTTTCCAGTCGTGGCTCGAGGCGGCGAAGCGGTCGGCGCGTCCGGTGAAGGCGAGCGACCAGATCTCCGCCTCGTTACGCTTGAAGGTGGCGAGCTTCTCGGCGCGCTGCCAATCCCAAAGCACGATCTCGCCGCTGGCGTGGCCGGTAAGCGCGTGCGCGCCGAACAGGGTGAGGGCGGTTGCGGGGCCGTTGTCGAGCTCGATAGTGCGAACGAGGGCGCCGGTCGCGGCGTTCCAGATCTTGAGATGCCCGTCGGCGCCGGCCGTGGCGATCGCCGTCCCGTCGTGGGTGTAGACGACTGCCTTCACCGGCCCGACATGGCCAATCAGCTCGGTCACGGGGCGGAGGGCGGGGCGCTCCTGGAGTGAGGCGGTGCTGATCGCGGCCGACGTCTCGCCGCTGCCGCGGCTCTCGTACCTCGGCAGCCTCTCCTGCATCGCGACCGCGCCGCTGGCGACGCCGACGCCGATGAGCAGCTTGAAGAGGACCGGGCGCCAGCCGATGGTGTGGCGGTTGCGGATCGGGCGCGGCTTGCCGGCGGCCTTGCGCTTCTCCTTATCCTTGCTGCGAGCCTTGGCGTCCGCCTTCTTCGGCGCCTTGACGACGATCAGGTCCGTGCCGGGCGCTGGTGCGGCGGGCTTGCGCAGCAGGCGGGGCAGCTTGATCGGATCGGGCGCACGCGTGAGCTTCTTCGTTGCTGCGGCGACCGCGGCCGCCGGGGCAGCGGCGGGCTCCGCGGATGTTGCTGCGGCTGCCGGCTTGGCCGCGGCCTGCGGTTCTGGCGCCTTTTTGAGGTTGTCGAGAAAGTCGAGCATGCCCCCCTTGGGGCCGGGGGCGTCCGGGGGTGGCGGAACGGTAGCGGGTGTGGCCTTGGCTGCCTCCGATGCGGCCGGCCCACGCGGTGTGGCGCGCTCCTTCGCGGAGGGCTTGGCGAACCATCCCGGTTTGGCGGGATCGGGCGCTAGGAGCGCGCCGCGCCATTCCGCGATCGATTGCGGGCGCTCGTCGACCTGCAGCGCAAGGGCGTGGTCGATCGCTTTCAAAAAGCCCTGGCGATAGGACGACAGCGCGCTTTCGCGGGCGCCGACGAGCTCGTCCTTGACCATGCGCGAGGGGCTGTCCGACGGGCGCTTGCCGGTGATGGCGTGGTAGAGCGTGGCGCCGAGCGCGTAGATGTCCGTCCACGGGCCCTGCTGGCGGCTCGTTTCGGCGTACTGCTCGTAGGGCGAGTAGCCAGGCTTGACGAGCGCCGAGACCGTTTTCGAATGCGCCGCGATCTCGCCGCGCGCCGAGCCGAAGTCGATCAGGACGGGCGTGCCGTCCTTGCGGAGGATGATGTTGTCGGGGGCGATGTCGCGATGCAGGAAGTCCTGCTTGTGAATAAGCTCGAGCGCATCGAGGAGCGGGGCGACGATCGCGTCGAGCTCCTTCTGGCGCGGGGCGCGGCCCAGGCCCTTCAGCCATGCCTTGAGGCTCTGGCCCTCCTCGAAATGGAGCACCATGTAGGCGGTGTTGTTGGCGCGGAAGTAGCGGTACACGCGCACGATGTTGGGATGGGAGAACCGGGCGAGAGTCTGGGCTTCCTCGATGAAGCGGTCGAGGCCCCAGCGGTAGTCGCCGTCGCAATCCTGTGAGCGAGGGGCGGCATCGGACGTCGAGGTGCGGGCGGCAAAATCGGACGGGAAATATTCCTTGATCGTCACCTGGCGGTCGAGCGCGATCTCCTCGGCGAGATAGGTGATGCCGAATCCGCCCGCGCCCAGGACGCGCTCGATGCGGTAGTCGCCGACGAGCTCGGTGCCGTTCTTCAGCGCGATCAAGTTCGTCATCAGCTCTCAAGCTCGGAGTTGGCCGCGGGCCGCGTGGCGTGCGGGGACATCGGCGTGCTGGCGGGCTGCAAATCACCTCCCGGCCCTTGTGAAGCAGGATTGTGGCGGAGGCGTGCGCTTTGCGGCCAAAGGGGTTGCAAAAATGCGGTCACGTGTGGAGGCGGCCATGTTGCTGCCTCAGAGCCCGCCGAAAACTTAAGCCGATTCGAGCCTGAGTCCTCGTCATGCCCTCTGTTGCCTCGCTGTCTCTCCGGTGTTGTGCCGTTCCGGTGCCGCGCGCGCTCCTCGCAGCGTGCGGCCTCTTGGCGCTCGGCGCGACGATGGCTGGGGCGACGGGGGATGCGATGGCGGCGGGCGACTCCGTCTCCGGTAGCGCGTGGGTCGCGTTCTCGGATTGGATCGCGGCGAGCTACGCGCGGGCGCCGGCCCTCGTGCTCGGGCTCGTGGCCCTCTTCGCCGTGCCGCCGCTCGCCGTCGTCGGATGGCTGGCGTGCAAGCGCGAGGCGGAGGGGCTCGACGTCTCGCAGGGGCGCACGCAGGTGATGCGGATGGTGCACGGGCGCTCCGGCCTCGCGCGTGACGGCGTGCGGACGGGCCATGTTCCATTGCGTCCGCTGGCGGGATGGATCGAGGTCGAGAATGCGAGCGAGGTGGCGCCGTCGGCGAAGACGAGCCGCTACGGCCTCGCCCGGCCGCTGCTCCGGATCGGCCGCGAGACGGACAACGACATCTGCCTCGAGGACATGACCGTGCATCGCTATCACGCGGCGATCCACCGGACCGAGGATGCGGAGTTCGTGATCACGGACCTGTCGAGCGCGGGCGGCAATGGCGTCGTCGTGAATGGGCGTGCGGTCGCGGAGGCGCGGCTGGCGGATGGTGACGTGATCCAGCTTGGAAAGGCCCGGCTGACATTCTCGGCCGGTGTACCGGTGCGCTGAGGGCCAGAGGCTGGCGTTGGCGCGGTCGCAAGTCGTGCGTCGTGGCGTTTGGAGATGCAACTCGTGGCGGATGCCCGAGCGGCGGGACAATACAGAACAAGGAGACGAGGGCGATGTCGGGCAGCGCGGGGCAGGGTCAACGGCCGGGACGGTTTCTCGGATCGCTCAAGGATGCGCTGATCGCAGCCAGCCGCGAGGATACCGGCCGGCAGGAGGTGGCCGTGGCGGGGCGTGCGGCCACTGCCGCCGCGGGCGAGGTGATCGCCATCGGCGGGCCGGACCAGGAGGCGACCCGGCTCATCACACCGCGGGCCGAGACGCCGAGCGCGGCGGAGGCGGCGCGGGAGGCGCGTGCGCCGCGCGTCACGGGGGAGAGCCGTCATCTCGAAGCCGATGCGCCGCCGACGACGCGCGTCGTGCGGGGCGCGGGTGCGGGTCTGCCCGCGGAGCCCGGCCAGCGGACGACGCTCGTGCGCGGCAAGACGCAGGTTCGGCGCGGTGCGTTCGAGCAGGATCCCGTAGTGGGGTGGCTGGTCGTCGTCGGCGGGCCCGGGATTGGCCAGTATCGCCCGATCTTCGAGGGTAACAATTGCATGGGGCGGGGGACGGGCAACCGCATTCCCATCGATTTCGGCGACGATGCGATCTCGTCCGAGGAGCAGGCCTATATCCGCTACGACTCGGCGGAGCGCACGTTTCTTTTCGTGCCCAACCTTGCTAAGACGAACGTCGTTTCGGTGAACGACAAGCGGCCGACGAGTGCGATCGAGCTGTCGCAGATGGACGTCATCACGATGGGGCGTACGCAGCTCGTTTTTGTGCCGTTCTGTGGAGCGGAATTCGACTGGTCGGCGTTACAGGAGCAGACTTGAGGTTGGCCGGTCTCCGGCCTGCGTATGGGGCTTCGGCTTTCCCGCTCCGAAGCGTTGATGGTTCGAAGGACGGATGCTGGCATTCGAGCACGCAAGCCGCGCCACCAAGGGCGCGCGAAGCTACCAGGAAGATACGGCTCTTTTCTGGAGCGGTCCCGACACGGGCGCGGCCGGTCCGCAAGAGACGGTCGTCAACGGCTCGCCGGCGGTGGCGGTACTCGCCGACGGCATGGGCGGGCATGCGGGCGGCGCGCTCGCGAGCCGCATGGCGTGCGAGAGCTTCGTCAAGGCGTATGCGGGCCAGGACGGCTCCAACCGCGAGCGGCTGATCGAGGCGCTGGGCGCGGCCAATCAGGCGATTGCCGACACGGTGAGCGCCAACCCGATGCTTGCGGGCATGGGCTCGACGCTGGTCGGCGTCACGTTCGGCGCCGAGGGCATCGAATGGGTGAGCGTGGGTGACAGTCCGCTGCTCCTCTATCGCCGCGGCGAGATCGCACTCCTCAACGAGGACCATTCGCTGGCACCCGAGCTGGACCGGCTGGCGGACGCCGGGGCCATCTCGCAGGACGAAGCGCGGCGCGATCCCCGGCGCCATATGCTGCGCTCGGCGGTGACGGGCGAGGAAATCGATATGATCGATCTTTCGCGCCGCCCGCTCAAGGTCGAGATCGGCGACTACATCATCCTCGCGAGCGATGGCTTGCAGACGCTCGAGCCACCCGAGATCGAGCGCATCATCGCGGCCTATGCGAATGACGGCGCGGGCGCGGTCGCCGGCGCGCTGATCCGGGCGGTCGAAGCGCTCAAGGATCCGCATCAGGACAACGCTACGGTCGTCGCCGTTCGCCTTCTCGCCAAGGAAGGGGACGAGGACGCGGATCCGGCCGTGGCGGCGGATCCGGCAGCCTGACGTCTATCCGTTCTCCTATCTCCTATGCGTAGGTAGCGTCTTTACGTGTGGCGTTGCCAGAGTGCGCCTCGTACGCAAGGCTCAAACAAGGCCGCTCCGTTAAGCTCGTCGCCCGGCTCAACGCTTTCGGGAGACGCTTGTGGTCTGGCCTTCTCGCGTTCGCCATCGCGAGCCGAAGCATGCCTTCGAGGATGCGCTCGACGAAGCCCTGCTCGATGCCGACGGCAACCCCATCCTGCTGGACGGGCTGGCCGATCGCGTGACGGGGCCTTCGGTCGGCAGTCTCGGCGACATTCCGGTTGCGAGCGGGTATGTCGCCGCCGCCTCGATCACCCAGGCGTACGAGGCCGAGGCGGCAGGGGCGCCGTTGGCCGCGCCGCCTCCCGCGCCTCTACAGCGGCCGGGAGAAGCGGCGGCGGCGCTGGTCGGTCGTCTCGCCGCGCGTGGCCATGCCCCCGGAGAGCTTCAGCGCCTGCGGCGGCGCTTTGCGGCGCGCCATCATCCGGACCGCGTGCCGGCCGATCTGCGCGAGGAGGCGGTGAGCGCCATGGCGGAGGTGAATGCCGCAATCGACCGCGCGCTCAAGGCGCTGCGTTCGGAGCCGCCACGGCGGCGGTGAGGCGGATGCTGGCGCCTACTTGATGCGCGGGACGTGCTGGCCGACCGAGAACTCGTCGCTTCCTTCTCCGCCGACCCCTACGATCCCTTCGATGTCGTCCTCCCAGCGGAAGGCTGCCAGGAAGTCGTTGCATTCGCCCATGCGATCGCCGGGATAGGCGCGCATATGTTTCACCCGCCCATTGTCGAGCCAGACCGTCACGAACAGCAGGGGCTCCTTACGCACGTACGATTCGAGGAAGCGGATAAAGAAGCGCCGCGGGCAGAACTGCCACGCCTGGCGCAGGCCCTTGACCTGGATGTAGTCGGGCGGACCCATGACCGATTGCAGCTCGGTCTGGTTCATGCCGGGCGCGACGAGCTGGATCGGGAACTCCTGGCTGGCGGCGGGGGACGCGATCGCCATCAGCGCGACGAGGGCCGCTGCGAGGACGCGGCGGGGCTCGGTCGCTCTGCTGCCGGATCGTGTTCGCATCTCCGCTCCGAGCTTGAGCCGCCTCCGGCGGGCCACGCAGGCCGGCCAAGGTGCCGCGTGCGATGCCGGCCGAGGCCCGGCCGACGACGGATTCCGCGCCATCTAACGCCGGTCTGCTTGCGCGAGGCTTGAAGCGCGGGGGCGTTTCCACGCCCCCTCATCCGCCTGTCGTGACTTCTTTGCGCAACACTCCAAGCGCTATTTAAAATCGAATCAGAGAAATCCTCAACAAATCGTTGAATGGAATGCCAAATCACTTCATCCACGGTTTTGTGGGGTTGCGTTCGATTTTTGGGGGGTGCCGAGGGTGGGGGATACATCACATGATCGTCGTCGTGGACGAGCGGGCAACCGTGACCGAGGGCTATACGTCCTGGTTCGCTCGCGAAGGCGTGTCGGCTTGCGGGCTCGGATCGGTTGAATTCGAGGGCTGGGTCAGCGCCGTTTCTGAGACGGATATGAAGTCCGTCGAAGCTTTTCTTCTTGGTGACTGCGAGAATCGCTGCGGACTGGCGAAGACGATTCGGCGCCGCTCGGCAACGACCGCCATCATCGCCATGAACGAGAACCGGTCGCTCGAGGAGACGCTCGACCTGTTCTCGGTCGGCGTGGACGACGTCGTGCGGAAGCCGATCCATGTGCGCGAGATCATTGCGCGCGTGAAGGCGATCCAGCGGCGGGCGGTCGGCGCGCCGGACTATACCGACGTCGGCGAGATGCGAGTCTACTTCGACGGGCGCGATCCGGAGGTGAACGGAGAGGTGCTGCAACTGCCGCGCCGCGAGCGGCGCATCCTCGAGTACCTCGTCGCGAACCGCGGTTGCCGGATCAATAAGACGCAGATCTTCAATTCGGTCTACGGGCTCTTCAGCGAGGACATCGACGAGAACGTCGTCGAGAGCCACATCAGCAAGCTGCGCAAGCGGCTGCGCCATCGGCTGGGGTACGACCCGATCGATTCCAAGCGCTACCTCGGCTACCGGCTGGTCGTCGACGGGGCGGGCGACAAGCGCGGCGAAGCTGGTGTCTCTTCCAGCCTCGCGCAAGATGCGGATGCTCTAATCAGGAACGCAGAGCTATTCGCAAAGGACCCCGTGGTATGAGCATTTCCGGTATGATGCGGACAAGTGCGTCCGGTATGTCGGCTCAGTCGAGCCGTCTTGGCACCGTGTCCGACAATATCGCCAATGCCAGCACGCACGGCTACAAGCGCGCGTTCACCGAGTTCTCCACGGTCGTGCTCGAATCGGGGAACAGCGCGTACGTGCCGGGCAGCGTCGACGTTCAGGTCCGCTACGGCATCACGCAGCAGGGCGGGTTCGACTATACGACCTCCGCGACGGATCTCGCCGTGAGCGGCGACGGGTTCTTCCTCGTCAGCTCCGGCCCCGAGACCACGTACATGACGCGTGCCGGATCGTTCGTGAAGGACGAGAAGGGCAACCTCGTCAACGCTGCAGGATACAAGCTTCAGGGCTATCCGATGGTGAACGGCGGCTCGGTCGCCGTCTCGGCCAACGGCACCACGGGCCTCGAGGACGTGAACATCGCCGGCGTTTCGCTCGAGGCGGCGCCCTCGACGCAGGGCACCTTCGTCGTCAACGTTCCGGACGATGCGGAGATCGAGACCGATCCGCCGTCGGCGAACAGCGCGACGGCGACCTATTCGGCCAAGACCTCCATGACGGTCGTCGACAACGTCGGCCGCGAGGTGAAGCTCGACATCTATTATACGAAGACCGCGGACAACACGTGGGAGGTCTCGTTCTTCGACTCCTCGAAGGCCGATCCGCTGACGAAGTCGTTTCCTTACGACGATAGCGTGATCCCGGCGCCGCTCGGGACGGAGACGATCCTGTTCGATCCGGCAACGGGCCAGCTCGATCCATCGAGCCCGACGATGCTCAGCATCGATCTTTCGCCGATGAACGGCAGCACGCTTTCTCTTGATATTTCCGGCTCTACCGAGCTTGCCGACGAGTTCCAGCCGCTCGATTCCACGGTGAACGGCAACAAGCCGAGCGCTGTCGAGAAGGTCGAGTTCGCCGCCGACGGCACGCTCTATGCCGTTTACGGAAACGGTGCGCGCATGGGGATCTATCGCATTCCGCTCGCCACCGTCCCGAGCCCGGACAACCTCACGCCGGAAGTGGGCAACGCTTATTCCGTCAGCGCCGACTCCGGCAATCTTCAGCTTGGATTCCCGGGTTCCGCGCTCTTCGGCACGATCCGCTCGGCGGCTCTCGAAAAGTCCACCGTCGATACTGCGACGGAGCTGACGACGATGATCGAATCCCAGTTCGCGTTCACGGCCAACTCGAAGGTCTTCCAGACGGGCGGCGAACTCATGGAGGTCCTCGTGAACCTCAAGCGGTAATCCGCTTGGGTTGAGCTTGGGGGGATTTGTGCGCGATGAGCCTTTCGGCAAGTCTTTCGACCGCGAACTCGTCCCTCTATGTGGCCGGCGAGCGGACGTCGGTCGTCTCGCGCAACATCGCGAACGCCGATCGCGCGTTCTATACGCGCAAGTCGGTCGAGGTCGTGACGCTGCCGGGGTCCGGTGTCCGGACCTCCGGTGTGACGCGGGCGGAGGATCTCGTCCTCTTCCGCAAGGTGCTGACGTCGAGCTCGTCGTCGGCCATGTACAGCGCGATGCTCGATTCCCTCGATCTGCTCAACGCGACGATCAACGACGTCGAGCTCGATTCCTCCCCGGCGGCGCGCATCAACGCGTTGGCGAGCGCCTTGCAGAGCTATTCCGCTCAGCCGCATAGCCAGCTCGCGGCCGAAGCCGCTGCCCGGTCGGCCCGCGATCTTTCCGACAGCCTCAACTCCGCGGCGGCCACCGTGCAGACGGTGCGCAACGATGCGGATCTCGGCATTCAGGCGTCCGTCGACCGGACGAACGCGCTGCTGCGGCAGTTCGAGACCGTCAATGCCCAGATCGTCAAGGGCACGGTGCAGGGCACCGACGTCACCGACTATCAGGATCAGCGCGACGAGATCCTCGCCAGCCTCTCGAACGAGGTCGGCATCCGCACCGTGATGCGGCAAGACAACGACATGGCGATCTATACGGACAGCGGCGTCACGCTGTTCGACCGGACGCCGCGTGAGGTGGCGTTCGTCCGCACGAGCAACGCCACACCGGGCGTTCCGGGCAATGCCGTCTACATCGACGGCGTGCCTGTGACCGGCGCGAATGCGACCATGCCCCTCCAGTCCGGCCGGATCGTCGGGCTCGTGCAGGCGCGCGACGATATCTCTCTGACGTACGAGGCGCAGCTCGACGAGATGGCGCGCGTGCTCGTCACGACGTTCGCCGAGTCCGATCAGGCGGGCGTCGGGCCGGACATGCCGGGCCTCTTCACCTATACGGGCGCAACAGACGTGCCGCCGGACGGCGTGCTGATCAGCGGGCTCGCGGGCCGGCTGCGCGTCAATCCGAATGTCGATCCGGACGCCGGAGGGCTCGCGACGCGCCTTCGGGATGGCGGCATCTCGGATCCGCTCAATCCGGATTACGTCTACAACACCACGGGCTCGGCCAGCTTCACGAACCGCATCGACGAGATGATCGGCAAGATGAATGCGGTCTATACCTTCGATCCCGCGGCCAAGCTTTCGGACGACACGACGCTGCTCACCTTCTCGTCCACCTCCGCCGGCTGGCTGCAGGAAGGGCGGAAGGTCGCCGACGACAGCTATCAGTACCAGATGACGCTCTATAACCGGTCGTTCGAGAGCTTCACGCGCGCGACCGGCGTCAATCTCGATGAGGAGCTCTCGCTGATGCTCGAGATCGAGCGCTCGTTCCAGACCTCCTCGAAGCTCATCTCGGTCATCGACAACATGTACAGCGCCCTGATTGGAGCCATCAGGTGATCAAGACAGCCGCAATCTCCACCCTGGCTCTGGTGAACGCGACGCGGGAGACGCGCGTCAACCTGCAGGTCAAGCTCGCCGAGGCGCAGAAAGAATCCACCACCGGCCGGCATGCCGACGTCGGCCTGAGCCTCGGCTATCTGACGCAGCGGACGGTTTCGCTGCGCCAGGATCTCGAGCGGATGACCACCTTCAAGGATACGAACGCCGTCGCCGCCTCGCGTCTCGAGTTGTCTCAGACGACGCTCGAAGGCGTGGGCGAGTCGGCGCAATCGTTCATGAGCACGCTGATGGCTGCGCGTGCCGCCCGTCCCGCGGGGGGCGTGGCAGTCACGGACGCCAAGGCCATGCTGACGTCGCTCACCGCGTCGCTCAACACGGCCGTCAACGGCGCCTACATCTTCGCCGGCGTGAATACGGACGTGAAGCCCGTCGCGGACTATTTCGAGCAGCCGACCTCGGCCGCACGCACCGCCGTGTCCGATGCCTTCTTCATGGAATTTGGCATGGGGCCGTCGCAGCCCGGCGTCGAGACGATCAGCGGCGCGGCCATGACCTCGTTCCTCGAGGGTGCGTTCGCCGACCTCTTCGATCCCACCGGCTGGACGTCGACGTGGTCGGCGGCCTCGGACCAGAATATCACGAGCCGCATCACCACGAGCGAGCGCATCGAGACCTCGGCCAACGCGAATGCCGATCCGTTCCGCGCGATCGCCTCCGTCTACACGATGATCGCCGATCTCGGCGTCGATGGGCTGAGCGACGAGGCGTACTATGCCGCCATCGACACGGCGATCGGCGTGCTCGGAAAGGGCATCAGCGACCTGACGCAGCTTCGCGCCGGGCTCGGCACGTCGCAAGAGCGCATCAAGGCCGCCAACGACCGCATCGACATTCAAAAGACGCTGCTGAACGAGCACATCACGCAGCTCGAGGGCGTCGATCCTTACGAGGCGACGGCCAACGTGAATGCACTGCTAACCCAGATCGAGACTGCCTATGCGCTGACGGCGCGGCTGCAGAACCTCAGCCTGATCAACCATATCTAGCTCCGCGGAGACCTGAGCCAGCTCCATGTACAAGTTCTACTATAACGAGGTTCTCGACGAATCCCCGAAGCAGGCGCGGGAGCAGGAACGCACCGCGCTCGAGAAATCCATCGCGCTCCTGCAAGTGGCGGCGCAGAAGGGCGTGCAGTCGCGCGAGGCCGTGGAGGCGATCTATTTCGTGCGCAAGCTCTGGGGCATCTTCATCGAGGATCTTGCCAAGCCGGAGAACGGCCTGCCGCCGAAGCTCAGGGCGGATCTGGTGTCCGTCGGTCTCTGGATGATGCGTGAGTCTGAGGAAATTCGACACGGCCGGTCGGCCAACTTCGCGGGCTTGATCGATGTCTCCCGCACGATCTCGGAGGGTTTGAGATGAGCACGCCGACACGAGTGACGCTTCGCGCCGGAGAGCGCATCTTCATCAACGGGGCGGTCGTGAAGGCCGACGGCCGCACGACGCTCGAGATCCTGAACGACGTGCCGTATCTCACCGAAGCCGAGATCCTGCATGCGCAGCAGACGGTGACGCCGCTGCGCCAGCTCTACTTCATTCTGCAGACGATGGTGATGGAGCCGGGCGGGGCCGAGAGAGCGAAGGGCGTCTACGACGATACGATGCACTGGCTGCGGACGGCCTTCGAGAACCCGGCTGTGCTTGCGGGGCTCCAGGTGATCGACGGCCATGTCGCCGCCGGCTCGCCCTTCGAGGGACTGAAGACGCTCCGCACTCTCATTCCGATCGAGGATGCGATCCTCGGCGGCAGCGGCGGAGCCGAGCTCCGCGTGGTGAAGGCAGGCTAGCATGACGACGATCCCGCCGACGAGCGCAGCCACGGCTACGCAGCAAGAGACCCCGGCATCCTCGTCCTCGACGGGGGCGTCGTCGCTCAACTATGACGCGTTCCTGAAGCTTCTCACCGCGCAGATGAAGTTCCAGGATCCCACCAAGCCGATGGATTCGACGCAGTTCGTCGCCCAGCTCGCGTCGTTCTCGAACGTCGAGCAGGCGATCAAGACGAACACGAAGCTCGATGCGCTGATCACGTCGATGGCGCTCAATCAGGCGGACGGCCTGATCGGCAAGACCGTGACCTCGGCAGACGGCACGCTCACGGGCAAGGTGGTTGCCATCCGCATCTTCTCGGATGGAGCCGTCGCCGAGCTCGAGAACGGGCAGAACATGCTCATGGAAGCCGGCGTGAAGGTGACGCAGTCATGAACCCCGCAGACGCGCTCGATCTTGGCCAGGCTGCGATCTGGACGGTAGTGCTCGCCTCGTCGCCGGCCGTGGTCGCGGCCATGCTCGTGGGCGTTCTCATCGCGCTCCTGCAGGCGCTGACGCAGGTGCAGGAGATCACGCTGACGTTCGTGCCGAAGATCATCGCGATCCTGGTCGTGACGTCGTTCACGGCGCCGTTCGTCGGGGCGGTGATCTTCTCGTTCGCGGAGCAGACCTACGCGCGCATTCCGAGCGGATTTTAGAGCGCGCCCTCTCTCGGCCGTATCGGCCCGAGGCACGACCTTTTTCTCCGCTTCTCCTGAGCGTTGATCTGCCCGTCCGGGGGGCGAGGCGACCTCCGCGCAAGCTTCCTTTGAGATAACCGGGCCTTACGTCTCGAGGTTCGGGGGCAGCATGGCCACGACTGTCGCGGTGCCCGGCGCGCCGCTTCAGACCAACAGCTCGCGCGACATCGGATTCGCGATCGGCATCATCGTCATCCTGACGGTGCTGTTCCTGCCGTTGCCCGCGATCATGATCGACGTCGGGCTCGCGTTCTCGATCGCGTTCGCGGTGCTGATCCTCATGGTCTCGCTGTGGATCCACCGCCCGCTCGAGTTCTCGGCGTTTCCGACCGTGCTCCTGATCGCCACGATGTTGCGGCTCTCGCTCAACGTGGCGACGACGCGGCTCATCCTGTCGGAAGGCAACCAGGGCCATACGGCGGCCGGAAACGTCATTGCGGGGTTTGCCAACTTCGTAATGGGCGGCGACTTCGTGATCGGCGTTGTCGTGTTCGTGATCCTGATCACGGTCAACTTTCTCGTCATCACCAAGGGCGCCACGCGTATCGCGGAGGTCGGCGCCCGCTTCACCCTCGATGCCATCCCGGGCAAGCAGATGGCGATCGATGCCGATCTCTCGGCCGGCAACATCGATGAGAAGGAAGCGATGCAGCGCCGGCGGGAGCTCGAAGAGGAAAGCTCCTTCTTCGGCTCCATGGACGGTGCCTCGAAATTCGTGCGTGGCGATGCGATCGCCGGCCTCATCATCACGGCCGTCAACATCTTCGGCGGCATCATCATCGGCGTGACGCGCCACGACATGGATCTCGCCCATGCGGCGGACGTGTTCGTGCGCCTTTCGGTCGGCGACGGCCTCGTCACGCAGATCCCGGCGCTGATCATCTCGCTCGCCGCCGGCCTGCTCGTCTCCAAGGGCGGCACGCGCGGCTCGGCGGAGATGGCCGTCATCTCGCAGCTCGGAACATATCCGCGCGCGCTCGGCGTCGCGGGCGCGGTGATGCTGGCGCTTGCGGTTGCGCCGGGGCTGCCGTTCCTGCCGTTCGCGATTCTCTCGGGCGCGTTGCTGTTCGTCTCGGTCTCGATTCCGAAGAAGCTTGCGGAGGCGAAGGCGGCCGAGGACGCGATCAAGAAAGAAGCGGACCGGTTGAGCCAGGAGGAGGCGCGCCAGTCCGTCAAGGAGCAGCTCAAGACGGCGGAGGTCGAGATCGCGCTCGGCAAGCAGCTTTCGACGGCGATGCTTGCCGCTCAAGGGGAGCTTGCGCACCGGGTGGGGCGTATGCGGCGCGCGTTCGCCAAGCAGTATGGGTTCGTGGTGCCGGATATCCGCATCACCGACGACCTCGCCATTCCGAGCAAGGCCTATCAGATCAAGATCCACGGCACCGTCGTGGCGCAAGAGGAGCTTCGGATCGGCGATCTGCTCGTGATCACCGGAGACGGGCCGATGCCGGACGTGCCGGGCGACGAGGCGCGCGAGCCGGCGTTCGGCATGAAGGCGCTCTGGATCTCCGAGACGTTCGCGAGCGCGGTGAAGCGCGAAGGGTTCAGCCCCGTCGATCCGATGTCGGTGATGCTGACGCATCTGCGCGAGGTCATACGCGGCAACCTTTCGCAGCTCCTCTCCTACAAGGACATGCGCGTGCTCATCGACCGGCTGGAGCCCGAATACCGGCGCCTCGTCGAGGAGATCATCCCCTCGCAGCTCTCCTATTCGGGGCTGCAGGCCGTGCTCAAGCTGCTCTTGGCCGAGCGCATCTCGATCCGCAACCTGCATCTCGTGCTGGAAAGCATCGCGGAGATCGCGCCGCACGTGCGACGTGCCGAGCAACTCGCCGAGCACGTGCGCATGCGCATGGCGCAGCAGATCTGCGGCGACCTTTCGGATGGCGGCGTGCTCAAGGTGCTGCGGCTCGGCAACCGCTGGGATCTCGCGTTCCACCAGAGCCTCAAGCGCGATGCGAAGGGCGAGGTCGTCGAGTTCGACATCGATCCGCGCTTGATCGAGCAGTTCGGGGCGGAAGCCTCCAAGGTGATCCGGGGGCTTCTCGACCAGGGCCACCAGTTCGTTCTCGTCTCGGCGCCTGATGCGCGCCCCTATGTGCGCATGGTGACGGAGCGGCTCTTCCCGACGCTGCCGGTGCTGTCGCATCTCGAAATCGCGCGTGGCGTTCAGGTCAAAACGCTCGGACAGATCTCGTGATCCCGATCACAGCAGGCATGGTGCTGCTGACGTTTCTCGTCTTCTGCCGCATTGGCGGATGCCTGATGATGATGCCCGGGTTCGGCAGCTCGCGCGTGCCGATGCAGGTGCGGCTGTTCCTTGCGGTCTCCATTACGCTGGCGCTGGCGCCGCTGCTGGTGCCGGTGGTGGAGGGGGATCTCGCGAAGGCGACGCCGCCGGCCATGGCGCAGCTCATCGCGTCGGAAGCGCTGATCGGCATCCTGATCGGGGTGATGGCGCGGATCTTCTTTCTCGCGCTTCAGTTCATGGGAACGGCAGCCTCCATGCTCATGGGCTTCAGCGGCGCGCCGGATTCCGCCGTCGAGGAGAACGAGCCGGCGCCCGCCATGGCGACGCTGTTCACGCTGACGGCCACGGTGATGCTGTTCGTCACGGGGCTGCATGTCGAGGTGCTGCGCGCGCTCGTCGCGTCCTATTCGGTGCTGACGGTCACGGACCTCTTCAACCCGCAGTTCGCGCTCGCCAAGGTGACGGATTCGGCGTCCGCCTCCTTCATTCTCATCGCGCAGCTCACGAGTCCGTTTCTCGTCTATGCGCTGATCTTCAACTTTCTGGTCGGCATCATGAACAAGATGACGCCGCTGATTCCTGTCTATTTCATCTCGACGCCGTTCGTGCTCGCCGGTGGCCTGCTGCTGCTCTACTTCACCTTCACAGAGGCGCTGACGCTGTTCTTTTCCGGCTTCGAGCAATTCCTTTCCAAGGGGTGAGCCATGCGGGAGCGTCTCAAGAGCCTCAAGCGGATCGTGGAGGTGCAACGGCACCTCTATAGCCTCGAGGAGGTGAAGTATGCGCGGCTTCAGACGCAGCTCGCCGAATGCCAGGCGTCGCAGCGGGAGCTGGCGGAGGCGCTTTCGAGCGACGAGGCGCTGCACGGACTGTTCACGGACATGACGGTGCGCCGGCTCAAGTCGCTGCGGCAGGAGGAGGCGCGGCTCACGCCGGAGGTCGAAGCCCAGGCCCGCGTGATGGTTGCGCACGGCGGGCGCTTGCGCAACTGGGAGCGCCTCTCGGACGAGATCGCGGTCACGGTGCGCCGGCTCGAGGAGCGCGACGAGCTCGAACGGCTGCTCGAAGCCGGCTTCGCGCAAGAGGCGGCAAGCTCCGAGCAAGACCTGTGAGTCATGGTGGCAGGAGAGGATTGGCCTGCCGAGAGGGTATGTTTTTCCGATGGCCGAGCTGACTGTCCGTCCGTTGTCCGAAGCGCAGCCCGTGCGCGAGACGCCGCTCGCGGGGCGCGCGCTCAACGTGCGCAAGGCGCCGGATGCGGCGGAGAAGTTCGAGGCGTTCGTGCTGCAGAGCTTCATTCAGGAGATGATGCCGGACCAGGCCGAGGGCGTGTTCGGCGCCGGCATCTCCGGTGACTTCTGGAAATCGATGATGTCCGAGAAAATCGCCGAGCAAGTCGCTGCGCGCGGTGGCATCGGTCTCGCAGAAACGGTGCGGCAGGGACACGCGGACCTTTCTTCGCGTCCTGTCGGGGGCGCATCGGCCGGTGTCGTGAGCCATCTCGCGACGATGAGCGGGCTCTCGAGCGGTGAGGGCGGCGCCGAGACCAGCCGCGAGGTCTCGTCATGGTAGCGAACCCGCCAGGAGTGACCTCGACGCTCGAGCTGTCGATCCAGCGTCTCGAGGATCTCGTCGATCAGGAGACGGCGGCGCTGCGAGCGCGCAAGGTCATCAACCTCAAGGAATTCAACGACCGCAAGAGCCAGGCGCTGCTGGAGCTCACGCGGCTCCTCAGAACGCTTCAGGGCGGTCCGCCGAACCCCGCTCTGGCGGAGCGCGTGCAGGGGCTCAAGGCTAAGCTGGCGGTGAACCAGTCCGTGCTGCAGCTTCATCTCGAGGCCGTGCGGGAGGTTTCGTCGTCGCTGGCGGACGCGATCCGCAATTCCGAATCCGACGGCACCTATACGCCCGCGATTTCCGCCGTCCAAAGGCGCGCATGATTAAGATCCTCCTCTCCGGCCTCTGGGCGGCGATTCTTGCCGTCGGGGCGGTGTTCGGTGTGCTCGAATGGCAGAAGAACGCCTCCGCGGGGGCGATGCCGAACGCGAGCCTCGAGCTTCAGGAGTTCCGGACGAAGGCCATCAACGTGCCGATCATCGGCGAGGGCGTCATCCAGGGTTATATGGTGGCGCAGTTCGTGTTCACGGTCGATGCGCTGGCGCTCGCGAAGATGCCGGTGAGCCCGGAGGTCTACGTGCTCGACGAGGCGTTCAAGACCATCTACGCGGGCGAGCAGGTCAACTTCCAGAGGATGAAGAAGCAGGACCTGCCGCTGCTGGCCAAGACCCTCGGCGAGAACGTCAACAAGCGGCTCGGCACCAACATCATCCAGGATGTGTTGATCGATCAGCTATCCTATATCCCGAAGACGGACGTGCGCGGCCCGCCGAAGTCATAATCCGCATCCGCGTGCAATGCGGCTCGTCCTTTGAGGCTGGTCTCGCAATGGACCGGCCCTTTACTTCGTCGGAAAATGCTCTAACCGGCGGGCTTCCGGTCCGGCTCGTCCCTCGCGGGGGCGAGCGCGCGGGCGATCTCCTGGAACGGGTCCGTGCTCAGGGGATCGGCGAGCGTCTGCTTCATCGCCTCATAGAGGCGCGGCACGATGTCGATGGCCTTGTCCAGCTCGCCGTCCGAGCCGCGCTGGTAGCCGCCCATGAGGCGCAGGTCGCGTGTATCCTCGAAGTGGGCGATCATCGCGCGCAGCATCATGACGAGCTTGCGCTCCTCGCCGCTCCAGACGGCGTTGGCGAGGCGCGAGACGGAGGTCAGGACGTTGACCGCCGGATAGCGGCCCTGGTCCGCGATCTTGCGGTCGAGCACGATGTGGCCGTCGAGCGTGCCGCGGATGCTGTCGGCGATGGGGTCGTTGTGGTCGTCGCCATCGACGAGCACGGAGAACACGCCGGTGATGGAGCCCGTCCCTTCGGCGCCGGGGCCGGCGCGCTCGAGAAGCTTCGGCAGCTCGCTGAAGACGGACGGCGTATAGCCGCGGGCGACAGGGGCCTCGCCGGCGGCGAGCGCGACCTCGCGTGTCGCATGTGCGAAGCGGGTGACGCTGTCGACGATCAGAAGGACGCTGTCGCCGGCATCGCGATAGAACTCCGCGATGGCGAGCGCCGTCTTGGGGGCGAGACGGCGCATCATCGGGCTTTCGTCGCCCGTCGAGACGACCGTGACGGCGCGGCTTCTGTTCTGGGCCAGCGCGTCCTCGAGGAACTCGCGCACCTCGCGGCCGCGCTCGCCGACGAGGGCGAGCACGACGGTGTCGAAGCCGCGCGATTTGGCGAGCATCGAGAGCAGCGTCGACTTGCCGACGCCGGAGCCGGCGAAGATGCCGATGCGCTGGCCGGCGCAGAGCGGCGTGAAGAGATCGATGACGCGGACGCCGGATTTCAGCGGTTTCTTGACGCGCTCGCGGGCGAGGGCGGCGGGCGGATCGGCGTCGAAGGGATAGGGTTTTTCGCCCTCTGCGAGCGGGCCCTCGCCATCGATGGGGGTGCCGAGGGCGTTGATCACGCGGCCTTTCCAGGAGGCGTGCGGGCGCAGGCTCGGGCTGCCGTGCAGCCAGCCGATCTCGCCCGGGCCGATCTTGAGGCTCGCATCGAAGGGCTTGACGGTGGCGTCGCCTTTGTCGATGCGCACGACCTCGCCGAGCTGCGTCTCGTCCGCCGAGAGGGCGATGCAGTCGCCGAGCTTCAGGTGGCGCGAGAGGCCGGAGATCTGGACGTAGGCGGGCGTGACGCGGGTGACGACGCCGCCGACGCGCAGGAGCGGCTCTGCGGCGGCCGCATGGGCGATGCGCTGGGCCATCTGCTCGAGCGCGTCGGGCGTGCGCGCCAGCAGGGGGGATGCGGCGCGTTTCTGGGAAGCGGATCTGCTCATCGGATGCGGGTCGCCGAAGCGTCAGGTGCGGACGCGAATCTCTTCATCAGCCGCCCGTGTCGCCGAGCGTCTTGATGGCGGACGAGAGCGTCTGCTCTGCGTCGGAGATGGAGCTGCTGATCGAATCGAACGAGCGCTGGATCTGGATCAGGCGCGAGATCTCGGAGATGGGGTTGACGTTGGCCTGCTCGATGAAGCCCTGCATGACGCCGACGGAGGTGAAGTTCAGGGCCGGCTCGGCGGCCATGTTCGGGACGACGCCGGAGGTGTCGAAGCGCGTCAGATGTGCTTCTTCCGGAATCGTGAACAGCCCGAGCGCGCCGAGCTGCTGGCCGCCCTGCGTCAGCGTTCCGTCGCGGGCGATGTTGGGTGGGCCGCCGTTCGGGTTGAGCTGGATCGGCGCGCCGCCGACATCGACGACCGGATGGCCGGTCAGCGTGCGCAGCTCGCCTTCCGGCGTCATGGTCATGCGTCCGTCGCGGGTGTAGACGAGGCCCGATGGGCCCTGGAAGGCCAGCCAGGCGTCGCCCGTGACGGCCACGTCGAGCTTGTTGTCGGTCTGCACGACCGCGCCCTGCTGGCGGGAGATGTAGGTCTGGTTCGCGGAGACGAACGCGGTCGGCGAATCGGTCGAACGCGAGATCAACTCGTCGAATTTGATCTCCTCGGCGCGGAAGCCGGCCGTCGTCACGTTGGCGACGTTGTGGGCCAGCGTGTCGAGACGGCGCATCATGGCCAACTGGCCCGACAGCGAGACATAAAGGCTGGGCTGCATTCAGCGGCCTCCGAGCTTCAGAAGTTGCAGGCTGGCGAGGACGTCGGTCGAGATGCCGACCGGCATCGTGGCGGAGATCAGCGGCGCCGTGAGCGCGCTGGCCGAGGAGGACGTGCCGTTCTTCATCTCCCACATGGTGGTGAAGCGGGCGATGAACTTCTCGAGCTTCTGCGGATCCTTGAGGTCGGCGACATCGAGGCGCTTCTCGAACATCTCGATCTGCTTGTCGAGGCTCATGAGCGCCGTTTCCGCGGGCAGGCCGAGCGCGGTCTGGACGACCGTCAGCAGCGCCTTGTCGGCCATGATGGAGAGCATGGACGGCGCGCTCGGCGCCTTGCGCGCGAAGTAGAGGGCGAGGCGCACGCCCTCGTTCTGCTCGCCGGAGCGCTGCTCGAGGGAGAGGCGCAGGTAGCGGTCCACGGTGCCCTGGCGGGTGTCGGCGCTTTCGGTCGTGGCCTCGCCGTTGGCGGCGAAATTGAACGTTGCGGCCAGCTCCTTGAAGCGGGTATCCGTGAGGGAGTTGGCGAACGACTTGGGGTCCGAGAGGCCTTCCGTCAGCACCTTCCTGACGAAGGCCTTGGCGTAGGTCATGTCCTCGAGGCCGAAGGCCTTCATGGCGAACCGGTAGATCCGGTCGTTCTTCATGAAGTCGTCGACGGATTTAATGTCGCCGATGGTCTCGAGATAATATTTCGATTCGC
This sequence comes from Hyphomicrobium sp., assembly GCA_036823975.1. Taxonomy (GTDB): domain Bacteria; phylum Pseudomonadota; class Alphaproteobacteria; order Rhizobiales; family Hyphomicrobiaceae; genus Hyphomicrobium_C. Next base: position 48,969 of record DAITBB010000003.1, read on the forward strand.
GCGCGATCTGCGGATCCTTCGAGAGCGTCGTCAGCGACCTCGAAAGATTCTGCGTGATGATGCGGTAATTGTCGGATGTGTTGAGCACGGTCGCGGGCCTCGTCTCAGGTTGCCAGTGTGGGCAGAACGCCTTGTCTCAGGCTGACGTCACTTCGTGCTGCAACCGGATCAGCCGGGGCCGAGGGACGCGTGGGGGACACATGGGGGGACGCACGGGACGGGCCGCATGCCTGGCGAGGGCCTTTCGGGCCTGCTGATCAGGCTCGCGCAAGGAGCGGCTCGCTACTAATGCGTTAATAACGCTTAATGCGAGGTTAGCTCGTGACGATCATCCTCGGTCTCGTGGTCACGCTCGGTTGCATGCTCGGCGGCTATATGGCCATGGGCGGGCACATCGACGTGCTGTGGCAGCCGTGGGAGTTCGTGATCATCCTCGGGACGTCGCTCGGCACCTTCATCGTCGCCAATCCCATGAAGGTGATCAAGGATGCCGGCAAGGGCATCGGCGAGGCCTTCGGCAACGCGGCCCCCACCAGCCGGCAGTACCTCGACGTGATGGGGCTGCTCTACTCGCTGATGCGCGAGCTTCGGAGCAAGCCGCGCAACGAGGTCGAGAAGCACATCGATTCGCCGGACGAATCGCCGATCTTCCAGAAGTTCGCGTCCGTCCTGAAGGACAAGGACCTGACGGTCTTCATCTGCGACTACTGCCGCCTCATCATCATCGGCAACGCCCGGACGCACGAGGTCGAGGCGCTGATGGACGAGGAGATCCAGACGCTCAAGCACGACAAGATGAAGGCCTACCACGCCATCACGAACATCGCGGACGGCCTGCCGGCGATCGGCATCATCGCGGCGGTGCTCGGCGTGATCAAAGCCATGGGTGCCATTTCGGAGCCGCCGGAGGTGCTGGGGCATCTGATCGGCGCGGCGCTGGTCGGCACCTTCGCCGGTATCTTTTTCTCCTACGGCCTTTTCGCGCCACTGGCGACGAAGGTCAAACTGGGGCGGGAGAAGAAGATGCGCCTCTACATCGTGGCCAAGCAGACGCTGCTCGCCTTCATGAACGGGGCGATGCCGCAGGTCGCGGTCGAGTACGGCCGCAAGACGATCTCGGCCTACGAGCGGCCGACGATCGACGAGGTGGAGGCCGAAACGGTCGGCGGCGGGGCTGGCGAATCGAAGAAGGCGGCGTAAGCTGGAGCCGGTCCACGGCCGGCGGTCTCGCGTTTACGGTTGAAGTCCTCAACTTTCCTCTTTCAGGGCGATCCGATGGCTCAAGATGACATGCGTCCCGCGGCTTCCGAGATCCAGGCCGTCGGAGATACGGTCCAGACCGACGCGCTCGCAGAGGCGGCGGGGGGGAGTGCCGCAGCGGCGGCGGGCGGCCAGCGGCCGCGCCATCTCGATACGGTGCTGCAGATCCCCGTGTCGGTGAAAATCGTGCTCGGCTCGGCGACCATGCCGGTCGCGAACGTGCTGAAGCTCGGCCGTGGCGCGGTGGTGCCGCTCGACCGCAAGGTGGGCGAGCCGGTCGATGTCGTCGTCAACGGCCGCGTCATCGCGCGTGGCGAGGTCGTGGTGCTCGACGAGGACAATTCGCGCTTCGGCGTCTCTCTCACGGAAGTGATCGGCACCGCCGCCCCGACGCGCGTGGCTTGATAACCCTTCGACCGACGGGGTGCCGCACCCCGATGCCTCTTCTCTGCCGCTTCTGAGCAGGTTTCGCCGCGATGTCTGACGCGCCGGATAAAGAGAGTAAAACAGAAGAGGCCACAGAGAAGAAGATCCGCGACTCGATCGAGAAGGGGCGGATCCCCTACTCGCGCGAGGCGGCCACCCTCGCCACGATGCTGGCGATCCTCGGCTCGACGTACTTCCTGCTCGCGGACAATGTCGTCCGGCTCCGGTTCACGCTCGAGAACTTCATCGATCATCCGGAAAGCTTTCTGCTCGCGAACGGGGCGGACGCCTCTGCGATCCTGTTCGCGGTCTCGGTCGAGGCTGCCAGGCTCGTCATTCCGATCGTGCTGATGCTCGCCATCGCCGGCGTCGCCGCGTCTCTCCTGCAGAACCAGCCGAGCTTCGTCACGGACCGGATCGAGCCCAAGCTCGAGCGCGTGTCGATCTTCAAGGGCTGGAGCCGCATCTTCGGCATCCAGGGGCAGGTCGAGTTTCTGAAGAGCTTGTTCAAACTCTCGATCGTGGCGTTCAGCGGATATATCGCGCTGGGATCGTCCTACCGCGATTTCTTCAACGTGCTGTTCATGGAGCCTGCGGCCGTCCCGGGCCTGATGCGGGAGCTCAGCATCCGCTTTCTCTCCGGCATCGTCACGGCGACGCTCGTGCTCGTGGCGGCGGACCTCGCCTGGTCGCGCTTCTCCTGGCGCAAAGAGCTGCGCATGACGAAGCAGGAGGTCAAGGACGAGCATAAGCAGATGGAAGGCGATCCGCTCGTGCGCATGCGCCTGCGGTCGCTGCAAAGGGACCGCTCACGGCGGCGCATGATGCAGGCCGTGCCGCGGGCGACTCTGATCGTCGCCAATCCGACGCACTATTCCGTGGCGCTGCGCTACGTGCGCGAGGAGGGCGGCGCGCCGATCGTCGTGGCGAAGGGCAAGGACCTCATCGCCCTCAAGATCCGCTTCATTGCCGAGCAGAATGGAATACCGATCTACGAGGATCGTTCTCTAGCACGCTCGCTCTACGCAAGCGTCGAGGTGGATAAGATGATTCCGCCGGAGTTCTACAAGGCCGTCGCCGGAATCATTCTGTTCCTGGCGCAGAAGGGCAAGCAGGCCCGGCGACCCGTGTAAGGATCTGAGAGATGTTGAAGCAAGGCCGAGATTATTCACGCGAGCGCGAAAAGGCCCTGGCCGAGGGCTTGCGCGACGTCGCCTCCGAGCTGCGGCTCATCGATCCGGCCGACTTCATCGCTTACATCCGAACGGAGCAGTTCGGAAACCTGCGCAACCTCGTCAATTCCTCGACGGAAATGTTCTTCAAGCCTGGCACCATCTGTTTCGGGCTTTCGGGCGAGGTCGATCTGCCGTGGGGCTGCACGCCCTGCATCTCGCTCGACATGGAGTTCCATCACCTCAACGTCTCGGCCTACTTCCGCCTCGTGCTGCAGTCGCTGCACGCCGGCATCGAGATCAGCTATGTCTCGTTCGAAGGGGGCGCGGAGGATCCGGACCAGAACACGCGCCGGCTGATCGAGGCCCTCGAGGATGCGCGCATCGCGCCGCGGCGCCGTGGCCGGATGCGCTCGACGCTGGCCGAGGACGGACCGTCTCTCCCGGCTTAGAGCCGTTCCGATTTTAGTGGACTCGCGGAACGGCTCTAGTTGAGGCGAACCTCCGCATCGACGAGGCGCAGCTCGCGCGGCTTGATGAGCCGGGCGTGGGCCACCCGCACCTGATGCAGCTTGCCTTCGAGGTTGAGCGTCCAGAAATCGAGGAAGCTCTTCAGCTTCGGAAAGCGCGGGTGGAGGTCGTAGTCCTGCCAGATGTAGCTCTGCATCAGGGAGGGATGGTCTGGAAGCCGGTAGATGATCTCGGCGGTCGTGAGGCTGTAGCCCGCAAGCATGCGGACAAAGTCGTTGTCGGCGGTGCTCAAGGTATGCTCCCCCAAATCGTCAGGTGCAGGGAAAGTTTAGTGCATTCCTCGAAAAACTCAATATTGTCGTTTTTGTTCAGCGTGTTAGCAGCATTTGTGTGAACGTGCTAACACACGGATCTCGCGCGTTTGCAGAACCTGGGTCCCTGACGGGAGGAGGGCATGCTGGCCGCCGCGCTGACGAGCTTCACGACCTTCTTTGCGACGATCGGGCCTGTCGAGGCTGCGGTGTTGTTCGCGACGCTGACGCCGGGCGTTGCCCGTGCGGAGCGGCAACGCATCGCCATTCGCGCGACGGTCATCGCCAGCGTGCTGCTCGTGGCCGCGACGCTGGCGGGCGGGCCGATGCTGCGCCAGCTCGGCGTGTCGATCCCCGCGCTGCAGACGGCGGGCGGCATCATCCTGCTGGTGATCTCGCTCGACATGGTGTTCGCGCGGCCGACGAGCGCGTTCCGGCTCACGCCCTCAGAAGGCGCGGAGGCGCAGCGGAAGGAGGACGTGGCGGTCTTTCCGCTGGCGACGCCGCTGCTCGCCGGGCCCGGAGCGATGAGCGCGGGGATCCTGCTCGCGGCCAACGCGCGGGGCGATGCTCTTTCGCTCGCGGTCACGGTGGCGGCGCTCGGCGCGGTCATGGTGCTGACGCTCGTGCTGCTGCTCGCCGCCCACGATCTCGCCCGCTTCGTCGGCGTGACGGCGCAGCGCGTGCTGATGCGCGTGTTCGGCATTCTGCTCGCTGCGATTGCGGTGCAGGCGCTGTTCGACGGCCTCGCGGGGAGCGGTCTCATGGGCGCTCGCCTGTGAACGCCGCGCGGCGTTAACCTTTTCAGCAAACGTCGTTTTTCGCTGCTTTCGGTGCGCGCGAACGGCGGCGTCCATCAGCTTCGGACAAGATTGAAGATCTACAACTGAGGGAGGCATAGGCCGGGGCGCGCTGAAACCCATGGACGCAATCAATTTCTTCTCGATCGCCTCGCAGCAGAACCGTTGGCTGTCGGTGCGCCAGTCCGTGATCGCGCAGAACATCGCGAATGCGAACACGCCGGGATTCCGGGCGCTCGACGTGCAGCCGTTCGAGGCCGTTCTCAACGCGACGGGCCTAGAGATGCGCAAGACGCAGGCCACGCACCTCTCGCCCGTGAGCGGGACGGGCAGCGATGCCGACACCGAAGAATCGGCCAAGTGGCAGATCGTGCACTCGGGCAACAGCGTGAGCCTCGAGGAGCAGATGCTGAAGGCCGGCGAGGTGGCCGGCAACTATGCGCGCAACACCAGCGTGATGAAGACGCTCAATCGCATGCTGCTTGCGGCGTCGCGGGGATAAGCCATGGCCGATCCCATGCAGGTTGCTCTCAAGGTGGCGGCCTCGGGCCTCGAGGCCCAGTCGCGGCGCATGCTCGTCGTGTCGGAGAACCTCGCCAACGCCTCGACGACCGGGCAGACGCCGGGATCGGCGCCCTATACGCGCAAGACGGTGAGCTTCGAGTCCGCGCTCGACGACGTTTCGGGCGCCAATCTCGTCAAGGTGGACCGCGTCGATCTCGACAGGAAGCCGTATCGCGTCACGTACGATCCCGGGCATCCGGCTGCCGATGCGAACGGCAACGTCAAGCTGCCGAATGTCGACATGCTGGTCGAGCTCGCGGACATGCGCGAGACGAACCGCTCGTATGAGGCGAACCTTCAAGTCGTCAAGCAGGCGCGCTCGCTCATCTCGATGACGATCGATCTTCTCAGGAGCTCGTGATGCTGGACGGCGTCGGCAAGCTTTCTCCTTACGGCGGATTGGCGCTGGGCGGCACGGACGGCCTTGCGCCCTCGTCGGGCGCGGCTCAGCTGCAACCCGTCAATCCCGCCACCACCGAGGCGCTGCCGACGGACTTCGGCTCGCTGCTCGGCAAGATGACGCTCGAGGCGATCAGCACGCTGCGGGCGGGCGAGCAGACGGCGGTTGCCGGCGTGCGCGGCCAGGCCACGACACAGCAGGTCGTCGAGGCGGTGATGGCGGCCGAGCAGACGCTGCAGGCCAGCATCGCGATCCGCGACAAGGTCGTCGCCTCCTATCTCGAAATCAGCCGCATGACGATCTAGCGGCATTCAGTCAGGGCCAGTTCATGAGAGCGCTTTCCATCGCTGCGACGGGTATGAATGCGCAGCAGACGAACCTCGATGTGACCGCGAACAACATCGCCAACATCAATACGACGGCGTTCAAGCGCGCGCGCGCGGAGTTCACGGACCTCATCTATCAGGCGGAGCGCGCGCTCGGCGCGCCTGCGCGCGGGGGCGCTGCGAATGTGCCGGAAGGGGCGTACGTGGGGCTCGGCGTGCGCACGGCGGCCATCCGCAACCTGCATCAGCAGGGCGCCTTCGGGCAGACGAACAACGAGTTCGATTTCGCCATCAAGGGGCGCGGCTGGTTTCAGATCACGGGCGCGGACGGCGAGACGTTCTATACGCGGGCGGGCGCCTTCAACAAGAACGACCAGGGCCGGATCGTCACCCTCGACGGCTACGAGGTGCAGCCGGCGATGACGGTGCCGCAGGACGCCACCAAGATCACGGTGAACGAGTCGGGCGAGGTCTATGCGACGATCGCCGGGCAGATCGAGCCGCAGCTTCTCGGGCAGTTCACGCTCGCGAACTTCGTCAACGACGTCGGCCTCGAGCCGATGGGCGGCAACCTCTATCGGCAGACGGAGGCTTCCGGCGATCCGATCACGGGCGTGCCGGGCGATCCTTCGTTCGGCACGGTGCATCAATACTATCTCGAAAATTCCAACGTCGATGCGGTGAAGGAGATCACGCAGCTCATCTCGGCGCAGCGCGCCTACGAGATGAACTCGAAGGTGATCCAGACCGTCGATGCGATGTACGGAACGGTTGCGAACAACATGCGATAGCGCTGGGACGTGATGGTGAGGCGGATGCGGCGTCGGCGGCAATTCTCGGGACTGAGCGGACGCGGCCGCCTCGGCATCGTGGCGGGTCTGCGCGCCGTCGTGCTGGCATTCGCGGGGCTCGCTATGGCGATGCCCGCGCTCGCCCGCGACGTGATGGTGCCCGTGCCGCGGGTGACGATCTATCCTGGCGATCTCATCACGGAGGTGATGCTGACGGAGCGCGCCGTTTCGGACCGCGATGGGACGCTGCCCGGGCTCGTGGCCGCGCGCGGGCAGATCGTCGGCAAGGTGGCGCGTCAGACCCTGCTTCCCAACAAGCCGATCTCGCTCACGGGCGTGCGCGAGGATCATGCCATCAAGCAGGGCCAGCCCGCGGTCGTCATCTTCCAGTCCGGCGGGCTCGTCATCTCCGCCACCGCCATGCCGCTCCAGCCCGGCGCGGTGGGCGACGTCATCAGCCTGCGCAATACCGAGAGCGGAACGACGATCCGCGGCGTCGTGCAGCGCGACGGCAGCGTCCGGGTGGGCACGCCATGATCCGGGCCGCTTTTTTCCTTCTTGCACTCGTGGCCGCTGCCGGTGCCGCCGACGCCAAGGCCATGACGCGCATCAAGGACATCACGGCCGTGCAGGGCGTGCGCGCCAACCAGCTCATCGGGTATGGGCTTGTCGTCGGTCTCAACGGCACCGGCGACAGCCTGCGCAACTCGCCCTTCACGGCGCAGTCGCTGCAATCGATGCTGGATCAGATGGGCGTCAATATCCGCAACGCCAATTCGCGCACGCGCAACGTCGCCGCGGTCGTCGTCACGGCGGACCTGCCGCCGTATGCGGGGCCGGGCGCGCGCATCGACGTGACCGTCTCCTCGCTCGGCGACGCGACGTCGCTCGCCGGCGGCTCGCTCGTGATGACGCCGCTCTCAGGCGCGGATGCCGCCATCTATGCGGTGGCACAGGGCCCCATCGCGGTGAGTGGCTACAGCGCTCAGGGCAATGCCGAATCCGTGAGCCAGAACGTGCCCACGACCGGACGCATTCCCAATGGCGCGCTGGTCGAGCGCGAGGTGGCGGGCTCTCTCGATGACGAGAGCGTGCTCGTCCTCGAGCTGCGCAATCCCGATTTTTCGACGGCGGTGCGGATCGCGGATACGGTCAACGCCTTCACCTCCCAGAAGTATGGCCGGCGCACGGCGCGCGAGCAGGACCTCAGGACGATCACGCTCGAACGGCCGCGCAACGTGGGCGCCGCGCGGTTCCTGGCCGAGATCGGTGAGCTTTATACGGAGGCCGACGGCCCGGCGCGGGTGGTCATCGATGAGCGCACCGGCACGGTCGTCATCGGGCGCGACGTACAGATCGCGACGGTTGCCGTCTCGCACGGCAGCCTCACGGTCCGCATCACGGAAGGGGCGCAGGTGTCGCAGCCCGAGCCCTTCTCCGACGGCGAGACGGTCGTCGTTCCGGAAAGCTACATCTCGGTCAACCAGGAGGGCGCGAACCTCGCAATCATGGGCGGCACGAACCTCGAGACGCTCGTGCGCGGCCTCAACATGATGGGCCTCAAGCCCACGGGGATCATCGCGATCCTGCAAGCCATCAAGACGTCCGGGGCGTTGCAGGCGGAGCTTGTCGTGCAATGACGAGGCTGGCCGCGACAGGGAGAGCGAGAGGCGGGCCGCGCCGGCTGGCAACCTTCGTGGGCGCCGCCATGGCGGCCGTCGGTCTCGGCGTCGGCCTGGCCGATGCTCAGGATGCCTGGTCTCCGATCGTGGTGACGGCGCCGGGCGGCACGCTCGCGCCGCAGCCGGGCGAGCCCGATCCGCATATGCAGATCGTCGTCGATCCGCGCCATTTCCCGGGAACCGACGCGACGGCTCTTCCGGCCCCTCGCCCGTTGCCACAGGGCGCCTTCTCACCGTTGGTGACGGGGACGATTCCCGCCGCGCGCAAGCGCCTTGCGCCGCCCGCGGAGGCCCTGAGCCCGGTTCGCCCGGCCGCGGCAGGTGCGGCCGAAGCCGCCGCTGCCCAAGATCAATCGGAGACACCTGCCGAGGCTGGCGCGTCCCTGGCGGGGGAGGAGAGCGAAGCCGGTGCGCCTTCTTCCGACGGGGCTGATGGGGCCTTCTTCAAGAAGGCCGGTCCGCTCGACGCGCTGCCGCCGAATGCCACAGCCGCGCAGCAGTATTGCTTCAACACGTCCGATACGGCGGGGGATGCGCGTTTCGCCTGGCAGGCGAAGAAGATCAAAGAGATGGAGGCCGAGCTCGAGAAGCGGATGAGCCTGCTTCAGGCGAAAACCGAGGACTACAAGACGTGGCTCGCGCGCCGCGACGCGTTCTCGCGCAAGGCTCACGAAAAGCTCGTGAGCTTTTATTCGCGTATGAGGCCCGATGCGGCGGCTGTGCAACTTGCAACGCTGGACGAGAATGTCGCCGCCGCCGTCATGACGAAGCTCGAGACCAAGGTGGCCAGTCAGATCATGGGCGAGATGGATCCGGAGCGCGCGGCGAAGATCGCGACGGTCATCGCGGGCGCGGCGAAGGTGCCGGAGCCCAAGCGGCCGCCAGCCGCGCCGCCGGCGACTGCCGGCATCGACGGTGCGCGGGACGGGGCCGGAGCGCCGCTGGACGCTCGCGCCCAAGGCGAGGAGCCACGGACATGATGGCGGATCTCTCTGCGTTCGTTCGAACGGCGCTGCGAATGGCGGCGGGCCTCGGCCTCGCGGGGCTTGCCGCGGGCGGCTGCGCAAGCGCGCCGGCCGATATTGGTCGAGCCCCGGCGCTGAGCGCGGTCGGGTCGGGGCTGCTTGCGGACCGGGTGCCGCTGCCGGCAGAGCCCGTGACGCCCGTGACCTACCGGCCCGGCAACTCGATCTGGCAGGACGGCAGCGCCGATCTTTTCCGCGATCCGCGCGCGCGCAAGATCGGCGACGTGGTGACGGTCAAGATCTCGATCAAGGACAAGGCGACGCTGGACAACAACTCCAAGCGCTCGCGTGATGCGACGACCAAGTTGAAGCCGAAGCTCGGCTATGATTTCGCGACCTCTGGCGGCATTGCCCAGAACGGCGACCTTTCGGTCGATATGCAGGCGGACGCCGAGACCTCGACGGACAGCAAGGGCGGCATCACGCGCTCGGAGAAGATCGAGCTTCTGGTGGCGGCCGTCGTGACCGGCGTTCTGCCGAACGGCAACCTCATCATCAGCGGCAGCCAGGAAGTCCGCGTGAACTACGAGGTGCGCGAGCTCAGCGTCGCGGGCATCGTGCGGCCGCGCGATATCTCGACCGACAACTCGATCGCCTACGACAAGGTTGCGGAAGCGCGTATTTCCTATGGCGGGCGCGGGCGCATCATGGAGGTGCAGCAGCCGGCAGTCGGGCAGCAACTGTTCGACCTTCTGACACCGTTCTAAGCCGTGAACTCACGTTTTGATGGTCACGTTTTCCAAGGACGAACCGGTCGCCACGTCGTCGGAAAATGATCGAGGAGGACGCCGGTGGCCAATACGGACGCAAGCTCAGGTGGCAAGGGGGAGGGAGGGCTCGTCGGCTTTCTCATCGTGACCGCCATTGCGCTCGTCGTCGGCGGCGGCTTCGGCTTCTTTCTCGACGGACATTTGAAAAGCGGAACGAAGCCCGTCGAGGTGCAGGAGGCGGAGCCTGGCCGGACGGCGAAGCCGAAGGCCGTGCTCTCGTCGAACGACAAGCTGGTGGCGCTGGCCCCCGTCGTCGCCAATCTGGCCGAGCCCAGCGACACCTGGATCCGCATCGAAGCGTCCATTCTGGTTGGCGCCGATACGCAAGGCGCCGATACGCTCGCCGCGAAGCTCGCTGAGGATTTCGTGGCCTATCTCCGCACGGCGACGCTCAATCAGTTCGAAGGCGCGAGCGGGTTTCAGAACCTGCGCGACGACCTCAAGGACCGCGCGCGCATCCGCGAGCCGGACCGGATCAAGGACGTCATCGTCCATGGCGTGGTGATCGAATGAGACGCGTTGCGGCGCTCGCGCTGGTCGGCCTCCTCCTGTCGTCCGGTGTTGCCTTGGCGCAGGGGCAGGGGCTCAATTTCGAGAGCCTGCTGCCGGCCGGGGAGCAGACCGTCACCGGGCGCATGGTGCAGATCATCCTGCTCGTCACCATGCTTTCGGTGGCACCCGGGCTTCTGATGATGGTGACGTGCTTCACGCGCTTCGTAATCGTGCTGAGCCTTCTGCGCTCCGGCCTCGGGCTCCAGACCACGCCGGCGAACATGATCCTCGTCAGCCTCGCGCTTTTCATGACGTTCTACGTCATGGCGCCGACCTTCGATAAGGCGTGGCAGAACGGGCTCAAGCCGTTCGCCGAGAACAAGATCAGCGAGGAGGAAGCCTACGTCCAGATCACGCAGCCCCTGCGCGAGTTCATGCAGGCCAATGTGCGGCCGAAGGATCTCGAGCTGTTCGAGGATCTGGCGCACGAGCGCTTCGGGGCGCGGGCGCCGGATCAGGAGGTGGAGCTGCGCGTGCTGATCCCCGCCTTCATGATCTCGGAGCTGAGGCGCGGGTTCGAGATGGGGTTCCTCGTCGTCTTGCCGTTCCTGGTCATCGATCTCATCGTGGCGACGCTCACCATGTCGATGGGCATGATGATGCTGCCGCCGACTGTGATGAGCCTGCCGTTCAAGGTGCTGTTCTTCGTGCTGATCGACGGATGGAATCTTCTGATCGGCGGTCTCGTGCGCTCGTTCCCTTAGCTTCGGGCTCCCCGCCCGATGGGGTGCAAACGGCGTTAACCAAGGCGCAACACATCGCGTGTAGAAGTGGTTGCGTGGCAGATTGAGTTCGGGGGGGACGCCCTTGACGCGATGCCGCGGTGTAAAGAGGGCAGCTTTCGCGCTCTCTGTTGCGTAGCGTAAAGGTGTAACATGAGTAGTCTCAATACGAACATCGCGGCCATGACCGCGTTGCAGGCGCTTCGTAGCACGAACGCCGACATGCTCCAGACGCAGAACAGAATTGCCACAGGCATGCGCGTCGGCAGCGCCTCCGATAATGCTGCCTATTGGTCGATCGCCACCACCATGCGCTCGGATCGCCAGGCTCTCTCCACGGTTTCCGATGCGCTCGGCCTCGGCTCGGCCACTGTCGATATCGCCTCGAAGGGCATCGAAAGCGCCATCTCCGTCGCCAGCAAGATCAAGGACAAGCTTGTTGCGGCCCGCCAGCCCGGCGTCGATCGCGCGAAGATCCAGGCCGAGATTACCGAGCTTCAAGCCTCGCTGAAGGACGTCGTTGCGGGCGCCACGTTCTCGGGCGAGAACTGGCTGCAGGGCGACAGCTCCGGCGTCACGAGCCGCACGCTCGTTTCCTCTTTCTCGCGTGACGGCACGGGTGCGATCTCGATCGGCACCATCACCGTCGACACGGGTGCGACGGGCTCGATGCTCGTCGATACGTCGGGCTCGGGTGCGGGCATCCTCGACAAGGATCGGTCCGTCACGAACGGCGCCGACTTCACGGTTCTTACGCTCGATATCAGCGCGGTCACCAACTCGGCCGAGGATCTCGAGGATCTCGAGGACATGATCTCGGGCGTCGATGCCGCCATCTCGTCGATGACGGATGCCGGGTCGCGTCTCGGTGCGGTCAGCACACGCATCAATCTGCAGAAGGATTTCGCGAGCAGCCTGATGGACGCGATCGACAGGGGCATCGGCCAGCTCGTCGACGCCGACATGAACGCTGAATCGACGCGGCTGCAGGCTCTGCAGGTGCGCCAGCAGCTCGGCGTGCAGGCTTTGTCGCTCGCCAACCAGTCGGCCCAGTCGATCCTGTCGCTGTTCCGCTGATCGGCCGGCATTAACCTCGCGTTCATAAACGCAGTTTAGCTAAAGAGGCTGTACCGGATTTCGGTGCAGCCTCTTTATTTATGCATTTTGCGCTCTCAAGGGCTCCCTCCCCGAGTGGCGTTTATCGCCTGGCCGTCATCTCAGACAAGCTTTCGACGGTCGCACAGGGCCACCGTCTTCCTTGCTCGGGCTTTCATGCAGATGGGCGCGTTGGGCGCTTTGGAGACCCTGACGGATTTCGGGACGCTGCTTAACGGTTCGGTAAGTCCACCTCGCTATTTTCTTCTTCGAGTAGCCCGGCTTGGTGAGCGGGACAGAGTCGGAGAAGGAACAGACGATGGCAAGCCTACTGACGAATATTGCAGCGATGACCGCGCTGCAGGCATTGAACCAGACGAACAAAGAAACCCTCACCGTGCAGAACAGGATTGCCACGGGTCTGCGTGTTGCGGATGCGTCGGACAATGCGGCCTACTGGTCGATCGCGACGACGATGCGCTCGGACCGCCAGTCGCTCTCCACGGTGGCGGACGCCCTCGGACTTGGCGCCGCAACGGTCGACGTCGCCGTGCAAGGCATGGAAGGCGCGATCAAGATCTCGAGCGACATCAAGGCGAAGCTCGTGGCCGCGCGCCAGCCCGGCGTCGATCGGGCCAAGATCCAGTCGGAGATCGCCCAGCTTCAGGAATCGCTCTCGAGCGTGGTCCACACCGCCACCTTCTCGGGACAGAACTGGCTCGCTGTCGACAGCACCGGAACGGTGGAGCGCACGCTGGTGTCGTCTTTCTCGCGCGATGGCGCGGGCAACATCACGATCGGCACGATCTCGATCGATATCGGCGCGACCGGCACGATGCTCATCGATACCAGCGTTCCCGCCGGCACGAGCGGCGCGGGCATCCTGGACCAGGATCGCACGGTCACCAACGGCGCCGATTATACGGTGCTGACGCTCGATATCAGCGCGCTGACGAACGATGCGGCCGATCTCGAGGATCTCGAGGACATGATCTCGGGCGTCGATGCGGCGATCACGTCGATGACGAACGCGGCCACCCAGCTCGGCGCGGTGAAGACGCGTATCGATACGCAGAACGACTTCGCCAAGAGCCTGATGGATGCCATCGACACCGGTATCGGCCAGCTCGTGGACGCGGACATGAACGAGGAGTCGACGCGGCTGCAGGCCCTGCAGGTTCGCTCGCAGCTCGGTGTGCAGGCCCTCGGCCTCGCCAACCAGTCGGCTCAGCAGATCCTGCGTCTCTTCCAGTAAGACACGTCCAGCAAGACACGGCCCCTTCTCGCCTGATGCAACGCCACGCCCTCCCAGGGGCGTGGCGTTCGCCGTTTCGGCCGACCGCAACCCCCACGCAAGGTTGGCATTTGAGAATGAGGTACGAATCGGTAGTGGGGCTCCGGCATGAGCAGCTTGAATACCAATATCGCGGCCATGACCGCGCTGCAGACCCTGAACCAGACCAATAAGGAGATGTTGGTCACTCAGAACCGGGTCTCTACGGGGCTTCGCGTCAAGGATGCGTCCGACAACGCTGCCTACTGGTCCATCGCCACGACGATGCGAAGCGACAATATGTCGGTTTCGACGGTGCAGGACGCTCTCGGACTTGGTGCGGCAACCGCCGACGTGGCCGTGACGGCCATGAACAACGCCATTGAGGCGGTAAGCAAGATCAAGGCCAAGCTGGTCGCGGCCCGCGCGCCCGGCCTCGATCGCGAAAAGATCCAGAGCGAGATCTCGGCGCTCCAGACGGAGCTGCGCAGCACGGCGGAATCGGCCGTGTTCTCGGGCGAGAACTGGCTCAACGTCGATAGCACCGGCCCGATCACGAAGACCATCGTGGCCTCGTTCTCGCGCGACAGCACGGGCGCCATCACGATCGGGTCAATCGAGGTTGATGTCGGTCCGACCGGCACGATGCTGTTCGATACGTCCGGCAACAACCAGGGTGTGCTCGATTACGAGCGGACGACGAGCGGCACCAGCATCACCTACAGCGTGGCAACGCTCGACATCTCGGCGATCACCGACGATCCGCTCGAGCTTGCGGATCTCGAGGAGATGATCCAGGGCGTCGACGATGCGCTCGCTCTGATGACGGATGCCGCCACCGTTCTCGGCGCGGCGAAATCCCGGATCAGCATGCAGAAGGATTTCGTGAGCAAGCTCATTCAGTCAATCGACACGGGCATCGGTCAGCTCGTCGATGCGGACATGAACGAGGAATCGACGCGGCTGCAGGCCCTTCAGGTGCGCCAGCAGCTCGGTGTGCAGGCGCTCGGCATCGCCAACCAGTCGGCCCAGCAGATCCTGCGTCTGTTCCAGAGCTGATCCCGTTTTCGGGCCCGGAGCCCATCACCCCGCGCCCAAGAAGGCCACGTCCGCTGCCCCGGCGTGGCCTTCGTCTTTTTCGCGCTCTCAGCGACGTGCGAAGCGGGGGCGCAATTCCCGCGCAAGCTTCTGCGACCAGACTCGCAGCGGCATCATTCCATTAATGCGGGCAAGAGGTTGAGCGGGCGATGCTCGGACTCGAACAGCTTGAGAAACTCTGGGCCAATCTGCTGGCGCTCGGCACGCGTCGCCTCGCGGCGCTGGGCGCGGTGGGGCTTGCCGTGTTCGCCTCTGTAGGCTTCGGGAGCTACTACCTCAGCCGCGCGGAATTCGAGACGCTCTACTCCGGTCTCAACGCCCAGGATGTCAGCCGCATCGGCGCCGCCCTCAAGGAGGCCGGCATTACGTTCGACGTGAACTCGGAAGGGACCAAGGTGCTGGTCCGGCGCGAGGAGACGGCGCAAGCGCGCGCGATGCTTGCCGAGAAGGGGCTGCCGGCCGGCTCGAACGGCGGCTACGAGCTGTTCGACAAGCTCGGGCCGATCGGTCTCACCTCGTTCATGCAGGAGGTCACGATCAAGCGCGCGCTCGAGGGCGAGCTCGAGCGGACCGTGCTAGCGATGAAGGGCGTCAAGTCGGCGCGTGTCCTGATCACGCTGCCCGAGACCGGATCGTTCCGGCGCGGCCGCCAGCCGGCGCGGGCCTCCGTCACGATCAAGACCGAGACGCCGGCCGATGGATCCACGGCGCGCGCCATTCGCCACCTCGTTGCGGCGGCCGTGCCGGGCCTCACCGTGGACGAGATCAGCGTTCTCAACACGGACGGCACGGTTCTGGCCGCGGCGGGCGACTCGAGCTCCATGGCCTCGGGGCGCAAGCTCGAGCTCGAGCGCGAGGTCGGCAAGGACCTCATGGACAAGGTGCGCCGGACGTTGACGCCGTCGATGGGACTCGAGAACTTCGAGGTCAGCGTCGCGGCCCGCATCGACCTCGACAAGAGGCAAACGAACGAGACCAATTTCGATCCGGATTCCAAGGTGGAGCGCTCGCTGCGGGTGGTCAAGGAGTCCGGGAGCCAGCAGGATGCCTCGAGCCGGTCTCCGGTCGGCGTCGAGCAGAACGTCCCCGATCAGGCGGCCGGCGGATCCGGCGGTGACGTCACGAAGCGCTCCAACGAGCGGCGCGAGGATCTCACCAACTACGAGCTCAACTCCAAGACGGTGGCGACGACGAGCGAGGGCTACCGCATCGAGAACATCACCGTTGCCGTCGTTCTCAACCGCAAGCGTCTGCTCGAGACGCTCGGGCAATCGGCGACGCCGGATGCGATCCAGGCGAAGGTGAAGGAGATCGAGCGGACCGTGATCGCGTCCGCGGGCCTCAATACGAACCGCGGCGACCAGATCAGCATCACGGTCGACGAGTTCATCGAGGGACAGAGTGGGGACTCGCTTGCGGCGGCCAACCTGACGGCGCCCCTGATCGGCCTCGCCACCGGCCTGATCAAGGCGCTGACGGTGCTCGGCCTCGTGTTCATCGTGGTCACGATGGGTCTGAAGCCGTTGACGCGCGTGCTCGTCGACCAGCGCGCGGCTCAGGCGCAGCAGGCAGCGGCCGCCGGCGGGACGCTCGCGGCGGACGCCGAAGAGACGCTGGACGACGGATCGCTGCTGGATGCGAACGACGAGGAGACACCGCAGATCTCGTCCGCGGCGACGGCGGAGCTTCTGGGCATCAAGGAGCAGCGCGAGCCCAACCTGATCGAGGACATCACGGGCGACGTCACGCGCCTGTCGCAGCGCCGCCTCGAGCAGATGGTGACGCTCGATGAAGAGCAGGCCGCCATGATCCTCAAGCAATGGATGCGGGAGCGGGCGGCATGACGCAGGCCCTCCCCGTCGCCTACTACCTGAACGATCTCGACGGAGACGCGCCGCGCCGCCGCGGGGGCGCGATGACGCCGGGAGGGATGGCGTCCGATATCGAGGCGCGCATCGCGGATGCGCATGCGCGCGGCATTCTCGAAGGGCGTACGGTGGCGCAGGGCGAGGCGGAAGCGGCGCGCGAAGCGGACGCCGCCGCGGCCGAACAGAAGCTCAAGACCGAGCGTCAGCACTGGGCGGATGAGGAGGGCGCGCGGCTCGCGCGGCTCCTGCAGGATGCCATCAGCAGTCTCGAGACGCGGATCGCAGGGCGCGTGGCGGAGGTGCTGAAGCCCGTGCTGGCGGAGGAGGTCCGTGCTCGTGCGGTCGCTGAGCTTTCGGACACGCTGCACGATCTGCTGACCAAGGGCACGTATGCGGCTGTCGCCGTCTCGGGACCCGACGATCTCCTTGTCCGCATCAAGGATCGCCTCGGGGCGGATGGCGAAGGCGTCGTCTTCACGGCCACGGAGGAGGCCGACGTTTCCGTCAAGGCCGACGATACCATTCTCGAAGCGCGCATCGGGGCGTGGGTCCGTGCCATCCAGGGAGAGGACGCATGAGCGCCGAGGATGACGCGACGGCGCCTCACGAGGTCGTCATTGTCCGCCGCCGCGGCGGCGATGGCGAGGATGGCCATCATGGCGGGGCCTGGAAGATCGCGTTCGCCGATCTCATGACGGCGATGATGGCGTTCTTTCTCGTGATGTGGCTGCTGAACGTTTCCGACAAGGAGAAGATCCAGCAGATTGCGACCTACTTCAATCCGCTGAAGCTCAACGACAAGCGGCCGACGGTGCGGGGCGTGCGCGACGAGCAGGAGACCGATCGACCCGCGTCCCGTCCGGTCGGTCCGGCCGCGGACGGGGTCGACGTCAGCACCGTCGACGACAAGGACAAGCGGCAAGGCGCCTCGAAGCCGGGTGGCGATGGGGATCTGCAGGACGGCGTGACCCAGAAGGCCGAGGAGGAGCTTTTCAACGATCCTTACGGCGTTCTGGCGCGGCTGGCGCTCAAGGCGTCGGACGAGGGCGAGGAAAAGGGCGCCGCGAGCACGAGCGTCCTTCCGGGCGGAGAGGCCTACACCAACCCGTTCGAGCCGTTCGCCGACCGGTCCATCCGCGAGGAGAGCAAGACGGAGCCGTCCCTCAAACTCGAGGATTCGGGCTCGCATCCGACGGCGCCGGGCATCGAGAAGCCGCTCGTCGTCGATCCGGAGGGCGAGGCCGACGTGCCGGCGGATGCCAATCTCTCCGCCAAGCAGACGACGCCCGAGCCGGGCGAGGACCTCGAAGCGGTCCGGAACAAGCGTGAAGCGGACGCGATGGCGGCCGAGATCGCGAAGGAGCTCGCAGGGCTCGCGCCCGAGAAGAAGCCGGCCATTGAGGTCCAGAAGGTCGACGAGGGGCTCATGATCAGCCTCACCGACGATTTCCGTTTCGGGATGTTCGCAAGTGCGTCGGCCGAGCCGCGGCCCGAACTCGTCGTGGTGATGGAGAAGATCGCGAAAGTTCTGGCCGGCCGCGAGGGCCCGCTGGTCGTGCGCGGGCACACCGACGCGCATCAGTTCCGCACGCAGCGGAACAACAACTGGCGCCTCTCGATGGACCGCGCTCAGGTGGCCTACTACATGCTCGTGCGCGGAGGCGTGGGCGAAGCGCGCTTCGAAAGCATCGAGGGCTATGCCGACCGCAAGCCGAAGATCCCTGCCGATCCGCATGCGGCCGAGAACCGCCGGATCGAGATCCTTCTCAAGGTGCCGAAGTCGTGATGGTGAGGCTCGCTCTTCCGATCGCGCTTTTCGCGCTCGGCGCCGTTATGGCGATGACGCCCTCGCGCGCGTCCGCGTCGGACGGCGCAAAGACGCCGGCGCCCGTGAGCGAGGAGACTTCCGATTCGGAGGCTACGTCGCAACGGCAGCTCTGGGCCGATACGCCGGCCGTCGAGATGAGCCGGCAGCCGTATGTTGCCATTCGCGTGTTGCGGACGGTTCAGGACCAGATCGCCCATGGCAGCGTGAGCGCGCATGAGGAGCAGCGGCGGCTGATGCACGATCTCCGTGACAGCCTGCGCGCGCTTCCACCGCAAGTGTGGGACGACGTGCGCAACGTGCGCGCCGCTATCTTCTTCGTTCTGAGCGGGGGAGATCCGGCCGTCCTCGCGCGCGTGATCGACCGGAAGCACATCCCGCCCATCGAGCGCCGTCTCCTCAAGGGCTCGCTCGCCTATGGCGAAGGCCGCTTCGTCGATGCGCGCACGCTGATGCACAAGATGGATCCGCGCAAGCTCGATGCGTCCCTGGGCGGGATCGTGGCGCTGATCCAGGGCACGCTGACCGCGAAGACGGATCCGCCCAAGGCGCTGACGTCCTTCAACGAGGCGCGCCTCCTTGCGCCGGGCACGCTGATCGAGGAATCGGCCCTGCGTCAGCAGCTCATGATCCTGGCGCGGAACGGCGAGGTGGAAAAGTTCGACCTTCTGGCCTCGCAATACTCACGCCGCTTTCCGAAATCGCTGTTCGCCCGCAACTTCCGCCAGCAGTTCTTCGCGGGCGTGGCGCGCAAGAATTTCAAGCGCGCCTCGGAATGGATCTCGCGCACCGAGAGCGAGCTTCAGAAGGTGCCGCAGCCGGAGCGGGTGGCGCTCTATCTCGCCATCGCCGAGGAAGCGCTCAAGGGCGGAAACATCGATATCGCGCTTTATGCGGGCGGGCGGGCGCGCGAGCTTGCCAACGCCGGCAGCCGGACGTTTGCGCGGGCGACGCTTTACAAGGGCGCGGCCATGGTGGCGACGGCCGACTTCGAGACGGGATTGGAGCTGCTCGGCGAGGTCGATCTGCCGAAGCTGAGCTTCGCGGATCGCGAGATCCACGAGGCGGCACTGACGGTCGCGCGGTCGGTCGGGCGTGTGGCGCAAGACGCGCCCCAGCCCGGGCTGCCGCCGCCGGCTTTCGTTGCCAAGGCGGAAGAGCTGCTCGCTCAAGTCGATTCCTTACTGGGAGATGGACCTTGACCTCGGCGCCAGCGTTGATGACTGCACGGCCCGCTCTTTCTGCCAAGGGCGCGAACGCCGATCCGGCCGGGCAGGCCGGTGCGGAGGCCTCCTTCGGCGATGCGCTGGCGCGCGAGTTCCTTGCGCAATGGAGCGAGCTTCAGAACGCGGTGCCGGGGCGTTCGCGGCTTGGCGAGAGGTCGGGCCAGGATGGCGATGCCTCGGAGGAGACGGCGGCCGGCGCGGATCTCGCTCCGCCGCGTGAGGGTGCGCCGGCTGGTCATTCCGTTCAGATCAGTCCGGCTGCGCTCGCGCTCGCGGTTCTGCAGGCCGGACAGACCGCCGGTGATCGCGCTCAGGTCATGGTCACGGGGGCGGATACTGAGGCCGTGACCGAGACCGAGGCCGAGATCCAGACGCAGATCCAAGCCCCGCAGACTGTGGACGGAGGCGAGGCGGGTCCCTGGCTTCCGGGTATGACGGACGAGGCCGATGCGGGCGTGCGGAACGCTGATGCGCTGATCGACGCGCTGGGGTACGATGCCAGGCCTGCCGCCGCAGAGATTCCAGCTGCTGCGGCGGATGTGGACGCCGATGTGGTGACGGAGGATGTCAGTCTCAGGGTCGTCCACCGCGAGACGCATTTGGCCCTCTCCCGGGCGCCGGCGCTTGTCGCCGCATCGGAGGACGGCGCGGAGCGTCTGCATCGGGCGGTCACGGCCGGAGAGACCCGGGCTGCCGCCGCTGCCCTGTCCGCGTCCGAGGCGGGGAGCGGCGCGGAGGCCGTAGCGGTGAAGCGGGGTGTATCGCGGGCCGTCTCACGCGAGGCGATGAGCGGAGAGGCCATGGATCCGCGCGCTTTCGTGGCCGATCGCGCATCGGACACGCTTCCCTCGTCGCGTCCTGTGCGGGGCGACGCGGATCCCGCGGCGAGCGCCATTGCACTCGCGCTCGATGCCGTGCGTCCGCAGGCCGTTCGCGAGCCGGTGGTGGAGGGCGAGGTTGCCGCCGAGACGCCGGCCGAGCAGATCTCGTTGGCGGTGCGCGACGAGCTCGACGGGGAGATGGGAGAGGCGCCGTCCACGGATGGCGCGGTCAAGGTTCTGCATCTCGAGCTCAAGCCTGCGAGCCTCGGCAGCGTCACCGTGCGCATCGCGCTCAAGGATAACGTCGTCTCGCTGCATATCGAGGCGCAGCGTGGCGAGACGCTCGCGGCCATCGAGCGGGATCGGGAGGCCCTGGCGGGCGCGCTCGCATCGGCCGGCTATTCCGTCGACGCCATCACGTCGGCGGCGCAGAGCGATGCCGGGCGGCTCGGCAGCGTGATTTCAGCCGTTGGCGACAGCGGATTGTCTGCCTCGCAAGGCGGGGCGGCGGGCGGCTCGTGGCTGGCGTCTCAGAGCGGAGGCTCTTCGTCGGGGCAGGGCCGCTCCGGCCAGGAGCCGTCGGGCCGTCATGATGAGAAAGATGCCGTTGACGGCGGTCGGATGCCTGCGCGCATGGTGCAGGGCGGCGCCGGTGCGCTATATGTTTAGTGTGAGGCGCGGGGGGGTTCTTCGCCCTCTTCGAGGGGCCGCGCAATAGGCTGTCCATTGGATTTGAGTGGTCGTTTCAGTTCGTGAGAGTTCGGTATGAGCGTTGTTCCGTTTCCTTCTGCTCCAAGAACGGCAAGAGCGATGACAAGCACAGGACTGCTCGGGCCCTATCGGCTCGCCTATGACGAGATCACCAACGCCATCCCGCGGGTCGCGCCGGGTGCCTTCATGCTGGGGCACAAGGGACCCAACGGCCGGTTCTACGTGGATTACGTGGGCCGCGCCGATCATGACGTGCGCGATAAACTCTTACAGATGATCGGCTCGGGCAACCTGTTCAAGTATCGGTGCTCGCCCACCACGGAAGCGGCGTTCCATGCGGAATGCGAGCTGTTCCATGATTTCCAGCCGCCGGGGAACCGTATGCACCCCGACCGGCCGGCGGGCACTAATTGGGAATGTCCGAGGTGCCGTTTTTTCCGGCTTCAAGGGCGAGCATCGCCATGATGTCGTTCAGCGCGGCCTGATAGCCGTGGTGCCAATAGGCGCGCTCCGGCGTATTCGGATCGAGATGGCGCTGATCGACGTCTGTATAAGGCGCTTCCTCGTCGAGCCATTCGCGGATGTTGTCGCGACGCTGACGCAGCATGTGCAAGCTCGATTTCTCAAACATGTGTAAGTGACCCTGACCCGGTATTGTTTTTTCGCATGCCGCTTTGATGCGGTAGCCTCACCTTTGTACAGGGCCGCTCTTGAGGTCGACTTAGACCCCAGATGAAAAGTTGCTTCAAATTTTAAGGGGTTTCTGCGTCTCAAAACGGTACGGCGCGGAAGGCTCCGTTGAGCTTCCGGGCTTCTTTATTTTCCCGTCAATGGACTTCGGGCAGCACGTCGCCCAGGCCGCGCCTGCGGGGAGACTTGCTCCCGGGTGCGGCAGAGGATGGGGCGGACGTGGCGACGATCTCAGCGGCGAGGCGGCGAATCCAGGCATCGATGGTGGCGTCGGGATCGCGGCCTTGGGCGACATCGTTCGCCACCGCGTTGGCGAGGGCACGTGCAAGGGCGGCCGCGCGCGTTTCCCCGAGCGGGCGGGATAATTC
Source organism: Hyphomicrobium sp. (assembly GCA_036823975.1). Taxonomy (GTDB): domain Bacteria; phylum Pseudomonadota; class Alphaproteobacteria; order Rhizobiales; family Hyphomicrobiaceae; genus Hyphomicrobium_C. The sequence continues at coordinate 71,216 of DAITBB010000003.1, forward strand.
GCCGAGGGCTGAGATGCGGGCCCGAAGGTTTGCGGAAACTTGCATTGTTGCACCAAACGAAAACATATCCGCTGTACGCAACACTCCCACGCAACTGCCGTGCCAGGACGCCAGCCGGCTGGAAACGAGCCGTCTGGGATCGATGCCGGCCGGGAGGAAGGCGGCGTCAGCTTTGCGCAAGGGCCTTGCGGTAACAAGACTGGTCCCGAGCCAAAGACGCCTGCCATGCACAGCTTTTATCTGGATGCGATCCGCAACTTCGAGGGCTTCACACCTCAAGCCAAGTGGGATTACGCCCAGCTTTCCAATGGATACGGCACCAAGGCCCGCTATGCGGGCGAGGTGATCGACCGGGCCGAGGCCGACCGCAGGTTCCGGGCCGAGGTCTCCTCCGCGCGCGCGATCGTGGAGAAGGCCGCCCCGCACGTGGATGACGGCACGAAGGCGGCGCTTACGTCTCTCACCTACAACGCAGGCACCTCGTGGATCGAGAGCGGTCTCGGCGAGGCCGTGCGGCGGGGCGATCTCTCCGCCGCGCGCGAGATTTTCCAGAAGTACACCAAGGCGGGCGGCGAGGTGCTGCCGGGGCTCGTCAACCGGCGGGCCCAGGAGGCGCTCTGGATTGGCAACGAGGCTCCTGGGGCAGCAGCGGCGAGCGTGCCGTCCGTGACCGCCTCAGCCGATAGCGTGCTTCAGCCCGCCGTGATGGCGCGCGCGCAGGCCGTGGCCGATGTCACCGATCTGCTTGCCAAGCCCGTGCGGGCTCCATCTCTTCCGTCGGCACCGTCTCTCGCTTCGGCGTCGACCGCTCCGTCTGAGCCTTCGTCCCGGACGGCCGAGGCCGTCGAGCGGATCATGGCGTCGGGCGCGCTCGGAAGCCTCACCAGCGATGCGCTCGTCGCGCTGATCGAGGTCGATCGGCTCGGCGCCGGCGGCGTTTCGGACTTCGTGCGGCTGGCGCAGCTCGGCCGCGGCAGCGAGCTGGCCCGCGCGGACAACGGCCGCCAGAGCGCGCGGACGCAGCAGAGCTAACGTTTCAATCTCGCCTAGGGCCGTTGATCGTGCTTCTTATCGGAAAACCGATTCCCACTTTTCCGGAAGCACTCTAGCCCGCCGTCCTGAGACGGGCGGCCTGCAGGGCTATGTTGCCGAAGCCCGGAGGCAGGCCGGCGGGCGGCGCGTCAGAGCGCGCGACGAACCTCGGATCCGAAACACTTGCGAGAGCATTCGCGCGCATGAAGATGCCGCGATGGTCCGCATGAGGCACGAGATCCGTCTTGAGGCCGATCAGGCTTTCCGAGGCGCCGAGCGTCAGGAATCCGTCGGGCGCGAGGCTGCGCGTGACGCGTGCCAGGATCTCCATCTTGCGCGCGGCGTCGAAGTAGATGAGCACGTTGCGGCAGTAAACGATATCGAAGCGGCCGAGCCCGGTGAAATCCGACAAGAGGTTCATCTGCCGGAACTGCACTTTGCTGCGCATGGCCTCGGAGATCTGCCAGCTCTCGCCGATCTGGTTGAAATGGCGGAGCAGCATCGGGGTGGGCAGGCCGCGCTGCACCTCGAACTGCGAGTAGATGCCTTTCTTGGCCTTCTCGACGACCTGCTCGGAGAGGTCCGTGCCGACGATCTCGATGCGCCAGCCCGGCATGCGGGCGGCCTGCTCGTCGAGGATCATGGCCAGCGAATAGGCTTCCTGGCCGGTTGAGGCGGCGGCGGACCAGATGCGCAGGCGCTTCTCGTTCTGGCGCGCGGCGATCATCGCCGGCAGCATGACCGAGCGGAATTGATCGAACGGCGTCTTGTCGCGGAAGAAGTAGGTCTCGTTGATCGTCATCGCCTCGATGACGTCCCTGGCGAGCTTCGGGTTCTGCCCCTTCTGGAGGATCACCATCAGCTCGTCGAGTCCGGACAGCCGCTCGCGCCGCACGATCGGCATGACGCGGCTTTCAACGAGGTATTTCTTGCTGGGCTCCATCACGAGGCCGGAGGAGCGGCGCAAGTAGTCACAGAGGGCGTCGAAGGCTTGAGACATGCTACGCATCACTGGAAGGAGTTGAGGGCGTCGCGCTGCGCGATCCCGGCGAAGCCGCGAGCGCGTCGTTGCGGATATCTAGACCAGGCCGATCTGCTCGAGCTTCGTTCGGACGATGTCCTGGTCGAACGGCTTCATGATGTATTCGGTGGCACCGGCCTCGAGCGCGGTCATGATCTTATCGCGCGTGTTCTCGGTCGTGCAGAATACGACTTGGGGGGTCTCTCCGCCCGGCATCTTGCGCAGCTTGGTGAGGAATTCGAGCCCGCTCATGACCGGCATGTTCCAGTCGAGCAGGATGAGATCGGGGAAGGCCGGCTGGCACTGCTCGAGGGCGTGAGCGCCATCCTTGGCTTCGGAGACCTCGAAGCTCATGTTCTCGAGCATCTGCTTGGCGATCTTGCGGATGAAGGCCGAGTCATCCACCACCAGAGCGGTTTTCATTGCACTTACCCTTTTTACTCAATGCGAGACTGCTTTTTCGCCGCTTGGTCTGCCGGGGCGATCGGCTTCGTGGTGTTAGTGCGTGAAGTCGAAGAGTGCCTCGATGTTGAGGGCGGGGACGAGGAGGTTCCCGACCTTGTAGAGGCCCGCCATGAGGCGGGAGCGGGCGGCATCGAAATGGGCGGGGATCTGCACCTTCATCGAGGCGTCGAGGGTCAGGACGTCGCCCACCTCGTCGACGATGAGCGCGAAGTTCTCTCCCTTGTGCTCGATGCCGATGGCGAGGGCGTTCTGCACCTCGTGCATGGGAATGCCGAGGCGGCGGCGCAAGCTCACCGCCGTCACGATGCGGCCGCGCAGGTTGACGAGGCCGACGATGTCGGCCGGGCCGAGCGGGATCGGCGTCACGTTGGTGATGCGGAAGATCGTCTGCGTGTGGAGCACGGACAGGCCGAAGGCCTCGCCGCCGGCAAAGACCGTGAAATAGCTTTCGTCGCCCGTGGTCGGAACGTCGGACAGGTTCGGAAGGGCTGCGGCGGAGCTGCTCATGCGGCAATTTCCAGGCTGGAGGACTTGGCGTCGGCGGCCGCGTCGATCGCGTAGGCCAGCGTCTCGATCAGGGCATGACGGTCATGCCGGCTCAGAAGCGCTGCAAGGCCGATCTCGGTGGCGGTGCGGACGCTGCGGCTGGTCGGCGCCTTGCTCACGCCGACGATCGGCACGGTGCTGGCGTTCTTGCGCTCCTTGATCGCGTGGCGGAAGGCGGGCAGCGCGAGGGTCGGAGAATCCCAATCGACGATGACGGCATCGCAGGCCGCAACCTGTTGCAGGAACTCGTTCGCATCGGTGGAGATCGCGGCGGGAACGAGCGTGTAGCCGCCGGCGGCGAGCGCGGGGCTCAGAAGGTCGCGGACGAGCGGATCGTCGGTGGCGAACAGGACGCGCTGGGTGGCGGCCGCGGTCGTGCTCGCCGAGTCGGCCATACGGATGAAGTGGGAGACGTCGATCAGCTCGACGGCTTCGCCGCGGATCTCCGCCGAGCCGATCAGCTCGGAGTTCGCGCTCGAGAGCTGGATCTCGAGCTTCTCCTCGATGATGTCCACGATCTCGTCGGTCACGAGCCCGATCGCGCGCTGCTCGGTCGCGACGACGAGAACCGGATAAGCCGGCCGCGAGAGGTCGATCTCGTGCGAGATCGGAACGATCGGCATCAGGCGGCCCTGGAGCAGGACCATGAGGCGTCCGTCCGAGCGCTCGATGCGGCTGGTTTCGACCATCTCGATGCGCGAGACCAGCGAAAGCGGCAAGACTTTTGGAGCACCGGAGCCGGCGCGGAACATGACGAGGCGGCGGCGCTCGAGCGCGCCCGCATCGCGGCTCTGCTCGCGCTTCTTGTCGGCCGATTTCTCGATGCCGAGGCTGGCGCCAATGCCGGCCGGATCGAGGATCAGCACGACGGAGCCGTCGCCCAGGATGGTGTGGCCGCTGAAGACCTTGAGATGGGCGAGCGAGGCGCTGAGCGGCTTTACGACGATCTCCTGGATGTCGGCCACGCCGTCGACGATGATGCAGAACGACTCGGTGCCCACGCGCATGACGACGGCCAGCTTGTCGTTGGCGTCGTCGGCTGCGTCGGCGAGGCCGACGACGTTGCGCAGCTCGACGGCGGGGATCACTTCCTCGCGCAGCTTCAGGACGAGCGCGTTCTGCACGTCCTGGATCAGCTCCTTGTAGTTCTTGCCGAGGCTCACGGCTTCGACCACCGACGTCTGGGGCAGGGCGAAGCGCTGTCCGGCAACCTCGATGATGAGTGCGGGGGCGATGGCGAGCGTCAACGGAATGCGCAGCGAGAAGCGGCTGCCGCGCCCCTCGACCGAGGAGAGCGAGACCGAGCCGCCGATGGCCTCGATGTTCGAGCGCACCACGTCCATGCCGACGCCGCGTCCGGAGACGTTCGAGACGACCTGCGCGGTCGAGAAGCCGGGCTCGAAGATGTAGCGGTAGATCTCCTCGCTGCTCATCGTGCGGAGCTCCTGCTCCGTGGCGAGGCCCTGCGCGAGGATCTTTTTCTTGATGCGCTCGGTGTCGAGGCCGCGGCCGTCGTCGGCGATGTCGATCGTGATCTGGCCGGCCTCGTGCGCAGCCGAGACGCGGATCTCGCCGCGTTCGGGCTTGCCCTTGGCGACGCGCTCGTCCGGCTTCTCGATGCCGTGGTCGGCGCAGTTGCGGATGAGGTGGGTGAGAGGATCGCGAATGACCTCGATGAGCTGGCGGTCGAGCTCGGTGTCGGCGCCCTCCGTCACAAGGTCTATGGTCTTGCCGAGGCTCGTCGACAGCTCGCGGACGAGACGCGGCAGGTTGGCGTAGAGGCGTCCCACGGGCTGCATGCGGGCGCGCATGACGGCATCCTGCAGATCGCTGGTCAGCGTCGAAAGGTGCTGCAGGGGCGTCTTGATGGCGTCGTCGTCGCGGTGGCGCGCAAGCTCGAGGAGCTGGTTGCGTGAGAGCACGAGCTCGGAGACGAGCTGCATCATGCGCTCGATCGTATCGACGGAGACGCGGATCGATTCCTGATTGGTGGTGCCGGCGCCGCGCGTTTCCTTCTGGGCGGCGGGCTCAGGCTTGGCCTGATCCGTGGCGGTGGCGGGCACGGCGGATGCGGATGCCGTCTCGGCGGGAGCGGGCGCGGCGAGGGCGGCGGGTTCCGGCTCGGCCGCGACGTGAGCGGTCGGCGCGGGGACTGCGGTTTCGATCGTGGCCGGGGCCGTTTCGGCCTCGGCGCCACCGGCGGCGTAATAGGCCTCGAGCGCGTTGATGATCTGGCTGTCGTCGCCCGGTGGCTCCGAGCCGTTCTGGCCGATCTCCTCGATGATGGTCTTGATGCGGTCGATGGCCGCCAGAATGATCGTCACGGAATGCTGCGTCGGCGGGACGCCGTCGCGCAGCATGCCCATGACGGACTCGGCCGCGTGGCCGACGCGCTCGAGCCGCTCGAGGCCGAGGAAGCTCGAGGTCCCCTTGATGGTATGAACGAGCCTGAAAATGCTGGCGATCAGCGAGGCATCCGACGGGTTGCGCTCGAAATGCACCAACTGCGTTTCGGCGCCTTCGATATGCTCGGTCGTTTCCGTGAGGAAATCTCGCAGCAGCTCATCCATCGGAAGTGGTCCTCGGCGTCTTTCGTCTTGTGCTGATCTTTGAAAGGCAGGCGTGTTACGCGACGCAGGGAATGAGACGGTCGGCCATGCCCTGCGGGGTTTCGCAGGCGTTCTCGCGGCCGTTGTTGACGAGATCGGAGGCGCGGTTCAGCGCGCTGCGGATGGCGCAGGACGCGTTCTCGCAGAAGTCGGAGACCCGCGACGGATCGAGCTCGCCGTCCGGGTTGCGGTGGGCGCTGATGACGTCGATGCTGGCCACCGCCATGGCATTCACGCCGTCGATGATGCTCTCGAAATCGCGCCGGAACGCTTCGTCGAGCCC
>DAITBB010000003.1:77226-93518 GCA_036823975.1 Hyphomicrobium sp.
GTACTCGCGATAGGTCACGGGGCGCCATTCGAGAAGCTCGTCGAGCATCTCGGGCAGCAGGGTCGGCAGGTTCTCGATGAGCAGGAGAGCTTCGTTGAAATGATTGAGATAATCGTTGGCGATGCCGGATGCTGGATTGACGAGACAGGCGGCGCGCTCTTCGAGATCCGCGATGGCACCGTTGTCGTTCTGGCTTCCGTTGTCGCTCATTGCTTGGTGCCCGCGTTAAAGTTTCGTCCGAATTTGTGACGATACTCCACCGGGTTGCCTAAAAATCGGTTACGAGCCTAAGAGGCTTCAGGCTCGAAGCCACCGGGCCCCCGGCTTTTGCGGCTTCTGCGCCGATGCCGGAGGAGCGCCTCTGGGATCCGGATCGGCGCGGGGCGGGTCACAGTCCGCCCGTCTGGCGGGAGGGCGACGGCGCGATGAGATCGGCCACCAGCTCCTTCTGCTTGTCGATCGGCTGCTCGACGACGAGCGCGAATTTGCTCTTCGATTGCGCGAGCCGGCACAAGAAGATGCGCTCGTCCTGGCATTCGAGCGCGATCAGGCTCTTGGGGTCGGCGTTGAGGCGCAGGATCTGTCCGGGCTCCAGGTCCGCGATCTGGCCGAGCGTCATCTCCGGCCCTTCGAGTACGCCTTTCAGCAGCATGTGGGACGAGGCGAGCCCGTCCTGCATCTTCTTCTGCCATTCGGGATCGATGCTGGTGCCGTCGAGCGCGCGCTGACGCTCGAGCAGCTTGCGAATGGGGTAGAGGGCGGACTGCGGAATGATCATGAACATGCGTCCGCCGTTGTCCAGGATCTGGAACAGGATCTGGACGGCGATGACGGGGACGTCGGTCTGGCCGAGGATCTGGAAGTCGAGCTTGGTCTCGAGCTTCTCGATGTCGAATTCCACCGGCGTGATGGGGGCGAGGAGGGATTCGAGCTCCGGGACGACGATGCTGAACACGCTGCGGGCGAGACGGGCCTCGAGGGACGTGAAGGGGCGGTCGGATTCGAACGGCGGCATGGAGCCGTCGCCGCCGAAGGCCGCGTCGATGAGCGAGAAGATGAAGCGCCGGTCCAGGCCGATGACGATGCGGCTATCCCATTGGCGGCAATAATAAATCCCTGCAATGCTGTCCTCGTAGGACTCGAGCACGTCCCAGGAGTTGCCGCTCTCGAGCTGATTGACGAAAAACGACGAGGGGACGTTGCAGTACTCGCGGAAGCGCTCCGACAGCGTGGTGACGAGCCGCTCCAGCACGCCTTTCAGCACATGCAGCCGCTCGACCTCGAGCTTGGGCGGCTCGAGCAGCTTCTCTGTGCCGGGCTGGCCGCCCTGGCGGATGTCGGCGTAGTCTTCGCGCATCAGTCCTCCTCGGAGCTCGCCATCTCGATGACGCCCTTTTCGAGCAGCTCCATGGCCGTATCGGCGATGGCGCGGCGGGCTTTCTGGACCTCTTTGGCCGTCGCCTTCTTGCCGGTGGTGAGCTCCTGCTCGATCATGCGGCGGGCGCGTCCGGGTGTCGCCTCGAGGATGAGGTTGATCATGCGCGGCTCTGCGCCGGAGAGGGCGGTGATGGTGCGGTCGGCCGGGATATTGTCGAACAGCGTGACGAGCGCGTCCTGCGAGAGGCGCGTGAGATCGTCGAACGTGAACAAGAGGCCGCGCACGACCTCGGCCTCCTTCGGCCGATGCTCGTCGAGATCGCTCAGGATCTCGTCCATCTGCTTGCGGTCCATCTTGTTGATGATGTCGGCCAGACGGGCGTGAATGGTGGGGCCGGTGTTCTTGGAGCTCTTGTAGAGCAGCTCTTCCTTGACCGCTCCTTCGAGCAACTGGATCGGCCGCTCGAGAACGATCTTGAGCGCGAGCATGCGGCGCATGATCTCGTTGCGGAGCGGCGCCGGCAGCATCTTGAGGGCGGCGGCGGCATAGGCCGGGGGCGTGCGTGATAGCACGAGTGCCGAGACCTGCGGGTGCTCCTTGGCGAGATACTGGGCGGTGGAGAGCTCCGGCACCTCGCCGAGCTTGATCCAGATCGATTGCAGCGACTTGGAGCGGACCTGAGACATGATCTCGGCGATCTGCTCGGCCGGCACGACGCCGCTCAGAAGCGCCTCGACCTCGTTGGCGGTCGCAATCAGGTCGCCGCCGGTGCGCAGGCTCATTGCAAATTCCTCGATGAGGGCATCGAGGGTGTGCTTGGAGACGGCGCCGAGATCGGTTGCCGTCTGCGCGATCAGCTTGATGTCGTCCTCGTCGAAGTGCTTGAGCAGGCGCGAGGCGACCTTCTTGTCCATGGCGAGCAGGAGCGCAGCCACCTTCTTGGGGCCGGTCAATTCCTCGGGGTCGTCGCCCCTCATCGCTCGTCGTTCGGCTGCCACCCGGGCCTCGGTCGCTCAAGCATTTTCCGACGAAGCTGATGCCGTCCGTCGCAAGAAAACGCGACAAAACAAACAGTCTACGTTCTAGCGGTCCTCGTCGAGACCGGGCGCGCTGGCCGCGCGGCACGGGACATTTCGAACGCTGGATCCTGCTCAGCCGCGGGGCTGCGGTCGGCGCGAAACCCCTCGCTACAGTTGGGCGATTTGGCTTGAGCGGAGCTTGCGGCGCAGGTGCTCTTGCAACTTAAAAGTGCGATTTGCCGGCGCCTGTGGCCCACCCTCCGCGGTAGTCTCGGCGCTCAGCCGAAGCGCTGCCAGGTGACGGTCACCTTCGTGCCGACGGGGACCCGCGGATAGAGATCCAGCACGTCCTCGTTGTACATGCGGATGCAGCCTTTGGAGGCGGCGGTGCCGATGGTCCACGGTGCATCCGTGCCGTGGATGCGGTAGGCGGAGCTGCCGAGGTAGAGCGCGCGCACGCCGAGCGGGTTCATCGGATGGCCGCCGGGTACCCAGCTCGGCAGGCGCGGGTTCTCCTTCAGCATGGTCGGGGTCGGGGTCCAGGAGGGGTTCTTGCGCTTGTCGGACACGCGGGTGACGCCGGCCCAGCGGCTCTGCTCGCGCGGGACGGCGATCGGATAGCTGATCGCCTCGCCGCGGCGATGGATCCAGTAGAGCTTGCGGTCGCCGAAGGAGACGATGACCTGGCGCGGCTCGTACTTCGGGCTGAACGACACGACCGAGCGCGATCCGCCGTCCCAGAGGAACGAGAAGAAATCCTGCGCGGCGGCCGGCCCCGTCGTGAGCGCGATTGCCGCCGTTGCTGCAGCCAGGGCGACAAACGGCATGCGGATCCGTTTCATGAGGCCCTCGATCGTCATCGCATTCGTCTCCCCGTTGAAGGCCGCGCGGCCCGCTTCCGTCTGGCACCGTTGCGTCGTGGTGGTGCGATGGCTCCCATCCTCACGCGCCGGGCTCAAAGTGGCGTCGTCAGCCTAAGGGCGCAACCGCGTGCTAACCCTTAATGAATGCCAATTGCCAATCGGATTGTGGCGAAACTGCATCATTGGCGGGCCGGGGCGCGGTCTCTTCCGGTGCCTGGCGGCGGAGCCAGGCCGCGATGACGGCCACGACCTTGTCCTGCTCCGCCTGCGAGAGGGCCCGTCCGGCCGGGATGCGGTGCCATTTTGCGAGACACCCGCGGCAGCAGGTGGCCGTGGCATGCTGGGCCACGAACACCGGATGACCACGGAAGGGTGTCTGCTTGCCATCCTTCAAAGGATGAGCGGGAGCCAGGCGCCGGGCGATGAAGGTGCGGGCGTGGTCCAGCACGACGTCGCGGCTGCGGGCGGCGAGGTCGACACGCTCTTTCGACCCGAGCTTGAAGCGGCGCCGGAAGGGGGAAGCCGCCAGGCGGTCGAGCACGCTTTCGATCGCGTGGCGTTCGCTCTCGTCAGTCATCGTGCGGCGCCTGACGTTGCACACCAGCTCTGCCACGCTGTTCGATACAGGCGCTCCATGGCGCGCGTGAGGCCGTCGCTATCGTGCAGGGCGGAGGCTTCGCAGCGCGCCCTCAAGGCGGCGCGCACCCGCGCGAGCGCCGGCCGGTCGGCGTCGGCGGCCTTGGCCTTGGCCACGTACTCCGCCTCGGACCGGGCGACCCAATCCGGCAGGCCGAGGGCCGTAAGCAGGCTCTCGCCGAGGCGGCCGACGGGCGGCCGGTCGGCGAGGGTGAGGACGGGCGCGCCCATCCAAAGCGCTTCGAGCGAGGTCGTGCCGGCGTTGTGCGGAAAGGGGTCGAGGGCGATGTCGATGGCGTTGTAGGCGGCGAGCACGGCGGGATGGCTCGGCGTGTCTCCCAGCTCGAGGCGATCGGCCGTGATGCCGTGGGCGGCAAAGCGGCGGCGCACTTCCTCTTGTGTGCCAGAGGCTCCGAACGGCTTGTTGTCGAGCCGCAGGCGGCTTCCGGGGCATGCGTGCAGGATCTCGGACCATACCCGGACGACGCGGTCGTTGAGGCGGATGGGGCGACCGAAGTAGCCGAACGTGAGATGTCCGGCTTCGAGCGCGGGAAGCGGGCCCACGGCCGGCATGGCGGGAGGAGGCTCGTAAGCCACGAAGGGCCGGCCGAGGTCCAGCGGTGTCTCGCTGATGAGAGCCTCGGCGCCTCGCGGCAGCAGGTGCGCGTCGGCGATGAGGCCATCGATGGCGGTGAGCCCCGTCGTCGTGCCGGTGCCGATGACGTAGGAGAGCTGAACAGGTGCCGGCTTGCGCGCGAAGACGAGCTGGCGATTGCCGGGAGAGTGGCCGGCGAGATCGATCAGGATGTCGATGCCATCGGCTGCAATCTCCGCGGCGAGACGCTCGTCGGTGTAGCCGATCGTCTGGCGCCAGGTGGAGAGGGCCTGAAATTTCCGGCTGGTGTCGTCCACGTTGCGGACATCGGCGTAGCAATAGACATCGAAGTCGTTTCGATCGTGCCGCATCAGGATCGGCAGCATGAACACCGCGACGACGTGATTGCAGAGGTCGGGCGAAACGTAGCCAATGCGCAGCCGGCGGCCGGGATCGGGGCTGTTGGCGTAGATGGGTGACGGCGGGCGGAGAGGCAGAGCATAGGCGCGCTCGTAGGCGGCGGAGGCTTGCCGCAGGTCCTTGGCCGAGAGGGCCGGATCGTACGTCTGGCAGATCAGGTAGCTCGAATGGAGATCCGGATCGGGGCTTTGGGCAAGCGCCGCGGCATAGACCGCCTTCGCCTCCTCGAAGCGGCCGAGATTGGCGAGCGTGCTGCCGAGGTTGCGGATGGCCGTCGCGTTGGAGCCCCGCGTCAGCGCCTCGCGGTAGGAGCGGGCGGCTTCGACGAGGTGGCCTTGCCGGAACTGGGCGTTGCCGAGCGTGACGTACACCTCGACCGAGTTGGCGCCATTGGCGATGGCGCCGCGGGCCATGCGCTCGGCGGCGGCATAGGCGCCGAGATCCATGTGGACATTGGCGTAGTTCGCGGCTGCGTCGGCGAATGCGGGCTCGATGGCGAGGGCGCTTTCGTAGGCGGCGGCGGCTTCCGACAGGCGGCCCATGGCGCGATAGGCCGCCCCGAGGTTGGTCCACGCGGCCACCGTCGGCCCCGAAGCGATGGCGCGTGTGAGAGACGCGACGGCGCCTTCGAAGTCGGAGCACCGATAGGCGATGATGCCGAGGGCGAAATGCGCGAAGTGCGGCTGACGGCCCTCGTCGAGCATACGGCGCGCCATCTCCTCCGCCTCGGCCATCAGACCGCTTCGCAGAGACTGGCTGAGCCGGGCGGCGTCGTTGTCCGTCATGACTCCGAGGGAGAAGGCTGGGGTCCGATACGCGAAGCGCGCCGCGGAATGCCGTGCGCGATACGTGCAACCGAATCAATCGGCGCTGTCGGCGGCAGTATCGGCAGGATTGGGCGCGGCGGCCAGCCCTTTGGGCCGTCAATCGAGAGTTGGAGAGCCGTGGGATATTCGGCTATGCGACTGCGGCGGCGGGGGCGTCCGTCGTCTCTCGCGGCGTATCGCCAGACTCAGGGATGTCCTGCGACGCGGTGGCGTCGCTGCCGGTCGCGGCATTATCGGGGCGTTCGGCAAAGCGCGAGATCACGAATCCGATGAGGGCGAGGATCAGGATCATCGGCAGGTTGCGGCCTACGCCGCGGGCAATGGCAGGCAGCGCCATCGGCACCGACGAGGCGAGAAAGGAGCGGACCTCGGGGGTCAGAAGGTCAGTCGGATCGAGCCCCGGCTCCTGCTCGCCGTCCTTGGTTTCGCTTTCCGCCGTCGCCTCTTCCGCGGGCGTCTCGGCGACGCCGTTGCCATTGCTGACAACGGCCAGTGTGACGAGGCCGATCACGGCGAACAGGGCCGCCATCATGGAATAGGCGGTAACGCTCCCATACGTTTCGATGAGCTTCGCCGTGAGGGCGGCGGTGGCGAACCCGCCGGCAACGATGAGCGGAATCGCGACCGTGGCGCGGTTCACGAACTTTGCCACGACCTGATCGAGCGATTGCTCGGCGCGTTTCAGGAGCCCTTGAAACATTCAGTACTCCTTGTTCTCTTTCGTTGCCGGGGTTTGCGATCTTGTCGTTGTCGTGCCGAGCGATCGGGCTCGATCGTCGCGCTTACGACTTCCAGAGCGCGCCGATGACGAAGCCGATTCCGGCCGCGACGGCGAGGGTGGTGAGCGGCTGATCCTTGACCGACTTGTCGACGGCCGTCTTGAAGTTGTCGGCCACGACTTGGATCTGCTCCGTCGCCTGGCGGCCCTGATCGGCGAGGTTCTGCACCGTGCGCTCGATCTGCTCGCCCGTCTTCTCCGCCATATCGACGGCCTTGTCGGCCATGTCGTCCGCGCGGCCGCGGGTGGAGGTCGTTGAGGTCTGTGCCATGGAAGCGTCGCTCCTGTATCTGAGTTGGTCCTGAGGGTGTGGACAATGGGCTCCGCGCTCAGAACGCGCGCGGAGCGCGTTTGGTTGCACCGGGGGCGTCACGAGATTCGGGGTGATCCGGAGGCCCGTTCAGGGTTTTGGAGGCGGCGCGGGCGCCCGTTTGCGGGCATTAGGCTTGAGCGCGGCGACGAGCGTGCGGCCGGCGTTGCTCGTCTGCGACCAGAGCGTTCCCCAGCTCCAGCTTCCCTTGAGATCGTCGAGGCAACGCAGGAGCTGCGCCCGTGTCGCCTCGGGAAGCGCCTCGGCGATGCGCTGCCAGAGGCGCTCGACGTTGTAGGACGGGCCGTCCTCTCTCAGGCTGAGGGGGACGACCTCCTCGGGCGCGAAGCCGAGGTCGCGCGCGGCGGCGCTCACTGCTTCGCGAATGTTGCGCGCTTTCTCGCTGTCCGCGGCGGCGAGATCGTAAGGCGGCGCCCATTCGCCAAACGGGCGCAAGCGGTCGATGTGCGTGGCGACGAGGATGACCGGTGGGCGGCGGCGGTTCATGTGGGTAGCGAACGCGCGCCGGAACGTTTCCAGCGCCTTGCGATCGATCTCTCGATCGGCGCGATGGGCGGCCACGACCCAGAGCACGAGATCGCAGGCGGCGGCTTCCTCGATCAGACGCTGCATCAGCGCCTCATCGGGCGCGAGGCCGGGACTGTCGACGAGGAGAGCGGCCGGCAGGCCCTCGCGCTCCAGCACGTAAGGCGTGAAGGCGGAGGTCGCCGGCAACGCATCCGTGGCGGCGCGGGCTTCCTCTGCGAGGGCGTTGATGAGGCTCGACTTGCCGGCGCTCACCTGGCCGGCGACGAGGATGCGCAGCGGCTCGGCTTCCACCTGCGCCAGCGCCTCCCGATCGCGCGTGGATGCGCCGGAGACGTAGGTGGCGAGCGTATCCTGCGGAATGCGCAGGCGTCCGCCGTAGAGATCGATGGCGGCGCGGCCGATCTCGAGCACATAGGCCTCCGTGAGGCGGCGGGCGATGGCGTCACGGCCCCATTGCATCATCGCCTTCGAGAGCTGCTCCCGCGCTTCCTGCGCGGCCGCCGTTGCCGGGTTGACCATGCGGACGACGCGCCAGACGTCGTAGGCCCGCTCGGCCAGGCCGATGGCGTCGCGCCAGCGATAGAGGGCCAGCGCCTGCGCGACGGTCAGGCGGTCTCCGAACGGGACGTTCTCGAGTACGATCGTGCGCAGGCGTCCGCTCACGCGTGCGACGATGGCGAGGGCTTCCGGTGTCGTGAACTGCCAGACAGGGTCTTCCCGGCCCGGGTGCAGCGTGCGAGCGACGGCGTCGACGGCCTCCCGGCCGAGCTTCAGGAGCCCCTCGGGATCGGAGATGAGGGCAGGGTCGGCCTTCTGCGCGAGGGCCTGCACGTCGCGCCAGGCGCGCTCCTCGGCGGGCGACCAGGCGAGATCGCGTGCGAGGAGGGAGGCGTCGAGATCGTGTTCGCTCCCCTCGTCCGCAGGCGTGGGGCTGGGTTCGGTGTTTGCGTTCGACGTTTCGGAGGAGGCGGGGAGCAAGCGACGCTGCGTCAGGTAGACGGCGAGCACGGCGAACAGGGCAAAGCCGGTCCAGACCAGAAGGTAGCCGTTCTGCCAGAGCCACAGGCTGCCGAGCGGGATCAGCGACAGCGTCGGGATCGCCAGGCCGATCGCGATGAGGATGAGGGAAGCCGTGCGCTGGGCGCGGGGACGAGACGACGTGGGCTCGCTCATGACTCTTGCCCCGTCCGATCGTCCGCACGGGGCTGGCGCGCCATGCGGAACGCGTCGCGGAGGGCCTGCTGATACGTGTCGGCGATACCGCTGCGGTCGAGCGTTCCGATGCGCCGGCCATGCAGGTAGCGGATCGCGGCCTTGCCGAGCGCGTAGGTGAGGGCGAAGCTCGCGGCCGCCGAGGCGGCGGTGCCTGCCGTTTGTCCGTAGACGGGAATGAGCTTCGCGAGCTGGCGAATGCCGGCGCCGGCCGCGACGCGCGCGAGGGTTCCGGCGCCGATGGCGGCGCTCAATTCGGCATAGGCGCGCTTGTCCCATGGGATGTCGTAGTGCGTGCCGAGCTGGCTCAGCATGCGCGCCTGAATGCCCGTCGCTGCGATCGTTCCCGCCACCGGAAAGGGAACGAGATCGCCGCCTGCGGCGGCCATGGCGTGGCCCATGACGATCGGATCGGCCGTGCGGGCGCGCGGGTCCGTGCGGATGCCGGGCATCGCCGAAAGTGCGGTGAGAAGCGCAAAGGGCGCGACGGTGCAGAGCGCTTCGGTCAAAGCATCGAGGCCGTAATCGGAAGGCGGGAGGCCATCGTCCGGATGCGTCAGGTCGACGGGCACGAACAGGAGGGCGCCGCGTCCGGGCAGCTTGTCGAAGGCGGCGCGCTGGTAGGCGAGGGCGCGCATAAGGTCGTTCGGAATGCGGGCCACGGCGTCTGCCGGCGCATGGGGCGCGAACGGATAGGGCTGGATATGTCCCTGGCCCGCCGGATAGGCCTCATGAAGGCTCGTCTGGGCGACGACCACTGGCCAATCCGGATGGCGCGTGCGGACTTTCTTCAGTGCTTCGAAGAGGCCGTGCTGGGCTGGATCCATCGCCCGCATGGTGACGAGCACGAGATGGGCGGCGCGCTCGCTGACGGCCAGGTCCTCGGCCGGATCGTAATCGGTCTCGCCGAGGCCGCGCGTGTCGAGGAAGCGGAGGACGGGCGCGTCGGCGGGAAATGCGTAAATGCGGGCTGTGCGCGTGCATGGGCGAAACCCGTCGCCGATCTCGGCGTCCGTGCTCTGCGTCATCGCCCGGATCACGGACGTCTTGCCGCTTTGCACCTTGCCGAGCAGCCAGACGAGGGGGGCATACGCGGCGGAGGAGCCGGCCTCGCCAGCGTCCGAGGCCGAGGCGGCGCCGGCCTCACTTTCCCGTGCTTGGCGACGTGCCTTGCCGCTCAGCCGATCGGACCGGCCTGTCCAGCCGGGCAGCACGCCTCTGAGCGTCGCAGCCCATTTCGCCATGTCGGCCTCGCTCCTGCGCAACCCTGTTCCGCCCGTCCTGACGCGCGCATGCGCTGCGCATCACCGGGAAAATCGCCGATGCGGGCGCGCCGTTCCATCGGGCTCTCGTTACTTATATGGGACGCGAGCGTTGCGGCGCCACGCCGGTCGCCGCCAGGTCGCAGTCGACAGGGCCGGTCGGGCTCGTGGGCTACTGGCGGAGGTGTTCCCTGCGGGACAGCGCCTTGGCCGGCGATCTTTATTTTGGAGCGCGTGGAACCAAGGTGCCTCCCCACCCATTGGTTCCGTAATCCGCCGGCACGCTGCCCCCGCGTGCTCAGGCGTGAGAGCGCCGCTGCGGGCTTTCCCCACCCACGGCCAGCGGCGCTCACCCCACGGCCGGCCCCCCAGCTCCCCTCTGGGGGGCCTTCTCGTTTCCGACCCGTTCGACGTTCACCGCGGCGGCGCATCCAGCAGCAAACGGAGTTTCTATCTCGCTATCGGCCCACGTGGGTGCCGACGGCCGCATGCATAATCTTGATCTCTCAAGGTTATTTCCGGAACCGTAGGGAGGCGGAAAATTTTTATGCGTGATGCGATGCTCGCGACGAATAAATCCCGCGCCCGTCCGTTCTCTCAGGTGTGCGGACCGAATGCTTATGTCCCCGCGTTAGCAATCGAGCCGCATATCACGGCTCATCGAAGGTCACGCCGAGATGAGATCGTCAACGGACGGGACAGGCCCCGCACACCTGTCCCGTCTTTGTTTTTTGAGACGATCGGAGAGCGGGCGCGCGCCGTCCGGGGCGTGCTTCAGGCGGGGAACGCGCTGGCGTAGGCGTCCGGCTTGAAGCCGACGATGAGCCGCCCGCCGCCGAGATCGAGGACCGGCCGCTTGATCAGCGATGGCTGGGCCAGCATGAGGGCGAGCGCCTTCTTCTCGTCGAGCCCGGTCTTGTCGGCTTCGTCGAGCTTCCGGAAGGTCGTGCCGGCGCGGTTGAGAAGCGTCTCCCAGCCTACGGTCTTCGTCCAGGCCTCCAGCTCTTTGCGCGCGATGCCGGCTTTCTTGTAGTCGTGGAAGTCGTAGGCGATGCCGTGCTCCGTCAGCCACGTGCGCGCCTTCTTGATCGTGTCGCAGTTCGGGATGCCGTACATCGTCACGGGCTTTTTGGGCATGGATCTCGATCCGCTTGTCGCGCCGCGGTGGCGGCAGGTGAGACGGCGATACCGCCGGCTCCTCGTTAAATCCTATCCGCAATAGGCGCGAAGGATCCTACGGGTTTTCGGATGGGTCTCGATCGTCACCCGCTCGCGCCGGTAGTCCATCGTCACGCCCTGTCCGGGCCGAATCTGGCGCACGATCGAGGCGCCCGTGATCCGCCGCGCCTTGGCGTTCGTGATGCGGCGTTTGCCGGCGAGGGCCTCCGCCGCATTGGGCTTGCAGAGGCTAGGCGCCGGGCTCGCCTGCGCCTGATGTGTCTCGCCCTGGCTGGCTGTGACGATCACGGCCGCCAGTATGAAAGCGCCGGCTTGGGATAGTTTCGAAAAGCGCATCAGGATCCGTCCTTCCTTGCGAGACCGAGCGGTGCGAACGCTCATAGTCCGCAGCCGCTACGGCATAGATAGGGCGCAACTAAAGCGGCGCCAGATCTCAGCGGCATCTCACTCCCACTCGATGGTGCCGGGGGGTTTGCTGGTGACGTCGTAGACGACGCGGTTGATGCCGCGGACCTCGTTGATGATGCGGGTCGCGGCGCGGCCGAGGAAGCCCATGTCGAAAGGATAGAAGTCGGCCGTCATGCCGTCCACGCTCGTCACGGCGCGGAGCGCGAGCACGTGATCGTAGGTGCGTCCATCGCCCATGACGCCGACGGTGCGGACCGGAAGCAGGACGGCGAACGCCTGCCAGATCGCGTCGTAGAGGCCGGCCTTGCGGATCTCGTCGAGGTAGATCGCATCCGCCTTGCGCAGGATGTCGAGCTTCTCTTCCGTGATCTCGCCCGGGATGCGGATTGCGAGGCCCGGGCCCGGAAACGGGTGGCGGCCGACGAAGGCGTCGGGCAGGCCGAGCTCGCGGCCAAGCGCACGGACCTCGTCCTTGAAGAGCTCGCGCAGCGGCTCGACGAGCTTCATGTTCATGCGCTCGGGCAGGCCGCCGACGTTGTGATGCGACTTGATGGTGACGGACGGGCCGCCGCTGAAGGAGACGCTCTCGATCACGTCGGGATAGAGCGTGCCCTGGGCCAGGAACTCCGCGCCGCCGATCTTCGCCGCCTCGGCCTCGAACACGTCGATGAAATGCTTGCCGATGGCTTTGCGCTTGGCTTCGGGGTCGGTCACGCCCGCGAGCGCGTCGAGGAACAGCTTCGAGGCGTCCACGTGCACGAGCGGGATATTGTAGTGGTCGCGGAAGAGGCCGACGACCTGCTCGGCCTCGGCCTGCCGCATCAGGCCGTGATCGACGAAGACGCAGGTCAACTGATCGCCGATGGCTTCGTGGATCAGCACGGCGGCAACGGCGCTGTCGACACCGCCAGACAGTCCGCAGATGACGCGGCCCTTGCCGACGTCGGCCCGGATCTTGGCGATCATCTCGCGGCGATAGGCGGCCATGGTCCAGTCCGCTTCGAGCCCCGCGATGCGGTGGACGAAGTTCGAGATCAGCTTCTCGCCGTCCGGCGTGTGCACGACCTCGGGGTGGAACTGGACCGCATAGAAGCGGCGGGCCTCGTCGGCGACGGCGGCGAAGGGGGCATTCTCGCTCGTGGCGATGACGCGGAAGCCTTCGGGCAGGCGCGTGACGCGGTCGCCGTGGCTCATCCACACCTGATGGCGGCTGCCGGGGCTCCAGACGCCCTCGAAAAGAGGGCTCGCCGTCTCGATGGAGAGGAGCGCGCGGCCGAACTCACGGTGGTGGCCGCTCTCGACCTTGCCGCCGAGCTGCTCGGCCATGGTCTGTTGCCCGTAGCAGATGCCGAGCACGGGGATGCCGGCCTGGAACACGGCGTCGGGCGCGCGGGGGCTTGCGGCTTCCGCAACGGACGACGGGCCGCCCGACAGGATGACGGCGGCGGGCTTCAGCGTCCGGAACGCGGTTTCGGCGTTCTGGAAGGGATGGATCTCGCAGTAGACGCCCGCCTCGCGCACGCGGCGCGCGATGAGCTGAGTGACCTGGCTGCCGAAATCGATGATCAGGACGGGTGCGGACATATCTGCCTGGTGTCTCCCGAGGCTCCCACGAGGGTGCGGTAGACCACCCCGCTGCGCGAGCGTCAAGCGGGCGGCGCGCGCGGCGAGGCCGCAGGCGTGCCTGCCGCTGGCCGCGGCTCCGGGGAGGGGAAGGACGACCGGCATTCACGCTCACGGAGCGCAGGCCCGCGAACTGGCCCGGGATTTGCGGTGAAGACGGCCTTAATCCTTTTCTGCGACGCATGGAGCACCGATGCTGACGTTTCCCCGTACACGCGCCAGTGGCCGGCTTTCGGCCGGCCGGCGGTCAAATGTCGAGGACGAGCCGGTTTCCGCGGGGCTTCCCCTGCGCGAGACCCCGATGAGCATGGCCACACGCTGGGCGCTTGGTCTTGCTTACGCTTTGCAGCCACAACGCATCGGAAGCGTTCCCCATCTTCTGCTTGGTACCGCCCGCGACCTGATGCGGGGTGGGACGGATGTGCCCGACCCGAGCCGGACGCAGTCCCGTCCTGATACATTCGCGGGCGTCGTGCGCAATCTCACGCCCGAGACCTATCTCGAGGCGCTGCGGCGCGGTTTCTTCCCCTGGGCCCATTGCGGGCCGCTCAAATGGTGGACGCGCCGGCGGCGCATGGTGCTGTTCTTCCAGAACATGCATATGAGCCGGCGGCTGACGCGCTCGCTCAGGACCGGCAAATACACCTTCACCTTCGATCAGGCGTTTGACGAGGTCGTGCGCCAATGCAGCGCGCCGCGCAGCTACAACTGGCATACGCTGACTTGGCTCACGCCCCGCTACATGCGGCTCTTCTCCGAGCTTCACCGCATGGGGCACGCGCATTCCTTCGAGGTGTGGAACGCGGACGGGGCACTGGTGGGCGGCGGCTTCGGCGTTGCGAGCGGCCGCATCTTCGTCGGCGAATCCATGTTCAGCCACGAGACCGATACCTCGAAGCTCGGCTGCGCGGTGCTTTACGCGCACCTCGAACGGTGGGGATTTGCGCTTGTCGATGCGCGCGACTATACGCCCGTTCTAGAGAAGGCGGGCTATCGTGAAATTCCCCGTGCCGAGTACGAGGGCCTGCTCGAGGTGCATGCGCGTGCGCCGGGCTTCGCCGGCCCGTGGACGATGGACGACGCGGTGCTTCAGGACGCTTACGGCTGGTCGTTCACCGGATCTTAACCGGATCTTCAAGGCGCCGCGCGGCCACTGTGCCCGGTCCACGGCGCGTTAAGGGACACCACGTTAAGCATGGAAGTGTGCGCGGGGTAAGCGGGCCCCCGTGTGTTGGCGGTGAGGATCGAATGCTTGTGATCGTTTCGGGGATGTGTGTCGCGGCGTCAGCCGGTGTCGGAGCGTGGCTCCTCTGGCGCGCCCGGCGCGATGGGCCGTTTGCCGAGGCGCCGCTGTTCACGCTGCAGCGCTGGGTGCTTGGCACCGTCTACGCGCTGCGCCCTCAGCGCATCGGCGATCTGCCGTTCCTTCTGTGGCACACGGCGCGCGACATGGTTCGCGGCGGCACGCGCGTTCCCGATCCGGCCCGTGTCGCGATGCGGCCCGACACGTTCGGCGGCGTCTGCCGCGCGATCAGCCCCGAGACCGTGCATGCGGCGGCCCGGCTCGGCTTCTATCCGTGGGGTCATTTTGGTCCGCTGCGGTGGTGGACGCGCAGCCAGCGCATGGTCCTTCGCACCGAGGATTTCCGCATGACGAAGAACCTGCGGCGGATCATGCGCAAGACGCCGTTCCGCGTGACGTTCGATCAGGCGTTCGACGATGTCATCCGCGCCTGCGCGGGACGGCGCAAGAACCGTCTCTACGGGCTCACCTGGATCACGCCGACCATCATGAAGCTCTATTCGGAGCTCCACCGCATGGGGCACGCGCACTCGTTCGAGGTGTGGAACGGCGACGGCGTGCTCGTGGGCGGCGGCTATGGGCTATCGGTGGGCCGCGTCTTCTATACCGAATCCCAGTTCAGCCACGAGTCGAACTCGTCGAAGATGGGATTTGCGATGCTCATGTATCACCTCGCTCAGTGGGGCTATGTGGCCAACGACGGCAAGGACCCGACGCCGACGCTCGAGGAAGCCGGCTTCCAGCCGATCCCGCGGGCGCAGTACGAGGCCGTGCTCGCCGAGCACGGGCAGGCGGGCGATCACGCGGGGCCGTGGGTCGTGACGGCGACGCTGGCCGAGGTCGCGGACTGGGATGCAAGCGGGGCCGGGACGACGCCCGCGGCCGAGCCCGCCAAGAAGGCTGCGAAGGCGCCCAAACCGCCGAAGGTGAAGAAAGCCGCTTAGGGGCTTTCCGGCTTCTGCCAAACGATCAGTGTGGCGGGAGCGCGTGTCGAGATCCGTCTCAGGCGACGGGGCTGCGCGCGAGGATGGCGACGAAGAAGCCGTCGGTGCCGTGCGAGGCTGGTGTGAGCTGCAGCGTGTCGGTCGCGCCGTCGGCCGAGGCGGGCGGCGGGCTCGGAAGCACGGTGCTCCAGACCTCGCCATAGGGAACGAGCGCGAAGTCCGGGTGCGCGGCCAGAAACCACGCGACCTGATCGGCATTCTCCTCGGGCAGCACGGAGCAGGTGACGTAGCAGAGCCGGCCGCCGGGCTTCACGAGCGTGGCCGCGCGGGCGAGCACGTCGCGCTGCTCCTTCACGCGGGCGGCGAGCGAGTCCGGGCGCAGGCGCCATTTGGAGTCGGGTTTGCGCCGCCACGTTCCGGAGCCCGAGCAGGGCGCATCGGCCAGCACGACGTCGAAGCGGGCGCCGAGCGCCTCGAGGGCGGCCGTATCGCCGCCGTCGAGCACCTGCGCATTGCGCACGCCCGCGCGCTGAAGGCGCTCGAAGATCGGGCGGAGCTGGCTCTTGTCGCTGTCGTAGGCGTAGATCTGGCCGCTGTTCTGCATGGCCGCGGCGAGCGCCAGGGTCTTTCCGCCCGCGCCGGCGCAGAGGTCGAGGACCTGCTGGCGGGGCCTGGCTCCGCTCAAGGCGGCGGCGATCTGGCTGCCCTCGTCCTGGACCTCGAACCAGCCTTTGCCGTGGGCCGCCTCGGCTTCCACGTGGGGCGCCTTGGCGGGGCCGGTGGGTGCCGCGATGCGCAGGCCATTGGCTGTCCACGGCGTGGCGCTCGCGCCGTAACGCTCGAGCGCAGCCAGCACTTTGTCGCGCGGGGCCTTCAACGTATTGGCGCGCATGTCGATGGGCGCGCGCTCGGCCATGGCGCGGCCTTCCTCCTGCGCCCGCGCCTTGAAGGCGCGCGTGAAGGAGGGCATGAGCCATTCCGGAATG
>DAITBB010000058.1:0-19767 GCA_036823975.1 Hyphomicrobium sp.
CCGGGCTCGCCCGCATCGAGGAGATGATGACGCCCGAGGCGCTGCAGCAGGATTTACGCAATCTCACGCCGGGAGGCTGATGCCGTGGCGACCTCGACGCCCATCGCGCTCACCATCGCCGGATCCGACAGCTCGGGCGGCGCCGGCATCCAGGCCGATCTCAAGACGTTCACCGTCCTCGGCGTCTACGGCGCCTCGGTGATCACCGCCATCACGGCGCAGAATACGCAGGGCGTGCAGGATGTGCTGACCTTGCCGCCGGCCATCGTTGCCGCGCAGATGGCTTCCCTCGCCGCCGATCTCGCCATCGGCGCCATCAAGACCGGGATGCTGGCGGACCGCGCCACCGTCGAAACCGTCGTGCAGGGGCTCGCGGCGTTCGCCGGCGTGCCGCTCGTCGTCGATCCGGTGATGGTCGCCACCAGCGGCGACGTGCTGCTGGCGCCCGAGGCGGTCGAGGCAGTTCGAACGCTGCTCCTGCCGCGCGCCACGCTCGTGACGCCCAACCTGAGCGAGGCGGCGCGCCTGCTCGATGCGCCGGTCGCGACGTCTCTCGACGCCATGCAGGATCAAGCCCAGCGCCTGCTCGCGCTCGGCCCCGGCGCCGTTCTCATCAAGGGCGGGCACGGGGAGGGGGACGAGGCGACCGACATCCTGGTCTTCGCGGCCGGATCTCTGCGCCTTCCGGCGCCGCGCATCGCCACGCGCAACACGCATGGCACCGGCTGCACGCTCGCCGCCGCCATCGCTGCCCAACTGGCCCTCGGCCACAGCCTGCCGACGGCGGTCGGCAAGGCGAAGGAGTTCGTCTGGAAGGCGATTTCGGCGGGGCGCACGCTGCACGTCGGCCGCGGGGACGGCCCTGTC
This sequence comes from Hyphomicrobium sp., assembly GCA_036823975.1. Classification (GTDB taxonomy): domain Bacteria; phylum Pseudomonadota; class Alphaproteobacteria; order Rhizobiales; family Hyphomicrobiaceae; genus Hyphomicrobium_C. The sequence goes on from DAITBB010000058.1 coordinate 868, forward strand.
GATCACCTCCACGCCCTACGCAAACCGTGACTGTTGCAGGCTTGCATCGCCCTGTGACCAATGAGCGGACACGGTCTTGAAACCACCTCTCCCTTCTGCAACTCTGCGCCTCGTGCCGCGCCGGTCGTCGGGGGGCGATCGAGCAGCGCACATCACGTTTTGGGGGGAGTAGGGCGGCGATCAGGGACGCCGCAATGCTCAGCAAAACCGGCCCGGGTCACCCGGGCCGGTTTTTGTTTGCGGCCCGGCCGAGAGCCTGATCGTTCGAGATGCGAGCGTTCGGCGCGCATCTCGAACGTGAATCAGACTTTCAAGCAACGATTTGGAGCGCTTCCGGAAAAGTGGGAACCGGTTTTCCGATAAGAAGCACGACGAGACAAATGGCTAGAGCCGTTCCCAGATTCCATCAAAAACGGAACGGCTCTAGAGCGCGTCGCGCTCAAAAGCCGAGTCCAATAGGAGTGAACGCGCTCTGGGACGGGACCGTAACGGCAAGCCAGATATCCCCATGCTCTCTTTCGCGCCGCGCACCTCCTACAGTCTGCGCCTCGCCGTGTTCTACGGCGCGCTGTTCCTCATCTACGGCGTGCATCTGCCGTATCTGCCGGTCTGGCTCGATTGGCGCGGTCTGACCCCCGAGGAGATCGCGGTCGTGACGGCGGCGCCGTTCTTCCTGCGTGTCCTCGTCACGCCATGCGTCGCCATGCTCGCCGACCGGACGGACCGCCATCGCGCGCTCGTCATCGCACTCACCACGCTGACGCTCGCGCTCGCGGTCCTCCTGAGCCAGATGACGAGCTTCCTCACGATCCTGCTGGTGGCCGTGCCGTTCGCGATCTCGCTCTCGACGGCGATGCCGCTCACCGAGACGATCGCCATCGCCGGCGTGCGCGCCCATGGCCTCGACTACGGGCGCATGCGGCTCTGGGGCTCGCTGACGTTCGTGGCCGCGGGATTTGTGGGAGGCTGGCTGATCGACGAGACCGGCAGGGGCGCCGTCGCCGGCTGCCTCATTGCGGGCGCGGCCGCGACCGCGCTCTCGGCCTGGCTGCTGCCGGAACGGAAACGCGAGAGTGCCGCGAGTCCTGGTGTGGCCTCGCCACGCGCCGGCAGCCTGGCGGAGGCCGCACGGCTCGTGCGCTCGCCGGTTTTCCTGGCCTTCCTGCTGGCGGTGGGGACGGCCCAGGGAACGCATGGCCTCTTCTACACCTTCAGCGCGATCTCCTGGCACGCCCAGGGCATCGCGACACCCATGATCGGCACGCTCTGGGCGATCGCGATCGCGGGCGAAGTCGCGCTCTTCGCCTGGTCGGGGCCGATCGTGCGCCGCTGGGGGCCGGTGACGCTCATCGTCGCCGCCACGGCCGCGGCCGTGCTGCGATGGGCCATGATGAGCTTCACGCCGCCCGTCGCCGTGCTCGTCCTCCTGCAGACGCTGCATACGCTGACCTATGGCGCCTCCCATCTCGGCGCCATGCATTTCATCGCGCGCGCCGTGCCGGAAAGCGCCCAGGGCACGGCCCAGGCGCTCTATGCCACCGTCGCCTCGGGCCTCATCATGGGCAGCACCACGCTCGCCTCGGGCTGGCTCTACGCGCGGATCGACGCTCAAGCCTATTGGGTGATGGCCGCTCTCGCCGCCCTTGGGCTCGCGAGCGCGCTCATCGTCCGGGCGCGCTGGTCGGGCGGCCTGCTGTGGGAGAGCGCCGCCCGCGATGACACACGAGAGCTGGGCGTCGAAACGCGCGATCCGGCGTCGATGTCCTAGCCCCAGAGCGCCGCTGGCGGCGGCCAGATCTTTCCATCGGCGAAGCGGGCGGGCGGCGCGCGATCCTCGACGAGCAGCAGCGGCCCGTCGAGATCGACCCAGTCCGCCCGTCCGGCGAGCAGGAACGCCGGCGCCACGGCGAGCGAGGTCGCGACCATGGAGCCCACCATGACGCTGAGCCCGGCCGCCTCCGCCGCCTTGGCCATCGCCAGCGCCTCGGTGAGGCCGCCGGCCTTGTCGAGCTTGATGTTGACCGCCTCGTAGAGGCCGATGAGGCCGCGGATGTCGGCCGCCGTATGCGCGCTCTCGTCGGCGCAGCGCGGCACTGAGGGCATGAGGCCCTCGAGCATCGCGTCATCGCCTGCGGGCAGCGGTTGCTCGATCAGCTCGAAGCCGCTCTCGGCGGCCGCGGCGAGGAACGGCCCCACCATGTCGTCCGTCCAGGATTCGTTGGCGTCGGCGACGAGGCGGGCGTCGGGGCGCGCCTGGCGCACCGCGGCCATGCGCGCGATATCGCCGTCGCCGCCGAGCTTGAGCTTCAACAGCCGATGCGCGCGGGCGGCGGTGGCCGCCGCCGCCATGGCTTCGGGCGTGTCGAGGCTGAGGGTGAAGCAGGTCTCGACGCCCGCGGCCGGCGCCACGCCGAGCAAGGTGTGGACGGCGACGCCCTGCGCCTTCGCCTCGAAATCCCACAGCGCGCAATCGACGGCATTGCGGGCGGCGCCCGCCGGCAGGGCCTCGGCCAGGGCGGCTCGCGACGCCAGCGCATCCGGCGTGGCCCTGAGCTCCTCGATGGCCGCGACGACGCTCTCCACCGTCTCGCCGTAGCGCGCATAAGGCGTGCACTCGCCACGCCCTGTCACGCACCCGTCCGAGAGCGTCACCATGACGACGCTGGCCTGCATCTTGGCGCCCCGCGAGATGACGAACGGGGACTTGAGCGGGAAGTGCTCGACGGCGATGGAGAGCGAGGGGAGGGACATCGGCGGCTAGGTGATGCGCCCGCTCATATGGGCGAGGAAGAGGTAGACGCGCCCCATGTCCGACAGCAGGTGCGCATTGACCGCGCGGCCCGAGGGATCGCGCTGCTCGGCATCGCGGCGGATGGTTTCGAAATCGACGAGGTAATGATTGATGGTCTGCTGCAGGTCGGGATCGGTGCGATAGCGCAGGCTGAGATCGTCGAAGATCGCCTGGCCTTCGGCGGAGTAGATGCTGCGCACCATCACGCCCTGCTGGCCCGAGGCGATGCGCTGCCACAGCACGGCCGTCGTCGCCGGGTCGAGGGCGCGAGCGATGACCTCGATCTGGTTGTGGAACGCCATCGGCCGGGGCTGCGCATGCGGATGGACCGGCGGCCGGGCGGGGGCGGTGCCATGAGCGTGCCCCGGCGTTTCGTCATCGAGCGAGGCGCGCTTCAGAAGATCGCCGAGCGACCAGGCGTCACGCGCGTCGCTGCCCGAAGGCCGCGGTAGAGCGGCTTGCGCGGGAGACGGCTGAGCGCCGCGTCCGCCCGTGCGGTTGGCCGCGCTGGCCGCGGCGCGCTGCTCGGCAGCATAGGCGGCCGAGAGCGATCCCGGTGCGCCAGACGGCGGCGCCTGCGGCAGCGTCACGTCGCGCTGGGCGAGCGAGCGCGTCGTCAGGCTCGAAAGCTGCTCGATGGCGCGGAGCTGGTCCTGCAACGCGCGCCGCATGGCGTCCGTGTTCTCGCGCGAGGCGACCGGCAAGCGGTCCATCTGCTCCTTGAGGCGGCCCTGCTCGGCGGCGATGTCGGCGGCGGCCTGGCGGGCGCGCTGGCGCACCTCGTCGGACGTCTGGTCGATGCGCGTCGAGAGCGACGAGAGCTGCTCGGAGACGACCGTCGAGATCGAGGAGAACTTCGAGCGCAGCTCGTCGAGCGCCCGCTCGCCCTCCTGGCCGGCCTCGGCCCGGAAGCGCTCGAGATCCGAGAGCGCGGTGCTCTTGGCGGCCTCGGCGCTCGCCCGGAGCTGTTCGGCCGCCGCCCGCGCGCGCTGCTCCGCGCTCGTCAGCGAGCCTTCCATCGTTGTCGAGAAGCCTTCGACGAAGCGGCCGAACTCGTCCGCCTTGCCGGCCAGACGATCCATCGTATGCGTCAGCTCCTCGTGGCGCCCCTGCAGCGTCGATTCGATCTTGAAGTTGGCGTTCTCGAGCGAGTTCGCCGCCCGCATGATAGCCTGGCCCTGGCCCTCGAAGCGGTTCGTGACGGCGTTGACCTGCGCCAGCAGGTTCTCCGACACGCGCTTCAGCATGTCGGACTGGCCCGCGAGCCCCTCGATCGCCTTGAGCGACTGGCGCGTGATGTTCTCGCTCGTCCGGCGCACGGCGTTGATGCCGAGCATGACGCTCTCGTCGAGGTTCACGGACTGGCGCGCGATCGTCTCGCTGAAGGTGCGGGCATGGTTGTCGAGCGCGCTCGTGAGCGCGCGCGCCTTGTCAGCAACGGCCGAGTCGATCGTCATCGTCGAGCGCACGATGGACTCGTCGAACGACTTGAGCCGCTGGCCGAACGCCGCGTCGAGCGCCTTCGTCCGCTCCACGAGCTGCATGTCGAGGGCCTGCGCGCGGTTGGTGAGGGACGTGTCGAGCGCGCGCGCATACTCCTCGAAGACGTGCTGCAGCTTCTCGGTGCGGTTGGTGAGGGACGTGTCGAGCGTCTCGACGTAGCCGGAGATCGCCTGCTGCAACTGATCGGTGCGCGCGCCGAGCGCCACGGCGAGGCCCGACGTGTAGCCTTCCAGCATGACATGAAGCTGCTCGGTCTTGTTGCCGAGCGTCGTCTCGAGGCGGTCCGTGCTGTGGCCGACGGCGGCTTCGAGCGCCGTCAGGTTGTCGCCCGCGCCCTGGATGATGCCCGCCAGCGTCATCTGCTGGGTGTTGAGCTTCTCGATCAGCGCGGGAATGTCGTTGCCGAGCGTCTTCAGCGTGTCGGTGACGCGTTCGCTCGTGTCGAGCAGCGCGTGGCGCTCGCCCGAAAGCTCCTGGATCAGGCCGCGGATCTTGCGCTCGTTATCCTCGTAGGAGCGTTCGAGCGCCGTCACCTCGTTGTGCACGAGCGCCTCGAGTTCGCCCGCGCGGCCGAGGGCGCGCGAGATCGCGTCGTTCATGAAGCCGACCTGCCGGCGCACGGCCTGCCCGAGAGAGGCGACCGATTGCTCTGCCATCCGGTCGGGCTCGGCGAGGCGGATCGCGACTTCCGTCATGGTCGAGGAGCGTAGCCGCAACTCGTCGGAGCGCCACGCGAGCAGCGCCAGGGCCCAGAGCACGGCAACGGGCACGATGATGGCCGTGGCGACGAAGAACGTGCTCGGCTTCTCGAAGAGCGAGAGGAGGCTCGCGCCGCTGTCCAGCTCGGCGCGGACGATCACCCACGAGAATGCGAAGCAGATCGCCGCCCAGACGCCACTGGCGATGCCCGCATACTTGAACGGCGCCATGGAGGGCTTCTGTTCGAGCGCGTAGATCAGGCCGCCGATCGAAGGGGCGTCGTCGTTGGCGGCGATCGCCGTCCGCGGCGGACCGGCGGGGCGGCGGCGCGCCAGGCGGCGGACCGACGGCTCCATGGGCGAGACATCGCCGCGGCTGGCCTCGGGGTTAACCTGACCGGGAGCAGGCGCGCTTTGCGCGAGGGACGTCGCCATGTTCGGGAGCGGCGGCGGCAGGCGGTGATGCAGCGTGGCGATCTGAGAGCCTCCGCTGGGCGACTCCATTTTCGTGGCAACGAGCGCAAGCGAATCCGGCTCGCGCCCGCTCGCCGTCTTGCCCGAGGAGGCCTCGTTCCGGTTCGGCGTCGTGGGCGGTAGAGACGGAGGCGAGACCGGCGCCGATGCAGACGGGCTCGCCCCCGCCGAAGGCGAAGCCGCTAACCCGGGCGGCGCCTTCTGAGCCGCCGCCGCACCTGATTTCTGTTCTTGAGCCATCCACCCGTCCGACCGGTCAACTGCCGGTAAGCCCCGTACCATGTTATCGCAGCCCAAGGGTCCGACTCAAACGGGTTTTCTGCCCGGGAGCCCTCCCGTCAACGCTCTTTTTCCGGGCGGCTCGGCCATCGCCGCGCCCCTGCGGTGTACGCGGCGTTTAGGGCCGAATGAGGTTGGCAGGTGCGGACCGCTCGGCGCGGACGAAGCGGCTTGCCAAAGTCGGTGAAATTGAAGATAATTAATTTACAAATATTTATGGTATTTGGCTCACACAAAATCAGATCTACGCGCGGCAGACTCCTGCACTGGCAAAGTAACTGCAACTCGGGATGACCATGGGCTTCGAACGAAACCGGGCTTTGCGGCCGAAAGCCGAGACGATGAGCCGCGAGGTCGCCTCGGCCGGCTTGCCGTTGGACGCCCTTCCGCCGGTCGACCGCGCCCATCTGCAGCGCTACACGCTCGGCAGTCTGGACCTCGAGCGCGAGGTTCTGGGGTTGTTCCTGGCCCAGCTTCCGCTCAGCATCGAGCAACTGCGCTTTGCGGCCACCGATCGCGAATGGCAGATTGCCGCACATACGATCAAAGGCTCGGCGAAAGCCGTCGGCGCCCGCCATGTGGCCCGCATCGCCACCGATGCCGAGCGGACATCCGGCGCCATGGACGAGGGGGTGCGCAGCCGCGTTCTCCTGGCCCTGGAGGAGGCCTGCGAGGCCATCGAGGCGTATGTCGCGGACGCGTTCCCGCCGCCGCTCCCGGCGCACACCTGAGGCCCGCCGCCCTCCTCGAACGCACCCGTGTGCATCCGGCTCCGGACGACAACCCGAGATCCCGCTTAACACCAGGCTCCGACCGCTTTTTTGCCACACGGCAGAGGGTGGGCCGCGGCCCCGCCGCCCTTGAATTCGGCTCCTCACCTCAGTAATGCTGCCGCCCATCATACGACGGCACGAGAGAAGGGCACGCGGCCGATGGTTAAACTCACTTTCATCCAGCCGGACGGCGCCAGCCAGACCGTCGAGGCCGAGCCGGGCGTCACCGTCATGGAAGCGGCCAAGCTCAACGACATCCCCGGCATCGAAGCCGAGTGCGGCGGGGCCTGCGCGTGTGCCACCTGCCACGTCTACATCGATCCGGCCTGGACCGATAAAACGGGCAGCCCCTCCGACATCGAGGAGGATATGCTCGATTTCGCCTTCGACGTGCGCAAGGAAAGCCGTCTCTCCTGCCAGATCAAGGTCACCGACGCGCTCGATGGGCTTACAATGCGGGTGCCGGCCAAGCAGTTCTGAACCCTGGGGCGGGCCGTCCGGCGCGACCTGTCGCGCGGGAACGGCCCGAAAGCCAACGACATGGGAGTTTCGAGATGGCGCTAGATGAAGCCGCCGCGGCAACGGATGCGGATGAGGCCAGCTTCGATGCCGTCGTCATCGGCGCGGGGCCGGTGGGCCTCTTCGCCGTGTTCGAGCTCGGCCTCGTCGACGTCAAGTCGTGCGTCATCGACATTCTGGGCAAGCCCGGCGGCCAGTGCGCCGAGCTTTATCCCGAGAAGCCCATCTACGATATTCCGGCCCTTCCCTCCGTCACGGGCCAGGAGCTGACTGACCGGCTGATGGAGCAGATCCAGCCGTTCGGCGCCGAGTTCGTGTTCGGCGAGCGCGTCGACGAGCTTCAGCGCGGCGAGGACGGCCGCTTCCACATCAAGACGGATGCCGGCCGCGCCCTCTCGTCCAAGGTCGTCGTCATCGCGGCCGGAGGCGGCTCGTTCACGCCGAAGCGCCCGCCGCTGGAAGGCATCGAGGGCTACGAGGGCACGAGCGTGTTCTACGCCGTGCGCCGCATGGATGATTTCCGCGGCAAGGACGTTCTGGTCGTCGGCGGCGGCGACTCCGCGCTCGACTGGACGCTGAGCCTCGCGCCGATCGCCAAGTCTCTCACGCTGCTCCACCGCCGCGACGAGTTCCGCGGCGCGCCCCATTCCGTCGACAAGATGCGCGCGCTCGTCGCCGAGGGCACCGTGCGCCTCGTCATCGGCCAGGTGACGAAGCTCAAGGGCGACGGCACGATGCTCGAAGGCGTCACGGTGAAAACCGCGGCCGGCGAGGAGGACATTCCCGTCACCGCCATGCTGCCATTCTTCGGCCTCACCATGAAGCTCGGGCCGGTGGCGCAGTGGGGTCTCAATCTCAACGAGAACCTCATTCTCGTCGATACCGAGAAGTTCGAGACGAGCGAGAAGGGCATCTTCGCCATCGGCGACATCAACACTTATCCCGGCAAGCTCAAGCTCATCCTCTCCGGCTTCCACGAGGCGGCGCTCATGGCGCAGCAGGCGCACAAGTATGTGCATCCCGACAAGAAGCTGATGTTCCAGTACACGACATCGTCGTCGAGCCTGCAGAAGAAGCTCGGCGTCAAGTAGCGGTGGCGCCTGTCTGTCTTCTCCGAAGGTAACGGGCCGTTATCGGCCGGCGATCGAGCGCTCATAGACGAGCGCGAGGCGGGCGAAATCGCGCACCGGCACCCGTTCGGCCCGCAGCTCCGGAGCGATGCCCGCCGCCTCAAGCAGCGCCTCGGGCTGAGGCACGAGCGTCTTCAGCGAAGCGCGCAGCATTTTCCGCCGCTGTCCGAAGGCCGCCGCCGTGACGCGTCCGAGCGCGCTGACGGAGCATGCCGGCTGCGGGACCTTGCGCGGCGTGAGCACCACCACGGCGGACGAGACCTTGGGCGGCGGCGTGAATGCTTCCGGTTTCAGCGTCAGCGCGATGCGCGCCTCGGCCCGCCACTGCGAGATCACCGACAGGCGTCCGTAATCCTTGGTGCCGGGCACGGCGACGATGCGCTCGGCAACTTCCTTCTGGAACATCAGCACCATGCGGTCCCACCATGGCGGCCAGGGCTCGGTCTCGAGCCAGCCGACGAGCAGCATCGTGGCCGCGCCGTAGGGAAGGTTCGCCGCAATGACGGCCGGCTCGCCGCGTCCGACGAGAGCCGGCCAGTCGGCTTCGAGCGCGTCGCCCTCGTGCACGTCGAGCTGTCCCGGATAGCGCGCGCCGATCTCGGCGAGCGCCGGGAGGCAGCGCGAGTCCCGCTCCACGGCGACGACCCGGCGCGCGCCTTCGAGCAGCAGCGCACGCGTGAGCCCGCCCGGTCCGGGGCCGACCTCGACGACGGTGCGCCCCGTGATCGGCCCGCCCGCCCGCGCGATGCGCCGTGTCAGATTGAGGTCGAGAATGAAGTTCTGCCCGAGGCTCTTTTTTGCGGCGAGATCGTAGCGCCGGATCACCTCGCGCAAGGGCGCGAGGCCGTCGGGGCTCACGTTACTGCGCAGTGTGCCCGTCGCATCGGGAATGTCGGGCGCGGCGTCGAGATCGTCGGCCTGAGAGGTCATGCACGCGCTCCCGCCGAAGCCCGTCGCCGGGCCATGGCATCGGCAACCTTCAACGCCTCGATGAGGCTCCGCGCGTTGGCCTTGCCGGTGCCTGCGATCGAGAAGGCGGTGCCGTGGTCGGGCGAGGTGCGCACGAAGGGCAAACCGAGAGTGACGTTGACGCCGCGGTCGAAGGCGAGCGTCTTGATCGGGATCAGCGCCTGGTCGTGATACATGGCGAGCGCCGCGTCGTAGGTCGCGCGCGCGGCGGCATGGAACATCGTGTCGGCGGGATGCGGGCCGGTCACGTCGAGCCCTTCCGCCGCGAGAGCGGCGATGGCGGGCGCGATGACAGCCTCGTCCTCGCTGCCGAGGAGGCCATCCTCTCCGGCATGCGGATTGAGCCCGGTGACGGCGATGCGCGGGCGCACGAGGCCGAAGTCGTCGCGCAGCGCCCGAGCGAGAATGCGCGCCGTCGCGACGATATCGGCGGCCGTGACGCCCTGCGGGACGCGGGCGAGCGGAATGTGCACCGTCAGCGGGACCACCTTGAGCTCATCGGCAGCGAGCAGCATCACGGGGCGCACGTTGCGGGCACCGAAATGCGCTTCCGCGAGAGCCCCGAGATAGTCGGTGTGGCCGGGATGGGGGAAGCCTTCCGCCATGAGCACGGATTTGGCGATCGGATTGGTGACGACCGCGCGCGCGGCGCCCCGGCGCACGGCGAGAACGGCCTCTTCGATGGAGGCGATGACGGCGCGCGCGTTGGCGGTTTGTGCCTCTCCTGCGACCGCTGTCTCCGCGCACGGCACCGGAAGCACGGGCAGGCGGGTTGCAAAATGCGGGACGGCTGCCGCGGGGTCGCTCACGACGGCCGTCGGCACATCGAGACCCAGCACCTCGGCGCGACGCGCCAGCGCGTCCACATCGCCGAAGAGGACGAACGGCGCGAGGTCATGCACTTCGCGCGCAAACCAGGCTGCGAGCGTGATGTCGAGGCCGATGCCTGCGGGATCGCCCATCGTCAGGGCGAGCGGGAGAGGCGGCGTGTCCGCCCGCTGCCGGGCGGAAGCGCGTCCGCTTCCGGCGGCTGCGGAGGAGAGGGCGGACGCCATCAGCGGATCTCGATCGCCGCGTCCTGGCGAAGATCCTTGAGATGCTTCTCGGCCAGCACCTCGAATTCCTTCTGGCGCAGCTCGGCCTGCGCGGCCTCGCGCCGCGACAGATCCTGTCCCGTGGCTGTCTTGCGTCCGCACAGCGCCCATAGCTCGATGCCGCTCGCGCTCACGCTCGCCGGCAGCAGGTTGCCCTCGGTCGCGTTCAGGAGAAGGCTCCGCGTGGGCTCGGGGATCGTCGTCGGCTTGCGCAAGCCCAGGTCCTCATGCCGTCCGCCCGAGGCGGCCGCGAGATCGCCCATCGATCCGCACCCCTTGAACCGTTGCGCCAGCGCGTCCGCCGCGGCGATCCGCTGCGCGATGACGGCCTGATCGACTTCGGCGGGCAGGGGGAGCGTGATGCGCTGGACCTGCAACTCGACGCTGTCGTCGACGGCGGCCGCGGAGGTCGCGACGAGCTCGTCCACGTCACGCTCGGTGATGGCGACGAGATGGCCGAATTTGCGGCGCACCACCTCGCGCCAGGACATCTCGGCCCGGAAGCGCGCCCGCATCGTGTTGATGTCGACGCCCATGCCCTTCATGTGCTGGCCGAACTGCGCGAGGTTCATCTTGTTGCGCTCGGCGATGCCCGAAAGGATCTTGTCGACCTCGGCATCCTCGGTGACGGCGTTGAGCCGGCGCGCCTCCTGAAGCTTGAGCTTCTCGAAGATCAGCTCCTCCTCGGCCTTGGACTTGGAGCCGGCCACTGCGCTCGCGCGCTGCTCGCGCTTGAGCTGGGCCACCATGTTCTGCTGCAATTCCTTGACGAACTTCGTCTGCAGCGCGCGCGCCTCTTCCTGCGTCTGCACGTTGTTCTTCTGCAGGAGCTGCTTGAAGCGCTCGTTCGTCTTCGGGTCCTTGATGATCGATTTCCAGCGCGCCTCGGCCTTGGCCTTGAACGCCTCGCCGCTGCCACCGCCCTGCATGGCCAGGAACTGCGCCCGCTGCTGGATCTCGTAGCCTGTGATCGGCTCGTCGTTGACGAGGATCGCGATGCCGTGCGCGCCTTTCTTGCGCACGATCTTGCCGCTCTCGGCCGGGGGCACGAGCTCGACGTCGCCCGTCCCCCCGCGCGCGGCCACGGCCTGGGCCTCTGCGGGTGCGGCCGTTCCGGCGGCGAGAGCCGCGAGCGCGAGCACCGCCAGAACGCCGCCGGACGTGACGCTCACGCAGGAGCGCGCCCGGCAGACGGCGGTGAGGCGGCGGTGGAGGATATGCTTCGGCATCGGCCCGATCTCGTCAACACGCAGCTCGCCGTCGGACGACGGCCACACGGCCTCTTTTCGAGACTCCGCCCACGGCGCAGATGCGCTCGGCCGAACATACCGTGTCGCGGACGGCACGCAAACTCGGACGGTCTTATCCACAGCATCGTGGCGACCCCATGGCACGCCTGAGCGACATGAAGTCATCCCACCAGATCAAGGCGTTAGTCTCAAAACGCCGCGCGACCGACCCGCCTTCGGCTTACGGCCCCGCCTTCACGCCCGAGGCGTCCTCGCCGCCGAGGAAGTCGACGACGTTGGTCTGGTAGTTGAAGCCGCCGAGATGCTTCAGCTCGAAGCGCAGCATGATGGTGCGGTCGGGCTCGATGAAGCGGGCCGGGTCGTTGATGTAGGTTTCGCTGTAGGTCGCGCTCAGCATGAAGCATTCGTCGAGATAGGCGAGGCGGATCGAGTCCGTGAGAACCCGCGCTTCGTCGAGGTCGTAGCGGATCGAGCCGGCAAGCGTCCAGCGGTCCGTCAGGCGGAGCATGGCGAAGCCGAGGATGTCCTCCTGCTCGTCGTAAAGATTGGTCACGGTGTCGAAGACATGCCCGTAGGTATAGGTCGCCGACATCATCAGCGGACCGTAGTTGAAGCTCGCGGTCAGATCCTCGCGCCGGAGCGTCAGGTCGTCCTCGTCGAAGCGGGACTGGGCAATGACGCGGAAGACGTCCGTCGGCGCCAGATAGATGCCGAGCACGTAGTCGGACTCGTCGGTCTCGAGGCCGCTGCGCCGGTTGAAGGCGTCGGTGGCCTCGTCGTAGGCGTTTTCGCCCGCAAGATGGAAGCTCTGTCCGGCCAGGACGCGGGCGTAGCCGACGGGCCCCTGGAACGTGTACTGCACGCCGACGTTGGCGCGCACGCCCGTCTCGAGGCGGTCGTAGCCCGAGAACTTCGAAGTCGCGAACAGGTTCGTGTCGTCGAAGATCAGGCTCTTGGCGTCCTCGACGGGCAAGCCGTCCTGGCGCACGCTCGCATTGTGCGCGACGACTTGGCCGATCGGCTCGATGACGTGCGAGGTCGCGCCCACGTTCGCGACCCACGGATACGAGACGGTGGCGCCGCCGGTGGCCAGCCCGCGCACGAACGTCTCGTCGAGATCGCCGAGCAGGGGATCGGCATCCTCATAGTTGATCTGGTAGATGTCGCCGCGCAGCTCGCCGAAGGGCGTGTAGGTGATGCCGAGCGCATCGGTGAAGCGGCGGCGCCACTTCACCTCGGTGACCACGCGGTTCATGTCCTGTGAGACGAGGTCCTCGCCGGGTTGAAGCCGAACGTCCGAGCGCGACAGGCTCAGCGCATTGGAGCGCCACGTCAGCTCGCCACCGACGACGGGATCCTTGAAGACGTAATTGTGATCGATGACCGGATGCACGAGCGACTCGGAATCGTCCGTATCGTTCACGAGCAGGCCGCCGAACTGATACATCTTGGCGCTGAAGTAGTTGCGCTCCGACATGCCGACCAGCCACAGGTCGTTGACGCGGTCCGTCAGCAGCACGCTGTCGAGTTTGTAGAAGCGGCGGAAGGAGTCGTCGCTCTCGATGGTGACGTCCCAGCCGTAGCTCCACCAGCTCGAGAGCGAGAATCGGCCGCGCGTCTCGATGCTGCCGCGCCAGCCATCGAGGGCTTGCCGCTGGGCATCCGTCACGCCGTTGCCCGTCGGCAGATCGGTCCAGTCCTGCTCGATGCCGGCGAGGTTGACGTAGTATTCGCCGCTCGCGAGCTTGTGGCGCCAATCGCCCTGCCACAGCACGCCCTGCTCGGACATGTAGCGGGGGCGGAAGGTGAAGTCGAAGCTCGGCGACAGCGCGAAGTAATAGGGCAGCTCGACGAAAACGCCGAGATCGTCCGAGTTGCCGTAGGTGGGCGCGAGGAAGCCGCTCTTGCGCTTCACGGACGGGTCGGCGTGCTCGAAATAGGGCAGGTAGGCCACCGTCACGCCATACAACTTGAACTCGGCATCCTGGTACGAGATCGTCTGCGCCGCCTGGTCGTGGATGATCCGCTTGGCGCCGATGCACCACAGCGGCGGCACGTTGCCCTCGCTCTTGCAGGGCGTGAAGGTGGCGTCGGAGAACTCGGTGACGTTGCCTTCGCGCCGCTCGCCGCGCTCGGCGGTGATGCGGGAGTTGTCGCGCGTGACGACCGAGAGCGACTGCACGAAGCCGTCGCGGAAGTCGTCCGTCAGCGTGTAGCTGTCGGCGCGGATGATGTTGCCGTTGGCTTCCTTCAGCTCGACGTTGCCGGAGGCCGTCAGCGTGTTGGCGCCCTGGTCGTAGATGACCTCGTCCGCGGTCAACACGTTCTTATTGTAGTAGATTTCGACGTTCCCGCGGGCGATGACGCGATTGCCCTTGGTGTCGTAGATCAGCTCGTCGCCCTGCAGGTAGAGCGGCAGCGTCTTGTCGATCTTCTGAGGCTTGCCGAAGATGCCGCCCGGCTGCTTCGGAAACGCGGATTTCTCCCCGGCCGTGAGGCCGTCCCGATCGCGAACGCTCTGATAGGTATTGGTATTTTTCTGCGCGACGGCGGGGAGGGCGATGAGCACGCCACCCGCGAACAGGGCGAGCAGCGCGGCTGAGAACGTGCGCAACCGGCCGCGTCCCCGCGCTGCGTGGCGGGAACACGTTGGGTTGAACTTCGTGCATGTCGGCAGCAATTTGCGCGCAACACGCATCACTCAGCCGTCCTCCTGGTGCAGCAGCACCGTCATTGCGACGAGGATCGCGAGAAGCACCGGAACCCAGACCGCCGCCCAGATGGGCGCCAAGCCTGCCGTCCCGATTTGCCTTGAAATCTCCGCGAAAAGGAAGAACCCAAAGCCCCCCGCCATACCGGTCACGACCATAGTCTGGATCCCCCCTGAGCGGAATGACCGCAACGACACAGTGGCGGCCAAAAAGACCATCGCCACGCACAGCAGCGGCCGGCTCAGGAGAAGCTCGTATTGGATCCGCAGGTGATTGCTTGAAAGCCCAGCTTTGTCCGTGACTTCGATGAGGTCCGGAAGCTCCCAGAACGAGACCGAGATGACGCTCCCCAAGGCGTCCACGACTCGCTCCGGCGTGAGGTAGGTCGACAGCAGGTAGGAGTCGAACTTTTCCGGCTCCCGCCCCATCCGCGAGACGAGGGCCTTGGTCAGCACCCAGAAGCCGTCGCCGAGGCGGGCTTCGGCGGCGTCGACCCGCTCCGCGAAGCGGCCCGAGCGATCGTAGACGAAGGCGGTGACGGTGCGCAGCTCCGTTCCCTTCATGCGCGCCGACGAGGCGGTGAGGACGGACTGCCCGTCCGCGCCGTCCTGGCGCAGCCACGTTCCCGCCGCGCCCTTGCCGAGCGGGCTCGATTCCCGCCCGAACGCCTTGGCGTAGGTCTTTTCGGACTGGTCGCGCGCGGAGGCGGCGAGGGGGTTGAAGGCGACCGAGCTCAGGATGCCGAGCAGGAGAGCGACGACGATTCCCGGCCGCAGGATCTGCCAGACCGACATGCCGCCCGCCCGCATGACCGCAAGCTCGCTCTTGCGGGCCAGCATGAGCAGCGCACTGATGGAGCCGACGAGGACGGCGAACGGCAGCAGGATCTCGGTATAGGCCGGCAGCCGGAGCAGCGTGATCCAGGCGAGCCGATGCGCCGGCACGCTTCCGTACTTGCCGGCCTGACGCAGCAGCTCGACGAAATCGATCATGAAAATCAAGACGCTGCAGAGCGCGAACACGCCGAAGATCGCGGTCAGGAAGCGCATGCCGATGTAGATCGAGGCCGTCGAGCGCAGGAGCATCATCCGCCAGCCCCCGTTCCGGCCGCCGCCGCGGCCGGCGTCCGTGTGAAGCGCTGCCGCACCCGCACGAAGAAGGCGCCCGCCGCCTCGATGAGGCGCTCGACCTTCGGATTGGCCCGCCGCGGCCGCGCCCCACGCACGATCAGGACCAGCGAAACGCCGATCGCGGCCAGAGGAATGGCGTAAAGCAGCGGGACGGCGCTGGCGTGCAGCGTGACCACGTTGTTGACGCCGAGGCCCGCGAGCCGCAATCCGACCCCTGCCAAAAAGCACAACCCCATGCGCAGGTTGCGATTCTGGCGCGTGCTCTGGGCCTGGCCCACCACCGCGATCGCCATCAGCACGAAGGCGAGCGGATAGAACGCACCCGAGAAGCGCTCATGCAACTCGGATCGGTAGCGTCCGACTTCGGCTTTGTAGCTCCGCTCCTTCGGGTTCGGATTGACGAGCTCCGAGAAATAGCGCTCGCGCGCCTTGAGGTCGGGCGGCCCGGCCCGGCGGTCCTCCAGCTGGTCGAGATCGACCGCGTACTTGTCGAAGGCGATGATCTGTGTCGGAACGGTGATGCCGCCGTCGCGGCGCAGGATGTGCCCGTCGGTCATGAACAGGTAGGCGCCGCCCTCGTCCTTCACGAGCACGCCCTTCTCGGCGAGATAGGACTGCGTGAGCTTCTTCTCGCGCAGATCGTGCATGACGAGGCCGAGCAGCGTTCCGTCCGATGTCCGCTCGCGGACGTGGAAGGTGAGGCCCGGCTCGGGCGAGGAGAACCGCCCGGGCTGGATGACCTGCGTGAGGAGATCCGTCCGGACCTCGATGACGATGTCGCGGAGCAGGCGCAGGCTCCACGGCATGGCGTAGTGGTTCACGAACGAGATGAAGACGACGACGATCATGCCGAGCGCGACGAGGGGCTTGGTGATCGTCCAGGCCGTGGCGCCGGAGGCGGTGAGAACGATGATCTCGCTGTCGCTGTTCAGGCGGTTGAGCGTGTGGATCGCCGTGATGAGCAGGGCGAACGGCGTGATGACGGCGACGAAGCCGGGCAGCCCGAGCGTCGTCATCTTGACGAGCGTCAGCGCGCTCTGGCCCTGGCCGGTGACGACGTTGAGCTCACGCAGGGCGAGCGAGATCCAGACGATGCCTGTGAGCGAGAGCAGCACGAGCAGCAGCGCTCCCGTCGTCTGGCGGAAGACATAGCGGGAGAAGATCGTCATGGGCTGCCCGCGCGCAAAGGCATGCATCCCCCGTCCTCAGGACTGGAAGATCGGGCCGGTGTGCCGCGGCACACTGCGATGCGTAAGTTGCCTGGCGGCACGGTCCCCGATTCCCCCACCCGGTTCGATGCCCTCGTTCCATGTCAGAATGGCGGAATTTCGGCTCGGGTCCAAGCCTGTTGTGCAGCGCATCAATCGGAGCTGGCGGAGCGATGCCGGGGCCTCGGCACCGGGAGGAACGGGCCCGTGCCGCCCACACGATCCCGCGGCCGCTCCCTTGCACTTCCTTTTGAAGCGTCTAAGTTCCAAACCGAAGATCGAAACCCATCCCGCCCAGTGCCGATTTCCGCACGTCCCGCCGCTTGGCCGGGCCTCGCCGACGCAACGCAGCCCGTGACGGCCTCAGCCGCACCTGCGGTTCCTTGAGGAGCATCACTCGCACATGACCACGCCGCTCGACATCACGTTCGCCCGCCTCGATGCGGACGTCGCACCCACCTGTGTGGCTTTCGCCGGCCACGATCTCACTCTGTCGCCGGCCGTTGCCGCGCTCAACACCAAGAGCAACGGCCTCATCGTGAAGGCCGCCGAGGCGGCCGAGTTCAAAGGCAAGGCGAAGACGTCCATCGAGCTGCTCGCACCCGCGAAGCTCGAGGCTCAGCGTCTCATCATCGTGGGCGTCGGCAAGGCCGGCGATCAGACGGAGCCCGATTGGGCGAACCTCGGTGGCTACGCGCTCGGCCAGATCGCGGCGCGCAAGGGCGACGAGGCGAGCCTCATCGCCGAGGTGACAGGGGCCGATCAGAAGCCGGAGGTCGTGGCTGCCAATCTCGCCTTCGGCGCGCTCCTGCGCCACTACACGTTCAAGAAGTACCGCACCAAGAAGAACGGGGAGGAGGGAGCGAACGGCGAGAGCAAGGCCGACCGCAGCCTCAAGCTCACCGTCCACTGCGCCAACCCGGACAAGGCGCGGGCCGCGTTCGAAGCCAAGCGGGCCGTCGCCACCGGCGTGTGCCTCGCGCGCGATCTCGTCAACGAGCCGGCCAACATGCTGGGCCCGGTGGAGTTCGCGGATCGCGTGAAGGAGCTCGAGAAGATCGGCCTCGAGGTCGAGATCCTCGACGAGGTCGCTCTCAAAGAGCTCGGCATGAACACGCTGCTCTCGGTCGCTCAGGGCAGCGTGCGTCCGGCGCGCGTCGCGGTCATGCACTGGAACGGCGCCAAGGGGAAGCGCGCCAAGCCGCTCGCCTTCGTCGGCAAGGGCGTCGTGTTCGACACGGGCGGCATCTCCATCAAGCCCGCCGCGGGCATGGAGGACATGAAGGGCGACATGGGGGGGGCTGCCGCCGTCGTCGGCCTCATGGTCGCGCTCGCCGAGCGCAAGGCCAACGTCAACGCCGTCGGCGCCATCGGCATCGTCGAGAACATGCCGTCCGGCTCGGCCATCCGTCCCGGCGACATCGTCGTGTCGCTCTCCGGCCAGACGGTCGAGAACCTCAACACCGACGCGGAAGGGCGGCTCGTGCTCGCCGACGTGCTCTGGTACGTGCAGGATCGCTTCAAGCCGCGCTTCGTGATCGACCTCGCGACGCTGACGGGCGCGATCATGGTCGCCCTCGGCAAGGACTTCGCGGGCCTCTTCTCCAATGACGAGAAGCTCGCCGACCAGCTCATCGCCGCCTCGCGGAGCACGGGCGAGAAGATCTGGCGCATGCCGCTCGACAAGGCTTACGACAAGCTGATGGACAGCAAGAACGCCGACGTGAAGAACATGGGCGGCCGCTGGGGCGGAGCGTGCACGGCCGCGGCGTTCCTCAACCGCTTCATCAAGAAGGACGTGCCCTGGGCCCATCTCGACATCGCCGGCACCGCCATGGACGCGCCGAAGAACGAGATCAATACGAGCTGGGGCTCGGGCTGGGGCGTCCAGCTCCTCGACCGTCTGATCGCCGACCATTTCGAGAAGTCGGAGAAGTAGTTCGTGGCGGCGGCGCGCTCGCGAGGCGCGCCGCCGTTCGCATGGGGGACGTGGGGTGCGGCGCTGATGGCCGTTTGGGTTGCGACAGTGTCCACTTTCGAATGCGCGACAACACCCTGTTAACAAATGACACGTCTCAGTTATTTTCCATAATATATATTATGCGAATGACGGTTAGAGTTCTCTGAACGCCTTAGCCTTAGGTCTTAAGCGCAGTGCGCATGACGCCAGCGGCCCATACCAGCCTGAAATCTCTCCCCGGCCATCTCTGAATTGAACGCCTCCGGCTCGAACGCAAGCAAAGGCCCCACTTCCTTCTCCCATAGGGAGAAGGTGCCCCGAAGGGGCGGATGAGGGGTCTTTGGTTGCGCACAACGGCCAGCCGCAAAGCCAGAGCAAAGTCCCTCACCGGCCTGCGGCCACCTCTCCCGT
>DAITBB010000059.1:0-8223 GCA_036823975.1 Hyphomicrobium sp.
CTCCTCGAGCGCGGCGTTGCCCGCCCGCTCGCCGATGCCGTTGATGGTGCATTCGATCTGCCGCGCGCCCGCACCGAGCGCGGCCAGCGAGTTGGCGACCGCGAGGCCGAGATCGTTGTGGCAGTGCGTCGAGAAAATGGCCTTGTCGGCGTTGGCGACGCGCTCGCGCACGGCGCGGAACATGGCGGCGTATTCGTCGGGCGTCGCATAGCCCACCGTATCCGGCAGGTTGATCGTCGTCGCGCCGGCCTTGATGGCGGCGTCCACGCACTGGCAGAGATAGTCGATGCCGGTGCGCGTCGCATCCATCGCGCTCCACTCGACGTCCTCGACGAGGTTGCGCGCGCGCGACACGGTGGCGGTGATGATCTCGAGCACCTCCGCCTCGGACTTGCGCATCTGGTGGGCGAGGTGGATCGGCGAGGTGGAAACGAACGTGTGGATGCGTCCGCGCCGGGCATGGCGGACGGCTTCGCCGGCGCGGTCGATGTCGGCATTGATGGCGCGGGCGAGGCCCGCCACCGTGGCGTTCTCGACGCGTTTCGCGATCGCCGAGACGGCGTCGAAATCGCCCTCGGATGCGATCGGGAAGCCGGCTTCGATGATGTCGACGCCCATGCCGTCGAGGCAATCGGCAACCTCGAGCTTCTCCTCGAAGGTCATGGTGGCGCCGGGGCACTGCTCGCCGTCGCGCAAGGTGGTGTCGAAAATGACGACGCGGTCGGCGGACGCGTCAGCGGTCTCGATGGTCATCGTAAAGGGGTCCTTCCTCGGGAGCCGGTCCGGTGTCGCCGCATGGCATGGGGCGCGGAAAGCCGGCAGTCAATCCTATCAGCGGTCGCTCGCGTCTCCCCTAAGAACCTGCCCGGCCGGTGCCGGGCCCCCGGTTCTCAGGGGCTGATAAGGAGGAGGGTGCCCAGGCTGGCGATCGGCGCAGCCGCGCGTGCGCGCGCCTGAGAGGCGGCGTTGGGCAGGTCGGAACGGATCGCCAAAGTGCTCATGCCGAGCGGGTTCCGGATGCGCTTCGAAAGATGAATACGATTGACTCATACGCGAATCTTGCCCCGGCGCGCAAGGGCTTGCGGCGCACGGCCACAAAAAGCCGCGATGGCGGTGTCGGCTCGGCCGCGTTCCGTTCGTCCTGCGAGCGGCCGGCCCGCGCTCCGCGGTCAAGGAACAGCAGGCGGGCCCCATCGATTGAAGCCGTACGAACCGAAAGAGGAGGTGCCCCATGTCGAAAGCGACGGTCAAATCACCCGTGAAGGAGCAACGCCAGACGGGTTCGGGATCCCATAGCGCCCCCGACGCGACGGGCGCCGAGACGCGCGCGCAGCCGAACCGGATGCCGGGCGTGACGCCGCATCTCGTGGTGGACGGGGCGGCGAAGGCGATCGCCTTCTACGAGAAGGCGTTCGGGGCCAAGGAGATGGCGCGCCTCGAAGGGCCGGATGGCAAGATGTGGCACGCGTGCGTCGAGATTGCGGGGTCGCCCGTGATGCTCGTGGACGAGTTCCCGGATATGGGCTCCCTCGGCCCGAAGGCGCGGAAGGGCACGTCCGTGACCATCCACCTCAACGTTCCGGACGCCGACGCGCTCGCGGAGCGTGCGGTGGCCGCGGGGGCCACGCTGATCATGCCGGTGGCCGACGCGTTCTGGGGCGACCGCTACGGACAGATCGAGGATCCGTTCGGCCATCGCTGGTCCATCGCGACGCACGTTCGCGACATGACGTTCGACGAGATCAAGGCGGCGATGCCGACAATGGCCGAGTGCGGCGGCGCGACGTCCAAGGACTGAGCGAAGCCTCGCGAGGCGCCGCTCAGAGCGTGATCGTCCCTTCCGAGACGCGAACGGCCGAGCCGCCGATACGCACTGTCGTGAGCTTGCCGCCGGAGACGACGAGCGTGAGCGTGATCTGGCTCGGCCGTCCCATCTCGTAGCCTTGCTCGACGATGCGCTTGTGCGTGCCGTCGCGAAGGCGGTCGAAGTGCTGCACGAGGCCCGCCAGGCCCACGGCGGCCGAGCCGGTCGCCGCGTCCTCCGCAATGCCGACCTGCGGCGCGAACATGCGCGCGTGGAAAGCGTGCGCCGTATGCTCGCACTGGCGCGTGTAGAGATAGACGCCGACGACGCCCTGCTGCTCGAAGGCCCGCTCCCAGTGCAGCCCGTTGACGTGTGCGCGCCGCATGGCCTCGATCGAGGCGATCGGCACGAACGCGAACGTGTTGCCGGCGGCGAAGCACAGCGGCTTGTGGTTCTCGAACCCGATCTCGCTCGGGATCAGCCCGAGCCCCGAGGCGAGGATGTCATTGGGCGGCAGGATGCCGGCCTCCGCCGGCAGCTTGGGCGCGTCGAACTCGGCGAAGGCCGCTTCCCTCGCGCGCACGCGCACGCCGACGCGGACGGTGCCGATCGCCTGCTCGAGGATGACGAGCGCATCCTGCTCGCCGTTGTGCTGGGGCGCCTTGAGCTCCGCGAGCAGCACCGCCGTGCCGATGGTCGGATGGCCGGCGAAGGGGACCTCGCTCTTAGGCGTGAAGATGCGCATGCGCGCCGTATGCGCCGGCCGCTCCGAGGCCTGCACGAAGACGGTCTCCGAGAGATTGAACTCCCGCGCGATCGCTTGCATTTGCGCATCCGACAGATCGTCGGCATCGAGCACGACCGCGAGCGGATTGCCGCCGAAGCGCCGTTCGGTGAACACATCGAGCGTGTGAAATTTAAGGGCCATGACGCCTTCTCGTTGGGGCAGTATCCAGCAAAGCGGCCGCACTCTGCCTCATTCGGGGCGGGTGTCCAAGGGGAGGAGAGGGTCTCTCCGGAAAGATTCGAGATCGGCCAGCCCGGCGATCAGGACGCGCGCATAGGCGGGCATGGCAAGGCTGTTCGGCACGGGACCGGGGGCGAGCAGAAGAACGTCCGCAAGCTCGGGATCCGGATCGGCGGCGAGATGCCGTTCGGCCACCGCGCGGAGCTCTGCGTCGGGGCAACGGGCCACGTAAGGCACGCCGATGGAACAGACGGGCCCCGCACAGGTGACGATGTAGCCAGGGCGCCGCTGCAACTGTTCGGGCGAGAGGCCGACCTCCTCGCGGATCTCCCGCATGACGCTGCCGTCGAGGTCGATCGTGCCGTCGGGTCCGAGATCGCGCGCATCGATGAAGCCGCCCGGCGGATAGGTGAGCCCGCCATTGA
Source organism: Hyphomicrobium sp. (assembly GCA_036823975.1). Classification (GTDB taxonomy): domain Bacteria; phylum Pseudomonadota; class Alphaproteobacteria; order Rhizobiales; family Hyphomicrobiaceae; genus Hyphomicrobium_C. Next base: position 3,197 of record DAITBB010000059.1, read on the forward strand.
GGTGCCCGCTCCGCTGCCGTCCGAGGAGCAGCCCGCCCCCGCGCGAAACGATCAGCGCGGAGCCGAAGGCGTCCATGACGCGGCTGTCGGGCCAGCCATGCTCGCGCCAATAGAGAAAGCTCTTGAAGTCGCTCCTGACGAAGCGGGCGACGAGCCGGCCGCCGGGTGCGATCTCGTAGTCCGCGAGCAGGTGCACGGCGCCATTGAAGAAGTGCGGGCACTCCTGCCGGCGTCGCGCCCAATGGGCGTCGATGTCCGCCGCATGCCGGTCGGCGAACGCCCAGCGGCCGGGTTCGAGCCGCAGTGCGACCGAGGCCACCTCGAGCACACGCTGGTCGCTGGCTCGCCAGAGCGGCCGGTCGGTCATGGCATTGGGCTCCTTCCGTGCTCATCGATAGCGAACGCGGTTGCCCTGGGGAAGCCGTGTTCGGCCAGGCGGATGTCCCCCCGGGGGGAGCGATAGCCCGAAAATCAGGGGCTTCGAGGGGTGCCTTCAGTCTGCCCTGGCGTCCTGTCAAGCGTGTGACGTATGGTCCGCCCGCGTGGCCGGATGCCGCCGCGAGGTCGCGGGACGGGCGGCGCGAGGGACGATAGGGCCGGGTCGGAGCGGGCTGACCAGAGATGCGGGTGCGGAGAGAGGGACGGGGACGTGGTCCGGCGGCGATCCGATGCGCTCTCGCCGCGCTCGCCGCTGTGGTGATGTCCCTGGGGCTCGCCTCCTGCGCCAGCCTCGACCGCCTGCCGGCCGTGCCCTTGGTGATGGGCTACGAGATTCATCCGCTGGATATCCCTTATGCGCGCTTCTACGCGGACGGCGATCCGGCCCAGTTCCGTGCGCTGGGGCATGAGCTGATCGCCCGGGCGCGCGCGGCGCGGGGCGCGGCGGCTCTCCCGCATGGCGCCCGGCAGAATGCCACGTTCCTCGCCATCTCCGGAGGCGGCGACGACGGCGCCTTCGGTGCGGGTCTCCTGGTCGGCTGGACGGCGCGCGGCGACCGCCCGGAGTTCAGCGTCGTCACGGGCATCAGCACGGGCGCGCTTTCGGCGCCCTTCGCGTTCCTCGGCCCCGACTACGACGACGAGCTGAAGGCTGTCTACACCGAGACCAGCGCCGCCGACATCTTCTCGGGCTCGAACCCCATCGTCTCGATCCTCTCGGGCGATGCGGCCGCCGACACGACGCCGCTGCGCAACCTCATCGCGAAGTACGTCGACGAGAGAATGGTCCGCCGCATTGCGGAGGAGTACGCCAAGGGGCGCCTGCTCCTCGTCGCGACGACGAACCTCGATCAGGCGCGCTCCGTCATCTGGAACATCGGCGCCATCGCCACCAGCCCGGATCCGCGCGCGCGCCACCTGATCATCGAGGTGCTGCGGGCCTCCGCCTCCCTTCCCGGCGCTTTCCCGCCGGTGATGCTGGACGTCACGATCAACGGCAAGCGCTACGAGGAGATGCACGTCGATGGCGGGGCGATGTCGCAGATCTTCCTTTATCCCCCCTCGCTGCGCCTGAAGGAGGTCGGCCCCAAGGTGTCGCAGAAGAAGGACGTGGCCTACATCATCCGTAACGGCCGCATCTTCCGGCCCGAGCATCAGGTGAAGCGCCAGACGCTCGCCATCGCCGGGCAGGCCATCGCGACGATGACGGCGGCCAACGGCATGAACGACCTCTATCGCATCTACCTCACCGCCAAGCGCGACGGCATCGAATATAATCTCGTGTTCCTGGACGACGACTTCGCCGTGCCCTACGAGGGGCCGTTCAACAAGATCTACATGAACACGCTGTTCGAGTACGGCTACCGCAAGGGCGCGGCCGGCATCGCCTGGCATAAATCGCCGCCGGGATACGAGGACTGAGCGCATGAAGGACGACCACGCCGGCGGGACGGCGGACAAGCTCTACTTCGAGGATCTCCCCCTCGGGCGCACGTTCGAGACGGCGTCCCTCGTCGTCGGGCGCCAGGCCATCAAGGACTTCGCCGCCGCCTTCGACCCGCAGCCCTTCCATCTCGACGAGGCCGCGGCGGCCGGGACCTTCTTCGGCGGGCTGGTGGCGAGCGGCTGGCATACCGCCTCGCTCACGATGCGTCTCCTCGTCACGAGCGGATTGCCGATCGCGGGTGGCGTCATCGGGGCCGGAGGCGAGGTGACGTGGCCGCGTGCCGTCCATCCTGAGGACGAGCTGCGGGCCGTGATCGAGGTGGTGGCGGCGAAACGCTCCGCGTCCCGTCCCGACCGCGGCATGGTGACGATCCGCGCCGAGACCCTCAATCAGAAGGGCGAGACGGTGCAGGTCATGACGGCCCGCCTCGTCGTGCCGGCGCGCGAGGGCTGAGGCAACCCGCTATTCCGCGGGCTCTGCGCTCGCATGCGTGGGCGCCTCGTCGGGCTGGTGATGGGGCGCCGAGATATAGCTCAGCACCGTCGGCACGACGTAGAGCGTCAGCACCGTACCGAGGCTCATGCCGCCCACGATCACCCAGCCGATCTGCTGGCGGCTCTCGGCGCCCGCGCCGGTGGCGAGCGCGAGCGGAACCGCGCCGAGCACCATGGCGCCGGTCGTCATCAGGATCGGGCGCAGACGCAGGCTTGCCGCCTCGACGATGGCGTCGCGCCGGCGCCGGCCCGCGGCTTCGAGCTGATTGGTGAACTCGACGATTAGAATGCCGTGCTTCGTGATCAGCCCGACGAGCGTGATGAGGCCGATCTGCGAATAGACGTTGAACGAGCCGCCGGCGAAGTAGAGCGCGCCGAGCGCGCCGCACATCGAGAGCGGAACCGTGACGAGAATGATCACGGGGTCGCGGAAGCTTTCGAACTGCGCGGCGAGCACGAGATAGATGAAGGCGAGGGCGAGCACGAACACCATCGCCAGGCTGTCGCTGGAGGCGCGGTAGTCGCGGCTCTGGCCGTTGACGTCGGTCTGCACCGTCTGCGGCAGCACCTCGTCCACCACGCGCTCGATGTGGGCGAGCACCTCGCCGAGCGCGTAGCCCTGGGCGATGTTGGCGGAGAGTGTCGCCGAGCGGAGCTGGTTGAAGCGCTTGAGCTCCTTCGGCGCCACGCTCTCGACGATGCGGACGATGTTCGAGAGCTGGATCATCTCGCCCGCGGGCGAGCGCAGGAAGATCGTGTCGAGCGCCTGCGGCGTGGCGCGGTCGCGCTCGGCGAGCTGCACCATGACGTCGTACTGCTCGCCGTTCATCTCGAAGCGTGTGACTTGCCGTCCGCCGAGCAGCGTCTCGAGCGTACGGCCGACGACGTTCACGTCGAGGCGCAGGTCCGACACCTTGGCGCGGTCGATCTCGAGGCGGAACTCGGGCGTGTTGAGCTTGAGGTCGGTCTCCACGCTTTCGAGGCCGGGGTAGGTTTCGAGCGCGTCCATCAACTTCACGGACAGCTTCTCGAGCTCCTCGTACGTGCCGGAGGATTGGATCACGAACTCGACCGGCTTCGACGAGCCGCGCTGGCCGAAGGCGTTGGGGTTCGGCGCGAAGGCGAGGACGCCCGCGATCTTGCGGACCTTGGGGCTGATCTCGCGCGAGATCTCTTGCTGGGTGCGGCGGCGCTCCTCCCAGGGCTTCAAGGGTGCGAAGATAAAGAAGCCCGAGACTTCCGGGTTGCCGTTGATGACGAGGCGGGAGCTGATCTCGGGCACGCCGGCGAGGATGGCGTCGGCCTGGCTGCTGTAGCGGCTCGTATAGGCGAGGGTGGCGCCCTCCGGGCCCGTTCCGCGCACGCGGATGATGCCGCGATCCTCGACGGGGGCCAGCTCTGACTTGAGATGGAGGAAGAAGTAGACGCTCGACCCCGCCACGGCGGCCGCCAGCAACAGGATAGTGAGGCGATGGCGCAGCGTGCTCTCGAGCGAGCGGCGGTAGCCGTGCTCGAGGCCGTCGAGCAGGCGCTCGACGAGAAGCACGAGGCGTCCGGGCGAGGGGTTGTGCCTGAGGAGCTTGGCGCACATCATCGGCGTCAGCGTCAGGGCGATGAAGCCGGAGATGATCACGGCGCCGGCGAGCGTGAGCGCGAATTCCAGGAACAGGCGGCCCGTCTTGCCGGGCGCGAACGCGATCGGCGCATACACCGCGGCCAGCGTCAGCGTCATGGCAATGACGGCGAAGCCGATCTCGCGCACGCCCTTGATCGCCGCCTCCACGGGCTTCATGCCGTGCTCGATGTGGCGATAGATGTTTTCGAGCACCACGATCGCGTCGTCGACGACGAGACCGATGGCGAGCACCATGGCGAGCAGCGTCAGCGTGTTCACGCTGAAGCCGAACACGAGCATCAGCGTGAACGTGGCGATCAGCGAGATCGGGATCGTGACGATCGGGATCAGGGAGGCGCGCGGCGAGCGCAGGAAAAAGATGATCACGAGCACGACGAGCACGATCGCCTCGCCGATGGTGTGATACACGCCCTCGATGGAGCGTTCGATGAACACCGCGTCGTCGTTGGCGACGGCCGCCGCAAGGCCGTTCGGCATCGCCTCGTTGATGCGCGGCAGCAACTGGCGCACGGCCAGCGACACGTCGAGCGGATTGGAGACGGCCTGCTTGATGACGCCGACGGCAATGGCGGTCTTGCCCTCGTAGCGGCTCTCGCGACGCTCGTCGAAGGCGCCGAGCTCGACGCGGGCCACCTCGCCGAGCTTCACCTGGTGGGTGCCGGACATCTTGATGACGATGTTGCGGAATTCCTCGGGCATGACGAGGCCGGTGCGGGAGAGCACGCTGAACTCGCGGTTGGCGCTCTCGATGCGGCCCGAGGGCAGCTCCACGTTCTGGGCGCGCAGCGCGGTCTCGATATCCTGCACGGTGAGGGAGAAGGCCGCCAGACGCTCGCGGTCGATCCAGATTCGCATGGCGTAGCGCCGCTCGCCGTAGATCGAGACGTCGGCCACGCCGTTGAGGTTCTTGAGCTGATCGATGACGAAGCGGTCGATGTAGTCGGTGATTTCGAGCGGGCTCAGCACCGGGCTCGTGAAGACGAGCAGCATGATCGGCTGGGCGTCCGCCTCG
>DAITBB010000059.1:8233-19709 GCA_036823975.1 Hyphomicrobium sp.
CGTCGGGGAGCCGCCCGCGCACGCGGGAGACGCGGTCGCGGATATCGCTCGCAGCGACGTCCTGATCCACGTCGGGCCGGAAGCGCACCGAAATGCGGCTCTGCTCGGAGCGGCTCGAGGAATCGATGACGTCGATGCCGGGGATGCCGGCAATCGAGCCTTCCAGCACCTGCGTGACCTGCGTCTCGATGATCCGCGCCGAGGCGCCGGGATAGCGCGTCTGCACGGAGACCACGGGCTCGTCCACGTTCGGATACTCGCGCACGGTGAGGCGCGTGTAGGAGACGAAGCCCAACAGCACGATGACGAGGCTCAGCACGGTGGCGAAGACCGGCCGCCGAATGCAAAGCTCCGACAGGCCCATCAGGTTCCCCGCGGTCCGGAGGCGTCGTTCGTTACGATCTCGACGTGGCTGCCGTCCTTGAGCTTCTGCTGCCCGGCGACGACGACCTTGGTGTCGGCGGCGAGCCCGTCGAGCACCTCGACGAGGCCGTTGCTGCGGTTGCCGAGGCGGACTTTTGCTTCGATCGCCTGGCCGTTCTCGATGCGATAGACGATCTTGTCCTCGCCGCGCGGCACGATGGCGGCCTCCGGAACGACGAGCACGTTGCGCCGGGTCTGCCCCTTGACGAGAATGCGCGCGAAGAGGCCCGGGCGCAGCGTCAGCTCGGGGTTCTCGAGCTTGGCGCGGATGCTCAAGGCGCGGCCGTTGACGTCGAGATGCGGATCGATGGCGTAGATGACGCCATGGAACGTCCGCCCGGGCAGCGCGTCGACCGTGATCTCGATGTCCTGCCCGGTCTTCACCTGCGCGAGGTAGAGCTCGGGCAGCTTGAAGTCGATCTTGAGGGTGTCGATCTTCTCGAGGTTGACGATCTCCTGGCCCGCGGTGATGTAGGCGCCGGGCGAGACCTTGCGGATGCCGGCGATGCCGGAGAACGGCGCGCGAATGACGTGCTTCGAAAGCCGTACCTTGGCGAGCTCGAGGGCGGCGCGGGCGGTCTCGGCGTTGGTCGTCGCCTCGTCCCGCGCGCGCTCTGTGACGTTGCCGGACTTGGCGAGAGAGTTCGCGCGGCGGAGGTTCCCTTCGGCCAGATCGTAGCGGGCCTGCGTATCGTGAACCTCCGCGATGGCGAGCGCGTCATCGAGCTTGACCAGGATGTCGCCGGCGCTGACGGGGGTGCCTTCGGATAGCGCGATCTCGGTGAGGCGGCCCGCGATCTCGGAGCTGACCTGCACGGACTCGTCCGATTGCAGCGTTCCGATCGCGCGCACGTCCTCGGTCGATGTGGTAGCAACGGCGGTCGCTGTCTCGACGGCGACGCTCGGCGGGCCGGCCCGGTCACGTTGCGAGGGCCCGGCTTTCTCGGCCCGGGCGCTTTTCGTGACCGGAAGGGCGGAGTCGGGCGCGGCCAGGAGATGCTCGAGCCCGGCCAGCCGCGGCAGCTCCCGAAGCTTCCCGTCCGTGGCGTAGTAGGCGCTGCCGGCCGCCGCCATCAGCAGGACAACCGCGATCAGCACTTTTCTCATTCGGCACCTGATCCGTTCGCGCGATCGCCAGCCATTCGAGGCACGCTTCAGCCCATTGCGACGTGAGGCCGTTCCAGTGCGCGCAGCGGCCCTCACCCGAGCGAACGAGGCATCTTGAGAAAATCCGTCGGATTTTCTCGTCGGGCCGCCGCTCGGCCTGATGTTACGCCTGAAATGTGGCGGGAGCTACAGCGGCCCGGGGGCTGTACCCCCTCAGGGAAGAGACGACGCCTGCCGTCCGGTCTGGCCCTCCGACGGCGGCACGGCCGGTTGGCGCGCCTTGGCAGCAGGCGCGATGGCCGTGACGGCCGGGGCCGCCCCGTCGGCGGTCTCCGGCTCGGCGATGGGGCCGTAGACCGGGACGAGGGCGCTCGGCGCCGCCCTTTTGGCGAGCAGGGGTTGCAGCTCGGCGTCCAGGGTGGCGAGCGGCACGACGCTCGCCTTGGGGCGAAGATGGACGACCTTGAAGCCCTTGGCCTTGAGTCCGGCGAGAATGGCGGGAAGCGCCTTGGCCGTGGAGCGCTTGATGTCATGCATAAGCAGGATGCCGCCTTTGCGGGCGGCCGCGAGCTTCAAGGTGCGCTTCGCGAGCGCGTCGGCCGTGCCGATGAAGCTGTCGTTCGTAATGACGTCGACGGTGAAGCTCGCAATGCCTCGGGACTGGAGATAGGTCAGCAACTCGTCGCTGTCGTTCAGGCCCGGAAAGCGGAAGAACGGCGCGATGCCCGTGCCGGCGCTGAGCGTCACGGCGGCAAACCCGCGCTCGATCTCGTCCTTGGCCTTCTCGAAGGGCAGGCGACTGAGGTTGTTGGGATGAGACCAGGTGTGCGTGCCGATGGTGTGGCCGCGGGCCAGCACCTCTTTCAGCGTGGCGGGATAGGAGAGCGCCATCTCGCCGACCGCGAAGAAGGTCGCCTTGGTGCAGAAGAGGTCGAGTGTATCGAGGATCGGCGTCGTCACGCGCGGCGCCGGGCCGTCGTCGAAGGTCAGCACGACCTCGTTCTCGGCAAGGAAGGAGGCTTCCTTGTCGCGCTTCGTCGCCGCGCCGAAGATCGGGCCGCCGGAGGTGTCGATCTCGATCACGCGCGAGACGCCGAGGGCCTTGGCCGGATCGGTGCAGGCCGCGGCCGCCGCGTCTTGCCCGCCCAACACGAGGGCGAGCCCGAGGATCAGAATTCGTAGATGCAACACAAGCTCCTAGCCGCGCGTCGGGACCGAACGCCCGAGTCTCGACGATTTCAGGCAGCGTGATCAAGGGCACGCGGCCTGAAAGGGTTAGGATCTTGGCCGGGAGAGGCTTTTGGGTCGCGCTTGTCTGCGCCGCCTAGATGTGGTTCCGGAAAAGTGGGAACCGGTCATGGCGGAGCCATGCGAGAGAGCCATGGCGGAGCCATGCAAGAGAAATGTCCGATAAGAAGCACGATCAAACAAAAGCTTAGAGCCGTTCCGCGAGTCCACTAAAACCGGAACGGCTCTAGTCGTTGCCGAACGACTTGAGCTGCCAGGGATCGTTCGAGGGATTGGCCCAGTCGAACGGCTTGGCCGCCGGCGCCGTCGCCGGGCGGGAGGCTGCGGGCTTGCGGACCGGGGCCGGCGCACCGGCCGCAGCGGGCGGATCGGAGATCGGCCAGGTGGCCGCACGCGTCGCCAGCGCGTTGGCGGCGGCCACGGATTTCGCCTTCAGCATCTTCGCGGCGATGGCGTCGTACTCGGGCAGCGTCTCGACGGGCGATTTCGGCACGATGTGCACGAACTTGTAGCCACGCGCCTTGAGATCCTCGATCAACTGGCCGATGGCCCCGGCCGTCGAGGGCTGGATGTCGTGGAACAGGAGAATGCCCTTCTTCTCGCGGTCGAGCTGGGAGAGCACGTTGCGCAGCACCACGCCCGGGCTCTTGGTGCGGAAATCGCGCGAATCGACATGGATGCCGAAGATGCCGATCCCGCGCTCGCGGATATAGGTGCGCGAGGCACGGCTATGGCCGAGATAGGGGAAGCGGAAGAAGGGCGCCGTGGGCACGCCGGCAGCGGCAGCCACCGCCGAGACGCCGAGCTCGAACTCGCGCTTCATGGCGGCCGCGCTGAGCGAGGCCAGGTTCTTGTGCGACCACGTGTGCGTGCCGATCGTGTGGCCGCGGCGCGCCACCTCCTGCAGCGTTGCGGGGTCCGCGATGGCCATGCGCCCGACCGAGAAGAACGTCGCCTTGAGGCAATGCTCGTCGAGTGCGTCCAGGATCGGCTTCGTGTAGCGGCGCATCGGGCCGTCGTCGAAGGTCAGGACGACCTCGTGGTCCTCGAGGAATTTGGGCTCGCTCTTCAGATACTGGTCGCCGAACTCGGGGCCGCTCGCCGTGTCGATCTCGACGATGCGGCTGACGCCGAGCGTCGGGCTGCCGTTGGCGCAGGTGAGGGTCGGATCGGCCTCGGGCAGCGACGGCTTGAGGAGCGGCGCGCTCTCGATCTCGGGTTGCTCGGCGGCGGGGGGTGTCTCGGCGTGGGACGGGACCGCAGCCAGCATCGCGAGCGCAGAGGCGACAGCTGCCACCGGGCTCACGATGCGCGAGATGCGCCGGCTGGCCTGCATGCAAATCCCTCCCCCCGCGGTGCAGGCCCGTTCGGCCCGCCCGACCATTGAAGCACGGTTCGTAATTGAGTTTGTATCCAAATTGCAACCCCGCACGGCGCGCATAATTTTTTGGCGGATGAGAGTGTCCCCGGTGTGACGGCTATGCTAGGGGCAGGGCGGCGAAGATCCCCGGAATGCCGCATGCGCCCGCCCCGGCTCGGGCCGGTTCAGAATGCCGCGCGGCCGGCCGCCGCGGGCAAGGCCTCCTGGAGCGCCGATGGCGAAAACCGACGAACAGACGTCCGCTCAAACGGATGACGTCAGCGTGGCGGACCTGGTGCGCGATGTCGCGCTGGCGTTGCACGATGGCGACAGTCCGCGTGCGGCCGCGCTCGTCACCAATCTGCATCCGCGCGACCTCGCCGACGTCATCGAGCTGCTGAGCCCGGAGCACCGCGTCGCGCTCATCCAGGCGCTGGGGTCGGCGTTCGACTACGAGGTGCTGTCGGAGATCGACGAGTCGGTCCGCGACCAGCTCTCCGAGGCGCTGCCGAATGAGCTGCTGGCGAAGGCCGTCACCGAGCTCGACACGGACGACGCGGCCTATCTCATCGAGAACCTCGAAGAGGCGGACCGGGAGGAGATTCTCGCCCAGCTCCCGAAGAGCGAGCGTGCGGTCCTCGAGCGGCAGCTCGAATATCCCGAGGATTCCGCCGGCCGCCTCATGCAGAGCGACTTCGTGGCAGTCGCTCCCTATTGGACGGTCGGGCAGGTCATCGCGCACGCCCGCGAAACCGACGATCTGCCGGATCAGTTCTCGGAGATCTTCGTCGTCGATCCCGCCTTCAAGGTGCTCGGCAGCGTCGATCTCTCGCGGCTTCTGCGCACCAAGCGCGAGGTGCCGATCTCCGAGATCATGGAGACCGATCTCGACGTCGTGCTGGCGACCGCGGACCAGGAGGAGGTCGCCCGCCAGTTCGAGCGCTACGCCCTGCTGTCCGCGCCGGTCGTGGACGAGAACAACAAGCTCGTCGGCGTGATCACGATCGACGACGTCGTGGAGGTTCTGCAGGACGAGGCCGAGGAGGACATGAAGGCGCTCGGCGGCGTCGGCGACGAAAGCCTCGGCGGCAGCGTGGCGGAGACAGCGCGCAGCCGCGTGCCCTGGCTCATCGTCAACCTCGGCACGGCCGTGCTCGGCTCGGCCGTCATTCAGATGTTCGACGCCACGATCGAGCAGATGGTGGCGTTGGCGGTGCTGATGCCGATCGTGGCCTCCATGGGCGGCAATGCCGGCACGCAGACCATGACGGTGACGGTGCGTGCGCTCGCCACCAACAAGCTCGGCGCCGCCAATGCCATGCGGATCATCATGCGCGAGTCGGCCGTCGGGCTCCTGAACGGCCTGATCCTGTCCGTCATCATGGCGTCGGTCGTGTTTCTCTGGTTCGGGTCGGGCCGGCTCGGTGCCGTCATCGGCCTTGCCATGGTGGTTAATTTGCTGGCGGCCGCGCTCGCCGGCATCCTTATTCCCCTCGCGCTCCACCGGCTGAAGCTCGATCCCGCCCCGGCCTCCGGCGTGTTCGTCTCGATGATCACCGATTGCGTGGGCTTCTTCGCCTTCCTCGGCCTTGCCTCGCTCATCCTCTTCTAACCACCTCGATCCTGGCTTCAGCCTTTCCCCGACCGTGACGGTTGTTTGACAGCGGCCGAAATTTTGCGGCTTGCCGGGCGGCGGCCGGGCACCGATGATCCGAGGGCATCCGGAGCAACGAGTCCTCACGCGGCGGGCCATGACACAAGAGAAGCGCGTCACGCATCTGCGCCAGATCCTGCTCTGGCCAGTCTACCTGCTGCCCTTCGACGAGAACGCGCCGATGCAGGACCACTGGGCGCAACTCTCGACGCTGGCGCAGGACAACCCCTGGAGCGAGGTGGACGACGAGTTCGGCGATCCGGCCGAGTTTCAGGCCCGGCACTACAACGAGTTCGTCACCTTCCTGCCGCCGGTGCAGCGCTTCCTCTACGGGCAGGGCCTCGGCCGCTCGGTCAGCAAGGTTTACGGCGAGAGCCCCATCCGCGTCATGCGCCGGTCCGACGTGCGCGGCGCGCGGGTGACGCTCGATAAAGGCCAGGCGCCGATCGATCTCGAGATCGTCCATGTCGATCTCTACTTCTTCTTCGACATCGATATCGTGCTGCTCGCGCTCGAGGTGTGCACGGACGACATTCCGCTCGAGACGGCGCAGAACCTTCTCTTTCGTTTCGGCCGGGCCTATCCCGCCTATTGGGAGAAGGGCGGGCGCGGCGGACATTGTCCCTGGAAGGTCGAGTGGCTCGGCGCGGACGGCGAGGTGCTGGCGGTCTCGGACTACGAGCAGCGCGACAAGTTCCTCTCCTTCGTCTGCCGCCATCGCGCGCCGGCGACGGCCTCTCACTGGGATTTCCTGATGTCACCGATCGTGCTGCATCACGGTGACCGGAAAGGCCCTCTGCGCTATCGCCAGCTCGAATATTACCGCATGCCTTACATGGCCTATCTTGCGCTCGATAAGCCGGAGACGCTGGCGCGCTCGGATGCCATCCGGCTCGCGCTGGGCAACGAGGCAGGCGCGGAGGGCACCTCGCTCCCCTATTCGGATGCCTACCTTGCGGATTTCGAGCAACGCTATTGCTACGACCGCAACTTCATGGCGGGCGAGACGCAGAAAACCGCGAGCGTGCGCTTCTTCGCCTCGGGCGACACCTTCGTCGTCACCGGAGATGCGCGCGATCCGTTCTATGTCTCGCGCGAGAGCGGCATTCTCGCCCGTTTCCGCCATCAGCACTTCCTGATGTTTCTGATCGCGCATTTCCAGCGGGCATCGCTGCACATGTTCTCGGACAGGCTGGTCGCGGCCGTCAGCCGTCTCGACATCACGAACCCGAAGGCGAACCGCATGTTTCGCCGCGACATCCGCGACGCGCACGAGAACTTCCTGCGCTTCTCCCATCGCTACTGGTTCCACAACGTCTCGCATCAGGCGCAGGTGCGCGAGCTGTTCGACAAGACGCGCGAGCACCTGAACCTCGACAGCCTCTATTCCGAGGTCCGCGAGGAGCTGCAGGACATGGGCAGCTTCCTGGACGTGGAAGCGATGCGAAAGCAGAACGAGACGGTGGTGCGCCTGACGGTCGTGACGACCTTCGGCCTCGTCGGCACGGTGGTGACGGGGTTCATCGGAATGAACCTCTTCGACTGGACGCAAGAGCCGATCTGGTGGCGCGTGCTCGCGTTCCTGGCGGTGTTCGTGCCCACGACCCTCCTGACGCTTTATACGGTCGTGAAGTCGCGGCGGCTCTCGGATTTCCTCGATGCGCTCTCGGACGAGAGCGTCTCCTGGGGCCGGCGCTGGCGGGCGCTGTTGCGCGTCTGGTTCAGCCCGCGGACGCCGTGACGGGGCGTCGTGTGACGGGGCGTCGTGTAGTGTGGCGTGATGAGATGGGCGCGCCGCCTCCTCTTGATCTCAATCGCCGCTCAGAGAAATCCGGAACTCGAGCAGGTCGGCGCGTTCGCGCAGAGTGATGGCGAGCGCCGCAAGCGCGGTCTTCCGTGATGTGTGAATCATCATGTGGTATTCGAAATAGCCCTTCTCGCGGTCGAGGCGATAGCTGATGTTCGCGACCGTAAAGCCCTGCGCGCCGATGGCGCCGAGCAACTCCGTCTCCTCCGGGATCCGATCGGCGCGGAAGCGCAGCACGAGCTGGGAGAACCTGTGGCTCGGAATGCGGTCCTCGATGGGCCGGAAGACGGCGAGCGTCCCGAGCGTGGCCACGGTGGCCAGCGTTGCGGGATAGAAGAACCCCACGCCGTAGAGGATGCCGATCGCCGACGTGATCCAGATCGAGGCGGCAGTCGTGAGCCCGCGCACCGTGAGCCCTTCCTTGAAGATGACGCCGGCGCCGAGGAAGCCGATGCCCGTCATGATGCCCTGCGCGACCCGCGTCGGATCGGTCCGCACCGTCTCGAGGGGGACGGAGCCCAGCCAGTCCCATTGGTAGTGCGTGAGCACCATGAGGAGGGCAGCGGCGAGGCAGACCAGCGCATGCGTCCGGAACCCGGCGGGGCGGCCATGGTAGCTCCGCTCGAGCCCGATCAGGCTCCCCGCGGCCCACGCGGCCGCGAGATGGCTCGCGATATCGAGGTAAGATTGGGGCATGCCGGCTCTCCGATACGCCGAAGCTAAGCGCTTTGCGGGCTTTCATCAAAACGGAAAGCTTGAGCGGAAGGGGGCGCCAGAGTGAAGTCCCTCACCGGCCCTGCGGGCAGCCTCTCCCTTCCCCGGGAGAGGAAAGAAGGGCGAGACGCGAGCCCCAGGCGAGCCCGTCCACAGCGCACCGAGCCAGCGGGCGCGCTCAGCTCTTCATGGTCTCGCGGATGGTTCGTGAGAAGGCGTAGAGACGCTCCTCGATGAGCACCGGCAGCTCGCAGGCGAGCGGGATGCTCGATTGGCGCTCCTGGAAGATGCGCTGGGCCCAGTTGTACTTCTCGCGCAGGGCCGCCAGCTCGGGCGTGTCCTCGGTGATGCCCGGAGGCAGCTTGCGTTCGACGTCCGCAATGGCGCTGCTCTGCCGCTCGAGCTCGAGCGCACGCTCCTTCTGCGCCTTCTGATATTTGCCGATGCCCGTCATCACCATGCGCCGCTGGCTCGTGATCTTGTCGAACAGGCCGGCGAACAGCAGCGTCATGCGCGCATCGCGCTCCGCCTCCGGCTGTTTCGCCGCGAACTTCCGGATCGCCTCCTCGCCCTCGCTCACAGGCACGCGGCGGCTGGCGAGAGCTTCGATGATCTGGGAGATGTCGGGGTCGCGGAACCAGCCCTTCACGTCGTCGATCGGCGGCCCGTCCCAGACCTGGCCGACGGACATGGTTTCCACCTTGCGCTGCACGCAGGGCCAGTCGGTCGCCATGTCGATGGGCGGAGGGGCGGCCTCCTGCTGTCCCTCGATCGTCGTGGGCGGGCTGCCGGCGCCGGCCATCAGGGCAGAAGAGCCGAGGAGCGAGAGGATAGCTGCAAGGGGGAAGCTGATGCGATGTGCTGGGCTGGTCATGGCTTTTGTCTCGTCTTTTTCTTGATCCAGGGTGGCCGAAATCTCGTCTCCCGTCAGCCGGCCCCACCCGGTCCGCCGCGACGGGCGACGAGCCCTTTGGACGGATTGTAGGCATAGATTGCCGCGCCGAGGAACAGCACGGTGTAGCCGATGCAGACATAGAGATTGGTGAGGTCGAGCGAGCCGTCCTCGAGCCGCGGGCCGATCTGCCCATACATCGCGAAGCGGATCAGCTCGACGGCATAGGTAAACGGGTTGACGCGGCAGATCTCGTAGAGGAGCGGGCTCGATTCCCGGATGCGCCACAGCGGATAGAGCGCGGAGGAGGCGAAGAACATCGGGAAGATCACGAAGTTCATGACGCCCGCGAAGTTCTCCAGCTGGCGGATCACGGAGGAGATGAAGAGCGCGAGCGAGCCCAGCATCAGGCCCGCCAGAATGAGGGCCGGGGCCACGGTGAAGTAGCCGATCGTCGGCAGCTCGATCTCCCAATAGTAGGCGATGGCGATAAACGCATACGCCTGCAGCAGCGCGACGGCCACGCCGCCGATCAGCTTCGAGAGGAGCAGGAACGAGCGCGGGAAGGGACTGACCAGAAGCGTGCGCATGGCGCCGGTCTCGCGGTCGTAGACCATCGAGAGCGACGACTGCATGGCGTTGAACAGAAGGATCATGCCGACGAGGCCAGGCGTGACGAAGGTCTCGTAGAGCACATACGTCTCGTAGGGCGGGATGATCGAGATGCCGAGCACCTGCCGGAAACCCGCCGCGAAGATGAAGAGCCACACCAGAGGGCGCACGAGCGCGGAAAAGAAGCGCTCGCGCTGATGGAGAAAGCGGAGCACCTCGCGCCAGACGATGCCGCGGAAGCAATTGAGATAGCCCATGGGGCCGAGGCGGGACGTCTCGTCTGCACTGGCCTGAAGCGTCGAACCGGAGCGAAGGATATCCACGTTCATGCCGCCGCCTCCGTCGCGGGGGTGCCCGTCAGAATGCGAAACGCTTCGCCGGGAGATGAGGCGCCCGTGCGGGCGAGAAAATCGGGCAGCTTGCCCGAGAACAACACTTTGCCCTTGTGCAGCACAACGATGAGATCGCTCGGCCGGATCTCGTCGATGAGGTGCGTGGCCCAGAGCACGCCGAGCCCCTGACGCTCGACGAGCCCGCGAACGATCGAGATCACGCTTTCGCGCGAGGCGATGTCGAGGCCGACGGTCGGCTCGTCGAGCAGCAGGCAGCCGGGGCGGTGCATGAGGGAGCGCGCGATCTCCACGCGCCGGCTCTGGCCGCCGGAGAGGTTGCGGGCCTTGTCCTTGGCGCGATCGGCGAGATCGACGATCTCGAGCGCCTCCGCGGCGCGCGCCCTGGCCTCGCGCCGGCCGAGGCCGTGGAGCGCGGCGTGATAGAGCAGGTTCTGCTGCAGCGAGAGATCCGCATCCACCGTCTTCGATTGGAAGACGACGCCGAGCCGCTGCAAGGCCGCGCCCGGGCGGCGGCGCACGTCGTGGCCGAGGATTCGGATCTCGCCAGACACGTTGTCGTAGAGACGGGTGATGAGAGAGAAGAGTGTCGATTTCCCCGCGCCGTTGGGCCCGAGCAGCACCGTGAATGCGCCGCGCGGCACGGTGAGAGACACGTTATCGAGAACGACTTTCTCGCCGAAGGCGTGGCTGACGTTCTTGACGACGAGGGCGGGCTCGGCCGGCTCTGGCCGAGGCGCGGGGGCAACGATGGCTGTGCTGTCGCTCACGTGACGTTCGACTTTCCGGTTTGGCCTTCGCTCGCGGCCGAGGCCGTCCACGTATACGCGCCGTGACGGATCGCGACAAAGAAAAGCGCGGCTTTTCTCATGCCGTCCTTTCGATCCGGTCTCTCGGGGCCTCGGCTCTGTTGATCGCGGTCTCCCGTATATAATATCGAGCCGGCGGATTGCGGCGTAACGATCACGCACTCGTGCGCACCGCTCCACGCGGACGTGCGGCAAAGCCTTCCCGGCGGCGATGCAAGATTGCCTGCACTCCGCTCGGGGAATTGGGCAATGCCGACGAGCGCCGGTGCCTCAGCGGCGCGCCTCCGAAAGGCAAGGCGCGCGGAGCGAGGCTCAGTTCGGCGCGGCGACGACACCCCACGGATAGCGCCCGACCTTGATCGACTTCACGACCTTGAGGGACGCGACGTCGATCACCGAGACGTCGTTCGACGTTCCGTTGGTGGTGAAGAGCAGCTTCTCGTCGGGCGTGAAGCCGAGGTTCCAGACGCGCTGGCCGACGAGCAGATACTTCTCGACCT
>DAITBB010000060.1:0-19563 GCA_036823975.1 Hyphomicrobium sp.
GACTGCGCCTGGGCCGAGAAGCCGAGGCCGCCATGCTCCTTCGAGATCAGCATGCCGAGGAAGCCGTTAGCCTTCACGAAGTCCCAGATCGCCTTCGGCATGCGCCGCTCGGTGTGGCGGATCTGCCAGTGGTCGATCATGCGGCAGAGCTCTTCCGTCGGGCCGTCGAGGAAGGCCCGCTCCTCGGGCGAGAGAACGATCGGCGGCACGGCGCGGAGCTTGGTCCAGTCGGGCGTGCCGGAAAAGATCTCGGCGTCGAATCCGACCGTGCCGGCATCGAGCGCCTGCTGCTCGGTGTCGGACACCTTGGGGAGGATGGTGCGCACGAGCTTGAAGGCCGGCTGCACGAGGACGCGGCGGCGCACGTCCGGAATCGAGAGCGCTGCGAGGGCGGCGAGGAGAAGCCACGTCACCGTGCCGAGGAACCCGAATGCGGGGGAATGCAGGGTGCCGTGGTAGGCGCCGCACTGCCACAAGAGCGCCACGAGGCCCAGGCCCGCCGCCCATTGCCAGGGCGAGGCACGCCACATGCCAAGCGCGATCGCCACTGCGATCAGTGTGATCAGAAGAAGGATCAGCGCCATGAACGGCTCCGCTCGTTGGTCCCCGCGCCGAACGGCCCCGATGGGCCTTGCGTCACGTCCGCAGCGGCTGCCCGAGTTGCCGAGCCCACCGCGCCGCGGCCGACGCCTTTGCGCCTCAGGCGAAATGCGCCCGAGGACTTCATGGTAAGCGAAGAGTTTAAAGCCTTCCTATCCAGCAGCCTCTTCGGGCGCAAAATTTCCGAAAATAAATCTCAAATTTTATAGGATATTACGGTTGTATCTTCTCTCATTGTACGAAGACAGGGCGGGCCTAGCCGCGGCCCGGATGCGGGGCCTTGGCAGAGACGGATTTGGCGAAGATGTCGGTCGTCAGCGTCGCGTACCAGGCAAGGCTCTCCTCGTAGTTCTGCTTGCGCAGCGCCGCGCTTTCGCCGGGCACGGAGATGAACGGGTCCTTGGCGCGCAGGATGTGGCGGCCCTTGGCCTCGCCGGGGGCATAGTCGGCGCCGATCTTGACGCTGTCGTCCGGCGCCAGCATCGACCAGCAGGTGTTGCTGTAAGCGGGCGCGGGACGCTCGGCGCCGAGGAGGTCGGCAAGGATGTACCCCGCGACGGCCCGCCCCTGGCTGTTGGCGGAGAACGCCGACTTCGGCATCTCGTCGGCGATTGTTGCATCGCCCACGACGTAGACGTTCTCCATCTTCGCGGAACGGAAGCTCTCGGGCCGGATCGGGCACCAGTCGCCCTCGGCGAGCCCGGAGGCGAGCGCGATCGAGCCCGCCGTCTGGTCGGGAATGATATTGGCGACGGCAGCTTTGAACGTCTCGCCGGAGCGCGTGACGACCTCGCCCGTTCCCGCATCGACGCGCGCGACGCCCATGTCGTCGATGTCGTTCGTGAGGCGCAGCTCGATCACGTCCTTATAGAGGGTGCCGAAGGCTTCCTCGAAGACGGGCTGCTTGGAGAAGGCCATCTTGGCGTCGAGGATGAGAACCTTGCTCCGCGGCTTCTCGCGCTGGAGATAGTTGGCGATCAGACACGCGCGCTCGTAGGGGCCGGGCGGGCAGCGGTAGGGGTTGCGCGGCGGGGCGATGACGACGAGGCCGCCGTCCTCCATCTCCTTGAGGCGCGCGATGAGCCGGCGCGTCTGCTCGCCGCCGGACCAGGCATGCGGCATCGCCTGCCGCGCCACCTCGTCGTATCCTGCGATGGCGTCGAACTTGAAGCCGATCCCCGGGGCGACCACGAGCCGGTCGTAGGCCCGCCGGCTGCCATCCTCGAGCACGACCTCGCGCTTGTCGGCGTCGAACGCCGAGGCACGGGCATGCACCACGTCGATCCCGAGTGCCGTGAGGCCGTCATACGTATGGGTGATATGTGCGAGCGGCAGGAAGCCGCCGATCACGTGGTTCGAGTAGAAGCATGAGGTGTAGGTCGTCAGCGGCTCGATCAGCGTGACGTCGACGTCGCGCGCAGCCCTTTTGATCGTGACGGCCACGGTGGCGCCCGCCGGTCCGCCGCCGATGATCACGACACGGGCGCGGGCGGCAGCAGCACGGAGGGCGCCCGGCCCGACGGCCAGCGCCGCGGGAAGCCCGGCAAGAGCCATCGCGAACCGGCGCCGGTCGATCTCGCTCATAAGGCGGGCTCCTTTTGCTCGAGCTTGACCCGCTCGGCTTTCTCCGCGCCCGGAAAGCCCCCAGCCGCCGCGATCAACGGCGTGAGCTCGGGGTAGAAATAGTCGGCGCCCGGATAGCCGGTGATACGGCCCAGCTCCCGGCCCGAACGTATCAGAATGAAGGTCGGCGTGAAGACGACGGGAGCGAGCCCCGCAAGATCCGGCGCGTTGCGCAGCACGCGTTTCAAGGGCGCGGAGCGGCCCTCGTCCGTCCGCGGATAGCCCGGGCCGATCTCGGCGTGCCATTGCATACAGAAGCGGCATCCCGCCTCCTCGACCATCAGAAGGTAGAGGCCGGTGGGGGACATCGCGTCCTGGGCGCTGGCCTCGCCGAGCCCCGCGGCGGGCCGCAGGGCCACGAGGGCGAGGAGCGTCGCCAGGATCGCCGTCAGGGCCGCGGCACCGCCACCCCGCGTGCGCCGCCGCGACGCGTCAGCTCGCATGACCATGTCAGAGCCCAATGATTGCACCTTCATTTGCCGACATGCTAGCAGTCCCTTGAGGCCGGGAGAAGCTCGGCCCGGCCACGCTCGGCGCACATTCCCATGGCAGGGATCCTGCCAGGATGGCGTGCGCCGACCCGAAGACGTGCCGGGCCCGTCACAGCCCGGCCTCCGCTGCAGGAGCGCCAACGAGACGAGAACGGACGTGAACGACGACGTGAGTGGCCGGAACCTCGCCCCGGCAAGCCTTCTCAGCCGCCGCACGCTCCTTTCCGGCGGCGGCCTGCTGGCGGCCACGCTCATGACCCCCGCAGCCGCGCAAGCTCCGATTCCGGCCGCCGCCCAGGCGCCTGCCGACCCGCCTCCCCACGTGCCGACCGCGCAGTACGAGGACGCCTATGCCGAGGTCGTCCGCAACGGAACGCCGCTCGAGGCGCGCGTAACCCTCGATCTGCCGGAGGATGCGGAGAACGGCAACATCGTGCCCTATAAGATCGCAGTGGAAAGCCCGATGACGCCCGACGACCACATCACGCGCGTCCACCTGCTCTCGACCCAGAACCCGCAGGCCAGCGTCGCGGTCTTCCACTTCACGCCGCTCTCGGGCCGGGCCGCCGTCTCCGGGCGCATGCGGCTCGCCAAGACGCAGGAGGTCGTGGCGATCGCCGTGACCAGCGCCAACACGCTGCTGATCGGACGCCGGACGGTGAGCGTCGGCATCGGCGGCTGCGGTGCAGAGTGACGGACGCCGAGCATGGCCGCCTCGAACCCGCGCATCAAGCTCCCTGACCAGATCGCCGCCGGCGACGTGATCGAAATCAAGGCATTGATCATGCACGTGATGGAGACTGGCAACCGTAAGAGTCGGGATGGCGAGCGCATTCCGCGCAACATCATCCACACGTTCACGGCCGAATACGACGGCGCCCTCGTCTTCACCGCCGAATTCGGTCCCGGCATCTCGGCCAATCCCTTTCTCGCCTTCTTCCTCAAGGTTCCGGGGGCGGGCGAGCTGAGGGTGACATGGCGCGACGACGAGGGTGGCGAGACGATCGAGCGCTACGCTCTGACCGTCGTCTAGTCTCTCCTCGGAGGCTGCTATCTCGTTGAAATCCGAGCGCATAGGGCGGTTTATATTCTTGTGGGCTGGCTCTTGCCCCGCGTCTCGGAAGCCGATACGCCGAAGATGTTGCTTCATCTCGGATCCGGATCATGGCTCAAGACCCCATCGTTGCGCAGGCAGGCCCCTATCAGGTCGAGCTCGTCGAAGGGCAGACGTACTGGTATTGCCGGTGCGGCCGTTCCCAGTCGCAGCCGTTCTGCGACGGCTCGCATGAGGGCACGGAGATCGAGCCCCTGGAGTTCGTGGCGCCGGCGACGGGCACGTTCAACCTCTGCGGCTGCAAGGCGACCGACGACGAGCCCTGGTGCGACGGCACCCACAACATGATCTGAGGCGCCGACGGCGGAGCCTCCTCCCTCTACGAAGACCAGCGTGCAGATGCGAATCGCGGCGCCGGTGCCCACTGCGCGGAAGCCTCTCTGGGGGCGCCGGGATTTTGCGCGCACCTCCCAATCCACAGCGCTTCCGGCCCACGCGCGGCCACTTTTCCCGCCCCGGCGAAAAATGGGTTTCCCTGTGTGCCGTCCACGGCCTAAACAGCTAGAGCCTGATCGTTTGAGATGCGAGCGGTCAGCTCGCATCGAGGACGTGAATCAGACTCTCAAACAACGACTTAGAGCGCGTTCACGCTCAAAAGCCGATTCCAATACGAGTGAACGCGCTCTAAGGATCGGTGGCAATTCGGGGGAACGGCCGCGCTCATGGACTATTTCATCCAGCAGCTCATCAACGGGCTGACGCTCGGGTCGATCTACGGTCTGATCGCGATCGGCTATACGATGGTCTACGGGATCATCGGCATGGTGAACTTCGCCCACGGCGATGTGTTCATGGTGTCGGCCTTCATCGCGCTCATCCTGTTCCTTCTCCTCACGCAGGTGCTCGGCATCACCGCGCTCGGGCTCGCGCTCCTGATCGTGCTGGTGCTCGGCATGGCGCTGACCAGCCTCTGGGGATGGACCATCGAAAAGCTGGCCTACCGGCCGCTCAGGGGCTCGTTCCGCCTCGCGCCGCTGATCTCGGCGATCGGCATGTCGATCTTCCTCTCCAACTTCGTGCAGCTCGTGCAGGGCCCGCGCAACAAGACGCTCGAGCCGATCCTCTCCAACGTGCTCGTACTGCCGGTCGGCGACGGCAGCGTGACGCTGGCAGAGAAGCAGCTCGTCATCATGGTGGTGACGGCGCTCCTGCTCGGCGTGCTCTGGTACGTGGTGCAGAGGACGCCGCTCGGGCGCGCGCAGCGGGCCTGCGAGCAGGACCGCAAGATGGCCGCGCTGCTCGGCGTCGACGTCGACCGGACGATCTCGATCACCTTCCTCGTCGGCGCGGCGCTCGCCTCGGTGGCCGGGCTGCTCTGGATGACCTACTACGGCGTCGTCAGCTTCTCGGACGGCTTCGTGCCGGGCGTGAAGGCCTTCACGGCCGCCGTTCTCGGCGGCATCGGCTCGCTGCCCGGCGCCGTTCTCGGCGGCCTCCTGATCGGCCTCATCGAGACGTTCTGGTCCGCCTACTTCACGATCGACTACAAGGACGTCGCCGCCTTCTCCATCCTCGCCATCGTGCTCATCTTCATGCCCTCCGGGCTGCTGGGCCGGCCCGACGTCGAGAAGGTCTGAGCACGATGGGGGGTGCGCGCGAGGCTTTGAAATCGGCGCTCTTTGCGGCTCTCGTCACCTTCGGTCTCGCGTTCCCGATCGTCGCGCTGCGCACCGACACCAACCTCTCGAACCAGCTCGTGCTAACCCAGCGCTGGGGGCTGGCGTTCACGCTCGCGGGTCTCGCGTTCGCGATCCGCTTCGCGGTTGCCCTCGCCTTCCCCAACGGCTTCAAGCGCGCTCTGGCGAAGACGGCACCTGCGCATGACGTGCCTCCCCATCCCTACCTGCGCTACCTGCCGCGCGCAGGCCTCGCCCTGCTCGTCGCCTATCCCTTTCTCGCCGTGCTGCTCGCGGGCCAGTCCGGCGCGGTCAAATGGATCGACAATTTCGGCATCCAGATCCTGATCTACATTCTGCTCGCCTGGGGGCTCAACATCGTCGTCGGCCTCGCGGGCCTGCTCGACCTCGGCTACGTCGCCTTCTATGCGGTGGGCGCCTACTCGTCGGCGCTGCTCATGAAGACGTACGATCTCTCCTTCTGGGTCACGCTGCCGATCGCGGGCGTTCTCGCCGCGCTATGGGGCGTGCTCGTCGGGTTGCCGGTGCTGCGCCTGCGCGGCGACTACATCGCCATCGTCACGCTCGCCTTCGCCGAGATCGTGCGCCTCGTGCTCATCAACTGGGTGCCGGTGACGGGCGGCTATGCGGGCGTCTCGGGAATCCCGCGGCCGACGCTCTTCGGCTACTCGTTCATGCCGGGGCCGGACAACATCGCGGTGGCGCTCGGGGCGCCGTCCTCGCCGCTCTACCGCCTGTTCTTCATGTTCTATCTCGCACTCGCGCTCGCGCTCATGGCCTATTGGGTGGCGACGCGGCTGCGCGTGCTGCCGGTGGGACGCGCCTGGGAGGCGCTGCGCGAGGACGAGATCGCCTGCCGCTCGCTCGGCATCAACACGGTGACGACGAAGCTCACCGCGCTCGCGGCCGGCGCCTTCTTCGGCGGCATCGCCGGCGCCTTCTTCGCCAGCCGCCAGGGCTTCATCAGCCCCGAAAGCTTCACCTTCATGGAGAGCGCGGTGCTGGTGGCCATCGTCGTGCTCGGCGGCCTCGGCAGCATGATCGGCGTCGCCATCTCCGCAGCCGTCCTCATCGGCGGCACGGAGCTTCTGCGCGAGCTGACGGTGCTCAAGGCGGTGTTCGGGCCGGAGTTCGACCCCACGCAGTACCGCATGCTGCTGTTCGGCCTCGCCATGGTCGTGCTCATGGTCATGCGGCCCAAGGGACTGGTCGCCACGCGCGAGCCGAGCGTACGCCTCACCCCGCCGCCGTCGCGGGGCAGCCCCGTGCACCAGCCTGAGCCTGCGGAGTGATCCTCATGCAATGGCAGAAGGAGCCCCTCCTCGTCGTCGATCACCTCTCGATGCGCTTCGGCGGCCTCGTTGCGATCAACGATCTCTCGTTCGCGGTCGGTCGCGGCGACATCACCGCGCTCATCGGCCCGAACGGGGCCGGCAAGACGACCGTCTTCAATTGCATCACGGGCTTCTACAAGCCCACGAGCGGGCGCATCGCGCTCGCCCACGGCGCGGCGGCGACACCGGACGCCATCGACCTCCTGACGCGCACCGATCGGCGCCGCACGTTCGGCAGCATCCCCGAGCTGTTCCTGCTCGAGCGCATGCCCGACCATGCCATCGCCGCGGAAGCGCGCGTGGCGCGCACGTTCCAGAACATCCGCCTCTTTCCCGGCATGACGGTGCTCGAGAACCTGATCGTGGCGCAGCACCGGACGCTCATGCCCGCCTCGGGTTTCAGCATCGGCGGGCTGCTCGGCCTCGCGCCCTACCGGGCCGCCGAGCGCAAGGCGCGCGATCTCGCCCGCGCCTGGCTCGAGGTCGTCGGCCTCCTCCATCGCGCCGATCACCTCGCGGGCGAGCTGCCGTATGGCGATCAGCGCCGCCTCGAGATCGCGCGCGCAATGTGCACCAACCCCGTGCTGCTCTGCCTCGACGAGCCCGCCGCCGGCCTCAACAACCGCGAAAGCGCGGACCTGACGCAGCTCCTGCGCGGCATCCGCGCGCAGACGGGCGTCTCGATCCTGCTCATCGAGCACGACATGTCGGTCGTGATGGACATCTCCGACCATGTCGTCGTGATCGAGTACGGCACGAAGATCGCCGACGGCACGGCCGACGAGGTCAAGAACGATCCCAAGGTCATCGCCGCCTATCTCGGCGTCGACGATGACGAGGTCGCGATCGAGGACGGAGGCGCGTGCGCATGAGCGGTCCTTTGCTCAGCATCGACGGCGTCTCGGCCTTCTACGGCAACATCCAGGCCCTCAAGGGCGTCTCGCTCGACGTCAACCGCGGCGAGATCGTGACGCTGATCGGCGCCAACGGCGCGGGCAAGTCCACGCTGATGATGACGATCTTCGCCCATCCGCGCGCCAAGACGGGCGAGATCCTGTTCGAGGGGCAGCCGATCACGCATCTCTCGACGCACGCCATCGCCCGCCTCAGGATCTCGCAGGCGCCGGAGGGCCGACGCATCTTCCAGCGCATGACGGTCTACGAGAACCTTCAGATGGGAGCCGCGCTCGATGGGGGCGCGCATTTCGAGGAGGATCTGGCGCGCGTCACGCAGCTCTTCCCGCGCCTCAAGGAGCGGCTGATGCAGCGCGGCGGCACGCTCTCGGGCGGCGAGCAGCAGATGCTCGCCATCGGGCGCGCGCTCATGAGCCGGCCCAAGTTGCTGATGCTCGACGAGCCCTCGCTCGGGCTCGCGCCGCTGATCGTCAAGCAGATCTTCGCCACGCTCGCCGAGCTCAACCGGCAGGGCATGACGATCTTCCTCGTCGAGCAGAACGCGTTTCACGCGCTCAAGCTGGCGCACCGGGCGTACGTGATGGTCAACGGCGTGATCACGATGAGCGGATCGGGACGCGAGCTTCTGGCGCGGCCGGAGATCCGTCAGGCTTACCTCGAAGGCGGGCGGCACTAATAATGAGGCTAATGAGGCAGGCATGATCGAGAGCGCGCTCGCCGCACTGGGCTACAGCCTGCCGCCGGGCGGCGGCATCGCGCCGTTCCTGCTGCTGACGCTCGCGATCGGCGGCGGCGCGGCGTGGCGGACGGGACAGGCCGTCGCGCAGGTTTGGCGCCCGGCCTGGCCGGTTCTGGCCTATACGGCGCTGATCGCGGCCGCGGTGCGCTTCCTCCACTACGCACTCTTCGGCGCGACGCTGCTGTCGCCGCTGAGCTTCCTCGTCGACTTCGCCATTCTGGCGGTGGCGGGCGTCACGGCCCATCGCGTGCGGCGTGCGCGCCTCATGGCCGAGCAGTACGCTTGGCTGTTCGAGCGGGCGGGGCCGCTCGCATGGAGAGACCGGCGCTGAAGCCCAGCCATTGAGGGCGTGACTTCGCCGGCGTTTCGGTAGAAAACCTTGGCATTCCAAGCGGCCCGGCCGCGCCAAGATCCATATCGAGGAGGGGTCATATGCAGATCTTGAAGTTTGCCGTGGTCGCGGTGGCGGCTTTCGCGCTGGCCTCGTGCGGCGGCGAGAAGAAGCTCAAGATGGGCGTTGCGGGACCGCTCACGGGCAAGGACGCGGTATTCGGCGCGCAGCTCAAGAACGGGGCCGACCAGGCCGTTCAGGACATCAACGCCGCGGGCGGCCTCAACGGCCAGCAGATCGAGCTGCTGTTCGGAGACGACGCGGGCGATCCGAAGCAGGGGCGCTCGGTCGCCAATACGTTCGTCGGCGACGGCGTGAGCTTCGTCATCGGCCACTTCAATTCGGGCGTCACCGAGCCGGCATCCGACGTCTACGCCGAGAACGGCATCCTGATGATCACGCCGGGCTCCACCAACCCGAAGATCACCGAGCGCGGGCTCACCAACGTGTTCCGCATCTGCGGCCGCGACGATCAGCAGGGCAAGGTGGCGGGCGAGTACATCGCCCAGCACTTCAAGGACAAGAAGATCGCCATCGCCCACGACAAGACGACCTACGGCAAGGGCCTCGCGGACGAGACCAAGAAGACGATGAACGCGCTCGGCGTGCAGGAGGTGCTCTACGAGGGCATCAACGCGGGCGAGCGCGATTTCAGCGCCCTCGTCTCCAAGATCAAGGCGTCCGACGCCGAGATCGTCTATTGGGGCGGCGTGCATACCGAAGGCGGCAGCATCCTGCGCCAGATGCGGGCGGCCGGCGTCACCGCGACCATGATGGGGGGCGACGGCATCGCGACGGACGAGTTCGCGGCCCTCGGCGGCCCCGGCACGGAAGGCACGCTCATGACGTTCGGCCCCGATCCGCAGAAGCGGCCGGAGGCGCAGGCCGTGCTCCAGGCGTTCAAGGCGCGCAACTTCAAGCCGGAGGCTTATACGCTCTATGCTTACGCCTCCGTGCAGGCGGTGGCGGAAGCCGCCAAGGCGATCGGCTCCGTCGATCCCGTCAAGGTGGCTGCCGAGCTGCGGACCGGGAAGTCCTACAAGACCGTCATCGGCGACCTCTCGTTCGACTCCAAGGGCGACGTCACCCGCATCGACTACGTGATGTACACGTGGCAGAAGCAGGCGGACGGCTCGATCGCCTACGTGCAGAACTAGCGCCCGATGCGGAGCGTCGGGACGCTCGTTCTCGTCGCCCTCACCGCGATGGCAGGCGCAGCCGGCACCGGGGCGGAGGGCCGCGCTCACGCCGCCGAGATCCGGATCGCGCTCGCCGCCCCGCTCAGCGGACAAAGGGCACCGCGCGGGCTTGCGATGGCGCGCGCACTCGCGGATGCGGTCGCCAAGGCCAACGCCGCGGGCGGCGTGCTCGGCGCCCAGGTTCTGCTCGATGTCGAGGACGACGGCTGCCAGCGGGCGATGGCGGAAGGCGCGGCGCGGGCCATCGTTGCGCGCGGCGCCCGCCTCGTGATCGGGCATCCCTGCTCCCATGCCGCGGTGGCGGCACGCGCCGTCTATGCAGAGGCTGGCACGCTCTTCATCGCGGTCGGCGCCCGCCATCCGGACGTGACGCGCACGCCGCCCGCCGGGCCGGTGCTGCGGCTGGCCGGACGCGACGATCGCCAGGGCACGGCCGCCGCCCATTGGCTGCTCGCGCATGCGCCGGGCCGGCGGATCGCCATCGTCCAGGACCGGACGGCCTACGCGCGCGCCATCGCCGATCAGGCCGCAGCCACCCTCGCGGCGGCCGGTGTCGAGACCGTGCTTACGCTGCCCATCGTCGCCGGTCGGCCGGATTATGCAGAGACCGTGGCGCGGATCTCAAGCCTCGGCGCCGAAGCGGTGTTGTTCGCAGGCTATCCGGACGAGGCCGCCGTGCTGATCGCGAACCTCGACTCGGCGGGGCTTACGTCGGCGGTGTTGGGGGTCGATGCGCTGGCGACGGGGGAATTTGCGGCGATCGCGGCGCGGTCGGAGCGGACTATCGAGGTTCTTCTGCCGTCTGATCCCGCTCCTCAGGGGGCGGATGACGAGGCTGCGGCAGCCGCCCAGGCGCGCGGCGCCTTCGAGCTGTGGTGTCGCGTCGTGGCACTCGCGGGCGCGACAGATGGGGCCACTCTCGCCGCTCGCGTCCGTACGGAGGACGGCGGGATCGAGACGGAGGCGCTCGGGCGGCTCGCATTCGATCCGTCGGGAGATCTTGCGGCCGATGCGTTCAAGCCGGCCTCGGCCCTGGCGGGCGCTTGGATCGTCGGCGGCCCGGGACGCGGAAAAAACTGAGGGCGAGGCTAGCGGCCCTGAGACTCCGAAAGGCACTCACGCACGAGGCGGCGTTCCATCAGGGAGAGCGCCTCGGGAACCGGCACGCCGTGGGCACGGTAGTTGCGGATACGCTCGGTGACGATGGCGTAGGCGCGTCGGGGGTCGTCGATTTCTTCCAGCTTGAGATTGAGCTCTACAATCTCGGATTGCATCTGCTCGGTCATTCCTTAGTCCTGTTCACAAAAAGCTTCGGTCCTAGAGGCACCGCAAAGTCTCGTCGTGCTTGGCATGCGAGCCCGTAACGTCCCCTATTCTGACAAAACCCATTTCGCCATCATAAGGTACCAAGTCTTGGCGCGCGACGCGCGTACTTTTGTGCAACAGCCTTGATGCCGGCTGATCGCGCGCCCTCGGCATGAGGCTGATCTCCCACCGAACTATGGCCCGATGTTGGCGGTTCGGCCTCACGAATTGTTGCCGATCTTTGCGTTGCAAAAATACACTTCGGCCATGCAGCAATCGGCAACAGGCTGGCTGGCTTCGGCTTTCAAAAAGTCCGTTCAAAAACTTATTGAAATGTTTTGCGATGCGGAAATTGCGAGGCCGTGCCGCGTTTTCCACCCCGCAACCGAGGCATGCAAAGCTTCGGTGGACTGCGCAACGACATAATGTCGCAAGACGCGCCGTTCCCGTCCCTCGTCCGACACTTGGCTGGCGGCATGATTGCTGTCGGCGGCCCCCTCTGCTACGCCCCACCGCGACACGCCCCACATTCGCGAGAGCCTCATGATCCCCCGCTATTCACGCCCCGAGATGACAGCGATCTGGACGCCGGAGCAGCGCTTCCGAATCTGGTTCGAGATCGAGGCGCACGCGGCGGCGGCCATGGCGGAGCTGGGCACCATCCCCAAGGAGGCAGCCCGCATCATCTGGGAGAAGGGATCGCAGGCGGTCTTCGAGACGGCCCGCATCGACGAGATCGAGGCCGTCACCAAGCACGACGTCATCGCCTTCCTCACCCACCTCGCCGAGCACGTGGGGCCGGAGGCGCGCTTCGTGCACCAGGGCATGACGTCGTCCGACGTGCTCGATACCTGTCTCAACGTGCAGCTCGTGCGCGCGGCCGATCTTCTCATTGCCGGCGTCGACCGCGTGCTCGCGGCCCTCAAGACGCGCGCCTTCGAGCACAAGACGACCGTCACCATCGGGCGCAGCCACGGCATCCATGCGGAGCCCACCACGTTCGGCGTCAAGCTCGCCTACGCGTTCGCAGAGTTCGCCCGCGCGCGGGAGCGCCTCGTCGCCGCCCGGCGCGAGGTCGCGACCTGCGCCATCTCCGGCGCCGTCGGCACGTTCGCGAACATCGATCCGCGCGTCGAAGGCTACGTGGCCGAGAAGCTCGGCCTCGCCGTCGAGCCGGTCTCGACGCAGGTCATCCCGCGCGACCGCCATGCCATGTATTTCGCGACCCTCGGCGTCGTCGCCTCCTCCGTCGAGCGGCTCGCGACCGAGATCCGCCATCTGCAGCGCACCGAGGTGCTGGAGGCCGAGGAATACTTCTCCGCCGGCCAGAAGGGCTCCTCGGCGATGCCGCACAAGCGCAACCCCGTGCTGACCGAGAACCTCGTCGGCCTCGCCCGCATGGTGCGCGCCTATGCGCTGCCGGCGATGGAGAACGTGGCGCTCTGGCACGAGCGCGATATCTCGCATTCCTCCGTCGAGCGCATGATCGGCCCCGACGCGACGGTGACGCTCGATTTCGCGTTGCATCGCCTCGCCGGCGTGATCGAGAAGCTCGTCGTCTATCCGGAGGGCATGAAGCACAACCTCGACCGGCTCGGCGGGCTGCACAATTCCCAGCGCGTGCTGCTGGCGCTCACGCAGGCCGGCGCCTCGCGCGAGGACGCCTACGCCATGGTCCAGCGCAACGCCATGAAGACCTGGGAGACGGGCGCGGACTTCCTCGCCGAGCTCAAGGCCGACAAGGACGTGACGGCGCGCGTCCCGGTGGTGGACCTCGAGGCGATGTTCGCCCTCGGCTATCACCTGAAGCACGTCGACACGATCTTCGCGCGGGTGTTCGGCTCCGCCTGACGGACACGCGCCATGGATACGCCTCTGAGCCGGCTCGTAGGGTATGGCTGCGCGGCGCTCGGCGCGGCGTTCTTTTCCACCAAGGCGATCTTCGTCAAGCTGGCCTTCCAGGATCAGGCCGACGCGGCCTTGCTGCTCGCCTACCGCATGATCTTCGCCACGCCCGTGTTCGTCGCCATCGGCGTGTGGGCCTACGCCAAGCGGCGCGCGGCGGGCGCGCCTCCGCCCGACCGGCAGAGCCTTCTCTCCGCCGTTGCCGTGGGCTTCCTCGGCTACTACGTCGCCTCCGCCTTCGATTTCGCGGGGCTGCAGTACATCAGCGCCTCTCTCGAACGGCTCGTGCTGTTCACCTATCCCCTGTTCGTGATGTTCATCGCCGCTGCGCTCTACGGCGAGCCCGTCACGCGCCTCGGCCTCGCCGCCGCGCTCGTGACTTACATCGGGCTCGCGATCGTCTTCGTCGTGGACTTGCCCGCGGGCGGACGCAATACGGCGATCGGAACGGCGCTCGTCCTCGGGGCGGCGATCTCGTTCGCCTGGCATCAGATCCTGGCCAAGCGCGTCATCGCGCGGCTCGGGAGCGCGCTCTTCACCAGCATCGCGCTCTCGTCGGCAGGCGTGTTCTGCGTGCTGCATCAGGTCGTGTTCGGCAGCGGCAGCTTCGCGGCCGGCCCGCGCTTCCTCTGGCTCGCGTTCGGCTGTGCCATGGTGGCGACGGTGCTGCCGACGTTCCTCATCAATGCGGGCCTGGCGCGCGTCTCGTCACAGGCCGTCTCGATGATCGCCACGGTCTCGCCGATCGTGACCATCGGGCTCGCGATCACGATCCTGGGCGAGCCGTTCACGGCTGCGGATGCGCTGGGCTCCACGCTCGTGCTGGCCGGCGTCGGGATTTTCACCTGGGGCGACCGCAAGAGGCCGGCTGCTCAGGCTGCGGCACCGGCCTCCGGGACCGGACCAGCCTCCACGCCAGCCGCCTCACAAGCGTCTGAGCCCTGATCGCGCGCGAGGCGGGCCCCCACTCTCGGATTAC
Organism: Hyphomicrobium sp.; assembly: GCA_036823975.1. Lineage (GTDB taxonomy): Bacteria > Pseudomonadota > Alphaproteobacteria > Rhizobiales > Hyphomicrobiaceae > Hyphomicrobium_C. The sequence continues at coordinate 14,233 of DAITBB010000060.1, forward strand.
TCTCGCCTGCCGAGACGGTAGCTCCTAGGATCAGAAGAAGACACGCGCTCCCCTGCCCGCGCCGCGCTCCAGCCGGGCTCCAACCCTGTTCGGCGGACGTGATGCCCCTGAAGCTCGAGTCATCGCCCGCCAGAGGCTCCCTCACGCGCCGTATTGCGGTAACGCTCGCGGCCCTTTTCGTTTACCGGCTCGGGGCCGCGATCCCGCTGCCCGGCTTGGATGCCAAGGCGCTGGCGGATCAGGCTGCCGCCGGCACGCTGCTTCCCCTGGCCCGGCTCTCGCTCATGGCGCTCGGCATCGCACCGCTGCTGTTCACGATCGTCCTCGCCGAGCTCGCGATGATCGCGTGGCCCAAGCTCAGGGTGTGGTTCCGCCAGGGCGCGCGCGGCCGGGACCTCTGGACCTGGCTCATCCTCTGCGCGCTGCTCATGGCCGCCTTCCAGGCCAACGGCATCGCCATCGCCCTCGAAGCGGTTTCGTCGCGCCTCGTTCCCGAGCCCGGCCTCGCCTTCCGAGCCGGCGTGGTCGGCTCTCTTGTCGCCGCGACCGCCGTTCTGATCTGGCTCGCGACGCTCATCACGCGCCATGGCCTCGGCTTCGGGATCTGGATCCTGGTCGCCGTGCCGCACGTGATGGATCTCGTGCCCGCGGTTTGGGTGCAGGCGTCCAGAGAGCCGGAGCGCGCCCTCGCAGGTCTCGTTGCCCTCGGCTACCTTGCGCTGACGATCGCCGTACTGGTCGCGCTGACGCGATGCCAGCCGAAGCTCGCCGAAAGCGAGGAGGCGGCCTGGGCACCGCTGCTGGGCGTCGAGGCTATCAATTTGCTGCTCATGGCCGTGTTGGTGATGTCTTGGCTTTTTTCCACGGATCCCCACGCCGCTCTGCCTGATTTTCTTTTCAGCGAGACGGGTCTCTCGGTCGTGCTGCTCGTCTCGCTCATGCTCGTCGTGCTCCTGAGGCGACGCAGTCTGATGCAGGCGGACCCTGCGTTCCCGATCCAATCGTCCGCCGTCCCGCTGGCACTGGCCTTGGGCGGGCTCGCCGTGGTGCGCGCGGTGGCGGAGCAGGTCGTGGCGCAGCCGCTGTTTCCAACCTCCGGGACGGTGTTTATCCTGGCGGCCGTGGGCCTGATGATCGTCGATGAGCTTGAGAGGTCCAAGCGAGAGATGGCTGCCGAAACGCCGCCCCACTCGAAATGACCGCCAGCCGATCTTATGTGACGGTGAAAGCACGCATGGTCCCCGCCATGCCCCTCCCCGATCTTCCCCTCAACACGTGTTCCTTCCATACACGGTGCCGTCCCGCGGAGCGAAACCTATGCGAACGTCCGATGTCGATATCCTGATCGTTCCCGGCTGGTCGGATTCCGGCCCGGACCACTGGCAATCCCGCTGGGCGCGCACGCTCAAGACCGCGCGGCGCGTCGAGCAGGACAACTGGACGGCGCCGGAGGTGGAAGCCTGGGCCGGCCGTATCATCGAGGCAGCCACGGAAAGCACGCGCCCGATCGTGCTCGTCGCCCACAGCCTCGGCGTCGCGGCCGTCGCGCACATGGCCCAGCGCATCCCGAAGGGGTTCCTCTCGGGGGCCTTTCTCGTGGCACCTGCGGACGTGGACCACGCCGCCCACTGGCCCGAGACGCGCGGGCTGAGGCTCGACGGCGCCGCCAGCGGCTTTGCGCCGTTGCCGCGCAAGCCCCTGCCGTTCCCTTCGGTGCTGGTCGCCTCCTCGACCGATCCCTATTGCAGCCTCGAGCGCGCGACGGGGCTCGCGGCCGACTGGGGTGCGACGCTCGTCGAAGCGGGCGATGCCGGGCATATCAACAGCGACTCCGGGCACGGGCCCTGGCCCGAGGGCGTGCTGCGCTTCGGCTCCTTCCTCGCGACGCTCAAGGACTGAGGGACGCCCGCGCCCCGCACGCGCCCCTCCAAACGCAACGCGCCGCCGGTCTCATGACCAGCGGCGCGCATCTCTCGAACGATCGGCGAGGCGTCTACTTGCTCGCCTCGATCTCGGCCACGGCCTTGGCGAGCAGCTCCGTCATCGTCTGGCGGATCTCGGCGTCGGACACGTCGAGGCCCTTCTCCGCGAAGTCCGCCTTCACCTTCCGCAGCACGTCGTCGTCGCCCTTCTCGGCCAGATCCGCCTTGCGGACGGCCTTGATGTAATCCTCGAGCGCCGCGCCGCTGATGCCGAGCTTGGCGCCGGCCCATTCGGCCAGCATCTTGTTGCGGCGGCTCTCGGCCCTGAAGCGGAGATCCTGATCGTGGGCGAACTTTTTCTCGAAACCCTTCTCGCGCTCGTCGAACGTGGTCATGATCGTCTCCAAAAAGGCTGATCTTCAGGGCCGGAATGTTCCGGGTTTGTTCAAGGTAAATATGTGTTGTATGAGCTCAAATTGCAGCCCTCGTCGGCAGCCCTAACCCGACCGGGTAGAGAAATCAACGGCTTGCCGCCCGTGCCCCCCAGAGGCCATTTGCCCCGTCGTTTGGATTGTTTCTCCCCCCTGGTTCGGCTAGTGTCCAGGACATTCTTTCAATGCGTCTGGCCGGCCTGCCCAAAGACGAAAGTCTCCTAAATCTCTTCGATAGATCAAGGAGGTCGGCTTCGCGGGACAGGCCGTCTTGCGGACGCCAAGGTCGAGCATGAGCGTGATCGTCAAGGGACCAGGATCAATGAACAAGCGGCGCCGGATCTACGAGGGCAAAGCGAAGGTTCTCTATGAGGGACCGGAGCCTGGAACGCTCATCCAGCACTTCAAGGACGACGCGACCGCGTTCAACGCGAAGAAGCACGCGCTCATCGAGGGCAAGGGCGTGCTCAACAATCGCATCTCCGAGTACATCTTCCAGCGGCTCGGCGAGATCGGCGTGCCGACGCACTTCATCAAGCGCCTCAACATGCGCGAGCAGTTGATCCGCGAGGTGGAGATCGTGCCGCTCGAGGTCGTCGTGCGCAACGTGGCCGCGGGCTCGCTCTCCACGCGCCTCGGCCTCGAGGAGGGCATGCAGCTCCCGCGCTCGATCATCGAGTTCTATTTCAAGGCCGACAACCTCAACGACCCGATGGTCTCCGAGGAGCATATCACGGCCTTCGGCTGGGCGACGCCGCAGGAGATCGACGAGATCATGCAGCTCGCGCTGCGCGTGAACGACTTCCTCGTCGGCCTCTTCCTGGGCATCGGCATCCGCCTCGTCGACTTCAAGATCGAGTTCGGCCGCCTGTGGGACAACGAGCAGATGCGCATCGTGCTCGCCGACGAGATCAGCCCCGACTGCTGCCGCCTGTGGGACATCTCCTCGGGAGACAAGCTCGACAAGGACCGCTTCCGTCGCGATCTGGGCGGCGTGCTCGAGGCTTACCAGGAGGTCGCGCGCCGGCTCGGCGTGCTGACCGAGAACCGGCCGCCGAAGGGCGTCGGCCCCGTTCTGGTGGCCTCGAACCCGACCGGAAAGCCGAACTGAGAGGCCGGAAGCGGCGGCGGCTGGCGGCGGGCATCGGGAATGCCCTGCCGATCCTCTTGCCGCCGCACCTCTGCGTGCGCGTCCCGCGCGCCTCTTGCCAATTGCCGAGGACTGTCATGAAAGCCCGCATCAAGATCACGCTCAAGTCCGGTGTCCTCGACCCGCAGGGCAAGGCCATCCAGAACGCCCTTGGCGCGCTCGGCTTCGAGGGCGTCAACGAGGTGCGCCAGGGCAAGTACATCGAGGTGGACGTCGCCGGCACGAGCGAGGACAAGGCCCGCGCCGAGATCGAGCGCATGTGCCGCGATCTGCTCGCGAATACCGTCATCGAGAACTACAGCTTCGAGCTGGTGCCCTGAGATGGGCGACGGGCGCTTGCGCTGGGCGGCGCTGCTGATCGGAGGCCTGACGGCGACTGCTGCCGTCGCAGAGCCTGTCGTATCGCCGCCGACTCTCAACTGCGCCCGCGGCTTCGAGGGCCTGCGGACGTCCATCCAAGCGCTCGAGGGCGCCCAGTGGAGCATCGAGGACGGGGCGGACGTGGCCACGTTTTCGTTGGCGGATAAATGGCGCGCCCACATCGCGTTCACCACGCCCGCACATCCGGCCCATCCCGCCGTGACGATGCGGACCTTCCGCCATCAGGTGACGGGCGTCTGGACCGCCGACAGCAAGGGCTGCGGCTACGGCGACCCCGCACGCTTCTCCGATCTGATGGCGGCCATGAAGGTCCGCGACACGGAGCTGACCAACGCCTCGCGCGCCGAGGCCGAGCGCGCAAAAGCCGGCCAGTCCCCGCTCGCGCCGCTGCCGTAATCATCGGTCCATGGGACCGATCGCGTCCTGGACAGGCTGCCGGGGGCGCGATACTGGGACCGCCAAGCACCTCTCAGGAGATCTTGCATGCTCCGCGCCTCCGTCATCGTCTTTCCGGGCTCGAACTGCGACCGGGACGTCAAAACCGCCCTCGAGGCCATCTCGGGCTTTCCCGTCAAAATGGTCTGGCACGGCGACCAGACGGTGCCGGCGTCCGACCTGATCGTGCTGCCCGGCGGCTTCTCCTATGGCGACTACCTGCGCTGCGGCGCGATGGCGGCCCACTCGCCCATCATGCGCGACGTGATCGACAAGGCGCGCAAGGGCACGCCGGTGCTCGGCATCTGCAACGGCTTCCAGATCCTCTGTGAATCCGGGCTCCTGCCGGGCGTCCTGATGCGCAACACCTCGCTCCACTTCATCTGCCGCGACGTGCATCTCAAGGTCGAGAGCGACAAGACGTTCTTCACGAGCTGCTATCGGAAGGGCGAGGTCATCCGCGTGCCCATCGCGCATGCCGAGGGCAATTACTTCGCCGACCGCGAGACGCTGGAGCGGCTCGAGGGCGAGGGGCGCGTCGCGTTCCGCTACTCCGACGCGGAGGGCCGCGTCGCGCCGGAGACGTGCCCGAACGGCGCCCAGAACAACATCGCCGGCATCACCGACGCGACCGGGCGCATTCTCGGCATGATGCCCCACCCGGAGCGGCTCTATGAGCGGATGCTCGGGGGCACGGATGGCCGGCGCGTGTTCGAGAGTGCCGTCGTGAACGCCGTTGCGGCGATGGGCTAACGGGGACAAGCGCGGCAGCGCCCGCTATAAAGCAGCGCCGCTGCGCAGCCCGTGCGCCAGCCGAGACCTCGCCAGACTGAAAGTAGCCGGATGCAGGATACCGTGACCCCCGCCATCACCCCCGAGATCGTAGCAGGGCATGGGCTCAAGCCCGACGAGTACCAGCGCCTGCTGAAGATTCTCGGCCGCGAGCCGCGCCTGACCGAGCTCGGCATCTTCTCGGTGATGTGGAGCGAGCACTGCTCCTACAAATCCTCGC
>DAITBB010000061.1:0-19001 GCA_036823975.1 Hyphomicrobium sp.
CGGCCGCGCGGCGCGCCTCGTCCGCACGCTGCGCCTCGAGGCGCAACGCATCCTCGGCCGCGAGCTTGCGCGCTTCCGCGAGCGCCCGGGCGCGGGCATCGCGCTCCTCGGGGCGGAGCAGATCCGATTTGCCGGCTTCAGGCCGGGCCGACGGCCGCGCGGGCGCGCGCGCCTCGGTCTTTACGGCACCAGGTGCGGGTGTGGGCGCGGGGGCCGCCGTCTCGCCGGCGCTGCCGGGCGCGGCGAGCTTGCGGGTCTTCCGCTTCTCCACAACCACCGACTTGGACCGCCCATGGCTGAAGCTCTGCCGGACGTGGCCCGATTCAACGGTGCGCTGGAGCGATAGCGGCTTGCGCCCGCCCCCGGTCAGCGTCTTGTCGGCAGTGTCCTTGGTTTCGCTCATGCGATTTCCGTTCAAACCTCTAAATCTTCGGCGTTTTCATTGCTTCCGGATACGGGAGTGCCGGACCGGTAGCGGCGGAGCCGCTCGGCCTCGTCCAGAAAGCGATCGGCAGCGCCACCATGGATGAGGGCAGCATGTACCACATTTGACCGCCCCATGGCCAAGCTCAATTGTTCGCCAGAGAGACTGGTTACCAGAGCCGGAACGCGGCCTCGGGCGCGCCCCACTGCCGCATGCTTGCGGGCGAGCTTTTCGCGCCCGCCGGGGGCCGCATCGGCCGCCTGAACGAGCGCCACCGCCCCCCCGCTCTCGACCAGCTCGTCCACCTGCTGAAAGCCGGTCGTGACGAGCCCGGCCTTGTTGGCCAGCGCCAGGGCGTCGAGCGCCCGGCGCTCGATGAGCCGCTCCACCCGGTCCGCGAGCCCTGCATCGGCCCGCACGGCGCGCTTCAGGCTGCGCGCGAACACATTGGCTTTCACGGCTTTCTGAACGATGGCCTTGTCGGCCTTGACCCAGACTCCCCGCCCCGGCAGCTCGCGCGCGAGATCGGGCACGACCTCGCCCGAAGGGTCGGCGACGAAGCGGATCAGTGCATCGACGTCGCAGGCCTCCCGCGTGGCCGCGCAGAGACGCAGCCGCCCGCTCCCGCCGACAGTGTCGGCAGGCTCCGCATCGTCAAGCTTGCGGCGGCGATCGGCCAAGCCTCTTGCTCCTCCAGTCCTGTGGCGCGCTCTGTCACGGCCCTAGGCTTCCGGCGCGGGTTCGCTGTCCGAACCCTCGTCGGAAACGATGTCGTCGCTCTCTTCGGGCGCCGGCTCTTCCGCCTCCTCGATCCAGCCCGCCAGCACGCGGGCATTGAGGATCAGCGCCTCGGCCTCCTTGCGGTCCACCTCGAAGCCATCGAGCACGCCCTTGTGGCGGACGGGCTCCACGTCCTTGTCCTTCGAGCGCTCGGTCCAACCGAGGAGATCGTCGGTCGCGCAATCGGCGAGATCCTCGAGCGTCTTGATGCCGTTCTCTCCGAACGCTACCAGCATCGCCGTCGTCACGCCCTCGACACGGGCCAGGTCGTCGGAGACGCCGAGCTCGCGCCGGCGCGCATCGCGCTCGGCTTCCTGCTTCTCGAGGTATTCGCGCGCGCGCGTCTGGATCTCGTTGGCCGTGTTCTCGTCGAAGCCTTCGATGTGCGCAATCTCGGAGAGGTCGACATAGGCCACCTCCTCGACCGAGGCGAAGCCTTCGGTGACGAGAAGCTGGGCGATGACCTCGTCCACGTCGAGCGCATCCATGAACGCCTGCGAGCGCTCGGCGAACTCCTTCTGGCGCCGCTCGCTCTCCTCCTGCTCGGTCAGGATGTCGATGTCCCAGCCCGTGAGCTGGGAGGCGAGGCGCACGTTCTGGCCGCGCCGGCCGATGGCGAGCGAAAGCTGGCTCTCCGGCACCACGACCTCGATGCGGTTCGAGTCCTCGTCGAGCACCACCTTCGACACTTCGGCCGGGGCAAGCGCGTTGACGATGAAGCTCGCCGCATCCGGGTTCCACTGGATGATGTCGACCTTCTCGCCCTGCAGCTCGTTGACGACCGCCTGCACGCGCGCGCCGCGCATGCCGACGCAGGCGCCCACGGGATCGATCGAGCTGTCGCGGCTGATGACGGCGATCTTGGCGCGCGAGCCCGGATCGCGGGCCACCGACTTGATCTCGACGGTGCCGTCGTAGATCTCCGGCACCTCCTGCGCGAAGAGCTTGCTCATGAACTCGGGGCGCGCGCGGGAGAGGAAGATCTGCGGCCCGCGCTGCTCGCGGCGCACGTCGTAGATGTAGGCGCGGATGCGGTCGCCGTAGCGCACGTTCTCGCGCGGGATCATCTCGTCGCGCCGGATGATGCCCTCGGCCTTGCCGAGATCGACGATGACGTTGCCGTACTCAGCGCGCTTGACGCTGCCGTTCACGATCTCGCCGACGCGGTCCTTGTACTCGCCGAACTGCCGGTCGCGCTCGGCTTCGCGCACCTTCTGCACGATCACCTGCTTGGCGTTCTGCGCCGCCACGCGGCCGAAATCGAGCGGCGGCAGGCTTTCCGCGATGAGATCGCCGACGTTGGCTTCGGGGTTGCGGCGCTTGGCATCCGCGAGCGTGATCTGGGTCGCCTCGTTCTCGACCTCGTCGACCACGGCCAGCACGCGCGAGAGGCGCGTCTCGCCCGTCCTTGGATCGATCTCGCAGCGGATGTCGTTCTCCGCGCCGTAGCGGGATTTCGCGGCCTTCTGGATCGCGTCTTCCATCGCCTGGATCACGATCTTGCGGTCGATCGTCTTCTCGCGGGCGACGGCATCCGCAATCTGCAGAAGCTCGAGCCTGTTGGCGCTAATACCAGCTACGCCTGCCATCGTCAGAGACCCTCCACGTCGTCGGTCTTGAGTGCATCGGGATCGGCCTCGACGCCGTCCCCGAGTTGTTCCTTGCCCTTGGCCTTGGCCCGCGTCAGCGCTTCCCGGATCAAGTCGTCCGTCAGCACGAGCCGCGCGCTGGCGATCAGATCCACGGCGAGCCCGATCGTCTTGACGCCGTCGTCGCCGAGATCGGCCTCGATGAGCACCTCGCCGTCCTCGAACCCTTCGAGACGGCCGCGAAACCTCTTGCGGCCGTCGACGGCGGTCTTGAGCTCGACCTTCGCCTCCGAGCCGGTCCAGTCCACGAAATCGGACGGACGCACCAGCGGGCGGTCGATCCCCGGCGAGGAAACCTCGAGCCGGTAGCTGTCGCTCACGATGTCGGCCACGTCGAGCACGGGCGACAGCGCCTTCGACACGACCTCGCAGTCGTCGATCGTCATCGACCCGTCGGGCCGCTCGGCCATGACCTGCACAGTCTTGCCGTCGCGGCCGGAGACTTCGATGCGCACGAGACGGAAGCCCAGGCTATCGACCACGGGCTCGACGAGCGCGGCGAGGTCTGCGGCAAGACCCGTTTCCAGAATGAAGCGATCGCGGAAGGCGACCTCGTTCGAGTTTTGCATATACCCAGTGGCTTCCGGCGGCCGTCAGGCTACCAAAACAAAAAGAGCGGACCCTTGAGGGCCCACTCTCAGAGTTGAGATGATCATGAGCAAACGAAGAATACGTGATTGTGACAAATCTGGCAAGCCCTTCCCCAGCGGAGCGCGGATGCCTGAGCCGCAACCGGCCCACCCGGCCCGAAAGCTCCGTCCGCACACGGGAACCCGGGGAAAAATCGGAACGAGCAGCCCACGCCGGGCCGCCCTCGCCGCTTACGCTCCCTCGCCCCGCACGAACGAGAAGAAATAGCGCCGCCGACCCTCCCGGATCGCCTTGGCTTCGTAGCGCGTCTGCGGCCAGTCGTCGGGACGGACGCGCCAGTCCTCGGCCGTCTCGGCGGTCCAGCGGAATGCGGGCGCCCCGGCCACGGCGGCCAGCGCCGTGCGCGCATAGTCGCCGATGTCGGTCGCGAGCCGCAGCTCCGCCCCTGGCCTCATGACGCGCGCCAGCTCCTGCAGAAGGCCCGGCGAGAACAGCCGCCGCTTCTGATGCCGCTTCTTCGGCCAGGGATCGGGAAACAGAATGAACGCGCGGCCGAGCGAGCGGGCCGGAAGCCACCGGAGGAGCGGGCGGACATCGTCGCTCCAGACGCGCACGTTGGCGAGCGTGTCCGCCTCGATCGCGGAGACCGCCTTGACCACGCCCTCCTCGAACGGCTCGCAGCCGATCAGGCCGACATGAGGATGGGCTTTCGCCTGCCAGATGAGATGCTCCGCCCCGCCGAAGCCGATCTCGAGCCACACGTCGGAAACGGCCGGCGTGAAGAGCGTGCTCGGATCCGCCGGCGCCGGCACGGCGAGATCGAACCCGATCCGCGGCAGCACCTCGTCCCTCAGCCCCGCCTGGCGCGCACTGAGCTTGCGCCCCCGGCGCCGCCCGAACGAGCGAAGCTCCGTGGCTGCCGGGTCGTCGTGAGATCCACCGTTCGCAGGACGCACGCCACGCTCCTCGAAACGCGAACGGCCGCCAGGACGGCGGCCGCCGCAACCTCGATCCTCTTTTCCCTCAGACGGCGGCCTTGATCGCGTCGGCGAGATCGACCCGCTCCCACGAGAAGCCGCCGTCGGCATCGGGCTTGCGGCCGAAGTGGCCGTAAGCCGACGTGCGCGCGTAGATCGGCTTGTTGAGATCCAGCGTCTGGCGGATGCCGCGCGGGGTGAGATCCATGACGGAACCCAGCGCCGCCTCGATCTTCGCTTCGTCCACCTGCCCGGTGCCGTGCGTATCGACATAGATCGACAGCGGCTTGGCGACGCCGATCGCATAGGCGAGCTGGATCGTGCAGCGGTCGGCAAGGCCCGACGCCACCACGTTCTTCGCGAGATAGCGCGCCGCATAGGCGGCCGAGCGGTCCACCTTCGTCGGATCCTTGCCCGAGAAGGCGCCGCCGCCGTGCGGAGCCGCTCCGCCGTAGGTATCGACGATGATCTTGCGGCCCGTGAGACCGGTGTCGCCGTCGGGGCCGCCGATGTAGAACTTGCCCGTCGGGTTGATGTGCCAGATCGTATCGGTGTTGATCCAGCCCTCGGGCAGCGCCTTGCGCACGAACGGCTCGATGATGTCGCGCACCTGCCGCGAGGTGAGGTCTTCCACGACATGCTGGTGCGAGACGACGATCTGCGTCACGCCGACCGGCTTGCCGTTCTCGTAGCGCACCGTCACCTGGCTCTTCGAATCCGGACCGAGCTTGGCCGCCTCGCCCTCCTTGGCCTTGCGCGCCCGCGCCAGGTCCTCGAGGATCTTATGGCTGTAATAGATCGGCGCCGGCATCAGCTCCGGCGTCTCGCGACAGGCATAGCCGAACATGATGCCCTGATCGCCCGCGCCTTCCTCCTGGTTCGTCGGCTGGAGCGCGTCGACGCCCTGGGCGATGTCGGCGGACTGCCCGTGCAGAAGCACCTCAATGTTCGCGTTGGCCCAGTGGAAGCCTTCCTGCTCATAGCCGATATCCTTGATTGCGGCCCGGGCGATGTCCTGGATCTTCGCCACCGTCACCGCGCGCGGACCGCGGTACTCGCCGGCAATGATGACGCGATTGGTCGTCGCCATCGTCTCGCACGCGGCGCGGATAGCCCACGGATCGAGCCCTTCGGCGATGCCGTCACGGAAGAACGCATCGACGACCTCGTCGGAGATGCGGTCGCACACCTTGTCAGGGTGGCCCTCGGAAACGGATTCGCTCGTGAACAAATAAGACTGGCGTGCCACCTGACCCCCTCGATCCCTTGCACCAGAGCATTTCCCGACGAAGTGGAGAGCATCTCGTCGTGAGAAAATGCGGCAAAACAACAATCTAGACGCCTGAGCCAGTCTGGACGCGCGTGCCCCGCAAAACGGCGGCCCTCGCGGGCACCGAGCGGCCGAAGCCGACACGAGACGCAGGGCACAAGACTGGGCGGAACGGACCCGGTCCCGAATGGAGAGACCGGGCGCGCCCCGACGAATTCGGCCGTGTCTTGCCGCTTTTGGGGAGCGGGGTCAAGCCCGCCTGGGGATTGGGCACGGGGCCCGGGAGCCCCGATCGGAGCCAGAGCGTCGGAGGCCCGAGCCCCGAAAGCCAAGGGATATCGGACGGCGTCGCCGCAGCCCGGCTATTCGCCCGCAGCCTCGCCGCTGAGCGAGCGCACGAGATCCACCACCGACCGGCGCACCTTCGGATCCGCGATCTTGACGAACGCCTTGTTCAGCTCGAGCCCTTCGCGGGTCGAGAGAAATTCCACGACATAGGATTCAGCCGGACGGTCGGAGAAGCCGGGGGCGAGCACCGCGTCGGTGACCTCGGTCGGCGCCTCGTCGTAAAAGAACTGGATCGGCACACCGAGCACCCGCGCCAGGTCGAACAGTCGGCTCGCGCCGATGCGGTTGACGCCCTTCTCGTACTTCTGCACCTGCTGAAAGGTGAGGCCTAGATGCTCGCCGAGCTTTTCCTGGCTCATCCCGAGCAACATCCGCCGCAGCCGCACGCGCGTCCCGACATGGGCATCGATCGGATTGGGCTTGCGCGAGCCGCGCTCGACCTCCGAATCGGCATCCTCGTCGATGGTTTCGTGCTTTGACATGAAAGTCCTGCTCCGTGCCTCCTCACCTATAGAAGTCTGACGAGATGGTCGATCTTCGATAGCGCTGAAGGTGCATGCACGTGACATCTACAATTGAAGTAAAAGCTATAAAGCAATCTTAGGTGGACTCAATCGTATTACAGATAGCACACTTTGGGCAATGCCGACTGAACAACGTACGTTAGTTCTTTTCAACACGCAGGCGTCCGGTCAAGTCCTGCCGCGGCGAAAAAGAAGGACCGTGAGGGAAAGACCGGCGAGAACCGCGAGCATGCCGTCCCCGATAGAGGAATAAAGGGGCGCAACTCTGGCAACGGGCAGCGCGGCGTCGAGGGAGCCGCGCACATTGAGCCCGATCCGGCCCGTCACCCGGCCGCTAGCGTCGATCACTCCGGAGATCCCGTTGTTCGCAACCCGCACCAGCGGCAGACCCTCCTCGACGGCCCGCACGCGCGCCTGGTGGAAATGCTGGCGCGGCCCCGTGGTGTTCCCGAACCACCCGTCGTTGGTCACGTTGACAAGCACGCCGGGCCGCGCCGCGCTCTCCGCCCCCACGCCCGGAAAGATCGCCTCGTAGCAGATGAGCCCACCGACCGCCGGCAGGCCCGCGACGGCGAGCGTGGGCCGGGGCACGGCGCCGGCGGCGAAGCCTCCCCTGAGCCGCGTGAGCTGCTGCAGCCCGATCGCTTCGAGCACGCCCTGCCACGGCAGATATTCGCCGAACGGAACGAGATGCGTCTTGTCGTAAACGGATCCGAGCCGCCCGCCGTCGTCGAACACCATCAGACTGTTGAAGGCCTGCCACGGCGGCGAGGCCCCCTCCGCCGCGGGTGTGCGCCGTAGCGCCCCCGTCAGCAACTGGGCGCCATCGGGCAGCAGCTCGCCGATCGCCTGCAACGCCTCCGGATGCTCGAGCGGCAGGAACGGCATCGCGGCTTCAGGCCACACGACATGCGTCACGCCCGCAAGATTGTCGCGATGGCCCGCCGCATCGGTGCGGCTGAGATCGAGATGCGCCTGAAAGACCTCGCCCTGCGTCTCGGGGCGCCACTTGTCGCGTTGCGGAATGCTCGGCTGCACGAGGCGCAACCGCACCCCCTCCACCACGCCATCCGGCGCCGTCGCGAGCCGCGCCGCGCCGTAGCCCGCGAGCACGGCGAGCGGCAGCACGCTCAGGAGCGCGACCGGCCACGCGCTGGCCCGCCAGTGTGCCTTCCGCGCCCGCTCCGCCAGGGCCACAAGCGGCGTCGCGAAAACAGCGACCGTAACGAGCGTCAGGCCATAGATGCCGACAAGCCCGGCGCCTTGCATCAGCAGCACCGGCCAGGTCAGCGCATAGCCGAGCACGTTCCAGGGAAAGCCGGTCAGCACATGCCCGCGCGCCCATTCCGCCAACGCGAGCAGGATCGCCAGAACGAGCACGCGCGCGATGTCGCGGCGCCAGCCGAGCGTCGCCAGGCCCGCAGCCGCGCCCCAGAAGAGAGCGAGCCCCGCCGGCATCAACGTGACTGCGAACGGCAGCATCCAGCCGAACGTCTCGGCTTCGACCAGAAAGGCTTCCCCGATCCAGAACAGGCCAAAAAGGAAATACCCGAAGCCGAGCCACCAGCCGGCAACGGCGCCCGATCGAAACCGCTGGCGCGCCGTCGGATGCCGCGCCGCCTCGTCGATCAGCCAGACCAGCACCGGCAGCGTGAGCAGCAGGATCGGCGCGAAGAAGACCGGCGCCATGGCGAGGTTGGACAGCGCCCCCGCCACAAACGCGATCGCCGCCCGCCGCCAGCCCCGCGCCGACGTCACCGCGTGGCAGAGAGCGCCGATGGCCGCCGACAGGCTCGTCATGCCCCTCTCGCGCTTACGAGTCGCGACGCCCTCACGAGGCCTTCTCACTGGGCGCGGACGGCACGTGGATCTTGAGCCGCTTCACGCGGCGCGGATCGGCATCGAGCACCTCGAACTCCACGCCCGACGCATGCCGGATCAGCTCGCCCCGCGCCGGCACGCGCCCCACGATCGCGAAGACGAGGCCGCCCAGCGTATCGATGTCCTCTTCCTCCTCCGGCGTGAGCAGCTTCAGCCCGAGCCGCTCCTCGAGATCCGAAACCGGCGCGCGCCCCGAGGCCACGAGCCCGAGCTTCGGATCCTCCGCAATGAGATCGGCTTCCTCCTCGTCGTGCTCGTCCTCGATATCGCCGACGATCTGCTCCACGAGATCCTCGATCGTCACGAGACCGTCGGTGCCGCCGTACTCGTCGACGATCAGCGCCATGTGCACGTGCGTCGCCTGCATGCGCACGAGCAGGTTCATCGCCGGCATCGAGGGCGGAACGTAGAGCACGGGCTTGCGGAACTTGAACACGGAGATGGGGCGCGAGAGATCGATCCGGCTCAGATCCGGCTTCTGGCCGGACCGCGCCTCGCTCTCCGTTTTGACCGCCTCCGGGACCGCCCCGCGCTGCTTGATCGGCTCGCGCAGAGAGCGCCCCGCGACCTCCGCCGAGATCCAACGGAACAGATCCTTGATGTGGATCATGCCACGCGGATCGTCGAGCGTATCGTTGTAGATCGGAATGCGTGAGACCCCGGCCTCCTCGAACACGCGCACAAGCTCGCCCAGCGGCTCCGTTTCCTCGAGCGCGATGATGTCGGCCCGCGGCACCATGATCTCGTCCACGCGCGAGGCGCCGAACCGCAACAGGCCCGAGAGCATCTTGCGCTCCTCGGGCGAGAAGCCGCCGGTGGCCTTGGCTTCTTCCTTGAGCAGCACCTCGAGCTTGTCGCGCAGCGTCGGCTGCTCGGCGAGCCCGAGTCGGGTCCAGAGATGCTGGAGCCAATCGCTGGCGCTTTCCCGCATCGTGCGCCGCTCGCCCTCGGGAGCGAGCGCGCCGATCTGATCGTCTTCACGCGTCATGGTCACAATGCGCTGAGGGTTCACTGTAAGGGTTTGCGATACCGAGCGAGGCCAGGATCTCGACCTCGAGGCTTTCCATGGCGTGCGCCTCCGCCTCGGTCTCGTGATCGTAGCCGAGGAGATGGAGCAGGCCGTGGACGACGAGATGCTGCAGGTGATGGGCGCCCGTCACGCCCTGCTCCGCGGCCTCCCGCGCAATGGTCTCCTGCGCGAGAACGATATCGCCGAGCGATGCGGCAGAGGCGTCCCCCGCGAAATGCTCGGGAGCCGGAAAGGAGAGCACGTTGGTCGGCTTGTCCTTGCCGCGGAAGCGCGCGTTGAGCTCGCGCACCGTGGCATCGTCGCTGAGAGCGATGCAGACCTCGGCCGGCGCATGCGAGGCGAAGCGGACGTCGCCCGCGAGCGCATCCGCCGCTGCCGCGATCAGCGCATCGCGATCGGGGATGCCGGTCCAGTCTCCCGCTTCGTGAAGAACGTCGAGGCCGAGCCAGAGGGGTCGCCCATCGCGCCCCTCGCGAAAACTTCGACTGTCCGCGTCGTCCGGCATGTCAGGGCTTCCCCGGTGCGGCGCGGTCGTAGGCTTCGACGATCTTGGCCACGAGATCGCGCCGCACGACGTCGAGGCTCGTGAAGCGCACCGCCTCGATCCCCGCGACGCCCGACAGAAGGCGCACCGCCTCCTCGAGCCCGGACGTCATGCCCGGCGGCAGGTCGATCTGCGAAGGGTCTCCCGTCACGACCATCTTGGAGTTCTCGCCGAGGCGCGTCAGAAACATCTTCATCTGCATGCTCGTCGTGTTCTGGGCCTCGTCCAGAATGACGAACGCGTTGGCCAGTGTGCGCCCGCGCATGAAGGCGAGCGGCGCGATCTCGATCACGCCGTCCTCGAGGTGCTGCTCCACCTTCTCGGGCGCCAGCACATCGTAAAGTGCGTCGTAAAGCGGGCGCAGATAAGGATCGACCTTCTCGCGCATGTCGCCCGGCAGGAAGCCGAGCCGCTCGCCGGCCTCCACGGCCGGGCGCGACAGGATGATGCGCTCGACGACGCCGCGCTCGAGGCATTGGGCGGCGTACGCGACCGCCAGATAGGTCTTGCCCGTTCCGGCCGGGCCGATGCCGAAGACGAGATCGGTCGCCTCAAGCGCCCGGATATAGGTGCTCTGCGAAACGGTTCGCGCCTTGATCGTCTTGCGCCGCGTCGCGATCTGCGCCTGACCGTCCGCGGGCTTCGCCGGCTGGCTCGCGTGCCGGATCACGCCGTCGAAATCGCCGGGCCCCACCGCATCCCCGCGCGCGACACGGGCATAGAGCGTTTCCAGAACCTCGCGTGCCGCATCGCACGCCGCCTCCGGCCCGGTCAGCACCACGACATTGCCGTGCGCATGCGCCTCGATCCCGAGTCGGTCCTCGAGAAGCGCGAGATGGGCGTCGAACTCGCCGAGTAGCTGTGTGAGAAGACGATTGTCCTCGAAGGGGACGACAACCCTCTTGCTGGGACTCTGAGACCTAGGCACTCGCCTGCGACCTATGGCCGTCTGACCGCGCGCTGCTGTCAATCGTCGCTTCTCCTGAGACCGCCGCCGAAAGCCGAATCGTCGTCTCTGCCAGCCGAGCCTAGCATAGAGCCCGGGAGCTTCGGATCAACGCAAGCCTCCAACGCCGCAACCGTTAACAGGTTCATCTTGGCACGGCCCGAGCCTGCCGCGCCACCGTGTCCGCTGCCAGAACCCCCGAGAGGCTGTTGGCCTTTGCGGTCTCGATGACCACATCGGCGACCTCCCCGATCAGGGACGCGGGCGCATCGGCATGGACGAGCTGCCAGTAGGGCGTCCGCCCCACGAGCTGACCCTCATGACGCCCCGCCTTCTCGAACAGCACCGGCACCGTCTCTCCGACCAGGGCCTTGTTGAAGCGGGCAAATCCGCGCTCGATGACCTGCTGCAGCCGCTCCAGGCGCTCCCGTTTGACCTCTTCGGGAACCTGCCCGTCCATGGTGGAGGCGGGCGTGCCGGGCCGCGGGCTGTACTTGAACGAGAACGCATGCGCAAACGCGATCTCCTCGACCAGCGCGATCGACTGCGCGAAGTCCTCGTCCGTCTCGCCCGGGAAGCCGACGATGATATCCGTCGAAAGCGCAATGTCGGGCCGGGCCTCGCGGATGCGCGCGATGAGCGCCTTGTACTCGTCCGCCGTATGCTTGCGGTTCATCGCCGCCAGCACGCGGTCCGCACCCGCCTGGAACGGCAAGTGCAGGAACGGCATCAGCTTCTCCTCGTCGCGGTGCGCCGCAATAAGGTCGTCCGTCATGTCCCGCGGATGGCTGGTCGTATAGCGGATGCGCTTCAGCCCATCGATGGCAGCCAGCGCGCGAATGAGCCCCGCGAGCGACGTCGCCGCCCCGTCCGGCCCCTCGCCGTGATAGCCGTTGACGTTCTGGCCGAGCAGCGTGATCTCCCGCACGCCGCGATCGACCAGGCGACGCGCCTCCTCGGTGAGCGCCGTCACGGGCCGCGAGAACTCCATGCCGCGCGTGTAGGGCACCACGCAGAACGTGCAGAACTTGTCGCAGCCTTCCTGCACCGTGAGGAACGCGCTCGCGGCCGCCTGCGGCTTGCGCTGCGGCAGCGCCCGGAACTTGTCCTCATCCGGAAACTCCGTCTCGACGAGCGCGCCTGCGCCCCCGCGCACACGCGCCAGAAGCTCCGGCAGGCGGTGATAGCTCTGCGGCCCGACCACGAGATCGACCGCCGGTGCTCGCCGCACGATCTCTCGCCCCTCGGCCTGCGCCACGCATCCGGTCACCGCGATCAGCGTCTCCTTGCCGTCCTTGGAGCGCCCCTGCTTGAGGTCGCGCAGCCGCCCGAGATCGGAATAGACCTTCTCCGCCGCCTTCTCGCGGATATGGCAGGTATTGAGGATGGCGAGATCGGCCTCCGCGACCTCCTCGGTCGGCACATAGCCTTGCGCCGCGAGCGCCTCGCTCATGCGCTCGGAGTCGTAAACATTCATCTGGCAGCCGAACGTCTTGATGAACACGCGCTTCGTCGCGGCCGGTGCCAGGCCGTCCGTTTCGGCCGTGGCCGCTCCGTCTTCGAAGACCGCTTCGTCCCGATCGTCCAAAAGATCCGATCCGCTCGCTACCAATGCCGCCCCAAGCCTCAGCCGCGTCAGAAAAAGGCTCTCGGCTCGCGTAGGATAGCCGCCGTTAGCACATTTCTCGCCCGATCGCATCCCGATCCGCTGCGATCCGCCGCAGAGCAGCCTCACGAAGAAGGCAGCAGATCCCCATCCCGGGCCCCGCTGCCTGCATCGTCGTTAACGCGCGCCGCACTCTCGGATCAACGGAAGGCCGATCCATGCCCCTTGGGCCGCTCCGCACGACGCTCCTCCGCCGTCGGAGCGACGACCGCGAGGCTGGCGTCGTCCGGAACGTCTCGCAGAATGCGGACGACGTTCTCGCGCACATCCGCCTCGGTCCGCCGCGCCAGATCCTTGCGGTCGGCAAACCCGTCGAGCGGCATGGGCGGGCCGATCCGGATGCGGACATCGAGCGGACCCGCCTTGAGCAGCGCCCAGGCGTGGCTCTGCATCTCCATATCGCCATACCAGCCGACGCCGGAGCGGCCGGCCCGGCTGATCGGAATGCCGTACAGCCGCGTGTAGACGAGCGAGAGCGTCTGCACCGCCACATCGGGCGCCGCGGCGACGGCTTCACCCGATCGGGCCGGAGGCTTCGCGGCAGCGAACAGCGAGGTCTTGAACGGCAGCACGCGGTTGCCGTCGCTCGAGGTGCCTTCCGCGAACAGCACGACCGTATCGCCCGCCGCGAGCCGCGTCGTGATCTCGCTCGCCGTCTCGCCCACGGCGCTGCGCCGCTCCCGGTCCACGAACACCGTGCGCTGAAGCCGCGCCAGCGACGAGACGAACGGCCATCGCGCCACGTCCTTCTTGGCGACGAACGAGAGCGGCGCCACCGCCGAGAGCACCGGAATGTCGAGCCAGGAGGTGTGGTTGGAGACGAGCAACACGGGCCGGCCGGGCGCAACCTCGCCCTCCACCGTCAGCCGCACCCCCATGAGCCGGCAGACCTGCCGATGATACCAGTGAGGAAAGCGCCGCGCACCCGAGGGGGAGAGGCGGAGCAGCAGCGCCTGCACCGGCATCAGCGGCACGGTGAGAACGAAGAAACCGGCGAGGACGGCTGTAGCGCGGAACGTTCCCATATCGGCTCATTGCGGCATGGCCCCGGAAGGCGAGCCTACGAATATAGGGAATCCGCGAGGCCGTCTAAAGCCTGAGCGCCAGCGTCACCGCATCGACAGGCGCGCTGCCGGGCCGCTCGTAATAGCCCCGCCGGAGCCCGGTCCCGAGAAAGCCCGCGCCCAGGTAGAGCGCGAGGGCGGCGTCGTTGTCGGCCGCGACCTCGAGGAAGAGCGTCTTCGCCTCGGCCCGCTGTACGGCGCGCGCCACGCCGTCGAGCAGGCGCCGCCCGAGCCCCTTGCGCTGCCAGTCGGGCGCGATGCCGATCGACAGGATCTCGGCCTCGTCCGCGGCGAGCTGCGCCATCACGAAGCCGACCACCGTGCGCGGTGGCCCGCCGTGGACGGCGAGCAGCGCCGTGGAGGCGGGATGATCGAGCAACGCCCGGACGCTCTCCAGGCTCCAGGCCGGCGAGAACACCTCGGCATGCAGCCGCGCGATCTCCTCAGCCTGCTCGGGCCCGGCCCACAGCAGCGAGACATATTTCGGATCGATCGCGGTCATGGCGCCCTCGCAAGCGACTTGCCGTCCTGGGGCTTGGCATCCGGAGGACGAAGATAGAGAGGCTTCGGAGGGAGATCGGAGAACACGAGCCCGTCGAGCGGCACAAACCGCATATCGGGCTGCAGATCCGGCAGGCGCGCATCGAGCGAGAGGCCCTGCAGCGCGGCCGCCTCGGCCACGGCGCGGGCGCCCGAGCCCACCACCATGGCCACGTCTCCCCGCTCCGCCAACAGCGCCGCCGCCGCGAGAGGGGTGACGAGCGACGGCCCGCTGGCCACCGGCGCGGGCCCGGCCCCGACCACCTCGAAATAGACCTCGCCCCGGCGCGCATCCACCGCGACCGCCAGCGGCACCGCAGACGCCTCAGGGCCGAGCTGCGCCCGAGCCGTATGCGCCATCGCCACAAGGCTCGACAGTGGAGCGATCCTGGCACCCGTCGCGAGCGCCAACGCCCGCGCCGCCGCAAGCCCGACGCGCTGCCCCGTGAACGTCCCGGGCCCCGTCGTGACGGCGATTCGCTCGAGATCCATAATGGCGAACGGCGCCTCGGCCATGGCCTCGGCGATCATCGGCAGCAGCCGCTCCGCATGCCCGCGCGCAAGCGTCTCACAGCGGAACACCCCCCCGCCGGGCCCGCCGGACGTGGGCGCACGCCACGTCACGGCGACCGAGCAGGCGCCGAAGCACGTATCCAAAGCCAGCGTCGTCATGTCGTGCGCACAAAGTCCGAAGTCGAGCCACAAGGCAACCCTTTATCCTCGCAATCTCCAGATCTCCCGCATTGATCGCAATCAAACGATCTTGGCCGTCTCCTCGAACGTCAGGCGCGGCAGCCGCGGCTTGCGCCCAGCGGCATCCCCATAGCCGAGATTGCACAGGAAGTTGGCCTCGCCCGTCGTGCCGGCAAAGAATTCCGCCGTGACGCCCGCCTGATCGAAACCCGACATGGGGCCGCAGTCGAGCCCCAGCGCCCGGGCGGCGAGGATCAGATACGCCCCTTGCAGCGAGCTGTTGCGGAAGGCCGTCTCCCGAATGTGATCGGGCTTGCTCGTGAACCAGCTCTTCGCGTCCGTATGCGGAAAGAGGTCCGGCAGACGCTCGTAGAATGCGAGGTCCTGGCCGATGATGGCCGTCACCGGCGCCTGCATCGTCTTCTCGCGATTGCCTTGCGAAAGGAACGGCGCGAGCCGCGCCTTCGCCTCCGGCGACTTCACGAACACGATGCGCGCCGGCTCGCAATTGGCGCTCGTCGGCCCGAGGTTCATGAACTCGATGATCTGGACGAGAAGCTCGTCCGGCACCGGTGTCGTCTGCCAGGCATTGTGGGTGCGGGCCGTGCGGAAAAGCTGCGACAGGGCCAAGTCGTCGAGAGCATGAGCCATCGGCGGGAACTCCTCGGATGATGGGATGATCGGATTGAAGACAACAAAAAGCCCCGCCTCGATGGAGGACAGGGCTCGCTGTGGGATGGCGTTAGACGGCCTGCACTTCCTCCACCTCGGGGCAGAAATGCCGAAGCAGGTTCTCGATGCCGTGCCGCAGCGTGGCCGTGGAGCTGGGGCAGCCGGAGCAGGCGCCGCGCATGTGCAGATAGACGATGCCGTCGCGGAACCCGGCGAAGGTGATGTCGCCGCCATCCTGCGCAACCGCCGGCCGCACGCGCGTCTCGAGCAGCTCCTTGATCGTCGCCACCACGTCCGCGTCCTCGGGATCGAAGCTGCCTTCCGCTCCGTCATTGGCGCCGTCCTCGTCGACGGCCGCCACACCCGACAGATAATGCTCCATGATCGCGCCGAGGATCATCGGCTTGAGATGCTGCCACTCGGCATCCGTCTTCGTCACCGAGATGAAATCGGAGCCGAGGAACACGCCCGTCACTCCGTCGATGTCGAACAGACGGCGCGCCAGCGGCGAGGCGGTGGCATCCGCCTTCGCGCGGAAATCAGCCGTGCCATCCTCCAGCACCGTCTTGCCGGGGATGAACTTCAGCGTCTGGGGATTGGGCGTGGCCTCGGTCTGAATGAACATGGATGGTCTCCTCGCGCGCCAGGCATCCGCATGCCGGAAATCTCTTTAGAAGCGTTCTAGCAAATAGGAGCCTGCGCCGCAATTGTCTAGCCGTCGCGTCGGAGATTTCTAGAGTGCTTCCGGAAAAGTGGGAACCGGTTTTCCGATAGATAAGGCCTCAGGCGAGCGCGATGATGTCGTCGAACGCGAGGTTGCCGGGCACGATCGTGATCGGGATGGGGAAGGAGCCCGCCGCCGCGCCCGCCGCCATCGTCGAGACGAGCGGTCCCGGCCCCTTGGGATCCGTCGAGGCGCCGAGGACCAGGATCGACACGTCCTCGTCCTCCGCGATCGTCTTCATGATCTCCTCGCCCTTGAGCCCCTCGCGGACCAGCTCCTCACACGGAATGTTCTCGAAGCCCACCTGATGCAGCTTGCGCTTGTACAGGCGGAAGAGCGCGCGCGCCTTCTGCGTCTCCTCCTCGATCTGCACCTGCTTGATCCCCGCCCAGTGCTGAAAATCCTGCGGCTCGATGACATAGAGCATGAGGATGCGCCCGGACGAGCGCACGACGCGCGCGGCCGCATAGTAGATCGCGCTCTCGACCTCCGTGCTCTCGTCGACGATGAGCAGGAACTTGCGAGCGTGACCGGCCTCGAATGAGCGGCGTTTGCGATAGGTGAGCGTCATGGGCGCGATGCTGCCATGCGATTCCGCACTTCACAACAGACGTAATGCTGCGCTCGGCCGGCGTGCCGTCACCGAGGAGGCCGCCGAAACCTTGAGCCCTAGCCCCGGATGAAGCCGACGATATCCTTCACCTCGTCCATGATCGGCGCCGCGATGGCGCGGGCGCGGCGCGCGCCGTCGATCAGGATAAAATCGATCTCGGCCGGATCGTCCATGAGGCGCACCATCTCCGCCCGGATCGGCCCGAGCCGCGCCACGGCAAGCTCGGTCAGCCGCCGCTTGAAGCCGCTGAAGAGGCTCGGCCCTTCCGAAGCGCTGTCGGTCAGCACCTTGAGCGCCTCGTCCTTCGAGATCCGCGCCAGCGCCGCATAGATGCCGACGAGGTTGTCGATCTCGGGCCGCTGCGCCAGCTCTTCGAGGCTCGCAGGCGGCGTAGGATGCATATCCGTCTTGGCGCGCTTGATCTTGTCGGCGATCGCGTCCGTGTCATCCATCAGATTGATGCGCGACAGATCCGAGGGCTCCGACTTCGACATTTTCCGGGTGCCGTCGCGCAGACTCATGACGCGCGTCGCCGGCCCCGTGATCACTGGCTCGGGCTGCGGGAAGAAGAGGCCGTCCTCGTAGCCCTTGGCCACGATCGACTCGCGGAAGTCGTTGTTGAACTTCTGCGCGATGTCGCGGGCGAGCTCGAGATGCTGCTTCTGATCCTCGCCGACGGGCACGTGCGTCGCCCGATAGGCGAGGATGTCCGCCGCCATCAGGTTCGGATAGGCATAGAGCCCCACCGAGGCCGCCTCGCGGTCCTTGCCCGCCTTCTCCTTGAACTGCGTCATGCGGTTGAGCCAGCCGAGACGGGCCACGCAATTGAACACCCAGGCCAGCTCCGCATGCTCGGGCACCTGGCTCTGGTTGAAGACGATGCTGCGCTGAGGGTCGAGCCCGGAGGCGATGTAGGCGGCCGTCACCTGACGGATCGCGCTCTTGAGCTCCTTGGGATCCTGCCACACCGTGATCGCGTGCAGGTCCACGACGCAGTAGAGGCACTCGTGCGACCGCTGCATCTCGATCCATTGCACCATCGCGCCGAGATAGTTGCCGAGATGAAGGCTGCCCGTAGGCTGCATTCCCGAAAAGACGCGATCTTGGAGTTTCATGCCCGAGGGGTCCACGATGGTTCTGCTTCGGCGCGCGTTATGGCGCGCCCACGGGGCTTAGGCAAGCCGGCCTTCCCCGTCAACCGCGCCGCTTGAGGAAGCCTTTGAGCTGCGCGGGCCTCAGGATCCCGAACGCGAGCACCGCCACGGCATAGACGAAGAGCCCCGCGCCGATCAGCGCCGCCAGCGCGAGCACGCGCACGCCGAGCCCTTGCTCCGGCCCGAAAGAGAAGCGGAGCCCGTACGCGGCAGCAAATAGCGCGAGCCCCATCACCACGCTCGCGAGGACCGTGAGACCCAAGGACCGAACGACGCGGCGGTCGAGCGAGAAATGCCCGCGCCGGACGAGCGTCGTCCACAACAGGCCTGCGTTGAGCCACCCGCCGAGCGTCGTCGCCACCGCGATACCGAGATGCGGCAGCAGCCCGAGTCTCCGGAACCAGAAGAAGAGCGCGATCGAGCCCAGCGTATTCGCGAACAGGCTGACCGTGGCGTAGCGCATCGGCGTGCGCGTATCCTCGCGCGCGAAGTAGGCCGGCGAGAACACCTTGATCATCACGAACGCGGGCAGGCCGAGCGCGAACACGGAGAGCACCTGGGCCGTCTGCGCCGTATCCGTCGCCGTGAAGGCGCCGCGCTGGAACAGAACCTGGACGATGGGCTCCGGCACGACCGCCAGCGCCACGGCTGCAGGCACCGTCAGCAGCATGGCGAACTCGAGCGAGCGGTTCTGGCTGTCGAGCACGCCCTCGTGATTGCCGGCGCGGAGCTGCCGCGCCACATCCGGCAGCAGCACGACGCCGATGGCGATGCCGACGATCGCCAACGGCAATTCGTAGAGCCGGTCTGCATAGTAGAGCTGCGACACCGCACCCGGCTGCTGCGAGGCGATGATGGTGCCGATCATGATGTTGAGCTGCGTCACGCCGCCCGCGATGACGCCGGGAATG
>DAITBB010000062.1:0-1086 GCA_036823975.1 Hyphomicrobium sp.
CGATGCGGCGCTCCACGACCAGCTTGTTGGCCTGAGAGGCCTGCTGGAGGTTGGCGAAGTGCGAGCCCTGCACGCGCTTCTGATGCATCCAGAGGTAACGGGCGTCCATGGTCAGGTTGTAGCCGCTCGTGCCGGCGCAGATCACCACCATGCCGCCGCGCTTCACCACCTGCACCGAGACCGGGATCGTCGCCTCGCCGGGGTGCTCGAACACGCAGTCGACGTTCACACCCTTGCCGGTGATGTCCCAGATCGCCTTGCCGAAGCTGCGCATCTCCTTGAGCCAGGTGTTGTACTCGGGCGAGCCGACCTTCGGGAGCTGGCCCCAGCAGTTGAACTTCTTGCGGTTGATGACGCCCTTGGCGCCGAGTTGCATCACGAAGTCCCGCTTGTCGTCCTCGGACACGATGCCGATCGCGTTGGCGCCCGAGGTGGCGCAGAGCTGAACGGCGAACGAGCCGAGGCCGCCCGAGGCGCCCCAGACGAGCACGTTATGGCCGGGGCGCAGGACGTGCGGGCGGTGCCCGAAGAGCATGCGGTAAGCCGTGGCGAGCGTCAGCGTGTAGCAGGCGCTCTCCTCCCAGGTCAGGTGCTTGGGGCGCTCGAGGAGCTGACGGTCCTGCACGCGGCAGAACTGGGCGAAGCTGCCATCCGGCGTCTCGTAGCCCCAGATGCGCTGCGAGGGGGAGAACATCGGGTCGCCGCCGTTGCACTCCTCGTCGTCGCCGTCGTCCTGGTTGCAGTGGACGACGACCTCGTCGCCGACCTTCCAGCGCTTCACCTTGGAGCCCACGGCCCAGACGATGCCGGAGGCATCGGAGCCGGCGATATGGTAAGGATTTTTGTGAACGTCGTTAATCGGAGAGATCGGCGTGCCGAGCGAGGCCCAGACGCCGTTGTAGTTCACGCCCGCCGCCATCACGAGAACGAGCACGTCGTGGCTGTCCAGCTCCCAGGTCGGCACCACCTCGACCTGCATCGCCTTGTCCGGCTCGCCATGCCGGTCGGCACGGATGGACCAGGCGTACATGGTCTTCGGCACGTAGCCCAGCGGCGGAATCTCGCCGATCTCGTAAAGGTCCTTCT
>DAITBB010000062.1:1096-18478 GCA_036823975.1 Hyphomicrobium sp.
TGTGGTTCTTCCGATCTTATCGTCACGTTTCAAGCATTTTTTCGCGCCGCAATAAAGAGTTTGTGACGAAGATGAGGGATTGCGCCGCGATTTCGCGCCTTCGGCCCCAG
This sequence comes from Hyphomicrobium sp., assembly GCA_036823975.1. Taxonomy (GTDB): domain Bacteria; phylum Pseudomonadota; class Alphaproteobacteria; order Rhizobiales; family Hyphomicrobiaceae; genus Hyphomicrobium_C. Next base: position 1,207 of record DAITBB010000062.1, read on the forward strand.
GGTCGCAGGCCCCCGAACCGAGTCGCAGCCCCTCCGACGGCACACGAAGAATTAAGACCCCCGGGCTATCGTTCCGCGGTTCGGCAGCCTCGTCTGCCGTTTGCCGCCGGCAGGAGGACCCGCGTTGACCCTCGAGGACGTAGCCAAGGCCCTGAGCGACATCGCGATGGCCGACAGCCTGAGCTATTGGGTCGTCGCCGCCTTGACGTCGCTCGGCGGGATCATCATGCGGACGATGCTGCCGTCGAAAGCGATCGTCCTGATCTTTTCGCCCGGCATCTTCTGGGGTGGCCTCACCGGCATCTATGCCGCGAGCCAGCTCGGTGTCGTGTTCAGCACCGAGCGCAGCGTGCAGGTCGTGGCGGCCGGAACCGTCGGCATGACCGTCGCCCTCTTCCTTCTCATCGCGCTTGCGCGCCTCGTCGGCCATCTCCGCGAGATCCGCTCGCCGCTGACCGAGGCCACGCGCGCCCAGACGTAATCCGCCCCTCTCCGCCCCCGTGACGAATTAGACTTTTGCCTTGCACGTCCCGGCCGGTAGGCTATGGGACAGCCAGAAATGCGGGCGAGGGTTTTACGATGTCGGACAAATCGGGCAAAGGCGCGGGTGCGGGCAGGGAGCGGGACAAGCCCTGGCTGTTTCGCACCTATGCCGGTCACTCGACGGCCGCGAAATCGAACGAGCTGTATCGCAAAAATCTGGCCAAGGGCCAGACGGGCCTTTCGATCGCCTTCGATCTGCCGACGCAGACGGGCTACGATTCCGATCACGAGCTGGCGCGGGGCGAAGTGGGCAAGGTCGGCGTGCCGGTCTCGCATCTCGGCGACATGCGCCGCCTGCTCGAGGGCATTCCCCTCGACCAGATGAACACCTCCATGACGATCAACGCGACGGCAGCCTGGCTGCTCTCGCTCTACATCGCCACCGCCGACGAAACGGGCGCCGCCCGCACCAAGCTCACCGGCACGATCCAGAACGACATCATCAAGGAATACCTCTCGCGCGGCACCTACGTGTTCCCGCCGCAGCCGTCCCTCAAGCTGATCCAGGACACGATCGTCTTCTCGTACAAAGAGGTTCCCAAGTGGAACCCGACCAACGTCTGCTCGTACCATCTGCAGGAAGCGGGCGCGACGCCGGTGCAGGAGCTTTCCTATGCGCTCGCGACAGCTCTCGCCGTGCTCGACAAGGTGAAGGCTTCGGGCGAGGTGCCGGACAAAGACTTCGGCACGGTGGTCGGCCGCGTGTCGTTCTTCGTCAACGCGGGCATGCGCTTCATCACCGAAATCTGCAAGATGCGCGCCTTCGGCGAGTTGTGGGACGAGATCACGCGCGAGCGCTACGGCGTCACGGATCCCAAGCATCGCATGTTCCGCTACGGCGTGCAGGTGAACAGCCTCGGCCTCACCGAGCCGCAGCCCGAGAACAACGTCTACCGCATCCTGCTCGAGATGATGGCGGTCACGCTGTCAAAGAAGGCGCGCGCCCGCGCCGTGCAGCTGCCGGCCTGGAACGAGGCCCTCGGCCTGCCCCGTCCGTGGGATCAGCAATGGTCGCTCAGGATGCAGCAGATCGTGGCCTACGAGACGGATCTGCTCGAGTATGGCGATATCTTCGACGGCTCGGCCGAGATCTCGCGCAAGGTCGCGCAGCTCAAGGAGGAGGCGAAGGCCGAGCTCGCAACCATCGAGCGCCTGGGCGGCGCCATCGCGGCGATCGACTACATGAAGCGCCGCCTCGTCGAGAGCAACTCGGCCCGCCTGCGCCAGATCGAGACCGGCGAGCAGATCGTCGTCGGCGTCAACCGCTGGACGGAGACCGAGCCCTCGCCGCTGACGGCGGGTGAAGGCGCCATCATGGTCGTCGATCCGGCCGTTGAGGCCGAGCAGGTGGAGCGCCTCAAGGCATGGCGCACTGCGCGCGATGGCAAGGCGGTGGAAAAGGCCCTCGGCGACCTCGAGGCGGCGGCCAAGGAAGGCCGCAATATCATGGAGAGCTCGATCGCCTGCGCCAAGGTCGGCGTGACGACGGGCGAATGGGGCACGACGCTGCGGCGTGTGTTCGGCGAGTATCGCGCGCCCACCGGCGTCGCTCAGGCCGCGCCCGAACGCCCCGGCGGCGAGCTCGATGCCGTGCGCGCGGCTGTGGAGGCCGTCTCAGCGAGGCTCGGCCGGCGCATCAAGTTCCTGGTCGGCAAGCCCGGCCTCGACGGCCACTCGAACGGCGCCGAGCAGATCGCCGTGCGCGCGCGCGACGTCGGCATGGAGGTCGTCTACGAGGGCATCCGCCTGACGCCCGCGCAGATCGTGCGCGCAGCGGTGGACGAGAGCGCGCACGTGGTGGGCCTCTCGATCCTCTCGGGCTCGCACGTGCCGCTCGTCTCCGAGCTGATGGACCGCATGCGCAAGGAGGGGCTCGGCGATATTCCCGTCGTCGTCGGCGGTATCATCCCGCCCGAGGATGCGGTGAAGCTCAAGAGCTTCGGCGTGGCGGCCGTCTACACGCCCAAGGACTTCCAGCTCAACGACATCATGGCCGACATCGTGCGGCTGGTCGATAGCGAGGACAAGGCCGCCTGAGCTGCCCAAGCGGGACGAGAGACGGCGGCGCTGCTCGGAGCGCGCGGTCTCGCGCCCTGTCCCTGCGGTCGCGCGCCGGGTTGACAGGGACCCCTCCGCGCTGTTCTTAAGCGGCCGATCCCAGCGGGTGGCGGGCTCATCCCAATCGGGCATCCGCTTGATCGGTCACAGAAAGGGCATATTGCGAACGCAGGTGCCCAACGGGCCCCTGGCCCTCGTCTCCAGGCGGCGCAACGTCGGCGGAGACCTTTCTCTTCGGCTCCGGCCCGCCCGGTGCCAGACTCAGCAAATCCGGGCGATTGCCGCCCTGGATGCCCATCGCACGGCACGGTCCCCTGGGACGCACCCGACGAAAGGAGGGCCGCGAAAATGAAGCGCTTCTCGGACGGTCTCGCGCGCGGAAACGCACAACGGCCTGACTTTCGACAAGAATCAGGCTCATTGAGTGCAGCGTGCGGCGAACTCCAGGAACGGCTCAACGGTCTCGGGAGGAGGCATGCCTGAGGGAACGCAAAAGCAGCTCGATGGTCAGTCTTGGCTGGACTTTTCGAGCTGGCTGCCGGCACTGGCCGTGCTTTTCTTACTGTTCGGATGTCTTCTTGCGCTGCATACGACCGTGCGCAAGGAGCGCGAGGTGTCCGGCGTGGTGAAGCAGGCGACGTGGCGTCTGAACCAGGACACGGGCCAGCGCTATTCGGCCATTCATGTGGCCCTCAGCAACAACCGCATCGTGCGCGCGATCGGCTTCGCGCCCGCGCTCCCTGAGGTCGGTGCCCGGGTGAAGCTGCGGAAACGCGCGATGCTGCTCGGATATACGACCTATCGCTGGGACGGCCCGGGGTCTGCCGCGCGCCAGCGTGCCGATGATGCGGCCGCGGCGTCCATGCTGACCCCCATCTCGGCCCCCTGAGCGGGCCTCCCGCTCTCGCCACGGCTTGCTTACCCGGGCGGTCCCCGTCGGCGCCGGGGCTGCATGCGGAAGGGACTTCGCAGACGGAACGTCCTTCGGTATATGAGGCGGCTCTTCGGGGGGCGCCGACCGCGCCCCGTCCTGCACAAGGTCGACCTCTCATGCGTGACGAAACCAAGCGCCGCCTGGATCGCCAGCTCTTCCTGCAGAAAGTGAAGTGGGCCGCTGCCGGAGCCACCGTGCTCTGCGGCCTCGCCGTCGGTCTCTATCTCTCCGGCCTCGATGCCAGCGTCGAGACGCACCGCGTGGCCGGCACCGTCGAGGCGGTCGGCCCGCTCGTCGGTGCCTCATCGCGCGCCATCGAGGACGGGCTCGGTGTCGACGTGCGGCTCGACGACGGACGGCACGTGCATGTGGCCGTGCTCAAGACCTCCGATCCGCATGTGGGCGATCGCGTGGATGTGGCGGAGCATGTGCACGGCAGCGGCCGGATCACCTATTCCTGGAAGTGATACGACCGCGCAAGCGCTCGTGGCCTCCCTACATCTCGCGGTCTCCCTACATAGAGCCGTTCCGGTTTTAGCGGAATCGCGGAACGGCTCTAAGTTTTTGATTGATCGTGCTTCTTATCGGACATTTCTCTCGCATGGCTCCGCCATGACCGGTTCCCACTTTTCCGGAAGCACTCTAGAGTCTAGCCCCGTTGGGCGAAGGAGCCAGCATGTCGAAGCCTGTTGTGGTGACGATCCCGCATCGTCTCGGAAAAGACGAGGCCACGCGCCGCCTCAAGTCCGGCCTTGCCAAGGCGACCTCGACGCTTCCCATGATCGCCCTCGACGAGGAGACCTGGAGCGGCGACCGCATGACCTTCCGGCTCCGGGCGATGGGGCAGGAGGCCGCCGGGCTCGTGGACGTGGCCGACGAGGACGTGCGCATCGAGGTCACGCTGCCGTGGCTGCTCGAGCGCTTTGCCGAGATGATCCAGGGCGGGATCCGTCAGACGGGCCAGATCCTGCTCGAGAAGAAATAGCGCGGCTCTGTGCGACGCGGCCGCCCTCTCGCCGCAGTGGCCACCTCCGCGGCCCCGCGTTGACTGCGAAGGGGCCGCCGGTATAGTGCGCGCTCGTTTCCGGGCGTTCATGTGTGCTTTGCCCCTGTGGCGGAATCGGTAGACGCGGCAGACTCAAAATCTGTTGCTGGCAACAGCGTGCCCGTTCGAGTCGGGCCAGGGGCACCACCTTCCAGACGTTCCCGTCTTTACGCATTCCTAAGGCTGCCGCGTGAGCAAGAGCCGTACATCCGCCAAAGCCAAATCGCCCCGACGGCCGCGCCTGCAGCAGGCCGCCGAGCGGGGTATCGCGGCGGCGCGCGATGCGGGCGACGACGATGCCGTCTGGTCCACGTCCGATCCCAAGCCGTTCTGGGAGACCACGCGGCTCAAGGACATGACAGCCGAGCAATGGGATTCGCTCTGCGATGGCTGCGGGCAGTGCTGTCTCGTCAAGATCGAGGACGAGGACACCGCGCAAGTCTTCCTCACGCGGCTCTCCTGCAGCCTGCTCGACATCGGCTCGTGCCGCTGCAAGGATTACGCGAACCGCTTCCAGCGCATGCCCGATTGCCTCTCCATCGACATGAAGGCCGTGCGCAAGCTCAAATGGCTGCCGCAGAGCTGCGCCTATCGCCGCCTGCACGAGGGGCGGGGACTCGCGTGGTGGCATCCGCTGATCTCGGGCGACCCTGAGACGGTGCATCAGGCGGGCGTCTCGGTGCGGGACTGGGCGCGCTCGGAGGCCGGCGTGCCGGAGCACGAGATCGCGCGCTACATCATCGGCGAGGCGACGTCGTAATCGTCGCGGAACTGTTTCCAATTGCCAAGCGTTGTTGGGTCAGACGGTCGCCAGCATTGGCGAACGTCAGGCGCCGCAAGGTGCTGCCCCGTCCAGGTGCCGCAAGGCATCTCGGCGGGGTCTGTCTTTTTGGAGGCCGCTTCATCAGGGGAAGCCCGCGCGCCTCCGCCGAATGGCGGATGCGCCGCGTGGCGGGCCCCGCCTCATTCCTTCTCGTGGTTGAGGCAGACGGAATTGATGCAATAGCGCTTGCCGGTTCCCCTGCGGCCGTCGTCGAAGACGTGGCCGAGGTGCGAGCCGCAGTTGGCGCACGTCACCTCGGTGCGCGTCATGCCGTGCGACCGATCCGTGTGGTAGTCGACGGCGCCCGGCAGCGCCTTGTCGAACGACGGCCAGCCGGTGCCGGAGTCGAACTTCGTATCCGACGCGAACAGCCTGTTGCCGCAGGCGGCGCACGTGAACTTGCCCGGCTCGCGCGTGTGAAGGTGCTTGCCCGTGAAGGGCGGCTCGGTGCCTTTCTTGCGCAGCACGCGATACTGCTCCGGCGTCAGCGCTGCGCGGTAGTCGGCCTCGCTCTTGTTCATGATGGTCGTTCCTCCGGTTGTCGTCTTATTGGTTTTGATCGTGTTGGCTTCGATTTTTGCGCCCGATCGGCCGCCCTGTACAGCAGAAGCATGAGGACGAGCGCGGCATAGGCGAGCGGCTCGGCCTGCCAGGATTTCGCCAGCATCACGAAGTGCACCGCGGCCGCCGCCGCGGCGACATAGACCCAGCGGTGCAGGCGCTGCCAGGCGGAAGCCCCCAGCCGCTTGATCATGGCGGCATTCGACGTGACGGCGAGCGGCACCAGGATCAGGAACGCGAGCAGGCCCACCGTGATGTAGGGACGCTTCAAGACGTCCTTCAAGATCGCCGTCGCGTCGAGCCCCTGATCGAGCCAAAGGTAAACGATGACGTGCAATGCAGCATAGGCGAAGGCGAGGAGGCCGATCATGCGGCGGTAGCGCAGGACGCCGGGAACGCCGAGCCGGCGCAGCGGCGTGATGGCGAGACCGGCCACCAGAAACCGCAGCGCCCAGAGACCGAGCGTGCGTTCGAGCACTTTCAGAGGATCAGCGCCGAGCTGGTCGGAGAGGGCGAGGTGGAACGTCCAGACGGCCGGCACCAGGCCGAGCGCGTAGAGCGTCCAGCTTCCCGGCGCGCGCCACGCTGGCACGGGCGGCCTGGTGCCGGGGCTGGCTGTTCTGGCCGATGCCGCGAGCCGGCTCCGCCACATTTCTTTTTCCTTTTTCTCTTTTCGAGACTTGTCTCTTGTCGACGCTCTGGCTTCCCGCTGGAAACGGATCCGGACCGCCTCAGTAGTTGGCGCGCAGGTCGAGGCCGGCATAGAGGTGCGCGACGGCGTCGGCATAGCCGTTGAACATCAGCGTCGGCCGCCGCTTGGCGAACAGTCCGCCGCCGTCGCCGATACGCCGCTCCGTCGCCTGGCTCCAGCGCGGGTGATCGACCTCCGGATTGACGTTCGAATAGAAGCCATACTCGCGCGGGGCGAGAGTCTGCCAGGTCGTCGCCGGCTGGCTCTTCACCAGCGAGATGCGCACGATCGACTTGATGCTCTTGAAGCCATACTTCCACGGCACGACGAGGCGCAGCGGCGCACCGTTCTGATTGGGCAGCGGCTCGCCGTACATGCCGGTCGCGAGGATCGTCAGCGGATGCATGGCCTCGTCGAGGCGCAAGCCCTCGACATAGGGCCAGGAGAGCGATTGGAAGAGCCCGCGCTGGCCGGGCATCTCCTCGGGACGCACGAGCGTCTCGAAGGCGACGAATTTCGCCTCGCTCTGCGGCTCGACGCGTTTCAGAAGCTCGGCGAGCGGAAAGCCCATCCACGGGATGACCATCGACCAGCCCTCGACGCAGCGCAGGCGATAGATGCGCTCCTCGAGCGTCACGGGCTTCAGGATGTCCTCGAGCGTGTAGGTGCCGGGCTTGCCGACGAGGCCGTCGATCTTCACCGACCATGGCGCCGTGGTGAGCGTGTGGGCGTTTGCGGCCGGATCCTCCTTGTCGGAGCCGAACTCGTAGAAGTTGTTGTAGCTCGTGGCATCGGCCTTGCGCGTCTGGGGCTCGTCGGTCGCGTCGGGGCCTTGCGAGGGCGCGCCTGTCGCCGCGGCGAGTGCTGCCGGCACGAGGGCCAGCGCGGAGGCCCCGGCCGCCCCCATCAGAAACGCGCGCCGTCCGAGATAGACGGACTTCGGCGTGATCTCCGAGCGCGGAATATCGGGCGTGTTGCGGATCAGCACGGGACAGCCTCACTTCTGCGTTTGGCGGAGCTTACCGCATTTCGTACGGTTGCGAATCCGCCGGGTTTCAAGTGCTGCGTCTCGAAGATGGGTATGGGGCGGGACGTATACGAGGGGTCGGGGCGCCGGGATGCGCCGGCCCGAGGGAGGGAACGCCCCATGAAGCTCAGCAAGACGAATTATCTCTTCTTTCGCGCCTGCGCCCACAATGCCTGGATCAAGGTGCATCGCCCCGACGTCTACCACGCCAAGCCCCTCTCCGTGTTCGAGCAGGCGATCATCGACACCGGCAACGACGTGGACGTACGGGCGCGCGCGCTCTTTCCCGGCGGGGTGCTGATCCGGCGTGGCGACGCGGTCGGCACGGCCGGGCTGGTCGATGCGCGCGAGCCGGTGATCTACCAGCCCGTGTTCGAGACCGACCGCTTCACGACCGCATGCGACGTGCTGGTGTGGAACGGCCCGGCGGACGCTTACGACCTCTACGAGGTCAAAGCCTCCACCAGCGGCGAGGACCGGCGCGCCAAGGACACGCTCTACGCCCATGACATCGCCTTCCAGGCGCTCGTGCTGCAAGCCTGCGGGGTTCCGCTCGGTCGTCTCCATCTCGTGCGCCTCAACGGCGCCTATATCTCCGACGGCACGCTCGACCTCGACCAGCTCTTCACCCGCGAGGACTTCACGGAGCGCGCGATGGCGGTCGTCGAGACGGTGCGCGCCGAGATGGATGCCGCGCACGATCTTTTCGCGCTCGCCGAGATGCCGGCCGCGCCGTGTGGGTGCATCTACAAAGGCCGTAGCAGCCAATGCACAAGCTTCGAAGCCATCAACCCGGATGTGCCCGACTACAGCGTCCACGACCTGACGCGGATCGGCGCCTCTCCGAAGAAGCTGCGGGCGCTCGTCGATGCGGGCATTCTCGATATCCGCGCTATCCCTGCGGACTTCGAGCTGACGCTGCCCCAGCGCCATCAGGTTGAGGCGGCGCAGCAACGCCGGACGTTCGTCGACCTCGCCCCGCTCGCGACGTTCCTCGACGCGTTGCGCTACCCGATCGCCTTCCTCGATTACGAGACCTATCCGTGCGCTTTGCCCCGCTTTGCGGGCTATCGCCCGTTCGATCACGTGCCGTTCCAGTTCTCGCTGCATACGGTGGCGGCGCCGGGCGCGGAGGCCGTGCACCGCGAGTTCCTGTTCACCGAGACGGGCTGCCCCGACCGGCCGTTCGCCGCCGCTCTCAAGGCCGCCCTGCCCAGCGACGGCAGCATCGTCGTCTGGAACAAGACGTTCGAGACGGGCATCAATGCCAGGCTCGCCGAGCGGTCGCCGGCGGATGCGGCCGATCTTGCCGCCTTCAACGCGCGCGTCGTCGATCTCATGGACGTCTTCAGCAACCAGATGGTCGTGCACCCGGCCTTTCGCGGCAAGACGTCGATCAAGCGGGTGCTGCCGGCACTGGTGCCGCGGCTCTCCTACAAGGGGCTCACGATTCAGGAGGGTGCGACGGCCAGCGAGACCTGGAACGCCATCGTCAGCGGAGAGCTCACGCCCGAGGCGGCCGATGAGGCCCGGCGCAACCTGCTCGCCTATTGCGGGCTCGACTCGCTCGCCATGGTCGAGATCTGGCGCGCGCTGCTCGATATCGTCGCGGCCCGCGAGATCCGGCAGGCAGGCTGATCCGCCTCTGCGTCAATCGAACACCCACGAGTGGAGAGGGAAAGAGAGCGGTGAGCCGCTCTCTACTGCGCGCCTCGCGTGCAGGGGCCGCGCTCGCCAGGCTCGTCCGCCGGCTTCGGCCCGAAGTTCTTCAGGTACTCCTTGGTGGCCTGGTAGGCGAGATGCTCGCCCTGGCATTCGGGCTTGGCGATGGAGCCGGTCTCGAGCTGGTCGGCCTGATCCGCGTCATCGTCCTGATCGACACGAGCGGCGCGTGACGACGGCTCCGCTGCCGTCGCCGCGGCCTTTGCGGGATGAGACCGGGACGTGCGCTCGCTCGGCGCGAGGGGCGTATCCTTGAGGGACACCATCTCGCGCATGGTGTCACGGCAGCAACCGGACAGCGCGAGGGCGACGACGATAAGGGCAGCGTGGGAAAGTCTCAGCATTGCGATCCTGATGTGCGGCCGGGGCCTACGCAACACTGGCGCCGCGACTGGCGGCTCTGAACGCTTTTGATGTTGATCGCTGAGTCGCGGCCTCCGCGTCTCCGGTGGGCGCAATGAATCCACAGTGTTTTTCGGTCTTGCGCGGCGGCCTTCCTGCCCCTGGAGCACGTTCACTCTTATTGGACTCGGCTTTTGAGCGTGAACGCGCTCCAAGTCGTTGTTTGAGAGTCTGATTCACGTCCTCGATGCGAGCCGAACGCTCGCATCTCAAACGATCAGACCCTAGCCGACGCGGCGCGCCGTGACGTCGATGATGGGGCCTTCCCCCTCCGCCCGGCGCCGCGCTCCATGCTTGGCCAGATGCGCCTTCAAGAGCGCCACGTTCTTGCGGTTAGCGCGGAACGCCACGTCGAAGGCGTCGCCCGCGAACGGAACGAGCCCGACCACGGTATCGATGGCGGTGTTGCCGATCATGCGCGCCATCGTGAAGCGGGAGACGCCGAGCTTGCGCGCCTCCCAGATCAGATAGCTCGAGATGGCCTGGGACACGAGGTCGCCGACGACGGGCACGAGGCCGATGATGGCGTCGAGCCCCACTCGGACATTGGTGCCGGGAATGAGGAAGATGTCGTCCATCAGGCGGGCGAGGGCCTCGATGCGGGCCAGCGATGCCTCGACCTCGGGATCCACGTAGCGCTCGACGGTGCCGTTCTTCATCTCGCTCCTTCGAAAGGCCGCAAAAGGGGGCCCTTGTCTCCCTCGGCCGCCGGATCTAGCTTTGGCGGCCGCAGGGACCGCTACATATCGGAGCGGCGGGGGTTCCATTCAAGACGGCGGCTCTGTCCGCATGCGCCGAGAGGGACGAGACCATGCTGCTGCGCCTGCTTCTCAGCACGAGCACGATCTTTCTGTCGCTGATCCTCGGCGCGTTCGGCATCGCCCTCGTCGGCTACAATTCGCCGGAGACGCTGTCGCAGATGCTCGGATGGGCCCGCGACCTCAAAAGCCTGATCACGACCACGGGCCTCGATCCCAAGTACAACATCTGGGTCGAGCTTCTGCTGGAGGAGCGCCAGCTCCTGTTCATGTTCTTCACGATCGGCGCGCGCATCCTGCTCGCTTTTCTGGCCGCGCCGTTCACGCGCTGGCGCTGAGAGACGCGGGCCTCGCGCGCTCTTGCGGTTAACGCGGCATTAGCCCTCGCCGGCTCATACTGTCCGCGGCCGCGCACCGTCCGCCCGGCCATCCTCCAACCCGACCGTGCCAACCGGCTTCGCGTGAGGGCTCGAAGGGCATGGGCGATCCCGGGCTCGATCATCCGGCTTCCAATGCGGCAGAGCCGCCCCCTCATCCCCGCTCCGGCTGGGAGGACGACACGCGCGCCTGGTCGGGACGGTTCTCGGATCTGCCGCTGCGGTTCCGCCTCGTCCTTTTCGCGCCGCTCGCCCTCCTCGCCGCAGGTGCTGCGACGATCGGCGCGCTCTTCATCTCCTACACGATCGCCTTTCCCGATCCGCTCTCGCTCAGGCCAAAGGCCAGCGGGCCGGTGATCCGCATCCTCGGCCACGACGGCAGCCCGATCGCGGAGCGCGGCGTCTCGCGCGCCTATATTCCCCTCGACATGCTGCCGCCCCGCGTCGCCAACGCCGTCGTCGCGACGGAGGACCGGCGCTTCTTCTCCCATTACGGGATCGATCCCGCCGGTCTCCTCAGGGCCGCGCTCGTCAATCTCAAGTCCGGGCGGCTGATGCAGGGTGGCTCCACCATCACGCAGCAGCTCGCCAAGAACCTCTTCCTCACCTCGGATCGCACGCTCGCGCGCAAGGCCGAGGAAATCGTGGTCGCGCTCTGGCTCGAGCTGCGGCTCTCGAAGGCGGAGATCCTCGAGCTCTATCTCAACCGCGTCTACTTCGGCGGCGGCGCGCACGGCATCGAGGCGGCCTCGCAGCGCTACTTCGCAAAGTCGGCGCGCGAGCTGACGCTGCCGGAGGCGGCCGTGATCGCGGGGCTTCTCAAGGCCCCCTCGCGCTATGCGCCGAGCGCGAGCCCGGTGCAGGCGGTGGCGCGCGGGCGCGTGGTCATCGGCAAGATGCACGAGGCGGGGTTCATCACCGAGGAGGACGCGCGGGAGGCGCGCGCGGCGGAGGTGCGCTTCTCGCCGCTCATGCGCGTGACCCGGCAAGCCGACATGGCCTATGCCGTCGACTACGTCCTCGATGCCGCCTCGGCCTTCGAGGACGCGGACCGCGACGAGATCGTGATCGAGACGACGCTCGATGCGGAGCTGCAGCGGCAGGCCGGCGACGTGATCGCGGAGAGGCTCGCGGCGCGAGGCGGCACGCTCAAGGCCGGGCAGGCCGCGATGGTCGTGCTGGCGCCGGACGGAGGAATCCGCGCGCTCGTCGGCGGGCGCTCCTATGCCGACAGCCAGTTCAATCGTGCCGTCAAGGCACATCGCCAGCCGGGCTCGGCGTTCAAGCCCGTGGTCTATCTGACGGCGCTGGAGCGCGGCCTCACGCCCGACACCATCGTCGAGGATGCGCCCATCACCGCCGCCGGCTGGTCGCCGAAGAACGACAGCGGAACCTACCTCGGCGCGACGACGCTGCGCCATGCGCTCGCCCATTCGATCAACACGGTCGCGGTGCGGCTGCTGCTCGACGCGGGGGCGGACAAGGTTGCGGCCACGGCGCGGCGCCTCGGCATGACGTCGCCGCTCAAGACGCATGCGTCGCTCGCACTCGGGACCTCGGAGGTGTCGCTTCTGGATCTCACCGGGGCCTATGCGGCGTTCGCCAACGGCGGCTACGTGAACGCGCCCTATGCGATCCGGCGCATCCGCACAGGTAGCGGAAAAGTGCTGTTCCAGCGCCTGCAGGCGCGCTCCGCACGGGCCATTCCGCTCTCCTCGGTGGCGGCGATGAACGACATGCTCGCCGCCGCAGTGGCAAGCGGGACGGGCCGGCGCGCCGCGCTGCCGGGACATTCCGTCGCCGGGAAGACCGGGACGACGCAGGATCACCGCGATGCCTGGTTCATCGGCTACACGGCCCATCTCACGGCCGGCGTATGGGTTGGCAACGACGACGGCGCACCGATGGCGGGCGTGGTGGGCGGCACGCTGCCGGCGGACATCTGGCACGGCGTGATGGCGGGGGCGCATGCGCACCTCGCTCCGCTGCCGCTTCCGGACGGGACGCGCGCGCCTGGCCCCTCGGCCGCGCCGGCAGGCAGCCATCCGGTGGCGCGCATCGAAGCGGATTTCATTGCGAGAGCGCTGGCGGCGGCCCCCGAAGCCGCAATGGAGACGGCGCCCGAGGCCGCCCCGCACGCCCGTGCCCGCACCCAGGGGGTGACGGAAACGACGGCCTCCGGGCGGATCATCGTCCGCCCGCCGGCCGCTCCTTAAATTGGGAAATTAGGTCCTTGTCCACCATGCAGGAGCAGGGCGGCGGCGTCTCACGCTTCGTCGGTGAGCGCGCCGTAGCGGTGCAGGTCCATGCCGTAGATCTGCAGCCAGCGCTTGGCGTCGTCCAAGGCCGGCATCGCCTCGCGGACGAGGGCCCAGAAGCGCGGGCCGTGGTTCATCTCGCGCAGATGGGCGACCTCGTGGGCGGCCACGTAATCGAGGATCTCCGGCGGGGCCATGATCAGGCGCCAGGAAAACGACAGGACGCCCGTCGTCGAGCAGGAGCCCCAGCGGCTCGTCTGGTCGCGGACGGCAATCCGCTTCGGCGCAACGCCGAGGTTCCTGGCGTGAACCGCCACGCGGGCGTCGAGATCGCGGTGCGCTTCCTTCGCCAGCCAGTCCTTGAGGCGGCGGGGCGCGTGCTCGCGGCGGCCGGAGACGACAAGCTCGGCGTAGCTGTCCGTCGTCTTGCGCTCCACCGGCGCGCGGCGCGTGGCGCCGGAAAACACCACGCGATGCATCTCGCCGCGCAGAGGCAGCACGACGCCGTCACGGAACGGAACGGCCGTGGGCAGGCTGTCGAGGCGGGCGCGCACCCATTCGATATTGCGCGTGATGAAGGTACCGGCCTCGTCGAGATTGCACTGAACCGGCAGCGTCACGATGACGGTGCGGCGCGAGCGGCTGATGCGAAGCGTGAGCCGGCGCGCGCCGGGGTGACGGCGCACTTCGACGGGCGCGCCGATATTACCGATGCTCTCGCTCTTGAGCGTCGAAGACGCGAAGCTTCTGGTCTTGCGCATTGATGACTTTCGAAACCGGCGCTGATGTTTCGCGAAACGCGCGACGCGGCGATGGCTACGATGAATCGGGCGGCCCTGAGTCTCGAGGCGCTTCGGCGCCACGCCCGACCTTGCCTCTCACTTAGCAAGAGACTGAACCCGATCACCAGTCTGAAATTGTGACGCGGTGCACAGATTCCCTCACTGTGGCGCGGTGGCCCCAGGCGCGTCGGAGACGCCCCTCCTCGCCGCGATCGCCTCTCCTTGCGCCTCAGTCCGGCGGACGATGCGGCAGTGGACGCTCCGGCGCCGCGAAGCTCGGCAGATCGCGCATGTCAAGCGTCGGAGCGCCGGCGCCGGTCGTCGCGGCGGGCCCTTCTCCCTCCATCCACGGTGGCGTCGGCGGCAACGCGAAGCGGGCGCCATCGTGCGCCGGCGTCGCGAGCGGGCGCGCCGTCGCCGCCGCGGGTGTGGCCATCGCGGCGCGCGGCGTGGCCTTGCTCATCACGAGCGAGGGCATGGCCATGAGCAGGCTCACCATAACGAGCTGGATGACCAGAAACGGGATGGCGCCCCAGTAGATCTCGCTCGTCAGCACGGGCGGCATCACGCGGCCCGTCACCTTGTCCGTGTAGGGCGTGCGGGGGGCGACGCTGCGCAGGTAGAACAGCGCAAATCCGAACGGCGGATGCATGAAGCTCGTCTGCATGTTCACCGCCAGCAGCACCCCGAACCAGATCACAAAGGGCGTGACGTCGGCCACGTGCTCCGTCACGACGCCGGCCGCGTCGGTGGTGCTGATGACGGCGAGGCCGAAGCTCTTGGCGATGGCGACGGCCTCGGGGGATGTCCGGAAGATGGCCTCGGCGGCGGGCTTCAGGAGCGGCACGAGGATGAAGCACAGCTCGAAGAAATCGAGGAAAAACGCGAGCAGGAAGATCATTATCATGACGGCGATGAGGAAGCCGTACATGCCGCCGGGAAGCGAAGTCAGCAGATGCTCAACCCAGATGTGCCCGTTGACGCCGTAGAACGTAAGCGAGAAGATACGCGCCCCGATCAGGATGAACATCACGAAGGCGGAGAGCTTGGCCGTGGCCTCGGCCGCCTGGCGGACGATCTGCCAGTTGAAGCGGCGGACGTCGCCGTCGCTGATGCGCTTGCCCGCGGCCAGCATGAGAGCGCCGACCGCCCCCATGGCGCCGCCTTCCGTAGGTGTCGCGAGGCCCACCAGGATCGTTCCCAGAACGAGGAAGATCAAGAGGAGCGGCGGCACCATCACGAAGGTGACGCGCTCGGCCAATTGCGAGAGCAGCCCGCGGCCTGTGACCCGGATCACGGCCCGGTTCAGGAGGGCCGCGAGAAGCGCGAAGGCGATGCCCCAGGCCATGGCGACGATGGCATAGTCGATGCCCTGATAGCGGCTGCCATGCATTGCCCAAGCGGTGAAGGCGATCGAGATCGCGGTCAGGACGCCGAGCGAGGCGAGGCCGCGCGAGCCGTTGCCCTCGCGGTGGCCGATGGCGTCCTTGGGCAAGCCGGGCGCCGCGTCCGGCCGCACGATCGACAATACCAGCACGTAAAGGGCATAAAGCCCCGCCAGCGCCAAGCCCGGCAAGATGGCCGCCTTGTACATATCGTCGACGGAACGCCCGAGCTGATCAGCCAGCACGATCAGAACGAGCGAGGGGGGAATGACCTGAGCCAGCGTGCCGGAGGCTGCGATCACGCCGGAGGCCATGCGCCGGTCGTAGCCGTAGCGCAGCATGATCGGCAGGGAGATCAGCCCCATGGAAATGACGCTCGCCGCGACGACGCCCGTGGTGGCGGCCAGCAGCGCACCGACGAAGATCACGGCATAGGCCAGGCCGCCGCGTAGCGTGCCGAAGAGCTGGCCCACCGTTTCCAAAAGGTCCTCGGCCATGCCGGAGCGCTCGAGGATCAGCCCCATGAAGGTGAAGAAGGGGATGGCCAGAAGCGTCTCGTTGCGCATCACGTCGAAGATGCGCCCCGGCATCGATTGCAGAAGGTGCCAGGAGAGCGTGATGACGCCGTCCGAGTGGGGCGCGAGCTCGACGCCGATGACGAAGAAGGCCAGCCCCACGGCACCAAGCGAGAACGCCACCGGATAGCCGAGCAGAAGAAAGAGGACGAGCGCCGCGAACATGATCGGCGCGAGATTCTGGGCCAGCGTCGCCATCATGCGCGATCGTCCTCGCGGCCGGATGACGAGCCGTCTGTTCCGCCGGACTCAGCGCCCACTTGCACGGCCGCTTCGTGAAAGCTGCCGTGGTCGGTCTCGGCGAGATCTCCGCGCATGATGGCGATGCGCTTGATCAGCTCAGAGAGCCCTTGCACGAAGAGCCACGCAAAGGCGATCGGGATCAAGGCCTTGATGGGCCACTGCGGCAGACCGCCGGCATTGGACGACTGCTCGCCCTGCGCGTACGACGTGAAGAAGAAAATCCAGGACGTATAGGTCACCATCGCCGCCACCGGCAGCAGAAACAAGGTGTGGCCGACCAGCTCGATGATGTCGCGCTTGCGCTTGGAGAGCCGGCTGTTCACCACATCCACGCGGATGTGCTCGTTGACGGCGAGGGTCCAGGGCGCGGCGAGCAGGAAGACCACCGCGAACAGCCACCACTGCACCTCGAGCAGCGAATTCGCGCTCCAATCAAAGGCTTTTCGGACAACGGCGTTGCCGGCGCTGATGACCGCCGCGGCGACGACCAGCCAGGCGACCGAGCGCCCCAAGACCTCGGATACCTTATCGATGGCCCGGCTCGCGGCGAGCAGCTCCTTCATCGCGTCCTCCCTCCCCAACGACGCGTGCCTCCTGGCGCGGCCCCGGCCCGCCTCCTATATCCGAAAGGCGGGACCGGGAGAACTCCGCTCGCGCGCCGGTCGCACACGACCGTTGCGCGCGAGGGGGCGTTGACGTACCCCACAAGGATCGCCCCGCCACATCGTCCGGCCGCTGCCCCCAGCGGCCCACTGCAGGAGCATGTCCATGTCCGATTTGAAGGCGCAGGTTGTCGAGCGGCTGCGCCACGTGAAAGGCCCGGATCTCGACAGTAATATCGTCGATCTGGGTCTCGTCTCGGATATCCTGATCAAGGATCAACGCGTTTATTTCTCCATCACCGTGCCGGCGCAGCGGGCCGAGGAGCTGGAGCCGCTGCGCGGGGCCGCCGAAAAGGTCGTGTGCGAGATCGAGGGGGTGGCCGGCGTCGTCGCCGTGCTTACGGCGGAAGCGGCCCCGGGCACCTCGTCGCAGCGCACGCAAACTGCGGCACCGGCGGCCCGAAACGGGCGCGAGCATCCGCGAGT
>DAITBB010000110.1:0-2860 GCA_036823975.1 Hyphomicrobium sp.
CCGTCACGAACATGTAGCTCGTGTCCTTCACCATGAAGATGAAGTCGGTCATGGCCGGCGAGTAGACGTCGCCGCCCGCGCACGGGCCCATGATGACGGAGATCTGCGGGATGACGCCCGAGGCCAGCACATTGCGCTGGAACACCTCGCCGTAGCCTCCGAGCGCATCCACGCCCTCCTGGATACGCGCGCCGCCGGCGTCGAACACGCCGATGATCGGCGCCCGGTTCTTGAGCGCC
The DNA here is from genome assembly GCA_036823975.1 of Hyphomicrobium sp. GTDB lineage: Bacteria > Pseudomonadota > Alphaproteobacteria > Rhizobiales > Hyphomicrobiaceae > Hyphomicrobium_C. The sequence continues at coordinate 240 of DAITBB010000110.1, forward strand.
ATGTCCTGGATCTTCATGATCTTCTGGGCGTGCGCCTGCGAGAGCGAGCCGCCGAAGACCGTGAAGTCCTTGGCGAAGACGTAGACCACGCGGCCGTTGATGGTGCCCCAGCCGGTCACGACGCCGTCGCCCGGGGTCTTCTGCTTCTCCATGCCGAACTCGGCGCAGCGGTGCTCGACGAAGGTGCCGAACTCCTCGAAGGAGTCCTCGTCCATCAGAAGCTCGATGCGCTCGCGGGCGGTCAGCTTGCCGCGCTTGTGTTGCGCAGCGATGCGCGCCAGCCCGCCGCCCAGACGTGCATTGTCGCGCCGGCGCTCAAGCTCCTCGATGACTTCCTTCATGAGACCCCATCCCGTATGTAAAGACCCGTGGCATGACAGACCGCGGCGTGGGATAGCACAGGCCTTGGCGGCCAGCCAATGGGCGCATGCATCTCATAACGGCGGGCTCAACCGGGCCGGAACGCGGATCAAGGTTAAGGAGACGGCGATGGCCAAGGCGGTCCACATGATGGTGCGCGTGCTCGACGAGGCGCGCAGCGTGGCGTTCTACGAGAAAGCGTTCGGCCTCAGGGTGGCGGAGCGGGTCGATTTTCCGGACTTCACGCTGATCTATCTGCGCGGCCCCGAGGCCGACTTCGAGGTGGAGCTGACGGTCAACAAGGGGCGGAGCGAGTCCTATGACCTCGGCAATGGCTACGGGCACGTGGCCTTCGTGGTCGACGACCTCGAGGGCGCCCGCAAGAGGATCGCCGACGCTGGATATTCCCCGAAGGAAATCAAGCAGATGATGCACGAGGGCCGGCCGTTCGGCCGGTTCTTCTTCATCGACGATCCGGACGGCTACAAGATCGAGATCATCCAGAGGGGCGGCCGGTTCCAGTAGCGCCGCGCCGCCGTCGGGAGGAAGCGGCCCCGGCAGACCGCGCCCCGCGCGGGCGCAAGCTCCGCATCAGCAAATGCCAATAAGCCTTTGATGAAACGTATCGTTTCGTGCCGGGCACTTGTCGATGCAACTCGTCTGCAGCGGCTCGTGCCAGGGCGCGCAACGCCTCATGCCGCTCGCGGCCGTCAAAGGCGCCTCCATGCATCAGATCGTGCCCAAGGCCTCCTATGCTGCAGAAGCCGTGCAGCCTTTGGTGCCGGCGGATGCGCCGCGCGTGGACGGCTTCGCAGCCGCCCTCGCCTGTCCCCATACGGGCGCGCCCTGCCCTGCGCTGGCGGCCCTGTTCCCGCCGCTGGGCCGCAGCCTCGGCGCTTCTGGCTCCGCCCCGACGCCGGATGGCGAGGCCTGGGCCTGGATCCGGGCCCTCGCCCCCTGCGCGGCCTGCCGCACCGCCGCGGGGGCCGGGCGGGACAAGTTCCGCCATCTCCGCCTCGGCCAGCGCGAGCGGGAGATCCTGCTGGCTGCGGCGGGCGCGGATCGCCTCGTCCTGACCGAGCCCGGCATGTCGCGGTCGGTGAGCGCCGCGCGGCGCCGCGCCGCCCAGTCGCTCGTCAAGGCCGGCCTCCTCGCCCCGGCAGCCCTTCCCGAGCAGCCGAAGGTCCCGGGGGTCGCACGCACCCAGCGGGCCACCGTGGCACTGACCCCGCTCGGACACTATGTGATGGCCGCCTACGGCCGCTTCCTCACGGCCGGCAAGCCCATCCGGTGGACGCGGCCGGCGCGCGGGGCCGAGCTGCCGGGGGACGAGCCGTCCGAGCTTACCGGCGAGGTGCTGGCCCGCAGCCAGGCAGCCCTCCGCGAGACCCTGGACGACCTCAAGGGCGTGCTCGTCGCCGCCGTCGCGAGGCCCTCGCGCTCCCCGGGGCTGCTCGACACCCTCACCCGGCGCCTCGAGCACAAGACGACGATCCTCAAGGCCGTGCTCGCCCGCGCCGAGGGCCGCGCACCCGCTTGAACGGCCGGTGGGGGACCCCATATTCTCGTTCATGATGTTCGGCGCCGCCAGGGCCGGACGAGACGGCGATCTCACGATGCCGCCTCACCGAAGGTCGCTTAGAAAAGGACTTTCCGAGACCATGAGCAGGTTATCCGTGCTGTCCAGTCCGCTTCTCTTGGGGTTCGAGGAGATCGAGCGTCTCATCGACCGCACCGGTAAGAGCGCGAACGAAGGCTATCCCCCCTACAACATCGAACGCATCGCGGCCGAGGCCGGCGAGAAGGAGAAGCTGCGCATCACCATTGCGCTCGCCGGGTTCTCTCGCGACCAGCTCGACATCACCGTCGAGGACAATCAGCTCACCGTCCGCGGCAAGCAGCAGGACGACAAGACGCGCGAGTATCTCTATCGTGGCATTGCCGCGCGCCAGTTCACGCGCACGTTCGTTCTGGCCGACGGCATCGAGGTTCAGTCGGCGGATCTTTCGAACGGCATGCTGTCGATCGATCTCGTGCGCCACGAGCCCCATCGCCTGGTGCGACGGATCGAGATCGAAAGCGGGAGCTGATGCGTCGAGGCGAGAGCACGATGCGAGATGAGGGCGGCAGGCGCTTGATTCCGTTAGGCGAGATGCCCGCCCGCTACAGCCAGGCCCACCGAATCGTAAGATCATGGAACAGGGCGCGAAGGATTTCTTCGACCTCATTCGTTTCCATGACGTTGGAATACCTCGAGAGAG
>DAITBB010000004.1:0-10339 GCA_036823975.1 Hyphomicrobium sp.
GCGAGATCCGCCGGCAGGCCGGCCGGCAGACCCTGCGTCACGGCACTGCGATAGCTGGCCGTCACCACGCTTCCCAAGACGGCGATCCCGCGCGCGCCCCCGAACTCGAAGCTCGTTTCCGAGATGGCCGAGGCTGCTCCCGCACGCTCGGGTGGCGCTTCCGCCATCACGAGGTCCGTCGTGATCGCGCCGATCGGCGAAAGACCGAGGCAGAAGACCATCATCCCCGCAAACATCGGAAGCGGGCTCGTCACGCCGTCGAGCCGCGTCAGCATCGCAAAGCCCACCGCGGCGATGAGGAAGCCGCCCGTGATGACGCCCTTCGCCCCGAGCCGGCGCACGAGATATGGCGCAGCCACCGATCCCACCGCGAACACGACGCCGGAGGGCGCCGTCCAGAGCCCCGCCTCGAGAGGTCCGAGCCCCAGCACGAGCTGCAGATATTGCGCGATGAAAAGGAACGTCCCGAAGATGATGAACAGGGAGGCGATGTTCGTCGCCAGCGCGGCATTGAAGCCCCTGACCTTGAAGAGGCGCACGTCGATCAGCGGGTCGGCCAGCGCCCGCTGACGCCGGAAGAACAACACGCCGAACACCGCGCCCACGGCGAGAGCAATCGCCGGCACCGAACCCCAGCCGGCTTCCGCCGTCCACTTGATGCCGAAGATCACGGCAAGCACGGCGACGATCGACTGCGCGGCGCTGGCGAGATCCATCGCGCCGGCATTCGGATCGCGAAACTCCGGCAGCAGCCGCGGACCGACGACGAGCAGCAGCAGCATGATCGGCACGTTGATGATGAACACCGAGCCCCACCAGAAGTGGGCGAGCAGTGCGCCGCCGACCACCGGCCCCGCCGCCGCGCCCGCCGAGAAGCAGGCCACCCAGACGCCGATGGCGAACGCGCGCTCGTGCGCGTCATGAAACATGTTGCGGATGAGCGAGAGCGTGGAGGGCGCGAGCGTCGCCGCCGCCAACCCCTGCAGCGCACGCGCGACGATCAGCATCTCCGAGCGCGTCGAGAAAGCGGCAAGGAGCGACGTCAATCCAAACGCCGCCGCCCCGATCAGAAGCAGGCGCCGCCGTCCGATGCGATCGCCGAGCGTCCCCATCGTGATCAGCGCGCCGGCCACCATGAACCCGTAGATGTCCACGATCCACAGCAGCTCCGACGAGGAGGGCCTGAGCGCAGCCGCGATCTGCGGCACCGCCAGATGCAGCACCGTGAGGTCCATCGAATAGAGGATGCACGGCAGCGCCAGCACCGCGAGGCCGATCCAATCGCGCCGTGTGGCCTTCGCTGCGGCCGCGGCCGTCGCGTCTTGATCGTACATCATGTCTCCACGGCGGGTCTCTCGTCGCGCCGCCGGAATGACACAACTCCCGACCGAGGAAAAGGGCGATCGCAAACACGCCCGCGCCGCGACGACGGCAGGTCGTGCTCAGCGGTAGACGTAGCGGATCGTGAACGTGCGATCGGCCACCGTCGCCTTGTACGGGGGCAGAGGGAAATACGTCTGCTTGGTCGCGAACACGACGCTCTCGTCGAGACCGCGCCGGCCGGACGGCTGCAGCACCCGCACATCCGCGAGGTCGCCGTTCTCCGTTAGGATCAGGCGCACGACGACGCTGCCGAGCACCCCGCGCGGCGGCGGCATGGTGCCGCGCAAGGCGCGCACGACGGCGAGGCCGAACGCATCGTTTTCGCCGGACCGTGTGATGCCCGGCGGGCGCGTAGCCGCTGCCGAGCGGCCGGGCGGCGCGGCAAGCTCCTCGGGCGACGGGGGCTTCGCGAGGGCGGCGGTCTCCGTCTTGGAGCGCTTCGCAGTCTTGGCCGGCGCCGCCTTGTCCGCTTCCGGCTGAGCCGTTTTCTCGGGCTCCGCCGGCAAGGCCTTGTCAGGCGCCTTGGCGGATTTGGCCTCGGCCTCGGTTTTGTCGGCCGGCATCGGCGTCTCGGCAAGATCGGGCAGGCTCGCAGTGAAGTCCGGCCCTTCGGCCTCCGCCGGCTTGGCGGCCGGTTCGGCCGGCGGCGTGGAGGGTTTCGCCTCCTCCGGCTGACGCACGGGCTCCGCCGGCGGCGGTTGCTGCTGCGCGGCCTCTGCTTTCGCCGTCTCGGGTTGTGGCGGCTCTTGCGGCCGGGCCGCTGCATCGACAGGGGGCGGCGGGGCCTCCGCACCTGGCGGCGGTAAGGCGACGGTCTCGCGGCTGTCGAGATCCGCCGCGCTCACGAGCTCGACGGCAATGGCATCGGACCGGCCCGACGCGTCCCCGATCGTGCGCGGTGCGGACCGTCCGATCTCGATCAGGAACGCGGCATGGACGAGGAACGCCACGATCAGGGCGAGGCGAAATCCACCCGACCCGGCGTCCCCGAGCGGGGCCAGGGGTTCCCTGACAACGTCGATCTCGTCGGTGTCATCCATCCGTGCGCGGGGTCGCCCTGGCTGCGCCGCGCCGTGCAGGCGCGTTCAGGCGACATACCGCATCACAGCGGAAACTTCATCCCAAGTTCGCGTACGTCCGCCGCAGGATGAGATCGGGATCGCCGCTGAAGAAAGAAGCGGCCTCGATCAGGCCCCAGGCAAACAGGCACACCGTCAACGCCGTGGAAGCGGAGGTGATGAACGTGCGCGAGAACAGCGGCCGGCGCTCGTTGAGGATGACGGACAGTGCGGCCGCCGCCGCCAGCGTCACCACGATCCCGCGCTCGACGCCGTCCAGATAGCGCATGGCGAAAATGCTTGCGAGCACGGCGAGAAAGAGAACCACCACGGTCCGCGGAAACGGCGGAGAGTGATCGGTGGTGCCCCACTCCCAATCCTTGAACCGGATCGCGGACGCGGCAACGAGGGCAAATCCGGCGGACACCAAAAACTCGGCGGGATGACCGATGATAAAAGAAAGCATGACAACCCCCAACGCGAACTGAACGCCGTCATACCGTACAATGACTGCGTCAGAACCGCCACAGCAAACGCAACAAAGCGAGTTGTTCAAATATGACAGAAAACGTCAAAATAAGGGCCGGCATCGGCGGCTGGACGTTCGAGCCCTGGCGCGGCGTCTTCTACCCGGACAAGCTGCCGCAGGCCCAGGAGCTCGCCTTCGCGAGCCGGGCCCTCTCCACCATCGAGGTCAACGGCACGTTCTACCGGTCCCAGACACCGGCCACGTTCGCCAAATGGGCCGGCGCGGTGCCGGACGGATTCGTCTTCTCCCTCAAGGCCCCGCGCTTCGCCACGAACCGGCGGGTGCTGGCAGAAGCCGGAGACTCGATCGCCCGCTTTTTCGACTCCGGCCCAACCCTGCTCGGCGACCGCCTCGGCCCGATCCTTTGGCAATTCGCGCCGACCAAAGCGTTCGACGCGGCCGACTTCGGCGCCTTCCTCGAGCTGCTGCCCAAGGCGTTCGACGGCCATCCCCTCCGTCACACGGTCGAGGTGCGCCACCCGTCGTTCGCCTGTCCGGCCTTCATCGACCTCTTGCGCCGTTTCGCCGTCCCCGTCGTCTATGCCGATCATCCGACCTATCCCGCGATCGCGGACCTGGCCGGAGATTTCGTGTACGCCCGCCTGCAACGAGGCGAGGACGACATCCCGACCGGGTATGCGCCAACCGCCATCGCCGCCTGGGCCGAGGCCGCGCGCGCATGGTCCGAGGGACATGTGCCGGAAAAAATTGTGGACCAGGCCGTGACGCAGACGCCAGCCGAGGCCAGGCCGCGCGACGTGTTCATCTATTTCATCCATGGCGGCAAAGTGCGCGCGCCCGCCGCATCGCAGGCCTTGATGCAGGCACTCGGCGCACCCGCTCCTCAGCCGGAAGCAAAGGCACCTCGACGTAAAGCCCCGGCCCGGAGCAAACCGAAAACGTGATCGCCCGACGTCCGCCGAAGAGCGGATCGAGAAAACAGGATCAGGCACGCGTCAGCAGAAACGGCCTTAAGGCGACGGCGTCTCCTGCGGCGCCGCCTTCCCTTCCACGAGGGTCTTGAGGTTCGCGAGCCCCGTCTCGAACTGCCCGCCGACCATCTTGTCCGGGTTCATGAAGAGGCAGATCGCCTTCTCCAGAAATCCCGGCTCGCTGGTCATGGTCCAGGTCACGATCGTGCGCGGTCCGTCGGGCTTGAACGTGAATGCGGACGTGCTCGTCGCCGGCCACGGCTTCTCGAAGTCGAGACGGATGCGGATGTGATCGTCGGGCTTGCTCTCGACGAGCGTCATGCTGCCCTTGCCGACCTCCGCGTTCCCATCCCAGCGGAACACGGCGCCCTCGCCCGCGTCCGGCCCCTCGAACGTCGCTTTCGCGTTCGGGTCGACCTTCGCCCAGGGCGACCAGGCCTCCCATTTGTGGAAATCGTTGACCTCCGCGAACGTCGCCGCCGCAGGCGCGACGACGATCGTGCTGCGCTCGATGCGGAACGTCGACGGCAGCGTCGCGACATAGGCACAGAAGGCGGCCACGATGACGACCAAGGCCAGCAGACTACGTTTCAGCATGATGACGCTCCCAGGCGCGCCGAAGACCGGCGCGGGCTCACGGATTATCACTGCGCACCCGGGCACGCCAGCACGGGAACGCGGCCCATGCCCTTGACACGAGCGCGGCAGCACCGTTTGCCTAAGGCAGGATCATGACGACACCGCGTCACAACTCTTGGAAGCCGCCCGATGCGTCCGCCGCAATTCCTGCTGTCCCTCGTCGCCGCGAGCTTCGCCCTCGCCGCACCCGCCTTTGCCGACCCGCCGGCCTATGTCGGCACGTGGGCGTCCGACCTCGCGCAATGCAAGATCCCGCAGGATCGCCAGGAAGCCCCGCTCGTATTCACCGCGAAGGGCTATGACCAGTACGAGACGCACTGCCGCTTCGCGTCCGCCAAGCTCGAGGACGAGCAGTGGAAGATCAAGGCGAACTGCACCGTGGAAGGCAACGCGGCCCCTTACGACTTCACGCTGACGGTCTCCGGCGACACGCTGACGATCGCTGACGAGAACGGCGCCAACGATCTCCTGCGCTGTCGCTAGCCTGCGCTGACCGCCTGCCCGCGGCATGGCGCACGATCCTAGGCGCACAAATCCTGGACGAAGCGCGACGGAAAACGCGCTCCCTCCCGTTCCTCTCTCCAAGACGGCGCGTTGGGACCTGACCCGAGCCGGCCCGCAAGGGCTCGCGCCGATCGAGCAAGGGAGACCATGATCTATGACACGTAAGGGTAAGTACATCCTCGCCGGCTTCGCAGCCGCCACTGTCGGCCTCGTTGCGGCCGGCGCCATGGCCCAGCGCGGCCATTGGGACGGCCACAGGGGCCACCACTTCGGCGGCGGCTACGGCGCCGGTGTCCTTGGCCTCGGCTTCGCCGGACCCTCCGGCAAGATGTGCCGCGGCAAATCGGCCGAGATGACCGACATCATGCTCGTCCGCCTCGAGCACCGCATCGACCTGACGGACGCTCAGAAATCCGCCTTCGAGGAGTTCAAGACGGCGACGCGCGCCGCCGCCGACAAGATCCGCGAAGGCTGCCCCAAGCAGCCCGAGAAGGCGGCCGAAGGCACCGAGCCTGCCAAGCAGACGCCGCTCGATCGCCTGGCGCAGACCCAGACCAGCCTCGAAGCCTCGCTCGAGGCGATCAAGACCTATCGGCCGGCCGCCGAAAAGTTCTTCGCCCAGCTCACCGACGAGCAGAAAGCGAAGATGACGGAGCGCCGCGGCGGCAAGAAGGGTCACTGGAAGCATGACCGCCGCCGCCATGACCGCGACGGTCGCTACGATCGCCACGAGAAGCCCGACGCGGGCCCGGACGGCGACACGACGCCCGCCCCCACGCCGGACGACAAGGGCTGATCCGCCTCATCGGCCTTTCGCCCCGCAGATGATCACGCAGAGCGCCCCCCGCGCTCTGCGTTTTCGTATTGCGTTGCAAAACGCTTCGGCCTCCCTTGATCTGCCGGCATTCCTGCCGCATCGTGGCCGGGAGTTCCGCAATCGTTCGAGGTCGTCCTATGCTCCGGCGCGGTGCGCTCGTTGTGGTCACGCTTGCCGCATCCGGCGTTGCGGCGCTTCTGGCCGCCGGTCACATGGGGGTGACGCTGCCGTGGCCGCAGGCGGGCGTGACCCCGCCCGAGATGCTGGCCGCCCGCACGCCGGACCCCGCACCGGCCCTGATCCCGCCCGCTCCGGACACATCCGATGGAACGGCCGCGCCGTCTGAGTCCTCGCCGCCCGCTGCCAGCAAAGCGCCGGCGGAGAGCGGAAAAACCGACGCAACCGAGGATGCGAGCGGGAAACCCGCCGCTGCGGACTCGGCCGAGAAACCGGCCGGAAACGCCGTCGCGGAGACTGCGGAGACGATGGCGGCCTTGAACCCGCCGGCGCCTCCGCCCTCCCCTCCGGGCAGCGTCGCGCTCGACATCTCGCGGATCTCGCCGGATGGCCCCTCCGTATTCGCCGGCCGCGCCGAGCCTGATGCCTACGTGACCGTGCTTGCGGACGGAAAGCCGGCCGGCACCGCGCGCGCCGACGCGAACGGCGACTGGAGCCTGTCGACCGAGCAACGGTTCGCCAACACCGACCCCAAGCTGACCTTCGAGACGAGCCGCACCGCGCCTGAGCCTCCGCCGCCGCCTCCAAAGGAGGAGACGAAGGCCGCCGCAGCCCCCGCCGGGCCCTCAGCCGCCACCGCGGCGAACGATGCGATGAAGAAGTTCGAGGATCTCGTCGCCGAGGCCCGTGAGGAGGCGAAGAAAGAACAGGAGACTCAGGAGGAGACCGCCAAGGCCGCCGCCACAGCGCCGGAAACGCCACGGGCGTCGGAAGAGCCTAAAGCCCAGACGGAGCCGCCGAAGGAAGCCGAAAGCGCCGCCGCACCGCAGCCGCAAGCCGCACCGCAACCGCAAGAGACCGCCGCAAACGACACGGGCTCCGCCGACGAAACCCACCGCGGCACGTCCGGCCACGCGTCGACCGGCAAGGCCACCGCTTCGGCCACGCCGGAGCCGGGCCGCGCGGATACACCGGAAAAGCCGGCCGCAATTCCGACACCGGAACAGCCGGCTTCACACGAGGCATCGCCTCCCACGGCGTCCGACCGCGTGGCGAGCACCGCGGCCGACGCTTCCGGCAGCCGCGCAAGCGGCCCCACGACGTCGATCCCCGTCCCCATCATGTTCGTCTACAATCAGGCCACTCTCACGCCGGACGGCGAGCGCGCCGCCAATCTTCTGCTCGAATATCTGACGCTCAAGCGCCTCTCCGCGGTGGAGCTCACCGGCCACGCCGACGAGCGCGGCACCTACGACTACAACATGGACCTCTCGCGCGAGCGTCTCGCCACGGTCTCGCGGCGGCTCAAGGCCGGCGGTTACAAGGGCAAGCTGGAGCTGATCCCGAAAGGCAAGTCGGAGCCCTATATGGGCGTCGATCGCTCGCGCTACTCGGGCGAGGCGCTCTATCAGCTCGACCGCCGCGTCGAGTTGCGCGTCGCGCATTGAAGCAATCGGGCGAGCCCCCGCGCACAAAAAAGACCCCGGAAAAAGATCCGGGGCCGAGGTAAGGGGAGGAAGCGTGGGGGAAGGAACGGACGCGGAGAGAAATCTGAAGCGAGCGCCTTACTGGCAGGTCTGGAGCAGCTCCCAGACGCGCTTGCATTTGCCCTTAGCGGTGCAGACCGTCTTCGGTGTCTTCACGTACGAGCAGTGATAAGCGCCCGAGAACCCCTGATAGCCATTCATCGGCCGATCGAACTGGTAGGTCTGCTGGAAGTACTCCTTGGCGCCTCGCGCCTGAGCCTCGGGGGCGGAAACGAGCCCGGAGACGGAAACGGCCGTTGCGAGGAGAGCCAGGGCGGTGATGCGCAGCGTGGTCATGAAAGCCTCCGTCGGCCCACTGGGGCCTCGATGAAAATCCGATGCCCCAACCCTAGGCGCGCGCGCGCCCGCCCGCTGTTCCAAGCGTGACATGACGCGCTTTTCATGAATGATCGGCCGCGAAACGCCCCCATCGTCACGAGAGGAGATCCCCATGAGCGCGCCGAAGGCAGAGGAGAACGCTGCCCTGCGCCCCGGCCTCGAAGGCCATGCGGACACGCGCGTCACCGAGGCCCTGACGGCGCCCGCGCTCGGCAGCGGATCGCTCGACGTCTACGCCACGCCCGCCATGGTCGCGCTGATGGAGAAGGCCGCCGTCGCCGCCGTCGAGCCGCATCTCGCACCGGGCGAGGCGACGGTCGGCGTCCATCTCGACGTCGCCCATAAGGCCGCAACGCCGGTGGGCATCGCGGTGTCGGCCAAAGCCACCCTCACCGCCGTCGCCGGACGCAAGCTGACGTTCTCGATCGTCGCCCGCGACACGGTCGAGGTGATTGGCGAAGCGACGCACGTGCGCATCGTCGTCGATGGCGCGCGATTCGCAGCAAAGCTCGCCGCCAAAGAGACCGCTCGCACGGAGCTCTGAGCGGACGAGGCGACATCCCTCCGTGAGAACACGGGGGACGGGTCCCAGTTATCCCCGCCGAACTTGCGCAGGCCTCCCGCAGGCCGGATTTTGTTGCTAGAACCCCCGCCAGGGACTCGGGGAGGACTGCTGATGCGCAAAACGCTCTCGACTTTGCTCGTGCTGCTGGCGACGAGCGCCACGGCCGGAGAGGCTGTCAGGGCGAAAGCACCGCCAGCCGCACCGGCTCCTCAGGCTGCGCCGGCCCAAGCCCCTGCACCGGTCAAGGCGCCCGCCTGCACCAATCCCGATGCCCTCGGCATCGCGCGCACGGTCGAGATCGACACCAAGGGCGGCCCCGGCTTCGGCCTCGACCATTACAAGGCCTACGACTTCCTCGAGGAGAAGGAGGTCGTGCTGACCTTCGACGACGGGCCCCAGGTGCGCACGACGAAGGCCATCCTCGACGCGCTCGATGCGGAATGCGCGAAAGCAATCTTCTTCAGCCTCGGCAAAATGGCGCTCGGCCTGCCCGAGATCATCCGCGACGTCGCCCATCGCGGCCACACGGTCGGAACGCACACCTGGTCGCATCAGGACATGCGCAAGAAGTCGGATCAGGAGGCGAAGGACGAGATCGAGAAGGGCATCAGCGCCGTGCGCCGCGCCGTCGGCGGCCCGATCTCTCCGTTCTTCCGCTTCCCCTATCTGCGCGATTCGCCGGCCACCCTGGCGCATCTGCAAAGCCGCAACATCGCGATGTTCTCGACCGACGTGGACAGCTTCGACTTCAAGCGCCAGTCCGCCGAGCAGCTCGTCAAATCGACGATGGCGCGCCTCGACAAGAAGGGCAAAGGCATCCTCCTGATGCACGATATCCAGCCTCATACGGCGAAGGCGATGCCGGCGCTCCTCGCGGCCCTCAAGGCCGGTGGCTACAAGATCGTGCACATGCGCGCGAAGGAGGAGCTGAAGACGCTCGCCGAATACGATGCGCTGATCGAGAAGGACGTGAAGGGCCTTCCTGCGGCCGGGAAAGAGCGCCCGCTGTCGAGCGTCGTGAAGACGGTTCCGTCACCTTAAAACGGGCGAGTCTCAGAAAAATCCAACAAGAAACAGAGGGTTACGCCGCGACGGCCGTGTTGCGGCGCAACCCCGCCAGTGGGCGCCGTCCACGAAAAGAGATCCCATCCGCACCGCTTCCCCGATAAACTCCCTAAAAACGCCAACCTTGGCGTGAGAGAGTTTGCGGATGAGCATGAGACGATCCCGACTTCGCCGCGTCGCGATGGCGCTGGCCGCCGCGCTGGCGTTGGCCGCGCCGCTCCCGGCCGCGGCCGATGAATCCTGCCCGGCGGAGAGCTTCGGCGACGCCGTCGATGCCTCGGCCGCCGAGCTGCGCAAATTCAGCGCCGAGACTCAGCCGCGCCTCAAGGAAAAGTTGCAGGCCCTGCGCACCCACAAGCAATGGCCGGAAGCGGATTTCGAGAGCAAGGGCCTCGCCCTCGTCCATGACAAGAAGCTCGATGCGTTCGACGCTCAGGCCGGCGAACTTCTGAGCAAGATCGACACCCTCGGCAGCCCCGAGCCGACCGATCCGAACGCCAGCCTCAGCTGCGCCCATCTCGCCGAGCTCAAGGCCGCCTCGAGCGAGCTGATGTCGGTGATGCGCGCCAAGTCCGCCTACCTCATCGCGCGGATCGACCGCGAGCTGGCGACCCCGGCGAGCGCGAAGCCGACGGAGACGGCGCAACCTGCGAAGCCAGCCGATGCGGACAACCTCGCCGAAGCCGCGAAGCCGGCAGCCGGTACGCCGTCGGATGGACCGTCGTCGGAGAGCGCACCGCCTGCGAAATCGGCCGAGGCCGCCGGAACGGCCCCGACCGGCCACACCGACCCCCGCGACAAGCCT
>DAITBB010000004.1:10349-81619 GCA_036823975.1 Hyphomicrobium sp.
CGCCGCGGCGAGCAGGACAAGGAGCGGCGCGCGTCGAAACCGGCCGAAGCCCCGGCCACCCGGCCGGAAGAGACCAAGCCGGCCGAACTGGCCCGCGCGCCTAAAGAAGACCCGCCGGCCGCGCGCGCGCCGTCCTCCCCGACACGCGAGGAGCCCGCGCCGCGCACGCCGCCATCGGCCACCGACCAAAGCGTCCCGGCTGGAGAGCCATCATCGAGCTGGAGCACGACGACGGCTCAGGCCGTGATCCCGCCGCCGCCCCGCGCGCCGCCTCCGGACACCCGGGAGCCGAACTACGACGTTCCCCCGCCCGGCGCGCCTTACGCCCTCCCCTCCGACAGGCCGGGAGAGGATGGCCTCGCCCCAGGCGATCCGGGCTTCGACGCCGGTGCGGACGGCTACACGATCGACGAGATCCGCGCCGCCACCCGCGGCTTCTTCGGCACCGTCTCGACCTCGCTCGCGAGCGTCATCGAGCACGCCTTCCAGAAGGGCGGCCGGCCGACCGCCTATGTGCTCGGCACGGAGGGCGGCGGCGCCTTCCTGGCGGGCTTACGCTACGGCGAGGGCACGCTTTACCTGCGGTCCGGCGGCACCCAGAAGGTCTACTGGCACGGCCCTTCGCTCGGCTACGACATGGGCGCGGAAGGCTCCCGCACCCTGTTCCTGATCTACAATCTGGAAGACCCGATCGACCTCTTCCGCCGCTACACCGGCGTCGACGGCACGGCCTATCTCGTCGGCGGCGTCGGCATGACGTTTCTGAAGGGCGGGCCGGTGACGATGGCGCCGATCCGATCGGGGATCGGGCTGAGACTGGGCGCCAGCATCGGCTACGTGCGCTTCACGTCCCGCCCGACATGGAACCCGTTCTGAGACCAACGCAACGCCTCGAACGATCCTCGGCCGGCCTCGAGACGGCCTACCAGGCGATCGGCTTGCGGTCGCGGAAGAACCCGCCCGTCGGACCGTCGTCCGGCAGTGTCGCGAGCCACACGGCCGTATCCGCCCCCTCCTCGGGCGAGCGGTCGGCGTTCGCGCCCCCCATGTCCGTCCGCACCCAGCCGGGACACATGGCATTGACCTTGATCGTCCCGGGGCCCAGCTCCGCCGCCGCGACGCGCGTCAACGCGTTGAGGGCGGTCTTCGACATCCGGTAGGCGGGATAGCCCGCGCCCATGTCGGCAAGCTGCCCCGCTCCCGAGGAGATGTTCACGATCCGCCCATAGTCCTGTGACCGCATCAGCGGCACGGCCGCCTGGATGAGCCGGATCGGCCCCAGGAGGTTGGTCTCCATCGTGCGGCGCACCGTGTCGGACTTGAGATCGAAGAGGCTGGCTTTGAAGCCGCCCGGCTCGTCGATCAGGATCGCGGCATTGTTCACGAGCACGTCGAGGCGGCCGTAGAGCCTGTGCACCTCGGCCACGGCCCGGGCCGCGCTCGTCTCCTCGTTCACGTCGAGCGCGACGACGGGAATATCGAGCCCTTCGGACTGCAGCTTCTCGGCCGCCAGTGCCCCGTCCTTCGGATCGCGCGCGCCGATCACGGCCAGAATGCCGAGCCGCGCGAGCTGCCGCACGATCTCGAACCCGATGCCCCGGTTGGCTCCCGTTACGAGGGCCGTTCGCGTGAGACTCATGAGGGCTGCTCCGACTCGTCGATGAAGGCGTCACGGACAAGTATAGGGGAGCCGAAACGGAAACGCGCCCCCCGATCGGAGAGCGCGTGAGACGAGGTAAATCAGCGGGCCGCCGAGCGAGGATCAGCGCGGCGGATAGAGCCACGACGGGCCGACCGACTCGTTCCGCGTGGGCTGCGAGGCCAAGCCGTTGTTGAACGCACCCGGCCCGAAATCATAGCTGTTGGTCGAGAGGGATTGCCCGATCGGCGGCAGAACGGACGCCGGATCCATGCTCCCGAAGCCCGCCTTCGCCTCCGGTGCATTGGCCGATGGCTGCGTCGTGCCCTGGTTCTCGTAAGTAAAGGCCAGCGCGGCCTGAGAGCCTAGCGAAAGCATGGCGCCGAGAGCGGCGACCTTGACGAAAAGATGCATTGCCAATCCATCCAGAATTCTTCGGCAGATTGCCGCCAAGATGGGCCATGAATCGAGGCATTCAAAGGGCAGGCTGTCCCTTTTCGAGCCCCTCAGGCCGCAAATTCCACTGCTGTTGCCCGCAAGCAACGGATAGCAAAGGCCTATCCGTCCTTTGCTGCCTAGCGCCGCGTGCCAGTCGGCTGCAGGCTGAGCAGAACGAACCAGCAGAGCAGCACCCAGCACGCCCCGACCGCCCAGCCGGCCAGCACGTCCGTTGGCCAGTGCACGCCGAGATAGATCCGGCTGAGGCCCACGGCGAACGCGATGAACGCGCCCACGCAGAAGATGTACGCCTTGACGGGATAGCTGGCCTCGACGCGGGCCAGCATCATGCCCAGCATCAGGTACACGATGGCCGCGTTGGCCGAATGCCCCGAGGGAAAGCTCTCCGTCGAGACATAGGCGCCATGCGCGACGATATCGGGCCGCGGCCGCGCGAAGCCGAGCTTGAGCACCCGGTTCAGCAGCGCGCCGAGGCTGACGGCAGCCACCAGGAACGCCGCCTTCTGCGGTGCGTCCGTGATCCAGAGATAGACGGCCACGACGACGACGGCCGTCGTCAGCACCACGGTGCTGCCGAGCGCGGTGATGTCGCGCACCATCTCCTCGAACCAGCGCGGCCCGATCGGATCGGCGAGATCGCCCGGCGCGCGCAGCGCCTCGAGAAGCCAGATATCGAAGCCGTGCGTTCCCCCGTCCATGACGGCCATGGCAAGAGCGACGAATGCGAACGCCGCCACCGTGAGCCCCGCCAGCAGCATCAGAGGCCGACGCTCGAACCGGCGCGCAGGCGACGCCATCGCACCTCGCCCGCCCCGCGGATCCGCCATGCGATCCGCTTCTGAGCGGCCCTCTCGCTCGTTCGTCATGCCGCCCTCACCCTCATCGCCGCGCACAGGCTCGTCCGGAACCCGGACTCTGTCGCGCGCATTTTAGACACAGCCTAGAGGACCAGGACAGCAACCTTGACATGCCCCGCCCTTGGCTCAGCCGCCGCCCCTGACGGCCCCGCGTGGCCGCGCACGGGTCTCAACGTCCGGGCCCTGATCAACACCCGCGCCGGCACCGCCATGGACCTGCCGGCCGCACACATCCGTGCCACTCTCGCCTCGGCCTTCGCAGCCAGGGGCCACACCCTCACAGTCGAGCTCCTAGCGCCGGACGACCTGGCACCCGCGATGGCCGAGGCCGCCGCGAGCGCGATCGACGTCCTCGTCGTCGGTGGCGGAGATGGCACGGTGCGCACGGCGGCCCGCCATCTCATGGGAACGGACAAGGCCCTCGGCATCCTGCCCCTCGGCACGATGAACCGGCTCGCCAAGGATCTCGAGATCCCGCTCGATCTCGCCGGCGCCGCCGCCTGCCTCGCCGCCGCCTCTCCCATCCGCATCGACGTCGCGAAGGTGAACGGCAGCCTCTTCCTCTGCAATTCCCTGATGGGAGTCACGCTGCGCTATTCGCTCGCGCGGGCCCGTCTTCGCGGCCGTCCGGCCTCCGAGCGGCTGCCCAAATATTTCGCGACGCTGCGCGACATCCTGGCGAGCCAGAACAAGATCTCGATCGTGATCGATCATGGAAAGGAGCGGCTGCGCGTGCGCGCGCTATCCGTGGCCGTCGCCAACAACGGCTACGACGAGAGCGTGCCCTGGTTGCGCCGCCCCAAGCTCGATGGCGGCAAGCTCACGCTCTACGTCTCCAAGCATCGAAGCGGATGGGGCCTCGCGATGGCGATGCTGCGCGCCCTCGCCGGCCGCTGGGAGGGAGATCCCGAGATGGCGAAGCTCGTGGCCTCCGAGTTCGTCATTCACTCTCCGCGCCGGCGCAAACGCCTCGCCAACGACGGCGAGATCGGCAAGTTCGAGACGCCGCTCCGCTACGAGATCTGTCCGCGCGCGCTCATTGTGCTCGCCAAGGCCACTCCCCAAGGCCCGGCCTGAACGCGCTTCTGGACCCAACTTCTAGAGCAAAGCCTCGACAGCGAACCTGCGCGCCACGCTGCGTTTTTTTGCGAATCTGTTCCTTGCGCAATAGAGCGAAGCACTGAACAATGCGACACGAGTTCTTTCGCACATTGCGGATGCCAACCGCGGTTTCGATCGGAGCCATCCCCATGACCGACACTCGTTCCATCGCCGTCGATGCGACGTTCATGATCCTCTACATCGGCTATCTGGCCGCCATGGCGACGCTGTCGCTCATGCTCGTGGTGTTCGCCGCGCTCGAGATCGAGCTTGGCCCACTGCACGGCCACGTCACCGCCCTGAACCTGCTCGGCTGGGCCGCGCTTCCGCTCGCGCCCGTGCTCTATCGCAAGCTCGTGGGGCATCCGTTCTCATGGCGCAGCAACGGCGTTCTCGGCCACGAAGCCGACATCTGAGCAAAAGGCTCGGATCGAGCGCGCGCCGCCCGACCTTTCTCAGACTGCGCGGCCCTCGCCGATCAGCTTGGCGACACGCGGCGCGAAATACGTGAAGACGGCGGCGGCGCCCGCACGCTTGAAGGCCAGCAGGCTTTCGAGAATGGTCTTGTCCGCATCGAGCCAGCCGCGCTCGGCGGCTGCCATGATCATCGCGTACTCGCCCGAGACCTGATAGGCCAGCGTCGGCACGCGGAACGTCTCGGCGACGCGCCGCACGATGTCGAGATACGGCATCCCCGGCTTCACCATCACCATATCGGCGCCCTCCGCGAGATCGAGCGCCACCTCGCGCAGCGCCTCGTTGCTGTTGGCCGCATCCATCTGATAGGTGCGCTTGTCGCCCTTGAGCAGCCCTCCGGAGCCGACGGCATCGCGGAACGGTCCGTAGAACGCGCTCGCGTACTTGGCCGCGTAGGACATGATCTGCGTGTCGTGCCGCCCCGCATCCTCGAGCGCGCGGCGGATCGCGCCGATCCGCCCGTCCATCATATCCGACGGGGCGAGCACATCCGCGCCCGCCTCCGCCTGCACCAGCGACTGGCGCACCAGCAGGTCGACCGTAGCATCGTTGGCGATGGCGCCATCGATCAGAAGGCCGTCGTGACCATGGCTCGTATAGGGATCGAGCGCCACGTCGAGCACGACTCCGATCTCGAGGCCCGCCGCCTTCACCGCCCGCGTCGCGCGGCAAACGAGGTTTTCCGGATTGACCGCCTCGCGCGCATCGTCCGTGCGCTTGCCGGCCTCGGTGTTCGGGAACAGCGCAATCGCCGGAATGCCGAGCGTCTCGGCCTCGTGGGCAGCCGCGACGATGAGATCGATCGAGCGCCGCTCGACCCCCGGCATCGACGCGACGGGCTCACGCGCGCCCTGCCCCTCGATAACGAACAGCGGCCAGACGAGATCGGCCGCGCTGAGCGTCGCCTCGGCCGTAAGCCGGCGCGACCACGGCGCCCGCCGGTTACGCCGCAGGCGTGTAGCGGGAAAAGCGCCGGAAACGGACGAGGAGGAGAAGTCGGAGCAAGTCACGGAGAGAGAGCCTCGCGGCAGAGCTGGAGTTTGGGATTCGAAAAGCGGGGATCGGATTGCCGATAGGCCCACGATAGAGCATTTTCAACCAAAAGGGAGACCACCCTGTCGTGAAGAAGCGGGGCGACCGTTGCCCGCATCACACTCTTCTTCTCCTCTCCCGGGAAGGGAGAGGTGGCCCGTCGAGCCGGAGGCTCGCAACCAAAAGACTGGCCGGTGAGGGACTTTGCTCTGGTTCCGCCGCTGACGTCGCGCACGCCCGAAGACCCCTCATCCGCCGCTTTCGCGGCACCTTCTCCCCATGGGAGAAGGAAGTGAAGTGGGGCGACCGTTGCTAAACGCAGGCACCTTCTCCCCATGGAAGAAGGAGGCAGAACATTCGGACACGCCGGATCCAAGCGGATCGGATCATCCGACCACCGCGTCAGTCGCAAATCTTGCGGAACTTCCGCTCGGCCATATCGACGTGGAAGTGATTGCGGTGCGCCTCGTTGGCTTCGGGGCCGAGCGTCGTCCCGAAGATCTGGCAGCCCGCCGCATGGATCTCGTGCAGAAAACGCGCCGTCGGCGTAGAGGGCGGAGGTGCCTTGATCTCCCCAAGCCCCGAGCCGCCCGGAAGCGCCGACACGGTCTCACCCGGCTTCGAGCCCTCGGAGGCGCGCGCCTTCTTCCCTTTCTTCCGATCCGCCACCGGACCGTCGTGCGTCACGGAGACCGAGCGGGCGAGGCCCGGCCTCTTTTTCGGCGGAACGCCCTCCACGAGCGTCTTGCGCGGCAGAACCGTGCCCGTCGTCTCGCTCTTGGCCGTCAACTCGGCCGCCTCCGCACGCGCGGTCGCCTCGGCTTCGGCCGCGGCCTTCACCGCCTCCGCTTTCTCCGCGGCGGCCTTGGCAGCGGCCATCTGCTTCTTCACATCGCGCTTGGTCTGGCCCCAGTCGGCAAGCACGGCCGCCTGCTGCCCCTTGCGCGTCGTGAAGCTGCGGATGTCGAGCGCGTTGGCCTTGCCATGCTCCGAAAGCTTGTTGCCGATCCGGCCATACGCCATGCGGCACGAGTAATCGCTCATCGACTCGACGCGGATGACCTCCGCCCCGAAATGCCGCCGCGCCGCCGCCTGCACGTCGGTCTCCAGCCACTTGACCAGCCCGACGACGAGATCGCACGAGACGATCGGCGGCGGCGAGAACGAGACCTCGGGGCTCTTTCCGATGGAGACGAGGCGCACCGGCGCCATCGCTCCGCAATCGCCCTTCCGGAAGGGCGGCTCGGGAATGGTTACTGCGTCTATCCCTTTGAGGAGTTGCACGCAGCGCGCCCGCGCCAGCTCGACCTCGACCGCAGGCCATTCCGTCGCGGGCTGCGTCTTGCCGTTGGGGCCCTTGGCGCCGGCCGTGGCCTTGCCATCCTTCTTGACCGACGGCGATGCGGCGGCGGGTGCCGCCTCGGGCGTGCTCTTGTCCGGCACCGTCTCGCCCGGGTTGGATCGGGAGCCCGTGCCCTTGCGCGACGCCTTGCGGCTCTTTTTCTTCGGCTTCTCTGCCGCGAGCGCGCCTTTGGCCACTTCCGTCGCCTTGGCTGCGGCGGTGCGCGCATCGATGACAATCGTCTCGAAGGCGCCTGTCACGGCGTCGGGGATCGAAGAGTCGGCGCGCGCGGCCCCGGCGAACGCCAGAAAAGACGCGACGGCAAAGGCCAAGCTCCGCCGCACCGTGCTCACGTCTTTGACAGTCATCGGATCTCTGGACCTGCTGGCTCGAAAAGGAGGTCACAGCCCAGGACTGAGCCTGGCATGCCGCATGCGAATCATCCGCCGAGTTTCAGGCGGACGGTGCAGCGTGTATAGCGAGGAAATGTGGCTCAACAAAGCGTCGATCCCCACTTATCACATTGGCGGATCGAGAGGGCTTCCGGAAAAGTGGAGACCGGTCATGGCGGAGCCGTGCGAGAGAGTCGTGGCGGAGCCATGCGAGAGAAGTGCTCGATAAGAAGCGCGACAAAACAAAAACCGAGAGTCCGTCAAAAGCGGAACGGCTCTCGGACCTTTTCAACCTCGGGAGCGGCAGCATGAGCGAAGCGACTCAGACGTCTACTGGCGAGGCGCCACCCGAGACGCTCAAGGTGGAGATCCGCGGCTCGGCCGCCATCGTCACGCTCGCGCGGGCGAAAGCGCTGAACGCGCTGACGGCCGAGATGCGCCAGAAGCTTTCCGCTCACCTCTGGACGTTCGCACGCGACCCGCAGGTCTACGCCGTCGTGATCCGCTCGGAGAGCCCGCGCGCGTTCTCCGCGGGCTCCGACGTCCGCGAGGTCATCGGCCTCGCCCGCACCGATCTCACCGCCGGCCTCAAGGCCTTCGCCGACGAGTACGCGCTGAACTGGCAGTGCGAGTGCTTCTCGAAACCGACCGTGCCCCTGATCGACGGCATGGTGATGGGCGGCGGCGTCGGCATCTCGCAATACGCCACGCACCGCGTCGCCGGCGCGCGCTACGCCTTCGCCATGCCGGAGACGGCCATCGGTCTCTTTCCCGATATCGGCGCCGCGCACGTTCTGGCGCGCCTGCCCTATAGCGTCGGCCAGTACCTCGGCCTCACCGGACGCAGCATCGGCCGGGCCGACGCCTATGCGCTCGGCCTCGTCACCCATTGCATCGATGCAGAGCACTTCGACGCCATCGTCGCCGACCTCGCCGACACCTGGCCTGTCGACCCCGCGCTCGACAATCGCCACCGCGATCCGGGCCCGGGCGAGTTGGCGCCCCATTGCGAGACGATCGACCGCTGCTTCTCCGCCGGCACCGTGGAGGACATCGTCGCGCGGCTCGAGGCCGTCACGGGCGCCGAGCGCGAATGGGCCGTAGCCGTCGCCGCCGATCTCGCCCGCAAGTCTCCGCTCGCGCTCAAGATCACGCACCGCCACATCCGCGAGGCCGCGGCCCTCGATCTGCGCCAGACGCTGCAGGCGGACTACCGCCTCGCCGCGCGCATCCTGGAGGCCGACGGCGATTTCTACGAAGGCGTCCGCGCCGCGATCATCGATAAGGACGGCGCTCCGAAATGGAACCCGCCGACGCTCGCAGACGTCACCGGCGCCATGCTGGACACCTACTTCCGCACGCTCGGCGCCGGCGAGTTGGTGCTGCCCACGCGCACGGACATGCAGGAGGCGCGCGCGTGACCTCGCGCGTCGCATCGCCGCGAAACGCAGATTTACGCGCCGTTTACCGAACAGATTGAGCTAATTTTTATGGGTTTCGCCTAACCTGCCCTCAGAGCCGGAGAACCGGCCACGTCAAACAGGTCGTTGAGTAGGCAGGGTCATCATGAACACCGCAATCAAGGCGGAGCGCCCCGGCGCGCCCGCAAACCAGGATCCCAATCTAAGCTCCGAGTATGTCCAAAGCCTTCAGATGATCGAGCGTCTGCATCATCTGCTGCTGGACGTGATCAAGGACGAGTTCGACCGCACCGGCAGCTCGGACCTCAATGCCGTGCAGGCACTCCTTCTCTACAACATGGGCGACAACGAGCTGACCGCCGGCGAGCTGAAATCGCGCGGCTATTATCTCGGCTCGAACGTCTCCTACAATCTGAAGAAGCTCGTGGAGATGGGCTACGTCGATTACGAGCGCAGCGAGACGGACAAGCGCAGCGTGCGCGTGTCGC
Organism: Hyphomicrobium sp.; assembly: GCA_036823975.1. Taxonomy (GTDB): domain Bacteria; phylum Pseudomonadota; class Alphaproteobacteria; order Rhizobiales; family Hyphomicrobiaceae; genus Hyphomicrobium_C. Next base: position 19,558 of record DAITBB010000004.1, read on the forward strand.
TCTCCGCCAAGGGCCGCCAGGCCGCCGCCGTCGTCAATCGTCTCTATCAGCGCCAGCTCGGCTCGGTGGAAACGGTGGCGCAGGTCTCGGGTGAGGAGCTCAAGGGCCTGAACAAGGCGCTGGCCCGCCTCGAGCGGTTCTGGATCGATCAGATCCGCTACCGGCTCTAGGTCGCGGGATCCTATCAAAGACAATCGGAGGCGCGGCCCTGGGGAAGGCAGCGCCGCCGGCAACAAGAAACGGAGCAAAGGGTGCGATCGGGGGATCGCGCCCTTTTGCTTATCGTGCCTTGGCCTGTCGTGACGCGCGCTCCCCTCGCGGACGCATGCGGGGAACCCGCGCCAGCGCGAGCCCGTTTTGGGGCCATCCTCAACACCCTCACAGAGGAGGCCCTATGCCGAAAATATCAAAAGCCAAGATCCTCATTCTCGCCACCGACGGTTTCGAGCAATCCGAGCTCGAAGTCCCGCGCACCAAGCTCAAGGAGGCCGGCGCGCTCGTTCATGTCGCCGCTCCGAAGGGCCGCAAGGATCCGAAGGAGATCCGCGGCTGGAAGGATAAGGACTGGGGTCCGGGCGTCCCCGTCGATCGCGAGCTGTCGGATGCGTCCGAGAGCTTTTATGACGCGCTTGTGCTCCCAGGTGGACAAATGAACCCGGATACCCTGCGCGCCTCACCCGAGGCGATGCAGCTCGTCAAGGAGTTCGTCGCATCCGGCAAGCCTGTCGCCGCCATCTGCCACGCGCCGTGGCTCCTGATCGAGGCCAACGCCGTGCGCGGCCGCAAAGCGACCTCCTACGCCTCGATCAAGACGGACATGATCAACGCCGGCGCCGATTGGCGCGACGAGGCGGTCGTCACTGATCAAGGTCTGATCACGAGCCGCAACCCCGGCGATCTCGACCCCTTCGTGGCCAAGATCATCGAGGAGGTCGAGGAAGGAAAGCACGACCGCGCCCAACTCGCGGCCTAGAAAGACGAAACGGAAGAGGGTACGCGCGCCCTTATGAGGCCGCGTTCCGTTTCAGAGCCGCCGGTGCCCGCGCGCCGGCGGCTTCCTCTCGATCCCACGATACCCCGGAGACCGAGGCACCCCGCGCACTCACGCTGCGGCTTTGAGCGCATCGAGCTCCGCGACATCCGCGTCGCTGAGCGTGAGGCTCGCAGCGCGAACGTTCTCCTCGAGGTGCTTCACCTTGCTGGTGCCGGGAATGGGAAGCATGACCGGGCTGCGCCGCAGAAGCCACGCCAGCGCGATCTGGCTCGGCGCTGCCCCATGGCGCTTAGCGATGGCTTCGAGCGCAGAGCCGGGCTTCGCGAGCGCGCCAGCCGCGAGCGGGAACCACGGAATGAACCCGATGCCCTGCTGCTCGCAGTAATCGAGCACCGCTTCGCCGCTGCGGTCGGCGAGATTGTAGAGGTTCTGCACCGTCGCGACCTTGAACACGGCCTCGGCCTCTTTGATGTCCTCGATCTCGACCTGGCTGAGTCCGATGTGACGGATCAGCCCTTCCTTCTGCAGGGCCGCGATCGCCTCGAACTGCTCGTTGCGCGGAACGGTCGGATCGATGCGATGGAGCTGCCAGAGATCGATGCGCTCGACGCCGAGCCGCCGCAGACTGAGCACCGCCTGCTGGCGCAGATACTCCGGCCGGCCGCATGGGATCCACTGGCTCGGCCCCGGCCGCACGAGGCCGCCCTTGGTCGCGATCACGAGGCCCTTGTACGGATGCAGCGTCTCGCGGATGAGCCGCTCGCTGACCTCCGGGCCATAGCTGTCCGCGGTATCGATGAGATCGATGCCGAGCTCCGGCACGCGCCGCAGCGTACGCCGCGCCTCCTCGACGTCGGGCGGATCGCCCCACATGCCCTGCCCGGTGATGCGCATGGCGCCGAAACCCAGCCGGTGCACGACGAGATCGCCGCCGATCGCAAATTGCCCCGAACGCTCAACCGAAAGCTCACCCATGATCGATGTCCCTTCAATGCCTCGCCGCTAATGTAAGGGCGGCGGCGGGCTTGGCAACGCCTGCCACGATCCGTGCGCCAACAACCGACACGGGATAGGCCGTCATGCGCGGCCGGTCTCGTCACCCAGCGCAAGGAACGGGACAACAGATCGCATGCAACCGCATCCTCCCCCAGGCGTTGAGATTATCGCGTGGTTGCGGCTGCCTGGGAGATCCGAATGCTCGATGCCCTCCGCTTTGTCGTCATGTTGCAGCGGCTCTATCCCTTCTGGCGCGACGCCTCCGAGATCGAGGCCACTCGCGAGAAGCGCTTTCGTGCGCTCTTGCACCATGCCGTCGCAAAATCGCCCTACTATCGCGAGCGGTTCGCCGGACTCGATGTGGCGCGCTGCCGGCTGGACGAGCTGCCGACGCTCACCAAGGCCGAGATGATGGAGAACTTCGACACGCTCGTCACCGATCCCCGTCTCAGGAAATCCGATCTCTCCCGCTTCGTCGAGAACCCCGACAATCTCGGCCGTCACTACCTCGGCCGCTACGGCATCAGCCACACCTCCGGCAGCCAGGGCCAGCCGGCCCTGATCGTGCAGGACCGCGAGGCCCTCGATCTCGTCTTCGCCGTCCAGTTCGCCCGCGGCACCAAGCTCAAGCGCCGCGTGCTGCCCCATCTCGGCCGCTTCATCAACCCCGCTCGCATGGCCGTGCTCACGATCCAGCCGGGCTTCTACCCGAGCGCCTCGGCGTTCGCCTATCTGCCGTGGTTCCTGAAGCCGTTCTTCAAGGTCCTGCACCTCACCGTGACGGATCCGATGCCGGCGAACATCCGCAAGCTCGAAGAGTTCCGCCCCGATTACATCACCGGCTATGCAAGCTCTCTCGAAGCGTTCGGGCGCGAGGAGGAGAGCGGACGGCTGAGGCTCGCCGAGCTCGGCTGCCTGAAGCAGATCACGAACGTCGCCGAGCCGCTTTCGGCCGAGAGCGGCGCCTGGCTCGCGGAGGTCTTCGGCGCGCACGTCTGCGACGAGTACGCGATGGGCGAATGCATGGTGCTGTCGTCGGGCTGCCTCGCCGGCCGCGGCGCACACGTGAACGCCGACCTCGCGATCCTCGAGGTGGTGGACGAGCACAACCGGCCCGTGCCGGCCGGAACGGAAGGCCGCAAGGTGCTCGTGACCAATCTCTACAATCGCGTGCAGCCCATCATCCGTTACGAGGTGGACGACCGCGTGACCATGGGGACCACGCCATGCGGCTGCGGCAGCCTGCTTCCGCACATCGCCAGCCTCAGCGGCCGCAGCATGGATGTCCTGTTCGTCGAGGAGGATGGCGAGCGCCGCGAGGTGCCCTACTATCTGTTCCTCACCGGACTTCACCACGTGCTCGAGATGGCCGAGCACCAGGTCGTGCAGACGGGCCCGCGCCATTTCCTCATCCGCGCCACGCCGCTCGCCGGCCGGACGCTCGATGCTGCGCGTCTGCGTCGTCTCGTCATGGAGCAGGTGCGGGCGGAAGGCCTCGGTGGGCGGGTCGAGATCGCCATCGAGGTCGTCTCCGAGCTGCCGCGTGGCCCCTCGGGCAAGATCGCGCGCGTGAAGAACGAGTACGCCAAACGCGCGTCCGAACCGCAGGTATCAACGCGGCGCGTCGCATAGCGGCGCGAGCGGCCTGCGGCAGCGATGCCACGCGCCGTGCCACCGGCGGTTTTATTGCAGCTTTTATTGCACAAGCTTCCCGATTCTTTCAGGACATCGGACGACGCACCTCCCATCGCGTTTGCAGGATCCGACCCATGAAGTTGTAGCAGCGTCACCTAGAGCCGTTCCGGTTTTAATGGAATCGCGGAACGGCTCTAAGATTTTGTTTGATCGTGCTTCTTATCGGACACTTCCCGCGCATGGCTCCGCCATGACCGGTTCCCACTTTTCCGGAAGCACTCTAGGTCGGCAGGCGAAACCCGCCCGAAGCGCATTCTCAACCGAGGCGACCCGCACCGGGCACCATCCGCAGGCCGGGTGTGTCCTCTGAGCAATCGCAAAATTCATGGACACTGCTATGGTTTGCTTCGACGTCGCCGGATGATGCGCTCTCCGGTTCGAAGCATCTTTCAGGAGGCTCTTCCCGTGACTCGTCTCTGGTCCGCCGCCGGTCTCGCGGCTGCAATCGCCCTCGCGGCCCCCGCCGCGGCCAACGACAGCTTCGCCGCCCTCGACGGCGCCTGGAACGGCAACGGCACCGTCCGCCTCGAGAGCGGAAAGTCCGAGCGCCTCAAATGCAAGGGCTATTACAATGCCAAGTCCGGCACGACGCTGGGCATGGCGATCAACTGCGGCAACGCCTCGTTCAAGATCAACATGCGCGCAAACCTGCGCAGCGCCGGCGGCGCCATCTCCGGCACCTGGGAGGAGCGCGAGTTCAATCAGGTTGGCGAGGTCACCGGCAAGGCGACCGCGAGCGGCTTCATCCTGAGGTTTTCCGGCGCGATTTCGGGCTCGATGTCGGTGGAGACGAGCGGACGCAGCCAGACGGTTTCGATCTCGACCGGCGGCCCCGGCTTCACCGGCGTGAAGCTTCAGTTCGCCAAAAGCGGATGACGCACTCCGCGTTGAGACCCCGCGCCGCGCGGGCCCCGGTCTCATGCGCACCGTTCGCACCCTGTAAGGCCATCGTATCGCGTGTGCCGGCCGACCCCGACAGAACCGGCCCTTGCGCCCTTGAGGAGATGAGCATGACGCCCCGCACCGCCGCGACGTTTTCTGCGCTGGCCCTGCTGGCCGCAAGCCTCGCGGTGCCGGCCGCCGAGGCCGGCGGGCTGCGCCGGGCCCCCGAGCGGAACATCGCCGTCGCTGTCAGCAAGCACGGCAACGGCACCGTGTCGGGCCCGGTCCGCCGGACGCGGACCGGCTACGAGGTGCGCAAGCCGAGCGGCACCTGGATCGCCTGCCGCACGAGCTGCTCGGAGACGCTACGCGTCGAGACCGTCGACTTTTTCGAGACCGACGGCAGCCTCACAGGCTACGGCTCCGCCCTCAATGAATGCGGCATCTTCGGCTGTCTCGAACTGCGCTATCCGCGCTGAGGCGGCGCGCGCTCCGCAACGCCGGGCCGATCGCGCGCGGCCCGTCTACCTCAGAAACGGGTTCGACTGGCGCTCGGCGCCGATCGTGCTCGTGGGGCCGTGTCCGCAGATGAACGCGTAATCGTCGCCGAGCGGCATCAGCTTCGTCTTGATGGCGTTGATGAGCGCATCGTGGTCGCCGTAGGGAAAGTCCGTGCGCCCGATCGAGCCGCGGAACAGGACATCGCCCATGATGATGAGCTTGTGCGGATGGTTGATGAGCACGACCGAGCCCGGCGAATGCCCCGGGCAGTGCAGCACCTCGAACACATGCCCGCCCACCGTCACCGTCTCGCCCTCCTCGAGCCAACGGTCGGGCGTCACCGGCTGAGCGGGAATGCCGTAGGCCGCACCCTGCTTGGCGAGGTTGTCGAGAAGAAAGCGGTCGGCGCCATGCGGCCCCTCGATTGGCACGCCGAGCGCATCCTTGAGCTCCGCCGCGCCGCCCGCGTGATCGATATGGCCATGCGTGAGCAGGATCTTCTCGACCTTGAGGCCGACCTCCGCGATCGCCGCCTTGATCTGATCGAGATCCCCGCCCGGATCGATGACGGCGCCCGTCTTCGTCGCGTCGTCCCAGATCAGCGTGCAGTTCTGCTGGAACGGCGTCACCGGCACGATCGCGGCTCTGAGCCCTTTGATGTTCGCCGAGGAGTCCGTCATGTGCGAAAGCCCGTCTTTCCGTTGCCGCGTCCTGTCTAACTCGCGTCCTCCATAGAAGGTTTTACCCAGCCCGGCCAGCCTCCCGGGGAGGTTGCTGACGGGCGCGAGGCGAGCGTGTAGGGTCCGCCACCTGAACGGCACGCCCCGCCGCCCGATCTCCGGACGACCCGATCCTCCGACAGGGAGCACCGGGCGCGGACCCGCCTGACGACCTGGATTTAGAGACACCGATGCAATTGAGAAAAATGCGTTTCGCCCGCATCGACGGGACCGAGGTGGTCGTCGAGGTGACCTCCGAAAAGGACGCGCGCTCGGCCATCAAAGAGCTGAAACACAAGAAAAAAGAGCTTGCACTTCTGAAGCGCCGGCTCTCCCGGCAGGAGCAGAGCGCGCGCCGCACCGTCGAGCGCGCCCAGGCCAACGCCGCCCGCGAGGCGCGCCAGCGCGGTCTCTTTGCCACACTGCGGCGAATCTCCCGCGTCTTCCGGAAGCGCGAGACACTGCCCAACCCCGACGGCTATCGCCGAGAGCTCGATAAAGCCGAGGAAATTCTCCACAACCTGGATAGCTGCATCATCCAGCTCGAAGGCCGGCTTCTCGGATGATCGGAGGGGATCTGCCTCCTGCCGGCCACACTTGCCGCAAAAAGACCGCGCTCAGGAATAACGCTAGGGAGCACGCGTTGTACCGGACAGTCGCGGAGAGGGGACCGTGAGGGACGACATCCAGTCGCGGATGATTGCGCTACTTCCGCGCCTGCGCCGGTTCGCCCTCGCGCTCACCGGCGACAGGGACAAGGCGGACGACCTCGTACAGGATACGTGCGAGCGTGCCTTGTCACATATTGACCAGTGGCAAGATGGAACGAGTCTCGACAGTTGGATGTACCGTATCGCGCAAAACATCTGGATCGACCGCCATCGCAGCCGCAAGGCTCAGGGCGAGCAGCGTCAGATCGACGAGGTGGCCGATTTGCCCGGCGTGGACGGTCGTCACTTCACGGAAACCCGCCTCACTCTGCAAGCGGTGACCGAGTGCATCTCCCGCCTGCCGCCGGACCAGCAGGTTCTGGTCGCGATGGTCTGCGTCGAGGGGATCGCTTACAAAGAAGCCGCTGCCATTCTCAATATTCCGATCGGCACCGTCATGAGCCGCCTGTCACGCGCGCGTCAGTCGCTCTATGCGGCCCTCACCGAGGCGCCGCCGGCCCAGCCCCCCGCCGCGGCACGCGCGACCGACCGGGAGCGCTGACATGGCGGCCATCTCCGACCTGGAATTGATGCGCTACATCGACAACGAGCTTCCGCCCGGGCGCGCGGCCGAGATCGAGGCGCAGCTCGCCCACGACACGAAGCTGCGCGCGCGCATGGAGGTATTCGTCATGACACGAGAGCCATTCGCCGCCCCCTTCGACGCGATCCTCGACGAGCCGGTGCCGCAGCGCCTGATCGATGCCATCCTGCGCGCCGCGCCGGCCCCGCAAGCGATCAGCCACCCGCCCAGCGGGCCGGCGCCGACGGTCCGCAAGAGGCTCGTCCGCACCCTCGCCGCCCGCTGGCCGCGCGGCTTCTCGCCCGCCCTCGCCGCAGGCTTGGCCGCCGCCGTCGTTGCCGGCAGCGTCGGATGGATGGCAGGGCGCGCCGCGGCGCCGTCGGCTGCGCTGATCGCAACCTCGGGAAGCGAGCTGATTGCCACGGGCGCCCTCGCCGACGCCCTCGAGCACACCGCGAGCGCCGCGCGCTTCGCGGGGCCGGATGCCACCATCCAGCCGGTCCTCTCTTTCCGCACGACCTCGGGCGCCATCTGCCGCGAGTACCGCATCCATCGTCACGTCGCGTCCGGCCCGAACTTCGCGGGCCTCGGCTGCCGCACGGAGAGCGGCGTCTGGCGCGTCGCCCTGCACGTCGAAACGCCCAAGACGCCGGCCCCGAGCGGCGGCAGCACGACGTACGAGACGGCCGGCGCCCAGCAGCCGGTCCCCGCTCTCGATGCCTTTATCGATACGATCATGGCAGGCGATGCGCTCGGCACCGAGGACGAGGCCAATCTCCTGCGCCGAGGCTGGACCGCGCCGTAGCGCAGGCCTCCGGCGCAAGACTCGCCACGCCGTGATCGCCATGCTTCTGTTGGTGTCGCGGGCTCCGCCCCTCATGGCCCGGCCCCCGCACGCATGAGGGTGGTGGAGTTCGTCCACGACGGCGTCGAAGCCGCGGCAGCCGATGGGCGGCCTTTGGCGCCGCCGCCCGCAACCTTCCCCCCGCCGCAGGCGCGCGGCGCGAGCGCAAGCCCCGCGCCGTAGATCGGATCCCGCCCCGGCGGCCCGAGGTCCCGCGTCTTCACGTGCGCGAGCACCTGGGACTTCGCGCCCGTGAAGGCCATGTCGCCGTGCGTCGCCACGATCGCCGTCACGAACGGCGCCGCGAAGGACGTGCCGGACTTGAGCCCCTGCTGCTTGCGCGGCAAGGCCGTGAGGATGTCGACCCCGGGCGCGGACACATCGACATGCGGACCGCGATTGGCATTGCGATAGCTGTTGCCCTGGCGGTTGACGGCCGTCACGGCGATCACCTGCGGATAGGCCGCCGGATAGCTCGGCGGCGCATTGGGCCCCATGTTGCCGACGGCCGCGACGGAGACGACGCCCTTCTTGCTTAGGCGCTGGATCGCAGCCGCGACAGCCGGATCCCGCGGCCCCGCGAAGCTCATGTTGACGACATCGACATCCTGCTCTTCGAGCCACGCGAGCGCGGCGAGCAGGCGCATCGTATCGGTCGAGGCATTGCCCGCCGCATCGCTGCGGAACGCGGTGGCGAGATAGTAGGTCGCGCCCGGCGCCAGCCCCGGCGTGCCCGCCGTCGGATTGCCGGCGAGCACAGACAGGACGGCCGTCCCGTGCCAGTCATAGGGAGAGGATCTCGCCCCGTCGAGGAACTCCCGGCTCTCGAAGCGCAGGTTCGCGAAGGCCGGATGCCCGGTATCGAACGAGGTGTCGATGATTCCGATCTTGGCCGCGCCCGCGCAGGCCCGCGCCTCGCCGGTCCAGTCGATGAAGCGCTCGCCGAAGCAGACCGCCTGCGGACACGGAGCTTGCGAGGCGACCACGGGCTTGCGGCTCGAAGGCCGTCCCGGCTCGGCCTCGCCCAGCGCGCCGATGAAAATGCTGTAGGCATAGTTCGGCGTGACGGAGAGGAACGGCAGCGCCTTATGCAGCTCACGCTCGGCCTCGTTGCCGACGAACCCGGGCGCCCTGAGCCGCTGCATCCGCGTGCCGCGCTCCCCGATCTCCACCGGCGTCGAAAGCTCGAACCCGTGCTGCTTGGCGCGCGCCAGATCCTCCGGCGTGAGCGCGGGCACGACGAACTCCTGCTCGCGCGCCTTGGCAAAGAGGTCGGGCGGCATCTCCGCTCCTTTCTCCTTGCCGGGATAGGAGACGGCGCGCGGCACGGCGGGCGCAACCGGGCGGCCGGCGGCAGGCCCTTTCGCATTTGCCGTCGTCGCCCGCCCCCGCGGCATCGGGGCGAGGGACGCCCCCTTTTTGTCCCAGCGGTGGGGCGCACGGGCGTTCGCCGCCGCCGACGGCAGCCGGGACGGCAACCCTTTTGCCCCGCGCGACGCCGCGGCACGGGCATCGCCGCCGCCCGGCGCTTTGCCTTTGGCGCGCGCCGCGCGCTGGCGAAGCCGCTCGTCGGCCTTGCGCGCCTCCTCGTCCAGGCGCCGCTGCTCGCTCTCGAATTGCTTCAGGCCCGCGGTGGCCGCATCGGGCTCCGAACCCTTGATGTCCTCGCGCCACACACCCGCGAGATTCGGATTGGCGGCCCGACCGTTGCGCCGGGCCTGCTCCTCGGCAAGGCGGCGCTGCTGCGCCTCGGCCGCCTTCTGGGCCTGCTCGACGGCCTTACGCGCGGCATCCTCGGCCGCCCGCGCGGAGCGTTCCTGCTCGCGGCGAGCGCGCTCTTGCTCCTGCTGAGCTTCGCGCATCGCCCGCTCACGCTCACGCTCGGCCTCGCGCATGAGGCGCTCCTGCTCGCGCCGCATCTCGCGCTCCATCGCCTCCCGCTGCCGCTGCATCTCGCGCTCGGCCTGCCGCCGCGCCTCCTCGGCCGCCTTCATCGCCTCTTGCTGCTGGCGCTGCATGTCACGGCGCTGGCGCTCGAGCTCCGCTTGGATCTCGCGCATGCGCTGCTCGATCTCGTTTGCGCGGATGTTGCGTCCGTTATCGCGCGCGTCGGCCGCGCCTGCGAGCAGGGACACGAGAACCGGAGCGAGGACGAGCGTCAGCCCCCAGAGACTGCGTCTCCGCAAATCATCGAGACCCCTCGGCCTCCCGCCGCCCCGTGCGGCGGGTCTCCTCCGGGAAAGACCCGGCCTTCCTGCAGTCCCCATCCTGCAGCCCCCATGCGCTTGTCCTGTCCGTCGGGACAGGTGTGTCGGCCGTGATTCGGAGCGCCCGCCCGCGAGCGCCCCGCAAATCACGGATATGTCGCGGCTAGAGCCAAAAAGAGTCACGGTGAGGGCCAAACGGTGGCGATATATCTCCTCGCGCTATGCTCAAAACGAAGAGAAGAAGGGGATCGTAAGCGTCTCGGCGCGACGCGCCGAAACAGGAATAGCCCGCTCAACGAATTCGCCCGCGATGACGCCGGAAGGGTCGTCACTCCGAAATTCGCCGCTCAGCCGCGAACGAAAAAGAAAAGGCGCCATGCGATCCTGATGAAAAGGATCGCGTGGCGCCTGATTTTCTACGAAAGAACGAAAGCGGGATTATGCCGCCGCGATGTCCTCGCCCGGATTGCGCAGCACGTAGCCGCGTCCCCAAACGGTTTCGATGTAATGATGACCGCCGGTCGCAACCTGCAGCTTCTTGCGCAGCTTGCAGATGAACACGTCGATGATCTTGAGCTCCGGCTCGTCCATGCCGCCGTAGAGATGATTGAGGAACATCTCCTTGGTGAGCGTGGTGCCCTTGCGCAGCGAAAGCAGCTCGAGCATCTGGTATTCCTTGCCGGTCAGGTGGACGCGCTGACCGTTGACCTCGACCGTCTTAGTGTCGAGGTTGACGCGCAGGTCGCCCGTCTGAATGATCGACTGGGCATGCCCCTTCGAGCGCCGGACGATGGCGTGAATGCGCGCGACGAGCTCGTCCTTATGGAACGGCTTCGTCATGTAGTCGTCGGCGCCGAAGCCGAGACCGCGCACCTTGTCCTCGATCTGAGCAAGGCCCGACAGAATGAGGATCGGCGTCTGCACCTTGGCGACGCGCAACAGCTTCAAGACCTCATAGCCGCTCATGTCCGGCAGATTGAGATCGAGCAGAATGATGTCGTAATCGTAGAGCTTGCCGAGGTCCACGCCCTCCTCGCCAAGATCGGTCGTATAACAATTGAAACCTTCGGACTGAAGCATCAGCTCGATGCTTTGCGCAGTTGCGCTATCGTCCTCGATCAGAAGGACCCGCATTCTAATTCCCTCTTCCTTGCCCCATCACAAGGCACGTCGCTTGAACCTTTAATGAAACGCCACCGCCAATCGAACAACCCCGCCCGAAACGTAACGACAAAAGTAACGATCACAGGTTAACAAATCCTAATTTCCGTTTCGGAACGTAACCGTTCCGCTCTCTGTTCCGTTTTTGGACGCGAGACAAAGACGATCCGTGCACGCCGATGGCCTCGGCGCGTCGCATGGAACGAATACAGAGAATGGTCCTTCCCCCTCCAGGGCCACCCGGAGCCACCGCTGGATTGCCCCGAAGCACGCCCCGGACACGCGGTGCCGAACGACACGAATCAAGAGGTAACAGAATTCGCCGACTAGCCCTAGAGGCAGAAAACAACTACAACGGTTAGCCAACGTAAATACTGAACTAAGGCACATACCGCGTTGCTTTACCGCAACTTAATGGGACCGTGCTATGGTAAAGACAACTGAGCCGCATGCCTGCCGGGGTCCCCCGGCTTTGCGGACGTTCCGGGAGTAGGTTTCCAAGACTGGGACGGCCTCGATGTGTCACGCGATGGCACGTTTCTTGAGAGGCCGGCCCCAGGAGTACTTGAGTAGGGGTAACGGACGATGAAGGCACGCGAAACAGCCTTGAAGCTGAAGCGCTTCGAGATGGATGAGAGGGGCCGTAAGGTTGCGGATCTCGAGCAGATGATCCGCGAGTTCGAGACCATCGCCGGCGATCTCGACCGCCAGATCCAGGCGGAGGAGGATCGCACAGGCGTGAAGGACCCCAAGCACTTCTCCTATTCGACCTTCGCCAAATCGGCCGCACAGCGCCGGGACAATCTGCGCGCCTCGATCGGCGAACTGCGCGCCAAGCTCGAATCCGCCCAGCAGGAGCTCGATGCCGCCAAGCAGCAGCTTGCCCGCTACACGGCCGATCAGCCCCGCGAGGTGAGCCGTCCGCGCCGCCGCCACGAGCGCAACGCCGGCCTCGCCCTGCGCTGACCGACGCGACGGCAGGGGAAAACCGCGCCGCACGGAGCCGGACGGCGCGGTTTTTACGCGATCTCCCAAACGATTGACTACGCTCGGAAAAACATGACGGAGCACGGAACAGGCGGCCCCCGGCCGCCCGTCCCGCGGGCCCGCGCCCGCCTGCGCGATCCGGGCCTGACTTGCGTTTGCCCACTTCCCATGTCATCCGCCCCAGGGCAGGGGACGGACGGGCTTCGGCAGTCCGCCGAGCAGAACCATGGGTTGCATGCGAAACAAACTGACCACGCTGGCGGCCATCCTGGGGCTGACGGGATGTGGCGGTTGCGCGGGAAGCGGCTTGACGCCGCCCGCGATCGAGCCGCCGCCCGCCGCCGAAACGGCCGCGGTCCCGGAGGCCGCCGCCGAGACGGCCGATCCGAATGCGCCCTCTCCCCTTCAGAAGCTCTTTTTACCGCAGGACGTCGTCGTCGGCTCGCCGACCGAGGTCTACACGCGCATTGCGCGCGGCGTTCTCACCTGCTGGTTCGGCGCCGATGGCCCCTTGAAATCCAAGTACATTTATCACGCCGAGGCCGAGCCGGTCTCACGCGGGGCCAACTCCCAGATCAAGATCATGACGCGGGACAAGGAGGCCGACGACCCGCGCGCGCTCCGCGCCTACCGGGTGGGCATCTCCCCCTCCCAGGGCAACACGCGCGTCGAGATCGAGAATTTCCGGCTTCCCGAGGACCTGGCGCTCCGCCTGAAACAGGACGTCGAGCGCTGGTCGGCGGTGGAGGAAGGCGGCTGCGGCGAGACGCCCGTGACCGCGGGCTGGGCGGCCGATCCGGTCGCCCCCGCAGTCCCGTCTAAAAAGCAAAAGAAATCAACAAAAAAGGAGGCGTCCCGGCCGTGATCCACGGCCGGCCCGAACGCGGCGAGAACGCCGCGGCTTCAGCTCCGGTAATCCTGGATGCGCGTCGCGCGCAGCCCCGGAAGACCGTGCTTGTCGATCGACCGCTGCCAGGACAGGAACTCGTCCACGGTCAGCTTGTAGCGCTCGCACGCTTCCTCGATGCTCAGAAGCCCACCGCGCACGGCCGCCACGACCTCCGCCTTGCGGCGGATGACCCAGCGTTTCGTATCCCGGGGCGGGAGATCGGCAACCGTCAACGGGCTCCCATCAGGGCCGATGACGTAGCGCACGCGCGCTCTCATCTGATGTTCGGTCATGATACTCGATACTGCTACTGACCAGCCTCGAGCTTAGCCTGTTTCTCTTAAACATAAGCTAAGCTATTGAGTAAACGTATCATAAAGTAATGTGCGGGGTCACGTAGACCCGTTCATTATGGTTGACGGCGCCGGCCCGCTCTCCCGCACTGCGGCACAGAGGCCCGCGGCGGCCTTGCACGAGAGCCGTGCCCGCCTTTACTATGCCGCGAACCCGCGCTAACGGGGCCCTCCGCCGCAGGGATCTCCCAGCACCCGCAGGCGGTTCTGCGCGACGGCGCGCAGCATCGACGACGCCCGACCAGACAGCCTGACGAGACAGCGACGTGTCCGCGCCATTTTTTGAAAGCCCGATCGGAGACGGCCAGCGCAAGCGCGTTGTGGTCGCCATGTCGGGCGGCGTGGACTCCTCCGTCGTCGCCGGCCTCCTCGCCCGCTCCGGCCACGACGTCATCGGCATCACCTTGCAGCTCTACGATCACGGCGAGGCCGTCGGGCGCAAAGGCTCCTGCTGCGCCGGCCAGGACGTGGAGGACGCCCGCCGCGTCGCCCAGGCCATCGGCATTCCCCACTACGTGCTCGATTACGAGAAGCGCTTTTCGGACGCCGTGATGCGCTCGTTCGCCGAGAGCTACGTGGCCGGAGAAACCCCGATCCCCTGCGTCACTTGCAACCAGAAGATCAAGTTCCAGGACCTGCTCGCCACCGCCCGCGAGCTTGGCGCAGACCTGCTCGCGACGGGCCATTACGTCCAGCGCGCGCACGGACGAGAGGGCGCGACGCTCCTGCGCGCCGCCGATGGCGCCCGCGACCAGAGCTACTTCCTGTTCGCGACCACGCGCGAGCAGCTCGCCCATCTCTGGTTTCCGCTCGGCGCCATGCAGAAGGACGAGGTGCGGGCCCTGGCCCACGAGTTCGGCCTGCTCGTTGCCGACAAGTCCGACAGCCAGGACATCTGCTTCGTGCCGAAAGGCCGCTACAGCGACGTCATCGAGAAGCTGAAGCCGGGCGCGCTCCAGCCGGGCGACATCGTGCACGTCGACGGCCGCCGCCTCGGCCGCCACGACGGCATCATCAATTACACCATCGGCCAGCGCCGCGGCCTCAGGATCCCCTCGGCCGATCCGCTGTTCGTGCTCAAGCTTGACGCCAAGCGCAATGAGGTGGTGGTGGGACCACGTGCCTTATTGCACACCCGCACGCTTGTTCTTAGAAACGTCAACTGGCTCGGCGACGGCACCCTCGAGGAGGCCGTCGAAGGAGCAGGAGCGGAGGTCTTTGCGCGGATCAGGTCCTCGCAGGCACCGCAGCCGGCCACCGTCACGCGCGACAAGGGCGGAACGGTGCGGGTGACGCTGAGGCATGGCGAGCAGGGCGCCGCGGCCGGTCAGGCCTGCGTTCTTTATGCCGATGACTCACAGGAAGCCCGCGTTCTCGGCGGCGGATGGATTGCGGAGGCCGTCAAGGCCGATACAATGGATAGGGTGGAGTCGCCGGCCTGACGGCGTCGACATTGGGAATTCCGAAGCCGTGACCGGACCCCTCCGGCCCATGGGCGTGTCCTTCGGTTGGAGACAGACGCGTGCAGAAGATCAAATCCCAGATGAAGCCTCGCCTGCGTGTCGAGGACCTCGAGCGGGCCAATGGCCGCATCGTCGGCATCGGCCGCATCGAGGAGGACGTCGTCAAGGCGACCTACCGGCGATGGGCGCCGATCTACGACCACACCTTCGGCCGCGTCTCGACCGAAGGCCGCAAGCACGCCGCCGAGGTCATCAACTCGAGCCTGGACCGCGGCCGTGTTCTCGAGGTCGGCGTCGGCACGGGCCTCGCGCTCGCCGATTACGGGCGCCATCTCGAGGTCATCGGCATCGATCTCTCCCCGGAGATGCTGGACAAGGCGCGCGAACGCGTCGCCAGCGAGGAGCTCCACCACGTCGGCGGCCTCTACGAAATGGATGCCGGCGATCTCAAGTTTCCCGACAATTCCTTCGACATCGTCACGGCCATGTTCGTGATGACGGTCGTCCCCGAGCCCGAGCGCGTGATGCGCGAGCTGGCACGCGTGACGAAGCCCGGCGGCGAGGTTCTCATCGTCAACCACTTCAGCCAGACCGAAGGCGTCCGCGGCTGGGTCGAGCGCCGGATGGCGCCCTTCGCCGAGATCATCGGCTGGCGCCCCGTGTTCGATCAGTCGCGCGTCATGGTCTGCGACGACCTCGCCCTCACCGAGCGGCAGGCGCTGCGCCCCTGGGGCATCTTCACGATGATGCGCTTCCGCAAGGAGGAGCAGGGCCAGCAGCCCATCGCGGCCGAGTAACCCTCGGCCCCTCCCTCACATTCCGCGTGACGGCCGGACTGCAGACGCTTGACGGCGCCTCCGGCGATTCCTATAGACACGCATCCTTGGCGGGATAGCTCAGGTGGTTAGAGCGACGGTCTCATAATCCGTAGGTCGGCGGTTCAAGTCCGCCTCCCGCTACCAAAATTTCCCTACACCCACGAATCTCTGCTTTGACGCGCCGCTGGCAAGGCCGTTGGCCGCGCCATGACGTCCCGCACCCCTATTGCGCCACCGCCAGAAGCCCCACGGCAAGCGTCAGGAACAGGGCCCCGCCCCAGAGCTGGCAGGATCTGTGGAGCGCGGCGATCTCGCCCGTGAGCGCACCCTGGCGCTGCTCGATTCTGTCGAGCCGCGCGCCGGCGTCCTCCTCCATCGTCTTGAGCGCCTCCGCCCGGCGGACGGCCCCGGCCAGGAGATCCCAGTCCTGCCGCTCGCGATAGCCATTGGCCGACACATCGGTCTTGAGCTTGTCGAGCGCCGATTCCACCGCGCCGATCCGCTCCGTCACGGCCTCCTGCTCGCCCGGCAATGTCGCCCGCAAGAGGTCGATCGTCTCCTCGACGCGGCGAAGCCGGACGCTGATCCGGTCGGGCTCGGCCATCGCCCCGCCCCAGCCCGCCACGCTCATGGCCGGCGCAGGAGCCAACGCGATGTCGTCGCCGCGCTCTGCAATCGCGGCAAGCGTCACCGCCAGCGGCGCGCCCGTCTCGCCACCTTCGGCCGCGCTCTGCTTCATCCGGAGTTGCATGGCTTCATTCCCGTGCTGGTGCTGACGACTGGACACCCGCGGCGAACGCGGGGTGCGAAGTTGGCCGGTCGCCCGGCCGTGAGCCGAGAGCACTGCGCCGCGGCCTTTCCAAAGGGGCCGCGATTCGGGTTAAGCAAAAATGAATTTTGCCAATGGATCTACGGATAGATCAGAAAAATCAAAGAGATATCGGATACCGCACCAAGCCACGGCTTCGCTGCGCGAGGGGGACGTGGAGGTGCCCGAACCGGCCTCCTGTGCGCCCGCTAAAGCGTCACTTTGCGGACGCCGGCCGCCTCGAGCGCTTCGAGCCGCCGCGACAGCACGACGACGTAGAAAAGCATGTAGGCGTACTGGAACGTCTCCACGACCTCGCTCGGACGCGAGAACGCCATCTCGCCCAGCATTCCCCCCTTGCCGAGGTCGTCCACCGCCTTGAACGCGAGCGCGATCAGCGCCGCGGGCGCAATGGCGAGGGTGGGGGTCAGCAGCGCCAGCAGCGGCCGGCGGAAAGGGCCCGTCCAGATCTGGACGAACGGCACGAGCAGCCCGCCGATGAACATCGCCACATCGAACACGAGCTTCGGCCGCTGATTGAACCAGGCCGACGTGTTGTGCAGGTTCGTCTCCTGCTGCCGGTTGATCTCCGACCAGTAGCTCGGCGTGTTCCAGTTTAAGAAGTTCTGGCCCCATCTGTGCTCCTCGCCGTCTACGTAGAAGGCGGCGAGCGCGAAGAAGACCATGGCGATCCAGAGCAGCGTGCTTCCCTTGACGACGCCGAGGCGCAACGCGCGCGCCGAGAGCACCGAAGCCGCCAGCGCCAGGAAGAACTGGCTGAGTTCCAGGAAGCCGAAGCCCTCCGGCAGCACATGGGCGAGATAGAACTCCCGCGCCACGGCATGGATGAGCAGCACACCGGCGAGAACCACGAGCGGCAGATAGAGCGTCCACCATGCATCACGGCGATCGGGCGCCCACGCGCGCGCCGGAATCACGTCCAGCGGCGGGGGAAGCGTCACCGGGTTACGAGCCGAAGCCTGGGGAGAGGAAGCGCCCATCCGTTCACTCCGGGGGCCGCGGGCCCCAACGATACGCGCCGACAACACGAGGCGACACATGACAAATTTATGTCCCCCGAACAAGGCCGGGAGAGGCGGATAATAGGCTTTCCACGTACGCGCCGCGCCCGGGCCACACCATGCCGGATCGGGCAACGCCGCGCGGGTCTGTCCCCCATCCAACGGCTCCGCCCGCGCCAAGCATGAACGAATCGTAAGTTGGACGCCTGCGCGACTTCGCCTATTGAAACGCCCATTAGCCACACCATCTTCACGCCCGTAACCCCTTGCAAACGCGGCGTGAACGCCGCCCGCGGCCGGAGGTGAAATTCCGCACGGGCGGCGTGAGCCGAGGCGATATCGATGGCCGCGCGATAAGCGGCTGCGGGAGGACAACGAGAATGGCAGCGCTCATTAAGGCGGTGGGACTGCAAAAGACGTTCGGAGCGATCAGGGCCGTCGACGGCATCTCGCTCAGTGTCGCCAAAGGCGAGGTTCTGGGCTTTCTCGGCCCCAACGGCGCCGGCAAATCCACCACCATGAAAATGATCACGGGCTTCCTGGAGCCGGACGCCGGCACCGCGAGCATCTGCGGCTTCGACATTTCGGCCGCGCCGAAAGAGGCGAAGTCCCGCCTCGGTTACGTGCCCGAAGGGGCGCCGGCTTACGGCGACATGACGCCAGCCGGCTTCCTGAGCTTCGTCGCCGAGATCCGCGGCTATGACGGAGAGGATCTCCGATCCCGCGTCTCGGCGGCCATCGGAAAGGCCGGGCTCGGCTCCGTCGTCGATCAGCGGATCGAGACGCTCTCCAAAGGCTACAAGCGCCGCGTCGGCATTGCCCAGGCCATCCTGCACGATCCCGCGGTGCTGATCATGGACGAGCCGACCGACGGCCTCGATCCCAACCAGAAGCATCACGTGCGCGAGTTGATCCGCGAGATGGCGCCGCATAAGGCCATCATCGTCTCGACCCACATCCTGGAGGAGGTGGAGGCCGTCTGCACGCGCGCCGTGGTGATCGACAAAGGCCGCATCGTCGCCGACGGCACGGCCGAGGAGCTTCTGCGCCGCGCGCCCACCCATGGCGCCGTGGCCGTGCGCATCGCCCGCGACCTGGCCGACACCTTGGCCGCGGCTCTTTCGGCGCTGCCGGCGGTCGCCCGCGTCGAGAGGGCAGCCGAGGCCAACGGCTCGGTGCGCCTGCGCGCGTTGCCGAAGCCCGAGGCGGCCCCGCTCCAATCCGTCACCGAGCTTCTCAACCGCGAGAAGATCGTCTTCGAGGAGATCTACGTCGAGCGCGGCAAGCTGGACGATGTCTTCCGCGAGATCACCACATCGGTCCAGGCTTGAGACGGGACGGAGCCTCCATGCGCGAATTCCTGCACAACGCGGCCATCATCGCCAAGCGCGAGCTCGCCGGCTATTTCGCAACGCCGCTCGCCGCTGTCTTCCTCACCATCTTCGTCGCCCTGACCGGGGCTTTCGCCTTCTTCATCGGCGGCTTCTTCATGCGCGGACAGGCGAACCTGGACGCGTTCTTCGTCTATCATCCCTGGCTCTATCTGCTGCTCGTGCCGGCCGTCGCCATGCGGCTCTGGGCCGAGGAGCGCAAGAGCGGCACCATCGAGCTTCTGATGACGCTGCCGATCTCGCCGGCCGAAGCCATCGTCGGCAAGTTCGCCGCCGCCTGGGCCTTCATCGGCCTCGCCCTGATCCTGACCTTCCCGATGTGGATCACGGTCAACATCCTGGGCAGCCCCGACAACGGCGTCATCCTGGCGAGCTACATCGGCAGCTTCCTCGTCGCCGGCGCCTTCCTCGCCATCGGCGCCTTCATCTCGGCCCTCACCAAGAACCAGGTGATCGCCTTCATCCTGTCGGCCACGGCCTGCTTCCTGCTCGTCACCAGCGGCATGGAGATCGTGCAGAACGTGTTCCGGAGCTGGACGCCGCGCGTCGTCTCGGATGCCGTCTCCTCCATCAGCGTCCTCACCCATTACGACGAGATCACGCGCGGCGTGGTCAGCCTCTCCGCGCTCGTATTCTTCGTGTCCATCATCGCGTTTTTCCTGTTTGCAAACGCCGTCGCCGTCGCTCGCAAGAAGTCCGCCTGAGGTCCGCGCATCATGTCTCAATCCAACAGCCCCACTCCCAGCGCCCCCGAGCCGAAGGGCGCCGCACCCCTCGCCCAGGCGCGCAACGCCTTCAATCGCCTCGTTTCCTTCGCCGGGCGCCTTTCTCCCTCGCGCCTCGCCTGGGGAGGCCTCGCGCTCGCCGCCGTCACGCTGCTTTCGATCAACCTCATCTCCACCGAGCTGCTCGGAAGCTGGAAGGCCGATCTCACCGAGGACCGCCTGTTCACGATCTCGCCCGGCTCCGTCGCCGTGCTCGGCGCCATCGACGAGCCGATCCGCGCGCAGCTCTACTTCTCGAGCAAGCTCGGCGAGCGCGCGCCCTCCCTCGCCCGCTACTTCGACCGCGTGCGCAGCATGCTGGAGGAATTCCAGCGCATCTCCGGCGGCAAGCTGCAGCTCGAGATCGTCGATCCGGAGCCGTTCTCCGACGCCGAGGACCGGGCCGTGGCCGCGGGCCTGCACGGACAGCGCCTGAACGCGGAAGGCGAAACGGGCTACTTCGGGCTCGTCGCCAGCAACGCCACCGATGACCAGCAGGTGATCGAAGCCCTATCGCCGGACCGCGAAAGCTTCGTCGAGTACGACATCACGAAGATCGTTCACGCCCTCTCTCACCCGAAGAAGAGCACCGTCGGCATCCTCACCTCGCTTCCCCTCGAAGGCGGCGAGAACCCGATGACGAAGCAGCCGACGCCGCCGTGGATCATCATGGGCCAGATCCGCGAGTTCTTCGACGTCGAGATGCTGGCGCAGAACGTCACCGAGATCCCGGCGCGGATCGACGTTCTGCTCCTGGCCAAGCCGACCCAGCTCACGGCCCAGGCCGCCTACGCCATCGACCAGTATGCGCTCAAGGGCGGCAAGCTGATGGTGCTCGTCGACCCGATGGCCGAGGCCGCCCAGTTCGAGCTGCTGCAAAAGCAGGGAGACGGCGGCAAAGAGCTCGACAAGCTGCTCACCGCCTGGGGCGTCACCTACGACGAGAAGAAGGTCGCAGCCGATATCCGTCACGCCCGGCGCGTGCAGATCGGCCGCGGCGATCAGACCAACGTCACCCAGTTCGTCGCCTGGCTCACCCTCGACAAGGCGAGCATGGATCCGAGCGACATTCTCTCGAGCGGAATTGAGACCCTGAACCTCGCCTCGTCCGGCTTCGTGACGCCGATCGAGGGAGCCGGGACGCGCGTCACACCGATTCTGCGGACCTCCACCGAGGCCATGGAGATCAAGACCGAGCAGGTCGGCATGACCGCGGATCCGCTGGCGCTGCTGCGCAACTATGCCCCTGGCGGCAAGGCGCTCGATCTCGCCGTGCGCATCTCGGGCGAGGCCAAGTCGGCCTTCCCCTCCGGCATGCCCAAGGACGGCGCAACAACCGGCGACAACAAGGACGACGCGGCGAAAGCGACGGACACCAAGGACGCCAAGCCCGACGCCAATCATCTCGCCTCTGGCCGCATCAACGCTATCGTCGTCGCCGACACGGACTTCCTCGCCGATCGCTTCTGGGTCCAGAACCAGGAGATGATGGGCCAGCGGTTCGCGATCCCCTCCGCGAGCAACGGCGCCTTCGTCCTCGGCGCCCTCGAGAACCTGAGCGGCAGCGACGACCTCATCGCGCTCCGCGGCCGCGGCATCAAGGAGCGCACCTTCACGCTCGTTGAGAATCTCCGCCGCGACGCCGAGCGCCAGTTCCGCGAGAAGGAGGAGGCGCTGACCGCCAAGCTGCGGTCCGTCGAGGAGGAACTGCAGAAGCTGCAGACCGCCGCCGCCACCAACAACACGATGGCTTCCGAGCAGGAGAAGGCAGCCATCGAGGGCTTCACGAGCCAGATGATCGAGACCCGCCGCGAGCTGCGGAAGGTCAAGCTGGCGCTGAGCCAGAGCATCGACAGCCTCGACGGCTGGCTGAAGTTCGCCAACATTGCGCTCGTGCCGCTGCTGATCGCGGTCGGCGGCATCGGCTGGTCCGTCTGGCGTACGCGCCGCACGGCCCCGAAATCCTGAGACAGGCCGAGGAGCTTTCCACCATGACCCCCAAGCAGTTTGCCGCCCTGGCCGCCGCGGCGGCCGTCTCCCTCGTCCTCGCCCTGATCGTCCACGCCGCCCGCGCGCCGTGGACCATGGCGCCCGGCACCGAGAAGCTGATGCCGAGCCTCGCCGCGGATCTGAACAAGGTCGCCCGCATTACCATCACGCAAGGCGAGGACACGCTCACCCTCGAGAGAGCCGGCGACGACTGGCAGCTCAAGAGCCAGGGCGGCTATCCCGCCAGCGTCGAAAAGGTCCGCGGGCTCGTGAGGTCCCTCGCCGGTGCCACCCTCCTCGCGCCGAAGACGCGCAAGCCCGAGCACTACGCCGCCCTCGAGGTCGACGATCCGACCGGGAAGCACACCCGCGCCCGCCTCGTCCGCCTCGCGGCGCAAGACGACACGCTGATCGGGGAGGTGATCGCGGGCAAGACCAAGCCCTCCGCGGGGACCGGAGCCGGCGCCGAGACCTACGTGCGCCGCCCCGGCGACGCGCAGAGCTGGCTCGCGAGCACGGAGATCGCGGGCGATACTACGCTCAAGAGCTGGGCCGAGCCGCGCGTGTTCGAGACGAAGACCGAGACGATCGGCACGCTCACCGTCGAGATTCCAGGCGAGGCGGCCTACACGATTGCCCGTGGCACGGACGGGGCCCACGAGCTCAAGGACATTCCGGCGGGCAAGAAGATCAAGTACGTGAACATGGTCGACAACATCGTCGAGGCGGCCTCGTTCCTCGATCTCGAGAACGTGCGCAAGGCGACGGGCGCCACCGGCGGCGAAGCCGGCACCCTCCGCTTCGAGACCGACCCCGGCCTCAAGATCGCACTCACCATCCGCCGCGAGAACAACGCCATCTGGATGTCCGTCACGGCCACCGGCGAGGGCGAGGCCAAAGCCACCGCCGAGCAGATCACCGCGCGCACCAAGGGCTGGGAGTTCGCGCTCACGCCCTCGAAAGCGGACACCATGCTGAAGAAACGCGACGATCTTCTCGAGGACGCCGCCTCCTGAGAAGGTGGCCAGTTCCGCGCATGAGAATGCGTCGCACCTCACTTTCCCTCTCCCGGGACGGGAGAGGTGGCCGCTCGAGCCGGAGGCTCGCAATCAAAGAGAGGCCGGTGAGGGACTTTGCTCTGGCACCACAGCTGGCGTCGTGCATGCTCAAAGACCCCTCATCCGCCCCTTTGGGGCACCTTCTCCCCAAGGGAGAAGGAAGTGAGTGCTCGTTGCGTGCGCCACACTTCACTTACCTCTCCCAGGATGGGAGAGGATGCCCGCAGGGCAGGTGAGGGACTTTGCTCTGGTTCTGTCGCGAGCGTGGTACGCACCAAATCCCCTCATCCGCCGCGTCTTTCGATTGCGAGCCTCCGGCTCGACTTCGATTTGCGAGCCTCCGGCTCGACGCGGCACCTTCTCCCTATGGGAGAAGAAAGTGGGCGCTCGCTGCTCGCGCGGCGTTACGGTAGTGGCTCAGCAGATCCATCAGCAGCCACCTCGTCCCTGTCCTCGGAGCAAAGTCTTGAAGTTCTGATAGAGCGTACGCGCGACGGCCTCATAGGCCGGGAGACGCCCCGTCACATCGGCCGCAAGACGCTCCGCCGCATCACGTCCCAGCGCCGCATCGAGGGCCGCAGCGTATTCGGGAATGGCCGCCCAATCGCTGACAGTCTCGCGCGTCGCCTCCACGTGGCACTGAAGCCCGTAGGCGCGCGGGCCGTAGCGGAACGCCTGGATCTCGCACCTCTCCGAACGCGCGAGCGCCACCGCCCCCTCGGGCAGCGCCTTCACCTCGGCGCCGTGCCATTGCAGCACCGGAAGCGGATCGGGAATGCCCCTCATCAGCGGATCGCTGCGGCCGGCCTCGGTGAGAGAGACTTCGAGCGCGCCGACCTCCGGCACGCTCGGACCGACACGCCCGCCGATCGCCTCGGCCAGGAGCTGGTGGCCGAGACAGATCCCGAGAAACGGCCGACGTAGGTCGACGACCCAGCGGCGGATCGCGGATTTCTCCGTCACGAGCCACGGATACTGCGCCTCCTGCCAGACGTCCTGCGGGCCGCCCATCACGAGCATCACGTCGAAGGGTGTGAGGTCCGGGATGGCCTGCCCCTCGTCCAGCTCCACCGTTTCGATCCGCGCCCCATCCTGCGCGAGAAAATCGCGGAGCACGCCGGGATGCTCGACGGCGAGATGCTGAAGAACGAGAAGATTCACGGAGATGCCCCCTGCTCGACCGCTCGCAGTATGCGGCGGAAGCCAGTGCACGCAAGAGAGGAAAGCGCAACAGAGACGAGCGCACGCGTCACTTATCCGCCCGAGATGGCCGTCAGCACGTGAACGCGGTCCCCCGGCTTGAGGCACGCATCGAGCCGGACCCGCGTGCCATCGAGGAAGACGGCGATGTGGCGGCGAATGCGCGGGGTCGAGTCGCACAGCCGGTCGCGCATGCCCGGCCAGCGCGCTTCGAGCGCACCGATCATCTCGTCCACCGTCGCCGCCTCCACCTCGAGCTCGCACACGGCATCGGGAAAGAGCCGCAACAGCGCCCGCGGCAGCACGACCGAGACGCGCGGCTTCTGCGGCACCTCGTGCTCTGCGGCCAAATCTCGATGCGGATCGCTCACGTGCACTCCGTCAGTCCACCACAAACGTCTCCACCGACGAGATCGCCGGCAGATGCTGGGCCAGGCAGGTCCAGCTCTCGCCCTCGTCGGGGCTCGCGAACAAAGCGCCACCGCCCGTTCCGAAATAGACGCCCGAGGGCGTGAGCCGGTCCGTGCTCAACGCCTGGCGCAGCACGCCGAAGAACGCGTTCTCCTGCGGCAGGCCGTTGCGCAACGCCGTCCAGGAGCGCCCCGCATCGCGCGTGCGCCACACGGCCGCTTTCGCATCCGGCATGTA
The DNA here is from genome assembly GCA_036823975.1 of Hyphomicrobium sp. Taxonomy (GTDB): domain Bacteria; phylum Pseudomonadota; class Alphaproteobacteria; order Rhizobiales; family Hyphomicrobiaceae; genus Hyphomicrobium_C. The sequence continues at coordinate 44,180 of DAITBB010000004.1, forward strand.
GCGCCCCAGAATGTCGCCGTTGAGCGGCAGCAGGTAAAGGGTATCGGGATCGCGCGGATGGGCGGCCGCCGGAAATCCGAAGGCCGACGGCAACCCCGCCTCGATGCTGATCCACTGCCGCCCGCCGTCGTCGCTGCGATACATGCCGCAATGGTTCTGCTGATAGAGCCGATCCCCGCCGCCCGGCGCCATCACGAGGCTATGCACGCACTGGCCGAATTCGGGATAGCGCTGCGCCTCAGGCAGGTAGTCGCAGCGTGTGCCCGTATTGCGCGGCGCCCAGGTCACCCCGCCGTCGGCCGAATGAAAGACGCCCGCCGAGGAGATCCCGACCCAGATCTGCCGGGTGTCCTTCGGATGCGTCACGATGTGATGCAGAATGAGGCCGCCGCCACCCGGCTGCCATTCGGGCCGCGTCGGATGCGCCCTGAGGCCCGCCACGTGCCGCCAGGACTGACCGTGGTCGGTGCTCTTGAAGAGTCCTGCCGGCTCCGCACCCACATAGAGCCCGTCCGATCCGATCGCGAGACTCCAGACGTTGGCGACAGGCTCCTCACCCTCGCCGTAGGTGAGCCCCTCGCTCGAATGCGTCCACGTCGCGCCGAGGTCCGTCGATTTCCAGATCGCGCCCCCGAACCAGGCGTTGCCGCCCGCGGCGTAGATCGCGCCGGTGTCCGGGTCTCCCACCGCATGCTGGATCGGCCATGTCTCGCAGAACGGCCCTTTCAATTCCCACGTCCGTCGGGCGTCCGCGCTCTCGAGGATGAAGAGCCCTTTTTTCGTGCCGACGAGGATCAGGATTTTCGCCATGGGATTCTCCCGGTTTGGCCTTGTCTGAAGTCTCGGCTCGGCCTCACGCCGGCCTCTGTTTCGAAATGCTCCTAGTCCGATGCCGGCGCCTCGGCCCGGCGCGGGCGCCTCTTCGCATCCTTGTCGAGACGGTCGAGATGCATGCGGATGTGTGCGGCCTCCTGCGCCGTCCTGGCAAGCGCGATCGCCCGGTCGAACGCCTCCCGCGCCTCCGCGGCCCGGCCGAGATCGCGCAGCAGCGCGCCCTTGAGTCCGTAGAAATGGAAATAGCCCGAGAGCTTGGGCGCCAGCGGCGCGATCATCGCCAGCGCGGCCTCCGCGCCCCGCACCTTGCTCACCGCCACCGCGCGGTTGAGCGTGACGACCGGCGACGGCTGCATCTCTTCGAGCCCCGCATAGAGGCCTTCGATCTGCGGCCAGTCCGTATCCTCGTAAGCCGGCGCGGTATCGTGCAGCGCCGCGATCGCCGCCTGGATCTGATAGGGCCCCGGGCGGCGATGACGCATCGCCTTGTCGATCAGAGCCTCGCCCTCCGCGATCAGATCCCGATGCCAGAGCGTGCGGTCCTGATCCTCGAGCAGAACGATGGCGCCGGACGCATCGAGGCGAGCCGGCGCGCGCGCATGCTGCAACAGGAGAAGCGCCGTGAGCCCAAGGATCTCGGGCTCGGAGGGGAACAGCCGCAGCAGCAGGCGCGCCAGCCGGATCGCCTCCTCGCAGAGCGGCAGGCGCACGTGCGCCTCGCCCCCGCTCGCCGCATAGCCCTCGTTGAAGACGAGGTAGATCATCGCCGCGACGGTGCCGAGACGCTCGCTGCGCTCCACCGCGCCGGGCGTCTCGAATGCCACGCCCGCCTCCGCCACGCGCCGCTTGGCCCGCGTGATGCGCTGCTCCATCGCCGCCTCGCTGACGAGGAACGCGCGTGCAATCTCCGCCACCGTGAGCCCCGACACGATCCGCAGCGCGAGCGCGATCTGCTGTGTGGAGGGCAAATCCGGATGGCAGCAGATGAACAGGAGACGCAGGATGTCGTCGCGGTAATGCGCATCGTCCAGCCGCGCGACGAGCGCCGCCTCCGTGTCCTCCCGGTCCGAAAGGATCTCCTCGTCCGGAAGGGCTTCCGATTTCTTCTCGCGGCGCAGCGCATCGAGCGCAACATTCCGCCCGACCATGATCAGCCACGCCGCCGGATCGCGCGGCGGACCGTTCTCCGGCCAGGACTTGAGCGCCTTGAGAGAGGCCTCCTGAAACGCTTCCTCCGCCCGGTCGAGATCGCGGAAATAGCGCAGCAGCGCCGCCACGGCCTGGGGCCGCGCCGCAGTCACAGCCGCGTCGAGCCAGGCGAGATCGGTCACGAGGGCTTGCTCCAGTCGATGAAATAGCCGATCGGCCGCACCTCGTAGGCGCCGCCCGGGTTAGCTTCCGCCAACTCGCGGGTGAATTCGAGCGCGCCTTCGAGATTTGGGAAGTCGCCGACGAAGAAGCCGAGAAGCTGCTCTTTGGTCTCGGCGAAGGGGCCGTCGAGCACGACCGCCGGGGCGGTATCCTTGCGCACGGTGGTCGCCGCCGTCGTCGGCATGAGCCGGGCGACGGGGCCGAGCTGCCCCATCTTCGCCCGGCGCTCCTGCACCGCGCCGAGCTTCTCCATCACCGCCTCGTCCTGCTCCCGGCTCCAGGCGCAGACGACGTTCTCGGCGTGATAGCAAAGGATGGCGTATTTCATGGGAACCTCCTGGAGCGTGTCTCAAGCCGAGGACGAACGAGGCACGCCGATCCCGACCGCCGTCCCCACAAAAAGCGCGTCTCCGGCAACGTCCGGCACCGGGCGTCCGATCCCGCCGAGAGGGGCGCGCCCGGGCAGCCAGCGCCCGGATCAGCATTTCTCCTATGGATTTTCGATTTTTCCGAGCCCGTTCCGCGGGGAACAGCCGGGGACGCGAAAACGGGCGATCTTGTCTTCATCGAAACCGGACACCCCCCGGCAGATGGAGAGACAGATGACCACGATCCGCAACATCCTCGCTTCCACCGTTGCTCTCGGCGTTCTCGTGATGTCCAGCCAGGCCGGTGCCGTCAGCCTCAGCGTCAAGCTCGCCTGCGCCTCCGACTACTATGCCCACTGCAGCCAGCACGCCGTCGGCTCTCCGGGCGTCCGCAAGTGCATGCGCGCCGTCGGCCGTAATCTCTCCAAGGGTTGCATCAACGCCCTCGTCGCCGCCGGCGAGGTCTCCAAGTCCACCGTCGAGCGCAAGGTCGCCGCGAAGTAAGGCAGACGGATAACGGGCCGGGCGCGTCTCACCCTGGCCCCGAGCGTCACAGTCTTCCCAAAGGATCCGAAGCCGGTGCGGCTCTCCACGCACCGGCTTTTCCGTGTCCGCCGTGCGGCCAAGGAGGCTAAAGTCTTGCTCCGAAATGGAAAAACTGGTGCTGCCGGCGAGGATTGAACTTGCGACCTCTCCCTTACCAAGGGAGTGCTCTACCACTGAGCTACGGCAGCGAACCGAAAAACATCTTATCGATCAGCGCGTTACACCAAGGCGCACGCTGACTCGACGGGGCCGGGCGACCGCGCCCCACGGGATCGCGTTGATCTAACCGACCCGCGCGCCAAGAGCAACCGGCAACGACGCGAAAATCGCGGCGTATTCTCTCGCCAAAGCCTCACGGAGGGGCGAACTTTTCGGTTGCCCCTCCTGTTGCTCAGGGTCAAGGCCCGTCCCCGTCTCGACGCATAAGGATGAGACGAAGTGGAAGAGAGAACGGAACAGCTCTGGGAGTACGCCGATGTTCAAGCACATCCTGATCGCGACCGACGGCTCCGACCTCGCCAAGAAAGCCGTGACGCAGGCGTTCGCCCTCGCCGCCCCCCTCGGCGCACGCGTCACCGCCATCTACGTCACCGAGCCCTGGGTCGCCGTCGCGCCCGGTGAGGTCGCCATGGCCTTCCCGGTCCACGAGTACGAGGAGAGCGTCGCGGCTAATGCCGCTCAGATCCTCTCCGCCGTCGAAACGGAGGCGGAGGCGCAGGGAGTCGCCTGCACCACCCTCCACGTCAAAGACCAGTTCCCCGCCGAAGGCATCATCGACACGGCGGAGAAGCAGGGCTGCGACCTGATCGTCATGGCCTCCCATGGCCGCCGCGGCCTCATGCGCATGCTGCTCGGCAGCCAGGCGATCAAGGTGCTGACGGGAAGCAAGGTCCCCGTTCTCATCTGCCGCTGACGACCGCCCGCGCTATCGCCCCAGTAATACGGGGATCCGGCGAGCGGCCTACGCTCAGGCCGCCAACCGCATGCGGATGAAGGGCGCGACCTCGTCGGCCGGCAGCGGCTTGGCGAAATAGTACCCCTGCACGCTGCCGCACCCCATGCTTCTCAAGAGCACGAGCTGCCCCTCGTCCTCCACGCCTTCCGCGGTGACGCTGACGTCGAGGCTGCGCCCGAGCTGGATGATGGCGGCGACGATCGAGAGGCTGTCGCGGTTGTTCTGCATGTCCGCCACGAACGAGCGGTCGATCTTGATACGCCCGATCGGATACGCCTTGATGTGGGAGAGCGAGGCATACCCCGTGCCGAAGTCGTCGAGCGCGATCTGAACGCCGAGGGCATCGAGCTTGTAGAGCGATTGGCCCACGTGCGAGGCGCCGGCTCCGAGGAACACGCGCTCGGTCACCTCGATGCAGATCTTCTGCGGCGCGACGCCGAAGCGGAGCAGCTTCTCCTGAAGCCGCTCCGCAAAGCATCCGAAGGCGAAGTCCGCGGTCGAGACGTTGATGGCGATGCGCCCGAACGGAAGGTCCTCCGCCTGCCACTGCGCCGCCTGGGTGAGCGCGAGATCGACCACCCGCTCCCCGAGCGCCGCCGCGATCCGCGGCTCGTCGAGAAGCTCCTCGAACGTGCCGGGCGCCATGGTGCCATGGATCGGATGATGCCAGCGCAAGAGCGCCTCGAACGACAGCGGCTCCGAGGGGGCCGACGGCACGATCGGCTGGAAATAAAGGGCGAACTGCCCGCCCTCGATGGCGTCGAACGCGCTTTCCAGCAACGCCACCCGGCGATCGATGGAGGCCCGCAGATCGACCGAGAACAGCATGCTGCGGCTGCGGCCGAGGTTCTTGGCCTCGTAGAGCGCGAGATCGGCGTTCTTGAGAAGATCGCTCGGCTCCGTGGCATCCTGCGGGAACAGCGACACCCCGATGCTGGCCGAGCACGAGCGCAGCGCGCCCGCGAGATTGATCGGCTCCATCAGCCCCATCTCGACATCCTTGATGGCCTCGGTGATGCAGACATCGCTGCCCGAGCTCTCGTCCACGATAACGAGGGCGAACTCGTCGCCGCCGAGGCGGGCGATGGTGCCGCGCCCCTGCAACGCGCTCTCGAGCCGCCGCGCCACGATCTTGAGCATCTCGTCGCCCGCATCGTGCCCGAGCGTGTCGTTGATCTCCTTGAAGTGGTCGATGTCGATGAGCGCGACGCCGAGACTGCTGCCCGTGTCGGACGCATGGGCGAGGGCGCTCTTCAGCGTCTCGTTGAACAGGCGCCGGTTGGGCAGCCCCGTCAGCCCGTCGATCTTCGCGAGCTCCCAGAGCTTCGCCTCCATCCTCTTCCGCTCCGAGATGTCCTCGGTCAGCATGATGATGCCGCCGATGCTGTCGTCGCGGTCGTACCAGGGGCGCATCTCCCAGCGGAGCACGTTCTCCGTCCCGTCGAGACGCCGCCACCGCTCTTCGTCGCAGCGCTCCGTGGCGCCCGCGAGAACGCGCGCGTGCTTAAGACGCCAATGCTCCGGGATCTCGGGAAATACCTCGTAATGGTCGAGGCCGACCAGCGAGGTCTGCGCGAGCCGATAGTCCTTGAGCCAGCGCTCGGTGTGCGCGACATAGCGCATCTCCCGGTCGACCATCGCCACGGCCGCAGGGACGTTCTTGATGAAGGCTTCGAGCCGGGCGTGCGTGCCCGCGAGCGCGAGTTCCGCCGCCCGCTGCTCCGTCGTGTCCGTCCCGACCACCGTCACCGAAGCGAGCGCCCCGCAGGCCCGCATGCGCGGCACGACCGTGGCCTTGACCCACACCGTCTCCGTCCCATCCTCCGTCGTCGCGGCGGCGCGATAGCCGAAGGTGCCGGACCAGGTCTTGCCCGCCCGCAAGGCGGCCCACATCGCCGCGCGATCCTCGGCGGACAGGTTCTCGCCGCGAAGCTCTCCGAGCCTCTCCCCCACAAGCTCCTCCGCCGTGAAGCCGGTCCGCTTGAGGAAATTCTCGTTGGCCCGCTGGAAGCGCCCCTCCGCGTCGAACGTCGAGATCAGAAAATGCTCGTGGATGAGATCGCGGTAGAAGGGCTCCCGCCGTTCGAAATGCCGCCGCTCGCCATAGGCGTCGCAGGCAATGCCGATCGCCACGGCCGCCACGGCGAGCGACACCTGAAACAACGTGACGAGGATCGGCGCACCCGCACGGACCTCCGCCGTCAGCACCACGGCGAGGACGACGGAGCCGAGAGCCGCAAGAAGAACCATGAGCATCGGCCCGGCTGCGGCGTCGAATGCTCCAAATGGCGAGATCTTCCGCGACGGCAGAGAGGTTTCAGGTACCGCGCACATCAACACGTCCACGCGCAAGCCAGGCATGGCTTAACGATGCATTTACACACTGAATCAAGATGTTAGATGAAAATATTTAACGATCTTCCTCTACAGATCGCGTCACAGAGCCCCGGAGCGGCCCGACACGACGGCGCCGCCGTCCTGCCCCGCGGACGGCACGGCGAGACACGAAATAGAAACGCAATTGAAAGGGCTTAGCGGCGCATCGCAGCACAAAATGCGCCCTGCGGCATCCTACGCCGGCGATAACGTGTTTCGCGAGGAACAGACCGCCGCCGCAATAGTTCTAGTATGCGAAAAGTGCCCTTACTATCTGGGAGCACAGCGAAATATGGCTTGATTGAGGCAATAAGCGTGCTTACATCAAGTCTATGTTTTGGAGTTGCGTGTCATGGCGAGTATTTGCCAGGAGAAAATCTTTGACGGCAAAAGTCAGGAATTCGACAAACTGAATCCTGACGAAGCCCAGGCGAGAGCCGACGCTCCGGCGAAGGGTGACCTCGAGCACATCGCCACCGGCGCATTTCTTTTTCATCCGGGCGACGCGCGGGCTCTCTATCGCGTCGAGAGCGGCGCCATCTGCCATTACATGCTCTGGTCGGACGGACGCCACGACGTCATCGAGTTCGCATTCCCGGGCGACATCATCGGCCTCGGGCATTTGCGCGAGCACGTAACCTCGGCCCAGGCGATGGTGGATACCGTCGTGAGCCGGCTCGACGAGACCGATCTTCCGGCTGCCCTCGAAAGCGACGATCGCCTTTCCTTTCGCCAGGCCGCGGCGATCGAGCGCGAGTTCGACTATCTGCGCGACCTGACGCTCTCCGAGGCGCCACGAGCGGCGGAGGCGAAAGTGGCGAACTTCCTCATCGCGATTTCGAACGCGAACGGACCGGAAGGACGCGAGGCCGAGGTGATCGCCGACGACGTGACGGCCGGCTTCGTGGCCGAGAAATTGGATATGAGCATCGACAGGCTCGGAGCGGCCCTTCTGGCCTTGAAAAAGGAAGGCGTCGTCCGGGAAACGGCCGAGGGTCTCGAGATCGTCGATCTGCCACGCCTGAAGAAGCTGGCCGACGCAGCCTGATTGGGCCTTAGAGCCTGATCGTTTGAGATGCGAGCATTTCAGCTCGCATCGAGAGCGTGACTCAGACTCTCAAACAAAAAGATAGAGCACGTTCACTCCAATGGGCCGATTCCATTGAGAGTGAACGTGCTCGAGCCGAAACGAGATGATCGCCATTGCGCGCCCACGCGCGTTGCAACAGAGGCCGGCGCACGCATCGCCGTCGCATCCTCCTGCCAGTGTTTTTGAGATCGTAGCCCCTGCACGGGCACGAGGCCCCGCACGAACGGAAGCCTCGTTGTCACTGCCCGCAGTCCCTCGTCCGATGCAGCGGCTTTTCAAGCAGCCCGGTCGTCCGACGGATCGGCTCCCTTCGCCGTGTCGTGCCGAGCACACTCTGCCCGGCGCATCCTCTCGATCAGCACCATCATCACGCGCGGCTGGGCATCGGCGAGAGGCATCTCCTCGCGCAGGCGGCATCCAAAGCCGCGAACGAGCGTCGCGACCTCCCCGTCCTCTCGCGCCCGGGTTTTGGGTGTCGTCATGTGATGTCTCTCCTTCTCCTCCTTCCACTCGACCACGCTAACCCCAATACAACACCCCACCCCCGCCTTCGGGTCCGTCCTGGATAAAACACAACGGGGGAGAAATTGTCGCGTCGCGGCACCGATCACCAGCACATCGCCGGATTAAACATCGCGTCTGTCGGAAAGGAGCTACATCCGCCAAGTGTACGTTGTTCCAACACTTGACCCGAAGGGGCCAGGAGCGAAGCGAACCGCGAGTCGTAGCGCAGCATGCTTCGCACAGACTGCCGCGCCCCTCCAGCCGCCAACACATCCTGACAAAGCAAACGCTAGGGTCCAGCTAGGCCACCTTCAAAGTGGGGATCCCGCTCACGTCAATTTCTCGCTCGGCGTGCCACGTATCGTAAGCAGCCTGCATTCTGATCCAGATTCCCGGGCCGTGCCCGAACAGCTTCCCAAGGCGGACCGCCACGGCGGGCGTCACCGGCTTATTCTTATTGCGCAGAGAAGACATGCCCATGCTCAGGGCCACCATGATACTTCCGGCCCGAAGGGCCCGGGAGCAAGGCGACCCGCGACGCGTGTCGCGCCCCCGCGGAGCGCCAGCGCACCGCGAGGTGCGCGATCAGGCGCGTGAGCGAAAAAAGTGGCGGTCCCTACGGGAGTCGAACCCGTCTTTCAAGATTGAAAATCTCGCGTCCTAACCGATAGACGAAGGGACCCCGTCGCGGAGCGCGGCCCCGCGAAGCAGCCGGTGGTATAGAAAGGTTTGGCGGGGGACGCAAGCGGCGCATCCCCGGGCCCGGCAGACGCGCTCCCGGCGCAGCGGGGCGGCCATCCTCCGGGTTCCGACGCCCGTCCGACGGGCTATTGCGTCCTCGGATCGGCCGCGTCCTCGATCTGCAGTTCGATGCGGTTGCGGCCGCCCCAGGTATCGCGCCGCAACTGTCCCGCCACATGTACCGGGAACCCGCCCGACGCGGCCATCAGAAGCTCGCCGAGCGGCTGCCCCGCCGCCCGGAACGCCACCGCATCGAGGCGCGATCCGTCACCCGCCTCGAGCACACAGCGGATGTGCGCCGTGCCGACCGGCTTGGCGAACTTCACCCGATGCGCCGGAAACGCGAACCGCGGCTGCGGGTGGCCCTGCCCGTAAGGCCCGGCGCGCGCCAAGAGGTCGATGAGATCGTCGTTGGCACCCGACGGCGTCAACGCCCCGTCGATGGCGAGCACCGCGCGCGCCGCGAGCCGCGCCGACGCATCCTTGAGAGTCGCAGCAAAGAACGACGCCAGCGTATCGAGCTTCGCCCGATCGACCGTGAGGCCCGCGGCCATCGCGTGCCCGCCGCCCTTGAGCAGGTGCCCCTCCGCCACCGCCGCGCGCACGAGCGAGCCGATGTCGACGCCTGCAACGGAGCGCAGCGAGCCCGTCCCCGCGACGAGGCCATCCGCACCCTCCTTGTCCCAGGCGATCACGCACGACGGCCGCCGGAAGCGCTCGGTCAGGCGGCTCGCAATCAGCCCGACGACGCCGCGATGCCAGTCCGGCGAGCCGACCGTCAGCACCGCAAGCTCCGGCGCCTCCTCGAGCCGCCGCTCCGCCATCGCCACGGCCTCCTCGAGCGCCGCCTGCTCGATCTCTTTGCGCTCCTTGTTGAGCCTGTCGAGCAGGATGGCGATGCGGGTCGCCTCCACCTCGTTGTCCGTGGAGAGCAGCTTGGCACCGAGCGAGGCGTCCCCGATGCGCCCGCCGGCGTTGATGCGCGGGCCCAGAATGAAGCCGAGATGATAGGCCGTCGGCGCCTCCGAGAGGCCGGCCGCATCGGCGAGCGCCCGCAGGCCGACGTTCTCGCGCCCCCGCATGACGGCAAGCCCCTTGGTGACGTACGCGCGGTTGAGCCCCTTGAGCGGCACCACGTCCGCCACCGTCGCCAGCGCCACGAGATCGAGATCGCCGATGAGCTGCGGCTCGCCGAGCCCGGCGCCATAAACTCCCCGCCGCCGCAACTCGCGCGCCGTCGCGACGAGCGTGAGGAACACCACGCCTGCCGCGCACAGGTGGCCCTGGCCCGAGAGATCGTCGCGCCGGTTCGGATTGACGAGCGCATGAACGGCCGGCAGCGCCTCGTCGGCCTGATGGTGATCGATGACGATCACATCCGCGTCGCCCCGGGCGGTCCCGCCCAGCACGTCGACGCTCGTCGTTCCGCAGTCGACGGTGACGATGAGCTTCGCGCCTTCGCCGACGAGCTGAGCCAGCGCCGCCGCATTCGGGCCGTATCCCTCGGTCAGCCGGTCGGGAATGTAGATCCGGGCGGGCGTGCCGTGATGATCCAGGAAGCGCTTCATGAGCGCCGACGAGCACGCCCCGTCCACGTCGTAGTCGCCGAACACGGCCACCGGCTCGCGCCGCGTCACGGCATCCGCAAGCCGCCGTGCCGCCTTGTCCATGTCGGTCAGCGTCGAGGGATCGGGCATCAGCGCCCGGATCGTCGGATCGAGGAAGACGGGCACCTCGTCGAGCCCCACGCCGCGCGCGGCCAGCACGCGCCCGAGCAACTCCGGCAGGCCGTGTTGCTGGCTGATGGCGATGGCGTCCTTGACGCGGGCGGGCTCGAGCGTCTCCGTCCAGCGATAGCCGCGGGCCGAGCGCGCGACGCCGAGAAACGCCTCGCCATCGCCCTCCCCGGCCGCGACACCGGCACGCAACTTCCGAACTGCCGTCATGCCGGCCTGCCCTGTCGATTCGCCCTCATGGACGGAACGTTCCAGCACAAGACGCCCCGATGCGACCCCTCGCGCGAGGTTTTCAACAGCCCCGGCAACTTGCCGGACGCCGCCCGCTGTGGCAGAGGTGCACCCCGGACACAGGATCAACCGCACGCGTCTTCGCGCAGAGAGCCCTCACCATGAGCGACCCGAAGAACATCGTCATCGTGCTGCTGGCCATCGCCGTCGCCGTGCTCGGCTATCTCTACTACGACAGCCAGCAGACCAACGTGCGCATCGACCTGCCCGGCCTCAAAATCGAGGGCCGGTAACCCCCGCGCAGCGGCGCGACACGCACCGGGGCACATGCGCCCCGCCTCAATCGCCCGACGCCTCAATCACGCGACAAGGCGAACTTCGTATCGACGTGGCGGAAGCGGCTCTTGATGCGGCGCACGGTGCCCGTCTTCGAGCGCATGATCAGCGTCTCGGTCTCGGCCGTATCGTCGCCGTGGAAGCGCACGCCCTCGAGCAGCGAGCCCGAGGTCACGCCGGTGGCGGCGAAGATCACGTCGGAGGAAGCCATATCCTCGAGCACGAGCTTCCGGTTGATGTCGGCGATCCCCATCTTCTCGGCGCGCTGACGCTCCTCGTCGTTCGACGGCACCAGCCGGCCCTGGATCTGCCCGCCGATGCACCGCAGCGCGGCCGCAGCCAGCACGCCCTCCGGCGCCCCGCCCGAGCCGAGGTAGATGTCGATGCCGGTCTCGGCCGGATCCGTCGTCCAGATCACGCCCGCGATGTCGCCGTCCGGGATGAGCTGCACGCCAGCCCCCGCCTGGCGCACGGCACGGATCAGCTCCGCATGGCGCGGCCGGTCGAGGATGCAGGCCGTGATGGAGCCGATCGACACGCCCTTCGCCTTGGCGAGCGCGGCGAGGTTCTCCTCCACCGGCGCATCGAGATCGACGACGCCCGCCGGATAGCCGGGCCCGACCGCGATCTTGTTCATGTACATGTCCGGCGCGTGCAGAAGGCCGCCGCGCTCCGAGATGGCGAGCACCGCCAGCGCGTTCGGCATCCTCTTGGCGCAGATCGTCGTGCCTTCGAGCGGATCGACGGCGATATCGACCTCGGGGCCGGTCCCGTTACCCACGGTCTCGCCGATGTAGAGCATCGGCGCCTCGTCCATCTCGCCCTCGCCGATCACGACCGTGCCGCGCAGCGACACGCGCCCCAGCTCGTGACGCATCGCGTCCACCGCCGCCTTGTCGGCCGCCTTCTCGTTGCCTCGCCCGCACAAGCGCGCCGCTGCGATCGCCGCCGCTTCCGTCACTCGCGCCACTTCGAGCACGAGCATCCGGTCGAGCCCGACATCTTCATTGTCATTCGTCATTGTCGTTCCTCGATGCTGATCCCGTGATGCGTCAGAGGTCCTCGATGCGGATCATCTGCGGCGGCTCCGCCACGTTGCCATCCAGCTCGATGGCCTTGAGCGCCTTGCGCATCGCGTCTTCCGTCGTGTCGTGCGTGATGAGAATGACGTTGGCCGGCGCCGCCTGCGCGCCGGGCTCCGGCTCGCCCGCCTGGCCCGGATGAACCGCCCCCGGGCGCTTCTGCACGATGCTTTCGAGCGAGACGTTCTCGTCGCTCATGCGCCGCATGATCGACGCCATCGCGCCCGGCCGGTCATGAACCGACATCCTCACATAGTAATTGCCCTGGTGCGCGGTGAGCCCCGCCCGCTTCGCCGGCTCGAGCGCCGCCGTCGGCCGGATGAAGGGCGGCATCACGAGCCCGCGCGCGATGTCGACGATATCGCTCGCCACCGCCGAGGCCGTGGCCTGACCGCCGGCTCCCGGCCCCACCAGCAGCAGGTTGCCGACGAAGTCGCCGTCGATCCCCACGCAGTTGGTGACGCCCGAGACCTCGGCGAGCGCCGATTCCTCGTCGATCAGCACCGGCGTCACGCGCGCCTCGATGCCCTCGTCCGTGCGCACCGCCACCCCGAGCAGCTTGATGCAATAGCCGAGCTCGGTCGCGGCCTCGATGTCCGCCTTGGTGATCCGGTCAATGCCCTCGACGTAGATCTGATCGAACGCGATCGTCGTGCCGAACGCCAGGCTCACGAGCAGCGACAGCTTGTGCGCGGCATCGAACCCGCCGATGTCGAATGTCGGATCGGCTTCCGCATAGCCGCGGTCCTGCGCCTCCTTGAGCGCATCGGAGAACGCCCGCTTCTCATCCGTCATCTTCGTCAGGATGAAGTTGCAGGTGCCATTCAGAATGCCGTAGATGCGGCGCACCTCGTTGGCCGCCAGCGCCTCGCGCAGCATCTTGATGATGGGGATGCCCCCCGCCACGGCCGCCTCGAAATTGAGCGAGACGCCGCTCTCCTCCGCCAGCCGCGCCAGCATCACGCCGTGCTTGGCGAGCAGCGCCTTGTTGGCCGTCACCACGTGCTTGCCGGCCTTGAGCGCGGCCTCGACCGCCGCCTTCGCCGGCCCGTCGTCGCCGCCGATCAGCTCCACGAAGACGGCATTGGAGGGATCCGTCGCGAGCGCGATGGGGTCGTCGAACCATTGCGCCGATCCGAAACCGGCGCCGCGCACCTTGTCGCGCGAGCGCGCACATACGCCCGTCACCACGATCGACCGGCCGAGGGTCCGTTCGAGGCGAGGCGTATGGGCGGCAAGAAGCTGAATGAGACCCGTGCCGACGGTGCCAAGTCCGGCAACGCCGAGGGTCAAAGGCTCTGACATGGGCTTAAGTGGCCTTAACGGCTGGCTTTCTGCGGGATGGGGATGACGTTATGCAAGGTTTCCGGTGCATGTGCGAGGAACTTTTTGATCGACCGGGCGGCCTGGCGGATGCGGTGCTCGTTCTCGACGAGGGCGATCCGCACGAAGCCCTCGCCATATTCGCCGAAGCCGACGCCGGGTGAGACCGCCACGTCCGCCTCCTCGATCAGGAGCTTGGCGAACGTGACCGAGCCGAGGGCGCGATAAGGCTCGGGGATCGGGCACCAGGCGAACATCGTAGCCGGCGGGGGCGGCACGGGGAAACCCGCCCGCCCGAAGCTCTCGACGAGGCAGTCGCGCCGACTCTTGTAGACCTTGCGGATCTCCTCGACGCAGTCCTGCGGACCGGTGAGGGCCGCCGCCGCCGCCACCTGGATCGGCGTGAAGGCGCCGTAGTCGAGGTAGGATTTGACGCGCGCGAGCGCCCCGATCAGCCGCTCGTTCCCGACCGCGAACCCCATGCGCCAGCCGGGCATGTTGTACGTCTTCGAGAGCGACGTGAACTCGACGGTGATGTCCATCGCGCCCGGAACCTGCAGCACCGAGGGCGGCGGCGTATCGTCGAAATAGATCTCGGAGTAGGCGAGATCCGACAGGATGATGAGATCGAGCTTTTTGGCGAGCGCGACCGCCTCCTTGTAGAAGTCGAGGTCGGCCGTCATCGCCGTCGGGTTCGAGGGATAGGAGAGCACGACCGCGATCGGCTTCGGGATCGAGTGGCGCACCGCGTGCTCCACCGACCGCAGGAAGTCCTCGCCGTTGCCGGCCTTCACATGCGCCATCGAGGCGCCGGAGATGAGGAAGCCGAACTCGTGGATCGGATAGGTCGGGTTCGGCACCAGGATCACGTCGCCCGGCGCGGTGATCGCCTGCGCCATGTTGGCGAAGCCTTCCTTGGAGCCGAGCGTCGCCACGACCTGCGTCTCGGGATCGAGCTTCACGCCGAAGCGGCGCTCGTAATAGGCCGCCTGCGCGCGCCTCAAGCCCGGAATGCCCTTCGAGGCGGAATAGCGGTGGGTGCGCGGCTTCGCCACGGTCTCGACGAGCTTCTCGACGATGTGGGGCGGCGTCGGCAGATCGGGATTGCCCATGCCGAGATCGATGATGTCGGCTCCCCGCGCCCGCGCCGCCGCCTTGAGGCGGTTGACCTCGGCAAAGACATAGGGCGGCAAACGCTTGATGCGGTGGAAGTCCTCGATCACGGGCGTCTCATGAGCTGTTGCGGCCCCGGTCCTTGAGAGCGGCGCTCCACTCACCCCGGCGCGCGGCAGGAGCCCGTGAGGCGGCAACGAAGCGGGGTCAAGTCCGCGCTATTTAATCCGAGCCGGCCGTGAGCGTCCAGTGGCACGGAAAATGCCGGGGCAGCTTTGCACATTTGCCGCCTCTCTCATGCTTTGATCCGACTGGAAGCCGGGACCTAGACAGCCTATCATTCTGATTGAACGATAGGCACTTTCCCCTGATGATCGCCTCATGACCGAGCACAAATCCGTTTCCCCGCCCACGCCCTACAGGATCGAAAATCCAGAGGAATTCGCGCGCAACATGCTGCGCGTCTTCGAGCAGGGTGGACGGGCGATGAACGAGCTGCTCGAACGCCCCGACGCCAAGATCAGCCCCTATTCGGCCGCGAGCGAGGCCACCGAGGCGATGGGCACGCTCGCCGACATCGCCCGGCTGTGGTTCAACGACCCCTCCAAGCTCGCCGAGGCCCAGGGCTCGCTCGTCGGCTCCTACATCGAGCTCTGGAACAACGCGATCCGCCGTCTTCTGGGCGAGAACGTCGAGCCCGTCGTCGAGCCCGAGCCGTCCGACAATCGCTTCAAGGACCCCGAGTGGTCGTCGAACCCCTACTTCGACTTCTGGAAGCAGGCCTATCTCCTCACCACGAATTGGGCCGAAGGGCTTCTCGAGCAGACGGAAGGCCTCGACGACACGTCCCGGCAGAAGGCGGAGTTCTACCTGCGCCAGCTTTCGAGCGCATTCTCGCCGTCGAACTTCCCGTTCACCAACCCCGAGGTGTTGCGCGAGACGTTCAAGACCAATGCCGGCAATCTCGTCCAGGGCATGTCGCACCTCGTTCACGACATGGAGAAGTCGGGCGATCTCCTGAAGATCAGCCAGACGGACACGGAGGCCTTCGAGGTTGGGCGCAACCTCGCCACCACACCCGGCAAGGTGGTCTTCCAGAACGATGTCTTCCAGCTCATCCAGTACACGCCGACGACGGAGAAGGTGCACGAGGTTCCGCTCCTCGTCGTCCCGCCCTGGATCAACAAATACTACATCCTCGACCTCACGCCGCCGAAGAGCCTGCTTAAATACGTCGTCGACCAGGGCTTCACGGTGTTCGTCATCTCGTGGGTCAACCCGGACGAGCGCCTCTCCCACAAGACCTTCGAGGACTACATGCTCGAAGGCGTGCTGACGGCGGCCGATGCGGTGAAGCGCGAGACCGGCGCGGAAAAGGCGAACGTCGTCGGCTACTGCGTCGGCGGCACCCTGCTCGGCTCGACGCTCGCCTATCTCGCCGCCCGCGGCGAGGAGCCGTTCCGGTCCGTGACCTTCCTCACGACCCAGCTCGACTTCTCGAAGGCCGGCGATCTCCTGCTGTTCACGAGCGACAGCCAGCTCGACGCCCTCAAGGAGATGATGGCGGAGCGCGGCTACCTCGATGGCTCGCGCATGGCGAACGTGTTCAACATGATGCGCCCGCGCGACCTCATCTGGCCCTACATCGTCAACAACTACATGCTCGGCAAGAAGCCGTTCCCGTTCGACCTGCTTTACTGGAACCAGGATTCCACGCGCATGCCGGCGGCCAACCACGGCTTCTATCTCGGCGAGTTCTATAACGAGAACAAGCTTGCCAAAGGCGAGATGACGCTCGCCGGCGTGAAGCTCGACCTCAAGAAGATCAAGCTCCCGGTCTTCGAGCTGGCGACGAAGGAAGACCACATCGCGCCCGCCAAATCCGTGTTCATCGGCTCGAAAATGCTCGGCGGTCCGGTCGAGCTGGTGCTGGCGGGCTCCGGCCACATCGCCGGCGTCGTCAACCCGCCGGATAAGATGAAATACCAGTATTGGACCGCCACGAAGGCCGCCGCCGATACCCTCGAGGAGTGGATGGCGATGGCCAAGGAGCATCCGGGCTCCTGGTGGCCTTACTGGATCGAGTGGCTGACGAAGTACTCCGGCGGATGGATCGCTCCGCGCGAGCCGGGCAAGACCCTCGGCGTCATCGAGGATGCGCCCGGCAGCTACGTCCGGACGAGAGCGTAGCTCGCGGCCTCTGCCACCCTGCTGCATTCGGCCGCGTTTTTCCGCGCCCTCTCCTGGTCTTGGATGGGGTGCGCCGTCCGCTTGGAATGACCCGATGCTGCCTTCCGTCTCTCCCACCGTGCTCACCGGCCGCGTGGCACCGCTCGGCCCCAAGGGACACACGAGCGGGATCGCCAAAGCCGCCGCCGCGCCGCCGTGGCAGATCACGCACACCGGCATCACCGGCGATGCGCAGGCCGACCTCGCTCATCACGGCGGCCCGGAAAAGGCGCTGCATCACTACGCCTTCGAGCACTACGCCGGCTATTGGCGCAATGAGATCGGCCCGCATCCGCTTCTCGACGCCCCCGGCGCGTTCGGCGAGAACCTGTCCACCCTCGGCTGGACGGAGGACACGGTCCACGTCGGCGACATCGTCGCGTTCGGATCGGCGCGTCTCCAGGTCTCCCAGGGCCGCCAGCCCTGCTGGAAGCTCAACGTCCGCTTCGGCCTCGACAGGATCGCCTTCCGCACGCAAGCGAGCGGACGGACGGGCTGGTACTACCGCGTTCTCGAGACCGGCACGGCCGACGCGGGAAGCCGCCTCGTCCTCCTCGAGCGCCCGCAGCCCGAGTGGCCCCTGTCGCGCCTGTCGCGACTTCTCTACCGCGACCGGGATCGCTACGACGAGCTGCAAGCGATGGCCGACCTGCCCGAGCTCGCCTCCGGCTGGCGCAAGCTCGCCCGTCGCCGCATCGAGACCCGCCAGACGGAGAGCTGGACCGAGCGCCTCGACGGGCCGGCATAGCTAGAATACCTGCCGTTCCTTTTCACGCGACTGAAAACACAGCAATAACAAACAGCTTTGAAGCTGTTTTCCAGAGCTAACATGACCCCTTGTATGGACTTCTCTATCCGGCGGGAGTACCGCTTACGGAGGGTCAGAGGGGGGATTGTGTGTGGCTCATCACGTTGAATCCGCGGCCTTCGCGCGGCCGGGCCGAAAACTCATAGGTGCGCTGGCTCTTTTGGCCATCACCCTCCATGCATCGGCTTGCGCCTCCCTTCCCGGCGGAGGCGGCAGCGGCACCGCCGTCGAACGGGCCATGACGAATTGCGTCGGCTCCGTCGTCATTGGCGCGATCGCGGGTGGCGTTATCGGCGGGATCGCGAATGGCGGACGAGGCGCGGCCACTGGCGCCTTGGTCGGCGGTGGGGCCGGCTCGGCGCTTTGCCTCGTGATGGTAGCCGTCGCAAACGAGGAGGATAAGCAGAGGATTCTCGCGCTTGAACGGACGGCCGTGGCAGACGGCGTGGACAAAGTCGATACTTACGAGCGCGAAGGCGTGCGCCGCAACGTCCACACGCGCGTATACGGATACAATGAGAGCCTTCCTGCAACGGCAGTCGCGACGAAGAACACAGATCCCGCCAAACCGAAGCAACAAGCACCGATGCAACAAGCACCGATCACGACCGGATCGGCCAACGTCGCCTCCTCCACACCTGGCCCACGCGTCTGCCGCTATGCCGAAACGACGATCGAAGTCTCCGGCAAAGGCACCGCGACGACTGACAAACAGCTTTATTGCCGATCGGCTTCCGGCGACTGGGAGCCCGTCGCGGCAGTATGACAAGAGAATAGTCCCGTGGGCGCGGAGATTTACACATGACGCAGTTCAGGCCGGACCCCGGCGCTTTCCATCCGCCAGCTTACAAGCTGGACATTCCTCCCACACTCCTTGCCTATGAGGCGCTCGATCTGACTCCGCTGGAAGAGAAAGCCAGCGAATACATGCAGCATGATCTGTCGCTGAGTGCCGTCTATCTAACGGATGTCGCTGGGCCACAGCCCGCCAATCTCACCCCGGTCATGGCCCAATGGATCGATTGGATCGGCGCCGTGCGTCAACCCGCCGTCGATGCGGTTCGCAACGCTTTCCACCAGGACGCCGTCCCGAACGGGGCACATGGGCAGTTTCTCGATGCGGAGCTGCAACGAATCGAATTCGAGCTCGTGCGCAATAAGCGCGAGGTGCTGCGCCATCACCTCGAGCGCCACGGCAATGCCTATGCCGAGGTTCAGCGGAAGACTGTCGAGGTCAACCGCCTCAACCAGGCGTACGGACAGATGCGTGCGAACCTCGGCGGCCGTGAACCCGTCGTCGTCCGTCCCTGGCTCTACATCACGGCCTTACTGACCATCCTCGTCACGGAATCCTTCGTGAACTACGAGGCCTTCTTATCGGTCAAGTTTTTCACTCCCTTCACCGCGTTGGGGGCCACGCTCCTCGTCGCGTTCGCCATCGCCGCCGCGGGCCACTATCACGGGACGCTGCTCAAGCAATGGCGGCATTACTTCGGCGAGCATAACCACGACATCACCCGTGGCCCGGCGTGGCGCATGTTTGGGCTGGGATCGGTTGCATTGGCCGCAGCCCTCTCCGCCGTCTGGTACGCACGCGGAATCCACCTCGGCGAGCTGATGGCCATCCAGGACGCGCTTGGGGAAAGAGGCGACCTCAGCCAACTCACGACTGTCGGCGGTTCGCTGCTCCTCAATGTGATTGTCTATCTCTGCGGTGTCTTCATCGCCTGGTGGGCGCACGATGAGGAACCGGAATATCCGAAGCTCAAGGTCCAGCTCGAGAAGGAGCAGAATGCGCTCAACGCACTCTCGCGGCGTCTGGAGAAAGAGGTCGACCGGGACCTGAGACAGGCACAAGCGATCTCCGACAAGGCGCGGGAGCAGGCCCTCGCGTTCAACGAGCTTCAGAAGCGCGGCGCCAATTTCCACTTCAGCCAGGAGTTGCTGACGCGCCTCAGGGCCAAGGACCAGCAGGTCTTGTCCACCCTGCGGAAATACCGCAATCAACTGGTCCAGCAGATGAACCCTCAAAGCCATGTCATCTACGCGGCGGAGGAATATCCGATCGGCAAGTACACGGCGCTTACCCCGGACGAATATCAGCGAACAGCGATCAAGATGACGTACCTCTGAGGATAGTCCGATGCGCTTCTTGCTCATTCTCGCCACAATGGCCTGGCTCGTCTCGCCCGCTGCCGCGCGCGACCTCGAGAAATACTGCAACCTGCAGGGCTACCCTCAAGCGCTTCGCCAAACGCTGATCGTTATCGACGAGCACCACATCGTCCCAGAAAGCGAGAAGAGCGGTTTGCCGGAGAACCGCGATTGGCGGCGCTTCGTCAGCAATCTCATCGACTTCAAGCGGACAGGCTTCGAGCGCGATTTCCTTCCGCGCGAACGGATCACCCTGCTCGTGGCGCGTCGCGATGGGAGTGGGCTCACGTCGACGGTGACGGGATGCATTCCCTCAATGTCGGCCGAAGAGCGGGCGAAGACGACCTCGGACCAGGGCATCTGGAGCTCGGTCGGCGACTTCTTCGGCAGCAGCCCCGCCGCCGCGCTTCAGAAGGATGTCGAACGCTTCAATCTAGCGATCAGAACCGCGCTGGTCGGCCTCGCCAAAGAGGAGAATACATCGAAGTCCGTAGATGCAGGGGGATCGGGCGTGCTCGAAAGCTCGCTCGTATCCTCCTTCAAGCGCTCTCGGGCCGTCGATCTATCGAAGGGCATTCCGCGTATCCTCCTCTATTCGGATCTCACGCGCTTCGCGCTCCCCGCCACTTCTGACGTCGTGTCAGCGCGCCAGGAGGGCTTTTCGTTAGGCGAGCAGGCCGGCCTCAACTTCGAGCGCGCCGAGCTTTACGTCGTCAGCGCCGGAAACAGCAGTCCGAGCCCCTTTACCCGCGACTTCTTCCACGCGTTTTTCCTCAAGACGCGGGCTCAGCTTTTGGATTTCAACGGCGGCGGCTCGGTCAACAATCTGGGCGCCAACCCGGTCAGATCCGAGGTCTACCAGGGACTGGTCGTCTATCCTGGCGGTGATCCGTTCCCCATGCGCATGCGCCTTGTGCAGGACCGTAACGGCGGCCTCGTGAACTCGTGGATCTCCGTGCAAAGCGACATCGAGCGCTTCACCCCGTTTGCGGGCGTCCTGAACTGCGAGGCCGAGACGTGCACGTTCACTGGCGACAAGATGTTCGCGCAGATCTGGACAACAAACCCCAATCCCGAGCCTGAATTCCAGCCAGACATGCCATTTGTCGGGGTGCGAGAGCTGGAATTCACGATTGAAGACAGCAAAATCAAAGGCGCCGCTTACGATCGCGTGCTGGAGATCAAGGACACGCCCGACAACAAACTGTCCTTTGAGCTGACACGGCAACAGAATGCGGCGTTCTGAGCTACCGCACTGCCGACGGGACACGATCCGGAGCGTCCTCGTAGTCGCGGCCGTTGCCGGCGGGCTTGCGAGCCACGCGACCGCGCAGTCTCCACCCGAAGGCTATACGATCATTTCGCCGGCCGAAAGCGTCACCCTCGAGCACGACGATCGCAAGGCGCGACTGCGCCGTCTGTCAAAAGACAAGCACGCAGTGGCGCCGGGCTTTTTCGAATATGTCGTCGGCAAGGCAGACTTGAAGCTTGCCGCTCTTCCCGTCGACATCCCCGTCCTCCGCGTTGTCTTCGAGACGAAAGTATTTTTCGATTTCGATCAGGATATCGTGCGGCCGCAGGCCGCGTCCGTTCTCGACACGGTCGCGGCCAGTCTGCGCAAGGAGCCGCCGGACGTCGCCCTGTTCGTTGCCGGCCACACCGACTCGATTGGCGAGGATGACTACAATGTCAAACTTGGAATGCGCCGCGCCCTGGCGGTCTCCGAGGAGCTGATCAAGCGCGGCATCGGCGCGGTTCGAATCTATCGCGTGTCATTCGGCGAAAAGGTCCCGGTGGCCGACAACGCCGACGTGGCAAGCCGCGCGCGCAACCGCCGTGTGGAGTTCCTGTTCGCGGCACACTCGGAGGCCATCGCCTTCTGGCTCTCCAGGCAGGCGACGGCAATCTGCGAGGCCGGCCATGACAGGGGGTGCAGCTTCAGCGCCGATCTCGTCGTCTCTAAAAAGGTGATCGATGGAAAACCCGCCGGATCCTCGGCCTCGCTGGATCCTACCACCGGACAGGTGGAGGTGCGGGTGCGGGGCCAGACGGCCGAAGCCACCCCGCAATCGCGCGAGGTCACGCTCCAGCCCAAAAAATACGTCATCGATCTGACAACTAAGAAATATTCCGTCCCAACGGCCGCCAGATAGCGTTTGGCGACGGCGAGCACACCTTGCCCCAGCGCACCAGACGGGGGCCTCCGTATCAACCTGCGCGACTGAGGAAGGCTCCAGCCGCCTTGATCGCGCCCCCTGCGGCCGGCTGCCTCCCCTTTACGGCGGAGCGACCTGTGCTAGAAGGCCGCTTTCCCGTGCACGAAAGCAGCCGATGACCGCAAAAATCGCCGAAACACCGTCGCTCCCCCGCGCGCCGAAACCCACGCCCAAGGTGGGGTTCGTCTCGCTCGGCTGCCCGAAGGCGCTGGTGGACAGCGAGCGCATCATCACCAAGCTCCGCTCCGAGGGCTACCAGGTCGCCCCCGATTACGCCGGCGCCGACGTGGTGGTCGTCAACACCTGCGGCTTCCTCGACAGCGCCAAGCAGGAAAGCCTCGACGCCATCGGCGAGGCCCTGGCCGAGAACGGCCGTGTCATCGTCACGGGGTGCATGGGCGTGGAGGAAGGGCGCATCCGCGAGGTTCATCCCGGCGTGCTCGCCGTCACCGGCCCGCACCAGTACGAGCAGGTCGTCTCGGCCGTGCACGAGGTCGTGCCGCCCCTGCACGATCCCTATATCGACCTCGTGCCGCCCGAAGGCCTGCGTCTCACGCCGCGCCATTACGCCTATCTGAAGATCTCCGAGGGCTGCAACAACCGCTGCTCGTTCTGCATCATCCCGAGCCTGCGCGGCGACCTCAAGAGCCGCCCCGCCAACCACGTCATGACCGAGGCGGAGCGCCTCGTGAAAGCGGGCGTCAAGGAGCTGCTCGTCATCAGCCAGGATACGAGCGCCTACGGCCTCGATCTCAAGTATGCCGAATCCCCATGGAAGGGCGCGCCGCTGAAGGCGCGGTTCCTCGATCTGGCGCAGGCCCTGGGCAACCTCGGCGGCTGGGTGCGCCTGCACTACGTCTACCCCTATCCTCACGTCGACGCGGTGATCCCGCTGATGGCGGAGGGCAAGATCCTGCCCTACCTCGACATCCCGTTCCAGCATGCCTCGCCCCGCGTGCTGAAAGCCATGCGCCGGCCGGCCCATCAGGAGAAAACCGCCGAGCGCATCGCGGCCTGGCGCAAGGTGTGCCCGGACCTCGCCGTCCGCTCCACCTTCATCGTCGGCTTCCCCGGCGAGACCGAGGAGGACTTCGCCCTACTGCTCGACTGGCTGCGTGAAGCGAAGCTCAACCGCGTCGGCTGCTTCAAATACGAGGCCGTGGCCGGCGCCCCGGCCAACGACCTGCCCGGAGCCGTGCCGGACGAGGTGAAGGAGGAGCGCTGGCACCGCTTCATGGCCGCCCAGCAGGAGGTCTCGGAAGAGATCCTGGCCGCACGCGTCGGCGCTACCATCGACGTCATCGTGGACGCCGTCGACGAGGACGGCCCCGTCGGCCGCTCGAAATGGGACGCCCCCGAGATCGACGGCACCGTCTTCCTGACGAGCACGGCGCCGCTGAAACCCGGCGACATCGTCAAGGCCCGCATCGACGAGGCCGACGACTACGACCTTTGGGCGACGGTCCTCCCCTCCGCATGAGCGGCGGCACAACGCGCGCCCGGCCTCGCCCCTCGCGTTGACAGTCCGCCGGGCCCGATGCGACAGTCCGTCCCCGAACAGGGGAAGGATCCCGCCATGGCGACGCCCGATCAGACCGCCGCACCCGCGACGCAAGGCGGCCCCGAGATCCGCATCTATCAGCACTCGCACATTCTCTACTGGTGGATCGTCTGGTTCTACGGCTTCGTCTGCGCCGGGCTCACCTATCTTCAGGGGATCGAGCTGGCTATCGGCGAGGGGGCCAAGCCCATCCTCGTCCATCCGAGCCCCTGGGTGGGTCTCTCCTTCACGGTGCTGCTTCTCTTCGTGATCATCACCACGAGCGTTCGCGCGCGCGGGCTCAATGCGCTTCTCCTCGTGCTCCTGATCGCGGGAGCGGGCGCCACCACCTATGTCGTGATGAACACGCCGAGCCTGTGGACGCGGCCGCCCTCGCTCCTCCTGCACATGAACCTCGCCTTCTACCTGATGATCTCGTCCGTGCTGTTCGTGGTGTGGGCGATCATCGTCTTCATCGTCGACCGCACGAGCTACTGGCGCATCCGCGGAACCCAGGTCGAGCGCGTGCAGCTCTTCGGCTCGGCCATGGGGCGCGCGCCCGAGAGCTGGTCGGCCATGCACATCCGCCTCACCCGCTTCAGCGACGATCTCATCGCCCACAAGGTCCTGGGCCTCGGCTTCCTGGGGCTCGGCACGAGCGACATCGACGTCAAGGTCTCGATTTTCGGCGGCGGGCACGAGCAGTTCCGCATCGAGAACGTGTGGCGCGCCGCCCGTCCGCTGAAAGCCGTCCAGGCCGCCATGGGCCAGAAGGCCACCGTCGTCATCTGAGCATGCCGCTGGCGAGCGCGAGGGGAAACTCGCCACGAGGCTCCAACGCAGCAGCAAGGCCGAGGCCATGACCCTGCGCCCTCCCTCGCTCCACATCGTCGTAACGGCGATCCTGCTGGCGCTCGCGGTGGTCGTCAGGGTGGCCGATCCCACCCCCGTCGCGCGCCTGCGCTCCACGATCTTCGACAGCTACCTCGCCCTCAAGCCGCGCGTGCCCGATCCGGCGTTTCCCGTCCGCGTGGTCGACATCGACGAGGCCTCCCTCGCCGCGGTCGGACAATGGCCCTGGCCGCGTTCCGAGATCGCCCGCCTCATCGAGCGCCTCGCGGACGCGGGGGCAAAAGCGATTGCCGTCGATCTCATCCTCTCGGAGCCGGACCGCCTCTCGCCCGCAGCCCTCGCGCGCCACATCGAGGCCCGGCCCGACCTCGCGCCCGTCGCCGCCGCCCTCGCCACGTTGCCCTCGAACGACGACCTTCTCGCCCAGGCGATGACACGGGGCCCCGTCGTGCTCGGGCTCGCCGGCGAAACGGCGACCGCCCGCACGCCCCGCGCGCCCAAAGCGCGCTTCGCCTCCGCCGGCGACGATCCGCGCCTCTTCGTGCCGCGCTTCCCGGGCGCCATCGCGCCGCTCACGGGGCTCGCCGAAAAAGCCGCCGGCGAAGGCGCGGTCAACTGGCTTCCCGCCCGCGACCAGATCGTCCGCCACGTGCCGCTGCTCGTGGTGCTCGGCGACACGCTCGTCCCCGGCCTCGCCCTCGAGACGCTCCGCGTCGGCACCGGCGAGACGACGGCGTTCGTTCGCGCCTCGGGCGGCAGCGGCACAGGCGCGTTCGGCGCGCGCTCCGGCATCGAGACCGTGCGCGTCGGCGCGACCGTGCTGCCGACGCAGCCCGACGGCCAGCTTTGGCTCAACTTCGCGCCTCACGACGCGCGCCGCTTCATCTCCGCCCATCGCATCCTCGACGGCAATGTCCCGCGCGCGGAGATCGCCGGGCGCTACATCCTGATCGGTGCGAGCGCGACCGGCCTCCTCGATCTCAGGGCGACGCCGCTCGCGGCGTCCATCCCCGGCGTCGAGATCCATGCCCAGGCGCTCGAGCAGATGCTGTCCGGCGCCCACCTCGTCCGCCCCCCGCTCGCCACCGGCGCCGAGTTGGCGTTCCTGATCGCGGCCGGCGCCCTCGTCGCGGGCCTCATCCGGCGCGCAGGGGCCTTCGCCGCCGCGATGATCGCCGCCGGCGCCATCGCGCTCGTCGCCGCAGCTTCGTGGTGGGCGTTCAGCCGGGCCGGATACCTGTTCGATCCCGTCTATCCGTCTCTGGCGCTGGTGGCCGTCTACCTGGCGGGATCGCTCCTCACCTACATCAAGACCGAGACCGACCGCGTCCGCATCAAGCGCGCCTTCGGCCACTACGTCGCCGCCCCGATCGTCGAGCAGCTCGCCGCCGATCCCTCGCGCCTCAAGCTCGGCGGCGAGACGCGCGAGGTGACGCTCCTCTTCGCCGACGTGCGCGGCTTCTCCCGGCTCTCGGAGGGCATGGAGGCCGAGGCACTGATCCTGCTCGTCAACCGCATCTTCACGCCGCTGTCGGACATCATCCTCGATCACCGCGGCACGATCGACAAATTCATGGGCGATGCGGTGATGGCCTTCTGGAACGCACCCGTGCCCGATCCTGATCACGCCGCCAGCGCCTGCCGGGCCGCGCTCGCCATGCAGGCGCGCCTCGCGCGGCTCAATCGGGAGGAGGCGGCGCGCCGTGCGGCCGCCGGAGAGGCGGCCCGCCCGATCCGCATCGGCATCGGCCTCAACACGGGGCCCTGCTGCGTCGGCAACGTCGGATCGCCCCAGCGCTTCGACTACTCCGTGCTCGGCGATGCCGTGAACGTCGCCTCGCGCATCGAGGACGCCACCAAGATCTACGGGGTCCCCATCATCGCTGGCGAGCGCACGGTAGACGCCGCCCCCGGCTTCGCCGTCCTCGAGATCGCGCCGGCCGCCCGCTTGCGCGGCAAGGATCGCACCGAGCGCCTGTTCGCCGTGGTCGGAGACGAAGCGGTGGCAGCGAGCGACGCGTTCGCTGCCTTATCCGCGTCCTACGCGACGCTGAGGGCGGCGATCGCCGCCGGCGACAAGCCGCAGGCCGAAGCGCTGCTCACCGAATGCCGCGCCAGAACGCAGGCGCTCGCCGCCGCGCATCCCGCCGCCCTCGGTATCGAGGAGCTGCTCGGCTACTACCACACGCAACGCGCGCCAACCGCGTGAGCGCAGACGGGCCTGCGCACACGCACGGGGGCGCCTCACCGGCCGATCCTGCGGCCACCGGAGCCGCCATAGGTGCCGCTGCCGCCGCGGCCCATGCCGCCATGGTCGCTCCGGCCCGGCTTAGACTTGCCGATGCCGATCCCGATACCGATCGCCGCCCCGATCCCCTTCTTCAGGACCTTGTCGTCGGCACGGCGCGTCTTCTCTTTTTTGGGCGGCCTTTTACGCCGTTTGATCCGCTCGTATTTGGGCTTCTCCTCGTAGACGGGCGGACGCTTGCGCCGCTTCGTCGGGCGGGACGTCGGTGTCTCGGGCTTGCTCTCCGTCTTGTCGTCGTACGTGTCGCGCTTGGGCGGCTTGACGCGCGGCGGCAGCGTGCCGAGCACGATCACATCGCGGGTGAAAATGGGATCGGGATCGATGCTCGGCGCATGCGTGACGAACGGAAACGCGTTGTCGAAGCCGACCTTGTCCGTACCCGGCAGAGACGCCCACTTGACCGGGTTACCGACCGCACCGTCTCCGCCGATCCGGATCAGCTTGCCCGGCTCGTCCAGCACCTCGCACACGCCGCGCGAATTGCAGACCTGCACCGCGCCTTCGAGCAGGAGCAGCCAGGACAGGCCGTCGTCCTGCACGTAGACGTCGAAGATTGTGCCGCGGACGGTGATGGCGGCGGCCGGCGTCTTGATCACATACGCAGGCTTCTCGGCCACGCCCGTCATGAAACGGAACGTGCCCTTGAGGAGATCGAGCACGACCGAGCCTTTCGTCTTGGCGGGATCGTAGACGAACGTGTCGAGCTTGAGGTGCGAGCCGGGGCCCAGCGCCAGCTTGGTCTCGTCGTCGAGCTTGATCTCGCCCGACCCGTCGAGGCCGACCTCGATCAACTCGTCCTGATGGACCGGATCGCCTTGATGCAGGGTCCGCGTATCGCGGTTGTAGGCGGCCGTGACGAGATTGACGACCGTGACCGTCGAGCCGACCGGCTGCAGACGCTCGGCTCGAGCGCCGCAGACGGGCAGCAACAGCAGAGGAACGCAGAGAAGGACGGAGGCAGCTTTCATGACGGCACACTCTCTCGTAAGGCGATCTCCCGAAATCGAGAACGGCGAAAACCGGTCGCCCTCCGGGTCATCAAGGAGCGGACGAGGAGGGCAGGCGCGGCGTGACGCGCACGCCGACCGGGCAGGCGCGACACGTCAGTCTAGACCCAATCACGTCGCTCCGCCTCTGGCTGTCACGGCGGGAACAGCGGACGCATGTCGCCCGCAAATCACCCTGCTAAAGGGGGATCGCCCCCTTGGAGCGCGCCTCGGCCTTATGCTCAGGCTCGACATGAATGATGACCTCGGATCCGGCGATCTCGGTCTCGAGCGCGGCCTCAAGCCGGTCGCAGATCTCGTGCGCCGCATCGACGGTCATGCTGCCGGGCACGACGAGGTGGAACTCGATGAAGATGACGCGCCCGGCCTGTCGCGTGCGCACGTCATGGGCCTGAAGCGCCCCTTCTCCGCTGCGCTCGATGGCCGAGCGGATGCGCGCCTGGATCTCGCTGTCCACCGCCTCGTCGAGCAGCCCGCTCATCGAGGCCACGACGATCCGCGAGCCGCTCCAGAGGATATAGAGCGCAACCGCGATGGCGATCAGCGGGTCGAGGATGCCGAACCCCGTCACCCACGCCAGCAGAAGCCCCACGATCACGCCGACGGAGGTCAGCACGTCGCTCAGGAGATGCCATCCGTCCGCCACCAGCGCAGGCGAGCGCAGCGCCCGTCCGCGCCGGATGAGGAACGCCGACCACCCGCCGTTGACGAGCGTCGCAAGCGCGCTCACGGCCGCACCCGTACCGAACGTCTCGACGGTGCGCGGCTCTGAGAGCGCGCTCGCCGCCTCCCGGAAAATGAGGATCGACGCGACGACGATCAGCACGCCTTCCAGCACCGCCGACAGGTATTCGGCCTTGTGATGCCCGAACGGATGGTTCTTGTCTGCCGGCCGCGAGCTGAAGTTGATGGCCACCAGCGCCGCGACCGCCGTCACCAGGTTCACGATGCTCTCGAGCGCATCCGAGTAGAGCGCCACGCTGCCGGTCAGCAGGAAGGCGAAATACTTGAGCGCCATGACGGCGAGCGCGACGGCGATGCTGCCGAGCCCGATCAGATGCAGCGTCCGGGCGGAGCCGAAGGAAAGCTGTGAGCCTGGGGTCATATCCGAGATCCGGTTCGGCCAGCCGGCCGCGGCGAGACAGCGCCCCGCGACGCCCCTCCTGCCAGAGTTCCCACCTCCGCGCCACCCCTCACGGCTAGAGTCCCTCCGACAAGTGGGAACCGGTCATGGCGGAGCCATGCGCGGGAGTCATGGCGGAGCCGTGCAAAGGAAGTGCCCGATAAGAAGCACGATCAAACAAGAGCTTAGATCCGTTCCGCGATTTCCACTGAAACCGGAACGGATCTAACGCGAGGCCGCCGCCGGCGGAGCGCTTATCCACACTGCCGCCGCCGTCCGGCCTCCCCCCGGCCGAACGAATCTGTTCGGAAAGGCAATGGGGTGCGTGGGCTTTGTGCGCCGGCGCCGCCCCCGCCCGGAGGAGAACTCGCCATGGCCAATTTCACAACGCACATCGCGGTCGGAACGGTCGTGGCCGGGTCGCTCGCAACGCTGACGCTCGCCGCCGACGTCATCGCGCCTGAGAACCTCATTCCCGTCACGCTCGCGGGCGTGCTGGGCTCCGTCCTTCCGGACATCGACCTCAAGGACAGCCGCCCGAGCCGCGCGCTCTTCGCCGGCCTCGGCATCTTCTTCTCGTTCGCCGTGCTGTTCTCGGCGGCCGGGCGCTACTCCATTGCAGAATTGTGGATCCTATGGCTCGGCACGCTCGTCGGCGTCCGCTACGGCCTGCACGCCGTCTTCCACAATCTCGCGACCCATCGCGGCATCTGGCACTCCATCCTCGCCGGCCTCTTCTGTGCGGCGGCGACGGCCCTCGTCTTCTCGTCCATCCTGGGGCGCCATGCGGGTGTGGCCTGGCTCGCCGGCGGCTTCATGCTCGTCGGCTATCTCGTCCATTTGATCCTCGACGAGATCTATTCCGTCGACGTCATGGACCGCCGCGTGAAGTCGTCGTTCGGAACGGCGCTGAAGCTGTTCGACCGCCGCTATCCCTATGCGTCGGCCAGCATGGCCGCCGCAGCAGCGGCCATGATGTGGCTCGCTCCCCCGCCGACGGACTTCGTCGCCGGGCTCGCCTCGCGCGACATGTGGGCCGAACTTAAGGAAGAGTTGCTCCCGCGTGACAAGTGGTTCGGCCTCGTGAACGTCCATCCGGCCGTAGCCGGCACGCCGCCCGCGGCGAGCGACATCACGACGGGCGCCATCCCGGTCGCCCCGCCCCCGTCCAGCCGCCCGGCCGCACCAGCGCAACCGCCGGCCTCCCCTCCGCGCTAATCCTCTGTTTGCGAAAGACGCGGCAAGCCTCGTCCTCCCCGGAGAAGAGGAGCCGACGAACGCACCGGAGCATAAGGGAAGACGACAGCGCTTAAACGTCGGCCGTTTGCAGTCGGCCCGCAAGATAGGACCGCACGAGGTCGTCGAGCATGGGGCGCGCCTGCCCCTCGGTCGCGACCGACAGCTTGTGCGCCGTCGAGAGCGAGGCGATGCCATGCATCGCCGCCCACAATACACGCGCCGCCCGCGAGATCTCTTCCGAGCTGAGGCCGCCCGCGACCGGCCTCAAAGCGTCCTCGATCATCTTGATCGGCGCCTCGAGCTTGGCGCGATACCAATCCGGAACGGGGAGCGCGTTGGGCAGATGGTGCTCGAACAGCAGGTTCCAAAGCCGCGGATTCGCGCTCACGAAATCGAGGTAGCGCGCGGCGATATCGCGGACGAGTTGGAGGGGATCGTCCGTCTCGGGCAGACGGGAGAGCTGCTCGGACAGGTTGTCGAGCAGCCGGCCCTCGATGGTCAGCACGAGATCGTCCAGATTTTCAAAGGAGTTATAAATTGTTCCCGGGGAATAATCGATCCGCCGCGCAATCGCCCGCGCCGAGAGCCCCTCCATGCCGGCTTCCCGGATGAGGTCCGTCGAGGCGTCGATGATCAACTCACGGAGCTCATCGGCGGTATGAAGCGATCGGCGACCCATACTACTCCCCTGCTGCGAGGCAGAGGCTGCCTCACATTCTGACGTACTCTCTTAAACCTCCGTGCATGCGGCTACGTTCCGCCACCGAGCCCTCGGAAGTGCCCAGGATACCTGTCGCATGTTTGAAGCACGGAGCGCGCGCGCGAGGCCCGCGATCCGCAGCAGATCTCCTTGATCCAGGAGCACACGCCACACCGACCCGTCCGCCGGTTCGGCTCGCAGTCAGGCCTGACCCGACGCAACCATCGCAACAGCATACGGAACATTTTTCGATGCTGCAATAAAATACACGGCGGGGCGGGGCCTATTGTGCCGGTATTTCAGCCGGTAACAGAGTTTCTATCCGCGATCTGATAAAAAATGATCGCCGTTCATACCCCGCTGATCCGTTCGTCGGAACGCCACTCAGGTCGAGCAGGTTCCGAACTTGTCACCGAAGTCGACGAAGGCACTCTTACGCGGCTTGGCGAACGCCTTATGGCTCCAATCGGTCGGCATCACGAGATTGGCGAAACGTCCCAGGAAGCCGGCGAACAACGGCGTAAACGTGTACTGGCCTTCAACCACGATGACGCTTTCATTGGCGGCGAGCATGCCATCGGAGAGCGGGTAAGCCGCGCATCGGGCCGGAAGAGTGCCGCCATTGAACGGAGGCCGGTTGGTCGCCGGATAAACCACATTCGTCCCCGGCCGAAGGGCCGCAACAGGAATGAGCGAAAGCTTGAGGGGCGTCCACTCGTAGGGAAGCATGATCTGCTTCGCGACCTCATAGATGGCGTTCACCTCGGCCGCGGTCAGCCGGTCCTCGCGTGCCACGAGATCGGCCACGGTGGTGGTCACGAGCGCGAACCGGCGGTCGATGGAAATCGCCCGTCCGATCTCGACCGTCCCCAGCAGTATCACGAGCAGGATCGGCGCGATCAGGCCGAACTCGACCGCCGCCATCCCGCGCGCATCACGCCGGAAGCGCCGCACGGAAACCGCGAGCCGGGCCTTCCAGCCGGGCCGGGGAACCCGCGCCGCGCCGCAGGCACAACCGGCGGGCAATGCGCTCGATCCATCGGACGTCGAGGACTTGGCCATGGCGTGCTCCATCATAGGCATCTTATTTGTAAGGCTCGGTCTGGAACACAGACGCCGCCGACAGGACGGTCATGCCCTGCACGACAGGGGTCGGCGAAACGAGGTTCCAGAGGACCTGCCACAACCCGATGCCGGCTTCCCAATTGTAGCAAGCCGTGACGAGAACCTTCATGTTCTCCTGGCCCGTTGCGCTCGCCAGCGGATCGCCGCTCTGCCCCGGCGGCGGCGTGAGCGCTCCGTTCGTCACGCACGTCGGCGCCGGCGTCAGATCGACGAACGTATTCGCGCTCAAGACGTGGACGACGAGATGATCGTCGCAAGCGATGAGGGAGCCGGCCGAGTCGCAGACGAGCTGGCGGAAGTTGCCGAGGGTGAGCCCAGCGGTCTGCGCCTCGCCCGTGCGGATCTGGCGCGAAGCATCCGCCACACCCTTCTCGAGCAAATGCATCACGAGGAACTGCATGCCGATCGTCATGATCGCCAGCACGATGAAGAAGAAGGGGGCCGCGATCATCGCGAATTCGATCGTCGTCACGCCACGCCGGTCGCGCCGCAGCCGGCGCAGGAGCGCCCGCATCCGGACCGGGAGCCGAGCGGGTTGAGCAAATCCGTAGCGCATGAAAATCCGCACCCTTCGAGCAGGAAAGACTGCGCCAAAGGATAGAGAAGACACGATCTACGAAGTGTTGACGGCCCGGTATCGTTCGCGGGGCAGGGTTAAAAGAGGGTTAGCTGCCCACCCCAAAGGGCACCCGCCCCGTAGCCGCTATGGGCGAGACAAGGAGCATCGAAACAGAGGCATTCCGCAGCAGACGCTTTGGCCGATCGATCATGCCGTCGGACCCCGACGTCGCTTGGCCATCGCCCCAAGGATCGAGGACCGACGAACCGGCATGGCCGCGATCCTCGCTTTCGAGCCTGTCTCATCGTTTGAGGGATCAGCGTATCTCTTTGAGAGATGGCCCGCGGCGGCGCCGAGCACGCTCAGCGGCAGTTGGCCCAACCGACTCTCCCGGTCTCGGGGGATGGCAGCCTCTCACCAAACACGGGAGCCGAGTTGCATCAGCGCATTCGAAGCCCGAGAGGCGTCGTCTGCCCCTTGCGGGCAGAGCCGGGCAGAGCCCAACGTGAGCTCAGTCAATTTGGTGCGGTCGAGAAGACTCGAACTTCCACGGGTTGCCCCGCTACCACCTCAAGGTAGTGCGTCTACCAATTCCGCCACGACCGCATCATGGCCCGAAGCGCCCCATATAACGAACCCGCGTCGGCGGAACAAGAGGCACCTGGGAGAGCCCGCGAACTAACAGACGGCGCCGGCGAAGGCAAGCGGCAAACCGCCACCGCGCGGCGCCCGCCGAACGCCCATCCCCAGCTCCGGCGAAAGATGATACCGCTCGATCCATGACGGATTTCGATAGAAGCGCGGTCGCCTGGACGGCCTCCGATCAGCCCGTGGCCTACCTCACGGCCGTCGCCGCCATGGAGCGGCGCGCCGCCGAGATCCGGGCCGGCGCGCGCCCCGAGCTGGTCTGGCTGCTCGAGCATCCCCCCCTATACACGGCCGGCACGAGCGCCAGGATCGCCGACCTCAAGGACCCGGAGAGGTTCCCCGTCTTCCCGGCCGGGCGCGGCGGCCAATACACTTATCATGGCCCCGGCCAGCGCATCGCCTACGTCATGCTCGACGTGCAGCGCCGCTTCGGCACCGACGTCCGCGCCTTCGTGGCGACCCTCGAGGGATGGATCATCGCCACGTTGGCCGCCTTTGGCGTCGAGGGCGTCGTGCGCCCCGGCCGCGTCGGCGTGTGGGTGACGGACCCGCAGACCCCGGAGGGCGAGCGCAAGATCGCCGCCATCGGTGTCCGCATCCGCCGCGGCGTGAGCTTCCATGGCATCAGCCTGAACGTCAGCCCGGACTTGGCTCACTACGAGGGCATCGTCCCCTGCGGGCTTGCGGACTACGGCGTCACGAGCCTCGCGGCCCTCGGCCAGACGCCGCCTATGAAAGCTGTGGATGAAGCCCTGCGGCAAGCGTTCGAGCGTGCGTTCGATGCCCCCACCGCACCGGCCTCACCTCCGTGAGGGCCGCAGCGCCTGCGTTTGCACAGAGCTTCCGGTGCCCCGAAAAAGAAGAACCCGGCCCCGCGACAAGCGGGGCCGGGTTGCTATGCGCTGCAACGAACCTCATCTACGGACGCGACGTGGGCAGAGAAGGCTGGGCATCAGGGCCTTTTTGCAGGATCTGACGACACATCCACCTCGTCGTCGTAGAGCTCGCCTCCTTCGATCGACGTCTTCTCCGAGCCTTGAAGCTCGAATGGATCGTCCCGGCGATCGCCGAGTCGGATCAAGCAACCTGTTTCGCAGATCCCTTGAATGACCTCGTTCGGCTTGAGAACGTGGTCCTTCCGGACGCTCCCCTCGACAATGGTGACCTTGTGGTCCTTGTCGTCCCGATTTGTGATCGAGGCCGCCTGGGCGGCAGAGGCAGTGAAACAGAGAGCGATCAGAAACCCCGGAATGACGCGATCGACTTTCACGGCCAGCTCCGAGAGCTCGTGACAGAAACTCCTTACTTCTTCTTCTTCGCCGCGGGCTTCTTGGCAGCCTTCTTCGCGGCAGGCTTCTTAGCAGCTTTAGCCATCTTCGTTAGTCCTTCCATTGAGCGCTCGGGCTTGGCCTGAGCTGAAATTGACTCGACTCAACGTCGAGCCGAACTTCAATGTGGTGAGAATCAATCCTCCCTTCAAACGGATTTTTCCGGTGACGACTATCGAAGATTTCGATAGATAGCTCTCCACGCTCAAAGCGCGTTGCGAGCTCGGCATGGACATCAATCTCGCTCGAACGTTCCTGATGGTTGCCGAGACGGGCAGCTTCATCGAGGCTGCCGCCAAGCTCAACATCACCCAATCGACGGTCTCGGCGCGCATCAAGGGCCTCGAGGACCTGCTGGGGCGCCCCGTCTTCCAGCGCTCGAAGTCGGGCGCAGACCTCACCGCCGCCGGCGAGCAGTTCCGCAAGCACGCTCTCGCCCTCGTCCGCGTCTGGCAGCGCGCGCAGCTCGAGGTCAGCCTCTCCGACCAGCATCGCGATCATCTGGCCGTCGGCGCGGCGATCGGATTGTGGCAGGGATTCCTGCTGAAATGGGTCGCCCGGCTGCGCACCGATAGCCCCGACATCGCCGTCTCGGCGATCTCGGCCCCCGCTCACGTGCTGACGCAGCGCCTGATCGAGGGCACGCTCGACCTCGCGGTCATGTACCGGCCCATCCAGCCCCCGGGCCACGTCGTCGAGCACCTCTTCGACGAGGAGTTCGTTCTGGTGACGAGCGCCCGCCCATCGAACCGCCGCAGCACGAGCGATTACGTCTTCGTCGATTGGGGACCGGACTTCCAGCAGGACCACGCCGCGGCCTATCCCGAGCTGGCCAACCCCGGCCTGCACCTCGATCCCGGCTCGATCAGCATCGACTACCTGCTGGCCAACGAGGCCTCCGCCTACTTTCCGGCCCGCTTCGTCAAGCCTCACGTCGCCCGCGGCCGCCTGCGCCAGCCCAAGCGCGCGCGCCGGTTCGTTTATCCGGTCTACATGGTCTATCCCGAATCCCGCGACGAGGAGACCTACGAGCAGATCATCCAGGGCCTGCGCACGGCCGCCTCGCGTGTCGGCTGAGACACAGAGCGGCCTCCGGCTCGGCCGAGAGGACGGGTCTCGCGCCCGCAGGCGCCCCGAGAAGAGAGTTGGCTAGACCGTCTCCCGCACCGCAAAGCCGGCGACGGCGTCCTCTGCCTCGTCCAGAACCGAGACCTTCGTCACGGCCGCGCCGGCAGGCCCCGTCTCGCAGCGCGCGATCATGGTGGCGACGTCGGCCGGCGTCCCCTGAAACAAGGCCTCGACCGCCCCGTCCCGCCGGTTGCGAACCCAGCCCGAAAGACCGAGCCCCAGCGCAACCCGCTGCGTCCAGGCACGGTACCCCACGCCCTGCACGCGGCCTTCGATTCTGACGTGGGCGGTTCGGACAGCCGTCATGGCGTGGCCTTTAGAGCCTGATCGTTTGAGATGCGAGCCCTTTCGCTCGCGTCGAACCAGACTCTTAAACAAAGACATGGAGCACGTTCGCCCCGCTTCATCCGAGTCCATCGAGCGCGAACGTGCTCTGGAGGACTTCCGGATCGAGGGATCACTCGGGCTTGAGCGCCGTCACCTCGATCTCGAGCTTCATCGCCGGATCGACCAGACCCGCAACGATCAGGGTCGCGGCCGGCCTCACGCTCCCGAGAAACGATTTCATCACCGGCAGGCAGGGCTTGAAGTCCTCCGCGCGGGTGAAAATGTAGCGCACCCGCACGATATCCGCGAAGCCGGCACCCGCCTGCTCCAGCGCCTTGCCGATATTGCGGAAGGCCTGCGCGGCCTGCTCGGCCACGTCCTCCGAG
The DNA here is from genome assembly GCA_036823975.1 of Hyphomicrobium sp. GTDB lineage: Bacteria > Pseudomonadota > Alphaproteobacteria > Rhizobiales > Hyphomicrobiaceae > Hyphomicrobium_C. Next base: position 80,463 of record DAITBB010000004.1, read on the forward strand.
ATCGACATCGTCTCATAGTTGAAGCCGGTCGTGCCCGAGACGAACACCCACCGCCCGTCCACGAGCGCGCGCGAATAGCCCATCTCCTGCTCGAACGGAGACCCTGACGAGATGAGCCGGCGGGAGGCCGCCATCTTATGCGAACTCCAGGATCACGGCATCGACGGCCAGGCTGTCGCCGGCCTTGGCGTTCACCTTCTTGACGGAGCCGTCCCGCTCCGCCCGCAGGATGTTCTCCATCTTCATGGCCTCGACGACGGCCAGGGCGTCTCCCGCCTTCACCTCGTCGCCCTCGCCCACGTGGATGGCCTTCACGAGCCCCGGCATCGGGCACAGCAGGAACTTCGACATGTCGGCGGCGGCCTTCACCGGCATCAGCGCGGCAAGCTCGGCCTCCCGCTCGGTATAGACGTAGACCGGCGACTGAACGCCCCGATAGGAGAGCGTCGCGCCATTGAGGATCGGGCGGACCTGGACCGAAACGTCCTTTCCGCCGACCTGCCCGCGCCAGACCGGCTCGCCCGCCTGCCAGGAGGAGCTGACGGCCACCGTGCTGGCGACCGAGCCATCCGGCGCGATCGTGCTGACGTAGAGGAGCTTGCCGTCCGTTCCCGCGACCTCGATCTGCTCGCGGGCGCCCCCAATCTCGACGATGCGGCGCTTGGCGAACTGAACCTCGTGCGCCATCTGATCGCTGATCTGACGCCGGCGCGCGTTGTGGAGGTGATCGATCGCGGCCGCGACCGCCACCAGCACGGAGCGCGCCTCGCCCTCGGCGACGCGGGGGAAGAACCCTTCCGGGTACTCCTCGGCGATGAACCCGGTCGAGAGGCGCCCCTCGCGCCAGCGGGGATGGTGCATCAGGGCCGAGACGAACGGCACGTTGTGCTGGATGCCGTCGATGTAGAAGGCATCGAGCGCATCGGCCTGCGCGTCGATGGCGGCGATCCGCGTGGCCCCATGCGTCACGAGCTTGGCGATCATGGGATCGTAATACATGGAGATCTCGCCGCCCTCCTCCACGCCGGTGTCGTTGCGCACCGTGATGCCGTCCTTGGTGCCTTCGGCGGGCGGGCGGTATTTCACGAGGCGGCCGATCGACGGCAGGAAGTTGCGGAACGGATCCTCGGCGTAGACGCGGCTCTCGACAGCCCAGC
>DAITBB010000063.1:0-17335 GCA_036823975.1 Hyphomicrobium sp.
CCGGCCGACCTTGTCCTCGTAGGCCGGGCCGATGCCGCGGCCGGTGGTGCCGATCTTGCCGTCGCCGGCCGCCTCCTCGCGCATCTGGTCCAGCTCGCGATGGAAGGGCAGGATCAGCGTCGCGTTGTCGGCGATGCGCAGGTTGTCGCGGGTGATCGCGACGCCCTCCGCCGCGAGCTTGCCGATCTCGATCATGAGCGCCCACGGGTCGACGACGACGCCGTTGCCGATGACGCCGAGCTTGCCCGGCCGCACCACGCCCGAGGGGAGTAGCGAAAGCTTGTAGGTCTTGTTGCCGATGACGAGCGTATGGCCCGCATTGTGGCCACCCTGGAAGCGCACGACGACATCCGCGCGCTCGGAAAGCCAATCGACGATCTTGCCTTTACCCTCGTCGCCCCACTGCGCGCCGACAACCACGACGTTCGCCATCTCTGTCCATCCGTGCTGTCATGAAATGGCCCCGGCTGAGGGGCCGGGGCCAGAACCATCGGGCTAGGTGTAGCGCCGGCAACGCCGGGGGCCAACACCTAATCCCGCGATTAACCCTGTCCGCCTGGGGCTCGTCCGCCCGGCGCGGCTATTGGCGATAGGTGACTGACTTGGTCGACGGCCAGGAGACGCGATAGCCGAACTCGATCGTCCGCTCCTGGTCCGGATCGAGCTTGCCCTCCCACACGAGCACGCCGCGCTTGTCGTTGACGTTCTCGCGGCTGGGGGCGGTGCGCCCCGTCAGCTCGACCTTGATCTCCTGGTTGGCGGCCACCGGAATCTGATCGTAGACGGTCAGCGCAATGGCCCGCTCGTGCAGGCTCTTGATCGCAAGCAGATAGTTGCGGTTGTCGGTGCGCGAGGTGGAGATCAGGCCCGTCTCCCCGCGCGTCTCGGCGGACACGGCGTGGCGGACGCGGATGAGATCGTCCACGCCGAAGCCGAGCTCATGCTCCTCGCCGGGGGAGAGGATCGGCAGCCGGCCGGTGCCGACGAACGTGCCGTCGCGGAAGAGCGACACCACGCCCGGCAGCAGCGGCGTGCCCTTGGGCGTCTTGAACTTGGCGTAGAGGTAGGCCTTGGGCTCGACCTTCGGCACGGCGCGCACCATCAGCTCCGGCTCGAGCGTATCGCCGCCGAGCTGGACGCGTTTCGATTCGCCCGTGTCGGGAATGGTGAGGCGCCCGGGAACGCTATAGAGCGCATGGAACGGCGCCTGCACGACTTCCGCCGTGCGCTCGGCGATGGCGGCCTTCCTCAGGCGGCGCGGCGGGGCTGCAAATTCGTTTGCCTCTTCGCGCGCCTCGGCCTGAGGCGCGGGTGCGGCAGCCATCCTGTCCATGTCCATGGCGCGGCCGGCGGCCGGCGCGACGGGCGGCGCCGGCTGGGCCTCCGGCTCGAAGTCGACGATCAGCGGGCGAAGCTCGGGGGCGGAGGCGCCTGCCGTCGGCCGCGTCGTAGAGAGGGTGACGGCCGCGTTGTCCCAGCTCTCGCCCGACCGCTGCGTGATGGCTGCCCGGCGCATGATATCGATCTTCGGCGCGACCGTCTTCGCGCCTGTCGCGAGCCGCACGTCGTAGAGCGGCGTCCAGGCGGCGTTCGCGACCTGATAGCGCACCGTGATGTCCGCCTCGAGCGGCGCCTGCGTCACCACGAATACCTTGGCTTCGGTGCGCTCCGTGCGGGCGGGCGCGAGCGTCGCGAGCTTGTTCTCGAGATCGGAGATCGTGCGGGCGGGCTCGCGGATCTTGACCTGGGCCTCCTGCCCGGCGCGGTGAGCGTCGGCCGAGCCTGCCGCGATCAGCGCCAGGACGGCGGCCCAATCCTCGGTCTTCTCCCCTCCGGCCGCGGGGGCGGGCCGCGTCGGAAGCTGCGCGAGGTTCGCGATCAGCGTGCGCTGCGTCTCCGCCGCCTGCACCTGCGCGTCGAACGCGGCGCGCGCATCGCGAAGCTGCTCGATCTCCGTCTCGATGCGCCGCCGCTCGCTCTCAGCCGCCTGAGATTCGGCGAGCGAGACGAACATGCGGCGCGTATCGACGGAGCCGATCTCGAGCTTGCCCGTGGCGTTGCCCTCGATGCGGATGGAGCCTTCGACGGCGCCGGCCGGAAGATCCTGGAACAGGATCGTATGCTCGCCCTTCTCGAGCTGCACCTTGGCGACGCGCATGATCTCGGCGCCCGTCGGGAAGACCGTGACGGCATCGATCTTGGAGACGGCCGTCACCTCGGCCGCGCGCGCGGTCGGGGAGGCCAGGACGAGGCAAACGAACGCGACGGCAGCAACCTTCTTCACGGGAGGAGCACCTTTTCGGATGGCGTTGTCGAGAAAAACGGCGGAATGCAAGGCGATGCCTCGCAAAAGCCCGCGAGCCGAAGGCACCTGTGCGGCGGCTTCGCGACCGAATTATGGCCGCTGCGCCGCACACGCAAGGCCAAACGCGGCCGGGCGCGGACGACGTCGAAAGGGCTCACCCGGAAACAAAAAGAAAGCGGGGCCGCCCGACGGCAGCCCCGCTTCCGCAACCTACGAAGACGCAACCCGAGACGCTGGACGTCAGGCCGCGCCTTCAATTCCTTACTTGAGCGCGACCGGATACATCGGCTGCGGGTTGTCCAGGCGGTAGCGCGCGCTGAACAGGAGATCGTGCGAGGTGATGTCCTGCACCTCGAGGCCGCTGTACGAGCTCGATCCGTCGAACGCCGTCGCCGGGCCGGTCTTGACCGTGCCGAGATCGGTGTAGCGGTAGGCGAAGTCGAGCGTGAGCTGCGGCGTCACGTCGTAGCTGAGGCCGGCGTAGAGCGCCCAGGCGAAGTTGGTCGTCTGGTGGTCGCGATCGCCGTAGAACACGCTGTTGTTCGGGACGTTCACGTCCTTGAAGCCCTGCATGTCGATGGAGGCGAAGCCGATGCCGCCGCCGACGTAAGGCGTGATGCCGCGGAACGTACCGAGATCGACGTAGGCGTTGGCAAGACCGAGCCAGCTCTCCATGTCGGCGGTGTACTCGTTCGTGCCGCAGCTTCCGGGACAAACGCCGTAGTTGTACGAATCCTGTCCGACGACGAGCTGCTTGCCGCGATATTCACCCGTCAGGTCGAAGCGGAGCCAGCGGTTGTGCTCGACGCCGATGCCGATGCCATAGAGCGGGCCGCTCTTGATGTCCTCGTGGTGCATCGTGTGGTTCACGAAAGCGGGCTCATTGACGAAGAACGCATCCGCCTCGGGGTTCGACATGCCGATGGTGCCCTTGAGGTACCAGGCGCGGCTCGACGGAGCCGGCGGCGGCGGAATGTCCTTGACGCTGCCGTAGCCGCCGTAGCCGAGATCGGCGGCCTGGGCGCCAACGGAGAAAATGGCTGCACTGACGGCTGCGCCGGCCAGAGCGCAAACGCGTGACGTTTTCATTGAGTGTCCCTTTCGCATTCTGTCCCGACGCTCACCCGGGACCTGAAAACCGACGCAGCACTAATCTCTGAGGGACTGTGTGGGAGAACGCTTAATATTGGTTTAAGCGGCGTTCGATTTTGACGCCGTCACGCGCCGCGCCTGGGCCAGACTGGCGAAAAGAGAGCGTTTTCAGATGGGTGCAAGGCCACGCCGGCGTGCGAGGCGCAAATCAAACGGGCGATGCGCGCCCTCTCAAAATCGGAAGGATTTGAGCATTTCCGCTTCGAAAATCGATTCGTCGCGGGAAAAGGCGACAAGACATAAAGCGAAACCATCCGATTCCGCGACATCGGATCGGAGGCACGTCCCGCAATCGTTTCACAGATTTCAGGCGGCCCGGGCTGCGGCCCGGACGGCCTCCACGATGTCGCCGACCACCGTGTTGACGAGCCCTTCGTCGTCGCCCTCCGCCATCACGCGGATGACGGGCTCGGTGCCCGACGGGCGGATCACGAGGCGGCCCGCCTCGCCCAGCCGCTCCTTGGCGCCTTCAATGGCCCGCACGACGCGGTTGTCCTCGAGCGGCTTGCCGTTGGCGTAGCGCACGTTCTGCAGCACCTGCGGCAGCGGCTTGAAGCGCGCGCAGACCTCGGAAACGGGCTTGCCCGTCGCCACCACGCACGCGAGCACCTGCAGCGACGAGACGAGGCCGTCGCCCGTCGTCGTGAAGTCCGACAGCACGATATGGCCGGACTGCTCGCCGCCGACGTTGTAGCCGTGCCGGCGCATGTGCTCGACGACGTAGCGATCGCCGACCGGCGTGCGCGCCAGAGAGAGCCCGTGGTCCTTGAGATAGCGCTCGAGCCCGAGGTTGCTCATGACGGTGGCGACGATGCCGCCCGCGCTGAGCTTGCCGCGCCGGTGCCAGCTCTCCGCGATCACGGCCATGAGCTGGTCGCCGTCCACGATCTGGCCCTTCTCGTCCACGATCAGGACGCGGTCGGCATCGCCATCGAGGCCGATGCCGATGTCCGCGCGCACCTCCCGCACCTTGTCGATGAGGGCTTCCGGTGCGGTCGAGCCGCACTTGTAGTTGATGTTGCGCCCGTTGGGATCGACGCCGATCTTGACGACCTCGGCGCCCAGCTCCCAGAGCGCCTCGGGCGCCACCTTGTAGGAGGCGCCGTTCGCGCAATCGATGACGATGCGCAGGTCGTTGAGGCGCAGGTTCTTGGGCAGCGTGCGCTTGGCGAACTCGATGTAGCGCTCCTGCGCGCTGTCGACGCGCGTCGCGCGCCCGATGGCGTCGGCCGAGGCCAGCAAAGCCTCGCTCGGGCCATCGATCAGGCGCTCAATCTCGAGCTCCATCTCGTCCGAGAGCTTGTAGCCGTCGGGGTCAAACAGCTTGATGCCGTTGTCGTCGTAGCGGTTGTGGGAGGCCGAGATCATCACACCGAGATCGGCGCGCAGGCTGCGCGTCAGCATGGCGACGGCCGGCGTCGGCATCGGGCCGAGCAGGAACACGTCCATGCCGACGGCGGTGAAGCCGGACATCAGCGCCGCCTCGAGCATGTAGCCCGAGAGGCGCGTGTCCTTGCCGATCACCACGCGGTGGCGATGGGCGCCGTTCTGGAACATCTTGCCGGCCGCCATCCCGACCTTGAGAGCGATCTCGGAGGTCATCGGAAACGTGTTCGCGAGCCCGCGAATGCCGTCGGTCCCGAAATAGCGCCGTGTCATGCGTTCCCCTCGCCGGTCAGAACAAGCCCCGCGCGGATTTTAAGGCCCGGGCGCCAGCCCGCCAAGGCAGGAATTCAGGCTTTTGCCCATGGGAATTAGGGCGCACACTCAGCTCCTGCCCCCGAAAAAAGGCAGGTTGGGGGCCGCGTCCTCCCCGCAGGGAGCGCGCCGGGATCCCGCCCGTGCGACTCCATGACCGTCGGGACGCTCTACCCCATCAGAGCGCGATGACTAATCCGTTGCGGATCGTCCCCCCGCGCGGGTCTTTTGGCGGGCAGGCTTAATATCCTCTCCCCCGCGCATCGCGCGGCCGCGCCGCCTCAGGCGAGTGCGGCTTCCGAGCCCGCCTGAACCGCCTCCCACACGGCGAGCGCCTGGCGCGTCTCCGCCACGTCGTGCACCCGTACGATCTGCACGCCCTGCGAAACCGAATGCAGCGCCGCCGCGATCGAGCCCGGCACGCGCTGGCGCGGATCCTCGACGTTCGAGATCTGCCCGATCAGCTTCTTGCGGCTCGCCCCCAGCAGCACGGGCACGCCGAGCCCGTGATAGAGGCTCATGGCATTGAGCACCGCGACGTTGTGGTGGAGATGCTTGCCGAAGCCGATGCCGGGATCGACGACGAGGCGGGCTTTCGGAATCCCTGCGTCGACGCAGGCGCGGATGCGCTGCTCCAGGAAATCGAACACGTCGAGCACGACGTCGCTGTATTGCGGGTCGTCGTTCATCGTCTTGGGGTCGCCCTGGGCATGCATGAGCATGACCGGCAGCCCGCTCTCGGCCGCCGTTTCGAGCGCGGCCGGATCGTGCGTCAGGGCCGAGACGTCGTTCAGGATATCGGCCCCTGCCGCGGCGGCGCGGCGCATGACCTCGGCCTTGCGCGTATCGATGGAGATGAGCTTGTCGGTTTTCGCCCGCAGCCCCTCGATGACGGGAATGACGCGGCCGAGCTCGTCGTCGAGCGCCACCGTGTCCGAGCCCGGCCGGGTGGATTCGCCGCCGATGTCGAGAATGTCGGCGCCGGCCTCGGCGAGCGCGAGGCCGTGCGCCACGGCTGCCGCAACGGTGGCATGGCGCCCGCCGTCGGAGAAGCTGTCGGGCGTGACGTTGACGATACCCATGATCCGCGGCCGGTCGAGAGAGAGGCCGGCGAGGCGCGGGCGCGGACTGCGGACCGCCTCGATGAGGTCGGCGGCCTCGAGCGTGCTGCGGCCCCAGTCGCGCTCGAACACCTCGCCGAGGCCGATGGCACGGCGCAGCGTGCCGCGCGGGCTCCGCTCGAGCACCTCGAGCGCCGAAAAGACGAGCGGGCCGCCCGCGAGCGGCAATCCGCCCCAGACGTCCTCGGCCTCCCCGCCGCGCGCGGGCGCGTAGATCCCGAGCGGGCGGACATAGATCGAGCGCTGCATGGGCTCCCCCAGAGGGCATGAAAGGCGGGACGAAAAAGGCGGCCGCGAGATCCATCGCGGCCGCCCGAGCACTTAACCGGTCGTTCGCCGGCGCATCAAGACTGCGGCTGGGGCTCCATGCCGCCCGTTCCGCCGGGCTCCTCGCGCGGACGCGCCCGACCCGCAGTCGGCACGGCCGGTCCGGCCGAGCCCTTGGACGAGTCGTCGTCGCGCCGCACGATGGTCTCGCCGCGCATGATCGCCGCCACCTCGTCTCCCGAGATCGTCTCGAAATCGAGCAGCGCCTTGGCGACGGCATGCAGCTTGTCGATGTTCTCGGTCAGGATCTTCCTGGCCTTCTCCTCACCCGCATGGATGAGGTTGCGGATCTCCTCGTCGATGAGCTTCGCCGTCTCGTCCGAGATGTTCTTGGTCTGCGTCACCGAGTGACCCAGGAACACCTCCTGCTCGTTGCCGTTGTAGCGGACGCGCCCGAGCTTGTCGGACATGCCCCACTCCATGATCATGGCGCGCGCGAGCTGCGTCGCCATCTGGATGTCGCCCGTGGCGCCGTTCGTCACGTTCTCAGGGCCGCCGAGCAGGATCTCCGCCTCGCGCCCGCCGAACAGTACGGCAAGGCGGGCCTCGCACCACTGCCGCGTGCGGCTGTGGCGATCGCCCTCCGGCAGGTTCATCGTCACGCCGAGCGCACGCCCGCGCGGGATGATGGTGACCTTGTGCAGAGGATCGTACGGCACCGAGAGGCCGACGATGGCATGGCCGGCCTCGTGGTAGGCGGTGTTGCGCTTCTCCTCCTCGCTCATCACCATGGAGCGGCGCTCCGCGCCCATCATGACCTTGTCCTTGGCGTCCTCGAACTCGGCCTGCGTCACGAGCCGCTTGTTGCGGCGGGCCGCGAGCAAGGCGGCCTCGTTGACGAGGTTGGCGAGGTCCGCGCCCGAGAACCCGGGCGTGCCGCGCGCGATGGTGCGCGCGTCCACGTCCGGCGCGATCGGGCTCTTGCGCATGTGGACCCGGAGGATCTTCTCGCGGCCCGCGATGTCCGGGTTCGGCACCACGATCTGGCGGTCGAAGCGGCCCGGGCGCAGAAGCGCGGGATCGAGCACGTCCGGACGGTTCGTCGCCGCGATGATGATGATGCCCTCGTTGGCCTCGAAGCCGTCCATCTCGACGAGGAGCTGGTTCAGCGTCTGCTCGCGCTCGTCGTTGCCGCCGCCGAGGCCCGCACCACGATGCCGGCCCACCGCGTCGATCTCGTCGATGAAGATGATGCAGGGCGCGTTCTTCTTCGCCTGCTCGAACATGTCGCGCACGCGCGACGCGCCGACGCCGACGAACATCTCGACGAAGTCGGAGCCCGAGATCGTGAAGAAGGGCACGTTGGCTTCGCCTGCCACAGCGCGTGCGATCAGCGTCTTGCCGGTGCCGGGCGGACCGACGAGCAGCGCGCCGCGCGGAATGCGCCCGCCGAGGCGCTGGAACTTCTGCGGGTCGCGCAGGAACTCGACGATCTCCTCGAGATCGGCCTTCGCCTCGTCGACGCCCGCGACGTCCTCGAACGTCACGCGGCCCTGCCGCTCCGTGAGCAGCTTCGCCCGGCTCTTGCCGAAGCCCATGGCGCGGCCCGAGCCCGACTGCATCTGGCGCATGAAGAACACCCACACCGCGATCAGGAGCAGCATGGGGAACCAGTTGAGAATGACGCTCAGGATCGACGGCACGTCCTCGTCGGACGGGCGGGCGGTGAACTTCACGCCCTTCGTCTTGAGACGCTCGACGAGGCCCGGATCGGCGGGCGCATAGCTCTTGAACGGCGCCGCGTTCTCGCGCATCGTGCCGAGGATGCGATTGCCGGCGAGCGTCACCTCCGCGACGGAGCCCGCCTCGACCGCATTCAGAAAATCGGAATAGCTGATCTCTGCGCCGCGCTGGCTCTGCGTGGGACTGTTGAAAAGGTTGAACAGCGCAGCCAGCAGCACGAACACGGCCACCCAGATCGCAAGCTTCTGAAAGTTCGGATTCATCTGATTTCCTGTGACGGCCGGCCGCCCCGATCGGTATCCGGCAGGATGAACACCCAATTGCAGGCTAAGATAGGTGCCGGGTCGGGCTTTGCCAAGTTGAATGGCCGATTGAACCGTCGGCCATGAAACCGAATCAGCGCCGCCCGCGCAAAGGCGAACCCGAAGCCCGGTAAACGCCCACCAGCACCACCTTAAGCTGCACCGTCTTCAAGATGCGTCCGGTGAGCCTCAACGCGGGCCGCGGGCTTCCGGGGCGAGCCCCACGAATTCGGCGCTGAACCGGCCATCGTTCGCAATCGGGCCCGCCAGAGGCGGCACCGCGAGGAGCTCCTCGCCCCGCCAGATCGACGGCAGGCCCGCCGCCGCCCGCGCCGGCGGCCGCGTCGCGCGGGGCAGACGCTCCCGCAAGGTTGCATAAGCGGCCAGCCCGAGCGGGCGGAGCATCACCGTTTCAGCCGGTGCCTCGGCTTGATCTTCCGCCAAGGGCGCATAACGGACCCGGAACCGCCAGTCCCACGTCACCTCGTCTCCCGGGGCGAGCGCGACCTCGCGGCTCTCCTCTGCGGGGGGCTCGCGATAGAGCCGCAACGTGGTGCGGCCCTTGGAGACGATGCACCCGCCGAGCGTCTGCGCCAGGGGGCGCTCGTCGCGGGTGAGGGCGGCCTCGAGCGCCTCCACCTGAGAAAGCCGTGCGGCCCGGGCGGCGCCGCCGAAGGCCGCGAGCAGGCGCGTCAGCATGCGCACGCGGATCTCCTCGGGCTCGCGCTGCCAGGCCGCGCGCGAGAGCGAGGCGAAGACGCCGCCATGGATCGCCACCTCGGCTGCAAGGCGCGCATTCGTCACCGCTTCGAGTGCGGCGCGCGCGCGCGAAAGCCGCCCCGCGCTCAGCGCCAGCCTGTCGTTCCTGAGCCCGAGGGCTGCGAGTTGCGGCCCGGCCCTCCGCAACCGGACGCGCTCGAAGTCATGCCGCTCGTTGCTCGGATCCTCGAGCCAGGCGACGCCCGCGTCCTCGAGATGTGCGACGAGCGCCGCCTTCGGCACGGCCAGCAGCGGCCGCACGAGGCTGACCGAGCCGTCCGGCAACAGGGGCCGGGACGGGGCCATACCGGCAAGCCCGTCCACGCCGCTGCCGCGCGCGAGGCGCATGAGCAGCGTTTCGCCCTGATCGTCGGCCGTGTGCGCCGTCACGACGGCTGCGGGTCCCTGCGTGCGCGCATGCGCTGCGAGCAGGGTGTAGCGAGCCGCGCGCGCCTGCTCCTGCACGCCCGACAGCGGCTTCTCCCCACTCCAGACGAGGGTCGCGTGCGCCAGGCCCAGCGCCTGAGCCCGAGCCGCGACCCACTCCGCCTCCTGGTCCGAGCCGGTCCGCAGGCGATGGTCGACCGTGGCCACTTCGATCCTGAGACCTGCCGGCGCCCGCCCCGATGCGATCCAGCGCGCCGCGAGCACCATCAGCGCCATGCTGTCCGGCCCTCCCGACACGGCGAGAATGGCCCGCTTGAACGGCGCCAGCGCCGCGCCGAAGAGCGCGTCGGGGTCCAGTTCGTTCGTGAACGTCGGCAGCACGGTCATGACGGAGCCGAAGGATCAGGCGGAGCCGAAGGATCAGGCGGAGCCGAAGGATCAGGCGGAGCCGGCGCAAATTAGGCCAACCGCGCCGCCTTGCCCAGACAAGGGCCCGGAAGAGGTGAATCCCCGATAACCTGGCTGCAGCGCACCCGCTCCGTGCCCGTTACGGGCATCCGATCCGTTGCCGCTCGCCTTCCGCCTTGTTCTTCAAGAGCGGCGGGGCGCTCGGAAACTTGGAGCCGACCGCGCGCAGCGCCGCGCAGGCATCCTGCCGTTTCCCAAGATGGGCGAGCGACATACCCCGCTTCAACTGCGCATCCGGCGCCTTCCCGCTCGCGGCGTAAGCCTGCACGACGAGATCGAACGCCTCTGCGGCGTCCTGATAGTTGCGCTGCACGTAGTGCGACTCGCCGAGCCAGTAGAGCGCGTTCGGCGCGAGCGCGTCCTGCGGATAGCTCTTGAGGAACGCGCGGAAGCCCGCCTCTGCCGCACCGTAGTTCTGCTGCAGCAGATGGCCGTAGGCGGTCTCGTACACCTCCTTGGCGCTGCCCCCGCCCCCCGCCATCGGATCGGCCGCGGCAAACTGATCGCCACCCGGCGGAGGCGGCAGGGACTCGGCCCCGTAGGTCGGCGGCGGGCCTGGCATCTGGCTTCCTCCGGGAGCCTGGGCGCCGGGCGGCGGCTCAAATCCATCCGAGGTGACGGTGGTTGAGCCGAAGCGGTCCGTCTCCATCTCGCCGAAGCCCGGCCCCGGCACCGTGAGATCGGAGCGGCGGGGCGCGGCGCCCTGGGCGCGCACCTCACCTGCGAGCTGCTCCACCTGGGCGGTGAGCGCGCGGATCTGCGTTTCGATGCTGTCGAGGCGGACGCGGTCGCTCGCAGCCATGCCGCCGCTCGCCTCCGAGCGCACGGGCGCGGGTTGTGCGCCGCCGGTGCGCGCCAGCGATTCGAGCGTCCCGATCACGACCTGGAGGTCGACGATCTGGCCTTCGAGCTGCTCGACGCGCTGGCGCAGGCCCGCGCTGTCGCCTCCAGCTCCGCCCTTCTGCGCGGCCGCGCCCTTCACGGGCGGAAGCTGCTCGCCTTGCACGCCCTGCTGCGCGAGCGCCACGGGCGCGCCGAGCAGCCAAACGGCCAGCGACGCCATTGCGGCCGCGCCGCGCAGGCTGGGCCGCGTCGGCGCCGAGGAGACCGTGGCGGATGAAAGCTTAGAGTATGACTGCATGGGCTCAGCGCGCTCCTGAAGGAGATGTCGCATCGAAAATCGGCAAGGACCGCCGCGCGGGCCGCGAGGCGGGGCGGGCGCGGCTCCGGACGGCACGCTGGCCGCGTTCCGCTCTGCTCTCCGTTCTTCCCGCGGCCTTGTCAACTCATGGAAGCCGGCCGCGGCGTGGCGCACGAGATCCCTCACGGAAATTGTGCCGCCGGCGCGTTGGGTCCGGCCGAAGCCGATCCTTTGACGCGGGCCCGCGCATTCGGCAGGCGCTGCAGGAGAATCGTGATCACGCGCCGGTTCTGGGCCAGGCATTCCGACTCGGGGCAATCCGACACGCGCTCGTCGCGGCCGCGTCCATACGCGACGAGCCGCTCGGGCGCCACCCCGAGCGCAATCAACTGATCGCGCACGACGGCGGCGCGCGTGTCGGAAAGACGCCGCGTCTCCTCCTCCGGCAACGCGCCATCGTCCGCGTGCCCCTCGATGGCAGCGGCGAGCGAAGGGTTCTGGTTGAGGAAGCGCGCCTGCGCCTGGATCACGCTCTGCGCGCGCGTGCCGAGGCCGGCGCTGCCGGCGCCGAAGAACACGCGGTCGCCCGCCGCGGCGAGAAACTTGCCGTCCACATCCACCGGCACCCGTGCCCGGATGAGAGCCGAGCGCGCCAGCGGCGGATCGAGGTCGAGCCCGGCCGCGCGGGGCGCGGGCTCAAGGTTCTCGCTCGGCGCCGTGGGATTGTCCGCCCGAGGCACGGGCGGCGCTGGCGGCTGGGGCTCTGCGCGCTTCTCCGCGGTCGCCGGCGAATCCGCTTTCGAAGCGGTGGCCGCCTTCGTGCCGGCCTCTCCGCTGTAGATCCGCCCGAGATGACGCCGGGCCTCGCCGGCCTGTGCGCTGCGCGGCGCCTCCGCGATCAGACGCTCGAACAGCCGCTGGGCCTCGTCGACGCGCCCGGCGTCGAGCGCGCGCATGGCCTCGCCGTAGGTGCGCTTGGCGAAATCCGTCGAAGCCGGCTTCTGCCAGAGGTCGAAGAACCAGCGGTTGCTGCCGCCGTCGTCCGTCTCGCGCGACACCTGGGGCACGCCGGAGGGCGCCTCGATCACGGAGAAGCCGTTCTGCGGCTCGCCGATGCTGAAGGCGCCGAGCGGCACCTCCGTGGCCGGCGCATCCTGATCCTCAGCGCGCACCGAATGAGCGCTCGCCACCGCGAACGGCGCCGCCACGGCAATCGCAGCCACGAGCGCCATCGCCCGGACCCTCGTCCCGCGCGCGGCGGCAAGGACCGATCGACCAACCACGACCGCACGTCGTGCGCGCATGGGCTCATCCTCACGTCACCGGTTGCCTTTTCGCCGCGCCAACCTCAGAAGGGGCGCCGGCAGAAAGGCCCGCCAAAAACCGATGCAATCGGTGCGCTTTCAATGCGGCTAAACTTTGCTTTGAAAAGCGCAAAAGGGAGACGCGCGGCGGTGTTCCAAAGCCGATTTGTGGGCTTGCGAGGCCGGACTGCGCCGAGGGGCGCACAGGGCAGCCGCGAGGCACGGCGTCTCCTCCGCAGCCGCGTGCGTCGCCACGTGTGCGAACAAAGGCGTGGAAAGACGAAACGGCTGGCGAGGACCTCGCTCAGCGCCGCGAGATTCGGCGGATCAAGATGCGCGCGAGATGCCCGACTCGCGCCGGCCGGCGCTCCGACTCGCGGGCGCCGACTCAAGGACGGAGGAGGCGCCGCCGTCGGGAGGCTAAGCTGGCCTTAAGGCGAGGCGACGCGGTTGTTGAGCACCGTCTGTGCACGTCTGTTCTGCGACCAGCACGAGATGTCGTTGCACACGGCCACCGGCCGCTCCTTGCCGTACGAGATCGTCCGCACGCGATTCGCCGAGACGCCGCTCTGGGCCAGGTAGTTGCGCACCGCGGTGGCACGGCGTGCGCCCAGCGCGATGTTGTACTCGCGGGTGCCGCGCTCGTCAGCGTGGCCTTCGATCGTGATCGTGAACTGGGGATACTGGCGGAGCCACTGCGCCTGCTTCTGCAGGATCGATTGCGCCTCGGGCGTCAGATCCGTGCTGTCGGAGGAGAAGTACACGAGATCGCCGACGTTGACGCTGAAATCGCGTTGCGTGCCGGGCGTGATGGGGCCGCGGCCATCCGGCCCGAGCTGGGCGTTCGGATCGTTCTGATTGTTGGCGCATCCGCCGAGCGTTGCGGCCATGAGCACGACCAGCGCGGCACAGAGAAAGCCCGAGGCCCGAAGAACAGGCGCCATAAATCTTCCTTTCGTAGGCTCGACGGTCGCTCCCGCGCACCGGAGCCGAAATACTCCCCAGAGCGACCCAGTTACCTGAGCCGAAGTACGAAAATGTGGCCGCGACCCCGCCCATCGCGGCGACGACCGCGTGAATGGGCCCGCAGGCTCGAAGCCCTGTTTCCGAAGCGTTTCCCTATCCCTACCGGCCTCTGACGGGCCTTTCCCGATCGGCCTGCACCCAGGCCGGGCGCGAGGCCGGCCCGCGCGGCTGCTCGGGCGGGATCGGCGCCGAAAATGAGCGATAACGCCCAACCCGGCAAGCCGGGAGTGTGCCAGCAACAGAATCGGTTGGGGACAGCGACAAAAATGATGCCCTCCCGCCAATCAGCGGGCGGGGCCCCCTCAGGGACATGAGGCCAGCGTGCAACACCTCGGACGGGCGCGGCACGCACGGATGAGGATCCACGGCGGAGGGCAAAGCCCACGGCCAAACGAGACAAGGATACGATCGCAACCACCAGACGCAACAAAACGAAAAAGAGCTGTCGCGGCGTTAGCCACGACAGCTCTAATTTCCAAGCTGGCTCCGGGAAAACCCGAAACCAGACTTTGAATTCGCTAGTTAGCGAACGTCGGCCACAGCAGCCGGAGCGTCAACGCCGAGCTTCAGCGGAGCAGCCTCTTCACGACGGCAAGCGCCGAGAGCGACAGCAACGATAGCGGCGGCAAGAACGATAGCGCCCTTCATGGTAGTATCTCCTGTTGTGTCCCAAAATTTTCGGACGTTAGCGAGCCACTTCCGTGGCTGTCGGAATCTCGGCACCGAGTTTCAGCGGGGCCGCCTCTTCGCGACGGCACGCACCGAGCGCAACAGCGAGGACGGCAGCCGAGAGAATGATCAGCCCCTTCACACCCTGCATGGTCTTGTCTCCTGATGCTTATTCGGCAACGAGCCGAATATCTGGGTACCGGCGCGGCATGATTTGATCAAGAACTGAGGGTCCGACGTCACTGTTTTCCCCCCTCGTTGATGCGAAAATGCCACTCCGAGATTCCAGCCCCACGAGACGATATCCGACTTCTGCAGGCGTATAATAAGATACTGATTTAGCACGCAGAAACTGAACGCATTTACACAGCGACGCCGAGGCAGAATAAAAGGCCCCGCGTTAAAACGGCGTTAAGTGGCGTCTCAATTCAGGAGCGGAGACCACGCCGGATCCGATCCGAACGACGGCGTACTCACGACTCGCTCGTTGTAGCCGGTGAGATCGACCGAATAGATTCGCGATCCCCCGCTCTCACCCTGGCTTTCACGGAAGAACATCAGCACACGTCCGTTGGGCGCCCACGTGGGCCCCTCGTTGTGGTAGCCCTCGGTCAAAATGCGCTCTCCCGACCCGTCGGGGCGGAGGACGCCGATCAGGAACCGGCCCGCGAGCTGCTTGGTAAAGGCGATGTAGTCTCCTCGCGGCGACCACACCGGCGTCGAGTAGCGTCCCTCGCCCATGCTGAGCCGCCGCGCGTTCGATCCATCGGCGTTCATCACATAGAGCTGCTGGGTGCCGTCGCGGTCGGATTCGAAGACGATGTGATTGCCGTCGGGCGAATAGGAGGGGCTCGTGTCGAGCGCCCCGGAGTTGGTGAGCTGGCGCGTCTGCCGCGTGCGGAGGTTCATGACGAAAATGTTGGAATCGCCGTCGCGCTGCAGGCTCATGATGACGCTCTGCCCGTCGGGGGAGAATCGGGGCGCGAACGTCATGCCCGGAAACTCGCCGACGGCCTCGCGCCGCCCGGTTTCGAGGTTCATCAGGAACACATGCGGCTGATCGTTGGTGTAGGCCATGAAGGCGATCTCGCTCGCGATCGGGTTGAAACGCGGCGTCAGCACCAGCTCCTGGCCCTGCGTCAGCAGCCGCACGTTCGCCCCGTCCTGGTCCATGATGGCGAGGCGCTTCACGCGCTTGGCCTTGGGCCCGGTCTCGTCGACGAACACGACGCGGGTATCGAAGTAGCCCTTCTCGCCCGTCAGACGCTCGTAGATCTGGTCGGCGACGAGATGGCCCACGCGCCGCCAGTTCTGCGCGCCCGTCGTGAAGCGCTGGCCGGCGAGCTGCTTGCCGCTCGTCACGTCCCAGAGGCGAAATTCCGAGGTGAGCCGTCCATCGCCGGCCCGCGAGACGCGGCCCACGGCCAGCGCCTCGGCGCCGATCTGCCGCCAGTCCGGGAAGCGGGGGAGCGCGTTGACGTCGCGGATGTTTTCCAGAAACGAGGCCGGATCGAGCGGCTGGAAGAGCCCCGATCGCTCGAGGTCGGCCATGACGACCTGGGCGACCTCCGAGGCGAGCTTCGGATCCTCGCCGGTGAAAACGGGAATCGCGATCGGGATCGGCGCCACCGTGCCCTGACGCTGCGTGCCGCGCAAGCCGTCGCTCGAAAAGCCATCCGCCCCGCCCCGCGGGCTCGCGTCCCCGCCTCCGCCGCTGAGCGGAGGCTCGGGCGACGGCGGCGGCACATCGAACCCGCCCTGGCGCAACTGATCGCCGAAGCCACCCGAGGGCGGGGGCCCGCGATAGGCATCATCGACCTGAGCCAATGCCGGCGCGAGCGGAAGCGCGCTCACCGCGACGATGGCCGCCGCAGCGGCAAAGAGGGCGCGGGCGCGACGCAGGATTTGCGGAGACATCCGGACGACAGGGAGGCGGCGGGCGTGGCTCATGATCCTCATCTTCGATCAAATCGTGGTGCGAGCGTGCTTCTTCTCGAACGCCAGACGCAAAAATTGGGGCATGAGCACGACGCCCCGGCAACTGGGGCCTAACGCTTACAGCATTTCGCGCGGATCAAAATCCCAGATGATGGACTTCCAGGCCCAGTAACGGTCCGGCGGCAGCGTGAAGGGCGAGCAGGATTTGACCGCGCGGATCGCCGCTTCGGCCGCGATCTGGAACACCGGCCCCGATTGCGGCGCCTCGATCGCCGGCTCGCCCTCGAGCGAGCCGTCCGGGCGCAGCCGCCAGCGCACGGTCACGACCATGGTCTCGATGCCGCCGCCGCCACCGGGAAGCTTCCAGCAGGCGCGGAGCTGCTGGCTGATCTGCGCGCGCAGAAGATCCTGCTCGCGCACGGAGAGCTGCGGCGCATCTCCCTCGCTCGCGCCAGCCGTCGGTCCCGAATAGTCGGTCGGGTTCTGCGGCTCGGCGGCGGAGTTGGGTGCGCCTTTGCGCGTCGGATCCTTGTCGAGCAGCGCGGCCAGCCGGTCGGCCTGCTGCTGCTTCTTCTTCTTCTCCTGCTCCTTGCGCTTCTTCTCGGCGAGCTTCTTCTTACGCGCCTCCTCTTTCTTCTTCTCCTCGGCCTTCTTTTTCTCGGCTTCCGCCTTCTTCTTTTTCTCCTCCTCGGCCTTCTGGCGCTCTTCCTCGGCTTTCTTCTTTTCCTCGGCCTGGCGCATCTCCTCCGCCTTGCGCTCCTCCTCGGCCTTCTTCAGCTCGTCCGGCGTCGGGCCCGGCGGTGGATCGGGCGGCATCGCGGCGAGCTTTTCGGCGATGGGATCGGGCTTCGGCGGCTCCGGCTTGGGCGGCTCGGGAGGTGGGGGCGCTTCCTCCACCTTCTTTTCGGGCTCGGGCGGCGTCGGCTCGATGGGAAGCTCCGGCGCCGTGATCGGCTTTGCCTTATCCGCTTCCTGTTTCGAGACGTCCGGCTTCGGCTCGTCCTTGGCTTTCGCCTCGAGCTCGGTCGCGGTCGTGCTGCCTTTCTTGAGCGCCA
>DAITBB010000064.1:0-17246 GCA_036823975.1 Hyphomicrobium sp.
TCATATTCGCCCAGTGCTGTCAGTAGCCGAGAAATTCAACAGCCTGCTAGATCAGGTTCGCATGCGACGGCCTCGGACCCGACGTCGTCGCCGTATTTCGTCGTTGTCGCGCGGCCCGTGCCGCAGGTTTGCCGGGAGGTCACACATGAAGGCGGCTCTTTGCAAGAGCCTGGATGGCCCCGAGGCCGTGGTCGTGGAGGAGATCGCCGATCCTGTGGCGGGCCCAGGCGAGGCGATCGTGCGCGTCCGCGCGGCGGCGCTCAACTTCTTCGACACGCTGATTACGCGCGGCAAGTACCAGACGAAACCGGCACTGCCGTTTTCGCCGTCGGGCGAGATCGCGGGCGTGGTGGAGAGCCTCGGGCCCGGCGTTACGGGCGTTGCGGTGGGCGATCGTGTCGCAGCGGCCGTGGGCTACGGCGGCGCCCGCGAGAAGGTCGCCGTTGCGGCCGAAAGCCTGATCCCGATTCCACCGGCCGTTTCGGATGAGGTCGCCTCGGCCGTCAGCGTGACGTTCGGCACCGCGATGCACGGCTTCAAGGATCGCGGCCGCGTGAGGCCCGGCGAGACGGTTGCCATCCTCGGCGCCTCGGGCGGTGCGGGGCAGGCCGCCATCGAGATCGCGAAGCTGATGGGCGCGCGCGTGATCGCCGCCGCATCCTCCGACGACAAGTGCGAGATCTGCCGCGCGCTCGGCGCCGATGAAACTGTGAACTACGACGCGGCCGATCTCAAGGAGGCGCTCAAGACCTTGACCGGCGGCCGCGGCGTCGACGTCGTCTACGATTGCGTCGGCGGCCCTTATGCGGAGCCGGCGGTCCGCGCGCTGGCCTGGGATGGCCGTTTCCTCGTCGTCGGATTCGCGGCCGGCGAGATTCCGAAGTTGCCGCTCAACCTGCTCATGCTGAAGGGGGCCGAGGCCATCGGCGTGTTCTGGGGCGAGGCCGTGCGCCGCAACCCCGCGGGCCATCGCGCCAACATGATCGAGGTGCTGGACTGGGTGGCGGAAGGCCGGCTCGCGCCGCGCATCCAGGCGACCTATCCGCTGTCCGAGATCCGCGAGGCCATCGGTATCATCGATCGGCGCGAGGCCGTCGGCAAGATCGTGGTGACGATGGATTGAGCGACAGTCCCGCAAAGCGGAGACCGGTTCGTCGCGAGAGAGGGTGCCGGCCTCAAAACGGAGCCCTTGCGTCTCGCTCTCACTCCCCGTCGAGCACGATCAGGTGGTCGGGCAGCTCGTTGGCGTCGCACGATCCGGGCGGGAAATGCGTGGCGAGGTGCTGGCCCACGTCCTCGATGGCGACCACGAACCCGTCCACGGGCCGCCCGGCGGCGAACGCCTCCGTCAGCCGATGCACGATCGCGTCCCACGTTCCCTCCGGGACGCGCGCGTGGATGCCGGTGTCGGCGACGATCTCCGCATGCCGCTCTGCGACGGAAACGAAGATCAGCACGCCCGTGCGCCCCGCCGTGGTGTGCATGTTCTGGGCGATGAACTGCTCCATCGCGCGCCGGCGGGCGCGGGCCCGTTTGACGCTCGCCGGCACGAGGCGGTAGCGGATCGGACGCGGCAGGCCAAGCATGAGCACGATCGTGAAGACGGCGACCTGCGCCAGATAGATCCAGGCCGAGGGCCACCACGTCCACAGGATCAGCGGCCAGGGCACCAAGAGCGCCGCCACCGCCGCCCACAGGAACGGGGCATAGAGGTAGGTGCTGCTTTCGGCCGCCACCACGGCCACGATCTCTCCCGAGGTGGCGCGCTCGGCGGTCGAGATCGCCTCCGCGATGCGGTGCTCGTCCGTTTCAGATAGCGTCAGTCGCATGGGCGTCATGTCCTGTGCGCTCGAGGCGGAGCGCCGTTTCGATTACCAACTGCCGGAGCCGCCGCCGCCGCCGAAGCCGCCGCCTCCCCCCGACCATCCGCCCCCGCCGCCGGACCATCCCCCGCTCCAGGAATCGGAGGCTCCGCCCGGGAACAGGATCGGCCCCATGTCGCGCGAGCGCCGCGCCCGCCGGCGCGGATCCCGTCCGATCGTCTGCGGGGTCTGCGCCGCGTAGCGCGATTGCGCGTAGATGACATAGAGGACGATGCCGATCCAAAGCGCGATCATGAGAAGGCCGAGCCAGTCGGGCCCGTCGTTGCGGTCGAGGCCGCGCGCGCGCTCCTTGACCGCCTCGGCGTCGCCCAGCAGCGTATCCTTGAGGTCGCGCACGCCGGCGCGGATGCCGGCGCTGAAGTTGCCGCGGCGGAATTCCGGCAGGATCGCGTTCTCGATGATGATGCGGCTCATGAGGTCGGTGACGAGCGGCTCGAGCCCCCGCCCCACCTCGATGCGCACCTTGCGCTCGTTCGGCGCCACGATGAGCAGCACGCCGTTGTCCTTGCCGGCCTGGCCGATGCCCCAGTGGCGCCCGAGCTGATAGCCGTAATCCTCGATCTCGTAGCCTTGCAGCGACGGCACGGTCACGATGACGAGCTGGTCGGTGGACTTCTCCTCGAGGCTCGCAAGCTCGGTCTGGATGGCGGCGCGGTCGTCCGCCGAGAGCAGGCCCGCCTCGTCGACGATGCGGCCCGTGAGCGCCGGGAAGGTCGGCGCGGCCGAGGCGGCGGCCGCGAGCAGAACCGTGGCGAGCAGCGCGAGGAGCGCCGCCGCCGTCCGTGCCGTCGCGATCCGGGCCTGCGTGTGGGTCACTTGCGCGTGCCGAAGTCGACCTTGGGCGCCGTCTGCTCCTCGGCCGGGATGTCGAACGTCGCCATCTCAGCCGCTGACGGATAGAGGAATGACTTCCAGAGACGGCCGGGGAACGTGGTGATCTCCGTATTGTACTGGCGCACCGCCTGGATGTAGTCACGCCGCGCGATCGAGATGCGGTTCTCGGTGCCTTCGATCTGGCTCTGAAGCGCCAGGAAGTTCTGGCCCGACTTGATGTCGGGATAGCGCTCGACCACGGCCAGGAGCTGGCGCAGCGCCCCGCCGAGCGTGTTCTGGGCGTCCTGGAATTGCTTCATCGCGGCGGGGTTGGTGAGGATGTCGGCCGGCACCTGCACGCTCACGGCCTTGGCGCGGGCTTCCGTCACCTCCGTCAGCACCGTGCGCTCCTGGTCGGCGAAGCCCTTCACGCTCTCGACGAGGTTCGGAATGAGGTCGGTGCGCCGCTTGTACTGGTTGAGCACCTCCGCCCAGGCGGCCTTCGCGCTCTGCTCGTAGGTCGGGATGTTGTTGACGCCGCAACCCGAAAGCGAGAAGGCGGCGAGGAGAACGGCCACGATGGCCAACGGGCGGGAGGTTCGGAATGAGAGGGCGGAGGTCATCGCGCGTTCCTTGTCACAAGGGATGAGATCGCATCGGATCGCGAGGGTTGTAGCAGAGGCCAACGGCGTAAAAAATCGTCCGCTTTGAGAAGGCCACCGGACCGTGGCTGCGGGGTTACTAAATTCCAAGCCAAGTCAATTCGTTGCACTTAACCAAAGTGAAACGTCGAAGGCGCGGGTCCGGAGCGGGGGCGCTAAGCTCGTGTCCGTTCCCGCCTGGAGTCCCGGATGAGTTCCCGATCGATGTCGTCTCGTGATTGTGTTGCCGTTGCCGCGGTTTGCGCGGCTTTCCTCCTCGTCTCGCCGGCCGAGGCCTGCCAAGGCCGCGCCGAATGCTATGACAAGGTGCGCCTGCCCGACGTCTATCGCACCGTCGAGCGGCCCGTGGTCGTCGAGCGCGGTTACCGCGAGGTCTACGAGACGCGCCCGTCCGTCGTAGTGCGCCCCGAGCGCGTGATGCTCCAGCCGCCGCGCGTGGATTACGTGATGACGCCGCCGGTGACGCGCACGGTCATGCAGGAGATCGTGGTGCGGCCCGCCGGCTACCGCTGGGAGACCACATGGGGCCCCTATGGCGAGCGCCGCTGCAAGGTGCCGGTGCCGGCCGAGGTGCGGGTCGTGCCGCGCGAGGTTTTGGTGCGTCCCGGCCGCCGCGTGCGCATGGTGACGCCGGCCGTCTACGGCATCCGCAACCGCGCCGTGGCCGTACGCCCGTCCCAACGCTATGTCGTCGACCATCCGCCCGTGATCGCCTATGAACGCCAGCGCGTCCGCGTGCGCAAGGGCGGCACCCGCTGGGTGCGCGCCGGCCACCATCGGTAGGAGAGAGCCAGGCCGCGGCCGGGGTGCGGGAGGATCTTGGCCGGCTCGTTCGCGAGGCTGCCACATTCTCGACGCACATCCGGAAGCGCGGGAGCACGTTGAAGCGGGCCGGGGAGGGCCCGGATGGCCATGCGCAATACGATCGCCGTGATGAACACGAAGGGCGGGGTCGGCAAGTCCACGCTCGTGCTCGCGTTGGCCGAGACGCTGTCGGTCCATCACGGCAAGAACGTGCTGGTGATCGACAGCGACTCCCAGGCCTCCGTCTCGAGCATGCTGATGACGGTCCCGAACCTGCATCGCCTGCAGGAAAGCGGGCTGACGCTCGTCGATTTCCTCGTGGCGCGCGTGCTGCAGGATTCTCCGGCGGACTGGCCGCGCTTCGTCGTCCGCAACGTGTCCGACGTCGATGACGCCCGCACCGTGTTCCTCGTTCCGAGCGACATGCAGCTCACCCTGTTCGAGCGCGAGGTCTCGAAGGAGAGCCTGCACGGCCGCCTGCGCGCGGCCATCGGCGCGCTGCTCGCCGAGGCGCGCCGTGTGTTCGACGTCGTCCTGATCGATTGCCCGCCGGGCCTCTCGGTGCTGACGGAGAGCTGGCTCCGGGAAGCCGACTACCACATCTCGCCGACGAAGGCCGACTACGTGTCGGTCTGCGGGCTCGAGGTGTTCCGCCGCTTCAAGGCGCTGAACCCGGAGATGGGATTCGCGGAGAACCTTGGCGTCCTGGTGAACATGAAGGACGCGGTCTCGCCGACGGAAGCCGATTATCACGCCTGGCTCGCAGGCAATCCCGAGAACCGCTGCTTCGCCCAGGTCGTGCCGCGCGCGATGGCGCTTCAGGAGGCGGCCCGCTTCCATACGCCGGATCGGTCCTATCTCGCCAAGTATCCTGGCGAGATCGGGCATGCGCTGCGCCGGTTGTGCGAGGAGGTGATGGCGCGCATCGAGCCCGCGCCGACCGCCGCCGGAGGCGTCAAGCCCGCAACCGCCGGATCGCCGTCGGGCGGGGGTCGCGGCACAGGCTCTGCACGCGCGTCGATCTAGAGTGCTTCCGGAAAAGTGGGAACCGGTTATGGCGGAGCCATGCGCGGGAGTCATGGCGGAGCCGTGCAAAGGAAGTGTCCGATAAGAAGCACGATCAAACAAAAACTTAGAGCCGTTCCGCGATTCCACTAAAATCGGAACGGCTCTAAGACGCGCAACGGCCGTCGGACCCGACCCTGGAGCCGGGCTCCATCCAGGAGCGATGTCTTAGAGAGAGCGATGGTCTGAGAGAGAATGGAGCGGGCGATGAGATTCGAACTCACGACCCTCACGTTGGCAACGTGATGCTCTACCCCTGAGCTACGCCCGCGTCCGGAAATGGGGTAACAGCGCACCCTGCGAAGCAGGCGCGCCCGGTCTTATGGCGCAACCGCTGACCGTTTGCAAGCCTCATCCGCGAAGGGTGCGGGAAAGCGCGCAAAGATGGGAAATGGAGGAGAGACGGCGCGCGCGAGCCGATCCCCGCGGGCGATTGCATGGGCGCGCCATTTGAGGTTCAGTCGCGCGCCATGCGGCTCGGCTCTCGCAGATGCGGGGGCGACGCCTTATATAGAACGCCGATAGGGTGGGCCGCCGGCCGGCGGCGGGCGGGCTGCGACCTCTCGAGGAGTGACGGAATGGATTTGGGAGATTTGAGGCTCCAGGGCGCCGCGTCGGCCGCAGTCGTCACGGACGGCACCTCCGCGAGCTTCGGCAAGGACGTGATCGAGGCCTCGCGCGATGCGCTGGTGCTCGTCGATTTCTGGGCGGCCTGGTGCGGCCCGTGCAAGCAGCTCACCCCGATCATCGAGAAGGTGGTGAAGAGCTATAACGGCAAGGTGCGGCTCGTGAAGATCGACACCGATGCCCATCCCGCCATCGCCGGCCAGCTCCGCATTCAGTCGCTGCCGACCGTCTACGCCTTCCGCGACGGCCGGCCGCTCGACGGCTTCACCGGCGCGCAGCCCGAAAGCCAGGTGCGCGCCTTCATCGATCGCCTTCTGGGCGAGGAGACGGGGCACGATCTCGCCACCGTCCTGGAGGCGGCCGAAGTCGCCCTCAACGAGGGCGATCTTCAAGGCGCCGCGGAAGCGTTTGCTGCCGTGCTTCAGGAGGATCAGCAGAACGTTCAGGCCATCGCCGGCCTCGCCCGCTGCTATCTGATCAGCGGCGATCCCGCCCGCGCCGAGCAGACGTTGGCGCTCGTGCCGCCGGATAAGCAGTCGAGCGCGCCCGTCGAGAGCGCCCGCGCCGCACTCGAGCTTGCCAAGCATGCCGACACGTCCGACAACCGCGCCGAGCTCGAGCAGCGCCTTGCCGCGGATCCCGCCGACCATCAGACGCGCCTCGATCTCGCGGTGGCCCTGGCGGCGCGCGGCCGCAAGGACGAGGCGCTGGGCCATCTCCTGGAGATCGTCACGCGCGATCGGGCCTGGAACGACGAGGCCGCGCGCAAGCAGCTTGTCAAGCTCTTCGATGCGTGGGGTCCCAAGGACGCGTACACGATCGACGGGCGCCGTCGCCTCTCGTCGATCCTGTTTCGCTAATGGCTACGAGGTCTGCCGTGGTTTCGCTCAGCGAACGGTATCGACGGGCCGCGGATCTCCCCTCCCGCATTCCGCTCTTCCCTCTGCGCGGCGCCATCCTGCTGCCCGGCTCGACGCTGCCGCTCAACATCTTCGAGCCGCGCTATCTGGCGATGGTGGACGACGTCATGAGCGGATCGCGCATCCTCGGCATGATCCAGCCCATGGGCTCGAACGCGGAGGAAAGCCCGCCGGAGAAGGATTGCGAGCTGCGGCGCATCGGCGGAGCCGGCCGCATCACGAGCTATCAGGAGCTGGACGACGGCCACCTCGCCATCGCGGTGACGGGCATCTCCCGCTTCGAGATCGAAGGCGAGGCCGAGACGGCAAAGCCGTACCGACTCGCCAGCGTGCGCTATGAGCGCTTCGCAAGCGATCTGACGCGGGGCTTCGGCGAGGAGCGGATCGACCGGGAGCGCCTGATCGCGGTCTTGCGGGCGTATCTGACCCAGAACAATCTCGAGACCGATTGGGCGGTGATCGAGCGGGCGCCGAGCGAGTTTCTCGTCAACGCGCTCTGCGTGATGTCGCCCTATGGGCCGGAGGAGAAGCAGGCGTTGCTCGAGGCGAACGATCTCAAGGCGCGCGCGGAGGTTCTGATCGCGCTGACCGAGATCGATCTCGCGGCCCGCGGCGGCTCGGGCGGAACGCTTCAATAGGACCTGAGCAAGACCGAAGGGGCGCCACGAGCGAGGAACCGATGACCAACGACTCCCCACGCGGGCCAGACCCCGAGGAGCCCGATCCCAAGCTTCTCGAGCTTCTCGTTTGTCCGGTCACGAAAGGGCCGCTGACGTACGACCGGGCGGCGCGCGAGCTGATCAGTCCGCAGGCCAACCTGGCCTTCCCGATCCGCAACGGCGTCCCGCTCATGACGGTCGACGCGGCCCGCCCGCTCGACGAGACACCGGGGCGCTGACACGGCCATGTGCCGTCGTAAACGGGCGCCCGTCGTAAATTTGTCTCCGAGTCGTGATTAATATGCGCGCGCTCGCAATACGCGGGCGTGAGGACGGACAGACGAGAGCATGACGATCGAGCGGCAGGCCAGGATCCGGCGAATGATCAAGGACGTGGCCGGACGCGCGCCGTTCATGGCGCCACGGATCGCCGCCCCGCGCGGGCTCCTTGCCTTGCGCGCTCTCCGCGATCGGGCACCCGTCAAAGGTCTCGCCTTCGTCCGCCACCCGCCCGCCAAGGTCTATGGCCGCATCGGCGACCTCGAGGTGCGCCTCGCGCAGGGGCGCAAGGACATCCAGCGCGCCCAGCGTCTGCGCTTCGAGGTGTTCTACGAGGAGATGTCGGCCACGCCGAGCGGGATCGCCGGCATGCGCCGCCTGGATCAGGATCCCTACGACGCCATCTGCGACCACCTGCTCGTCGAGGACCGGAGCTTCGGGCAGGGTGCGGCCGCCAAGGGATGGGTCCGCACGCGCCGCCCGCATGTGGTCGGCACCTATCGCGTGCTGCGCCAGGAGGTGGCACAACGCTCGCTCGGCTTCTACACGGCAAGCGAGTACGACATCGGCCCGCTCATCGCCGCCCGCTCGCCCCGCTATCGCTTCATGGAGCTCGGCCGCTCCTGCGTGCTCCAGCCCTATCGCACCAAGCGCTCGGTGGAGCTTCTCTGGCATGGCCTCTGGACCTACGTGCGCGAGCACCGCGTCGACGTGATGATCGGCTGCGCGAGCTTCGAGGGCACGGATCCCGACGCGCACGCGATGGCCCTGAGCTTCCTCCACACGCACGCGCTCGCCCCACCGGAGTGGCGATGCCGGGCCCATGAGCACCTTTACGTGCCGATGAACCGCATCGCCCCGGACCGGATCGATGCCAAAGCGGCGCTGAAGGCGCTGCCGCCCCTGATCAAGGGCTACCTCAGACTGGGCGCGTTCGTCGGCGACGGCGCGGTCATCGATCGCCAGTTCGGCACCATCGACGTGCTGGTCATCCTGCCGGTCGAGAACATCGACCCACGCTACTTCGAGCACTTCGGCGCGCCCAACGAGCTGAAAAGCCGGATCTCCGTCGAGGTCTGACCCGAAGCGGGCCGGAAACCGCCGGCTTTGGAAGCCTGTGCGCCGGCGCGTTCTCCTTTGCGGCGGTGAGGGCCAGGCCCCGCTGCCCTTTCTTCGCGCGTTTTCCCCGGTCTCGCGTCCGCGGGGTTTCCAATCCTGCCGTCAACCGGCTATCCGTTGCCCGGAACGGGAGGGACGGCATGGCAGGCTCGAAGCGCCATCGGCAGGATGCAACCGGGCCCGCCCCGGCGGCGGCGTCGCGCGGCGAATCGGCCCCGGCCGCTCCCGCCCCCGCTGCGCCAGCGTCCGCAGCAGGGATCGCGGATGCCACGCCCTCGATGGCGCAATACCTCGAGATCAAGACCGCCAACCCGGATTCCATCCTCTGGTACCGGATGGGCGACTTCTACGAATTGTTCTTCGAGGATGCCGTCGTCGTCTCGCAGGCGCTGGGCATCGTGCTGACCAAGCGCGGCAAGCACCTCGGCCAGGACATCCCCATGTGCGGCGTGCCGATCCACCGCGCCGACGAGTACCTGCAGCGGCTCATCCGCCAGGGCTTCCGCGTGGCCGTCTGCGAGCAGCTCGAGGATCCGGCGGAAGCGCGCAAACGCGGCGCCAAAGCCGTCGTGCGCCGCGACGTCGTCCGTCTCGTCACCCCCGGTACGCTGACCGAGGAGACGCTTCTCGATGCGCGGGCGCGCAACTATCTGACGGCCCTGTTCCGCGCGCCGGGCGCGACCGAGGCGTCGAGCCTGGACGCCAGCGTGACCCTCGCGCTCGCCTCCCTCGACATCTCGACCGGCGAGTTCGAGGTGGGGGAGGTGCGCGGCGTCGATCTCCCGGGCGAGCTGGTGCGGCTTGCGCCGGGCGAGGTGATTGTGCCGGATGCGCTTCTGGCCGAGCCGGACCTCAAGGCCTGGATCGGCCGCGCCGGCGCGGCGGCGACGCCCGTGCCCCTCGCCTCCTACGACAGCCTGGCCGGCGAGCGCGACCTCAAGGCCCGCCTCGGCGTGGCGGACCTCGGCGCCTTCGGCGCCCTGACGCGGCCCGAGCTCGCGGCCATCGGCGCGCTGCTGCGCTATGTGGATCTGACGCAGATCGGCAAGAAGCCCGTCATCCGCCCGCCGCGCCGGACCGGCCCGGCCGCCACCCTGATCATCGACGCGGCGAGCCGCGCCAGCCTCGAGGTGGTCCGCGCGACCTCGGGCGAGAAGACGGGAAGCCTGCTCGACGCCATCGACTGCACAGTGACGGGGGCGGGCGCCCGCGAGCTGGCGGCGCGCCTCGCCGCACCCCTGTCCGACGCCCGCGCCATCGAGGCGCGTCTCGATGCGGTGTCCTTCCTCGTCGAGGAAGAAGCCTTGCGCGAGGCGTTGCGGACGGCCTTGCGCGGCGCTCCGGATCTCGCCCGCGCCGTCTCGCGGCTCGCGTTCGGACGCGGCGGACCGCGCGATCTCGCCGCCATCGCCGCAGGCCTGTCCGCCGCGCAGTCGGCTGCCGCACTCTTGCGCGAAGCCGGCCAACCGATGGGCGTTCCGGCCGAGATCGCCCGTCTCGGCGCGCGCATCGACGGCCATGGCGCCGAGCTTCTGACGCTTTTGACGGCCGCCCTCGTCGACGAGCCGCCGCACCTGAAACGCGATGGCGGCTTCGTCCGCCGCGGCTTCCGCGCCAGCCTGGACGAGGCCCAGGCCCTGCGCGACGACAGCCGCCGCGTGATGGCCGAGCTCGAGACGCGCTATGTCGAGATGTCGGGCGTCAAGACGCTCAAGGTCCGCCACAACAACATCCTCGGCTACTTCATCGAGGTGACGCAGGCGAACGCCAAGCCGCTCACGGAGGCGCCGCTGAACGCCACGTTCCGTCACCGCCAGACCATGGCCAACGCCATGCGCTTCACGACCGACGAGCTGGTGGACATCGAAGGGCGCATCGCGTCTGCCGCCGACCGTGCGCTCGCGCTCGAGCAGGAGATCTTCGGCGAGCTGGCTGCCGCCGTCGCCCGCGAGGAGCGCACGCTGGCCGACATGGCCGCCGCGCTCGCCGAGCTGGACCACACGGCCGCCCTCGCCCACCTCGCCCATCATGAGCGCTATGTGCGCCCTGTGGTGGACGACAGCGCGGCCTTCGAGATCCGCGGCGGCCGCCATCCGGTCGTCGAGCAGGCGCTGCGGCGCACGCATGGAGCCCCGTTCGTCGCCAACGACTGCACGCTCGGCACCGCCGGCCCGGACCGCCCGCCCGGCTTCGACGAGATGCCGAACGCCCGCATCTGGCTCGTCACCGGCCCGAACATGGCCGGCAAATCGACCTTCCTGCGCCAGAACGCGCTGATCGCCATTCTCGCCCAGATGGGATCGTTCGTCCCGGCGGCCGAGGCCCATATCGGCGTGGTCGACCGCCTCTTCAGCCGCGTCGGCGCCGCCGACGATCTCGCCCGCGGCCGCTCGACGTTCATGGTCGAGATGGTGGAGACGGCGGCGATCCTGAATCAGGCCACGGCCCGCTCGCTCGTCATCCTGGACGAGATCGGGCGCGGCACGGCCACCTTCGACGGCCTGTCGATCGCCTGGGCGACCGTGGAGTTCCTGCACGAGACGACGCGCGCGCGCGTACTGTTCGCGACCCACTATCACGAGCTGACCGCGCTCGCCGGGCGCCTGAAATCGGTGGCGAACGTGACGATCGACGTCAAGGAATGGCAGGACGAGATCATCTTCCTGCACCGCGTGAAGGCGGGGGCGGCGGACCGCTCCTACGGCATCCAGGTCGCCAAGCTGGCGGGCCTGCCCGCACCCGTCGTGGCGCGGGCCCGCGCCGTGCTCACGCTGCTCGAGAAGACGGACCGCCGGCGCGGGCAGGGCAGCGGTGCGCTGGAGGAGCTGCCGCTGTTCGCCGCGACGGACGCGGCACGGGAGCCGGCGCCACAGGCGCCGAGCCCCGTCGATCTCGCGCTCGATGCCGTGAACCCGGACGAGCTGTCGCCCAAGGCCGCGCTCGAGACGCTGTACGCCTTGAAGAGACTGCGGACGACGAAACCGCCCCAATGAGGGCCTTCGCGCCGCCCCTCCCCATGCCGTAAGATGGCCCGATGGACACCGCTGCCCCGTTCCCCTCCGCGCCGTACTTCGATCCGATCGAGATGCGCCACACGCTGACCGCGCTCTTCAACACGAGCGGCGAGGCGGCGTCGGCACGGCCGCTCGTGCTCGAGCGGCTGAAGCTCCTCGTCAAGGCGGCGCGCGGGACGGCCCGTCTCCAGCTCGAGGCCGACGGCAACGGCCGGCGCTGTGCCATGGGGCTCGCGCGGTTCCAGGACGAGTTGGTGCGGCTGCTGTACGACTACACCGTCGCCCACGTCTACCGCGCGACCAACCCCTCCGATGCCGAGCGCATGGCAATCGTGGCGACGGGCGGCTACGGCCGCGAGCTGCTCGCCCCCGGCTCCGACATCGACCTTCTGTTTCTCCTGCCTTACAAGCAGACGCCCTGGGGCGAGAGCGTGGCCGAGTACATGCTCTACATGCTGTGGGATCTGGGCTTCAAGGTGGGCCACGCCACGCGCACCGTCGACCAGTGCATCAAGCTCGCCAACGCCGACACGACGATCCGCACCTCGCTGCTCGACATGTGGCTCATTCACGGCGACGCGCGGCTTTATGGGGAGCTCGAGGAGCGCTTTCGAAACGAGGTGATCCGCGGCTCCGAGCGCGCGTTCGTCGACGCGAAGATGGCCGAGCGCAGCGAGCGCCACCGCCGCGCCGGCGAGAGCCGCTACAAGGTCGAGCCGAACATCAAGGACGGCAAAGGCGGCTTGCGCGACCTTCACACCCTCCACTGGCTGTCGAAATATCTGCTCGACCAGGAGGTCGGCCCGGAGACCATCGACCGCGGCATCTTCACGAAGGAGGAGGTGGCCACCTTCCGCCGGTGCGAGGATTTCCTGTGGACCGTGCGCTGCTACCTGCACTTCTATACCGGCCGCGCCGAGGAGCTTCTGAGCTTCGAGATCCAGCCCGTGCTCGCCGAGCGCCTCGGCTACAGGGACAAGGGCGGATTGCGCGCCGTCGAGCGCTTCATGAAGCACTATTTCCTCGTCGCCAAGGACGTCGGCGACCTGACGACGATCCTGTGCACGGCGCTCGAGATCCAGCAGCTCAAGAGCTCGCCCGTCTTCGACGGCATCTTCAATCCGCTGTCGTGGATGACGCGCCGCCAGATCCGCGAGAGGACCGACTTCCGCATCGACAACGGCCGCATGAACATCGCCGATCCAGGCGTGTTCGAGCGCGATCCCACGAACCTCATCCGCTTCTTCGCGCAGGCCGAGAACACGAACACGTTCCTGCATCCGAACGCCATTCGCCAGCTTCGCCATTCCGGCCGTCTCATCGACGACGCGCTGCGCGAGGATCCGGAGGCGAACCGCATCTTCCTGCAGCTCTTGACCGGCCACATCAACCCCGAGGCGACGCTCAGGCGCATGAACGAGGCCGGCGTGCTCGGCCGCTTCATCCCCGAGTTCGGCCATGTCGTGGCGATGATGCAGTTCAACATGTACCACCACTACACGGTGGACGAGCACCTGCTCCGCACCGTCGGCATGCTGACCGACATCGAGCGCGGCGGCGCGGCCAACGAGGTGCCGCTCTCGACCAAGCTCATCAAGACCATTCACAATCGCCGCGTGCTCTACGTCGCGGCCTTCCTGCACGACATCGGCAAAGGCCGGATCGAGGATCACTCGCTCGTCGGCGCCGAGATCGCGCGCAAGCTCTGCCCGCGCTTCGGCCTCTCGGCGGGCGAGACCGATACCGTCGCCTGGCTCATCGAGCATCATCTGACCATGAGCAACGTCGCCCAGAGCCGCGACATCAGCGATCCCAAGACGCTGCGGGATTTCGCCGACATCGTGCAGAGCCCCGAGCGCCTCAAGCTTCTCCTTCTGCTGACGGTCGCCGACATTCGCGCCGTCGGCCCCGGCGTCTGGAACGGCTGGAAAGGCCAGCTCCTGCGCACGCTCTATCACGAGACGGAGCCGCTATTGTCCGGCGGGCATACGTATGTGCCGCGCGACATGATGGTCGCCGAATCGCAGGCCGAGCTGCGCGCGGCATTGTCCGATTGGACGGCCGCCGACGTCGACCGGTTCATCAGCCGGCATTATCCTGAGTATTGGCTGCGCACCGAGCCGAAGCGGCAGATCGAGCATGCGCGCTTGCTGCGCAAAGCCGAATCCGAAGGCCAGAGCTTCGCCGCCCATCACGCCACGGACGCGTTCACGGCCGTGACCGAGCTGACGGTGTTCGCGCCGAACCATCCCCGTCTGCTCGCAATGTTCGCGGGCGCCTGCGCGGCGAACAGCGCCAACATCGCGGGCGCTCACATCACCACGACGCGCGACGGCTTCGCACTCGACACCTTCCTTCTCGCGCGAGAGTTCGCCGAGGACGAGGACGAGCTGCGCCGCGCCAAGCGCATCGAGGAGACCATCGAGCGCCTCCTGCGCGGCGAGACCTGGGTCACGGCGCTGCTGGAGAAGCGCCGTCCGTTGGCGTCGCGCGCGGAGGCCTTCACTGTAGTGCCGGAGGTCTACCTCAACAACGCGCTCTCGGATGCCTTCACGGTGATCGAGGTCGCGGGCCGCGATCGTACGGGTCTTCTCTACGAGCTGACGAATGCGCTTTCGGATCTCTCGCTCGACATCGCCTCCGCCCACATCACGACCTTCGGCGAGAAAGCGGTCGACGTGTTCTATGTGACGGACCTGACGACGAAGAAGATCGAGAACGAGACGCGCCAGCAAGCCATCAAGGATCGCCTGACGCGGATCCTGGAAGGACCGCCCGCCACGACCGCCTGAGCGCGCCTGCGACGGACGCGACGACGCTTGCGCTCCACCGCTCACATTGTGCGCACCCAAAGACCCCTCATCCGCCCCATCTTTCGATTGCGAGCCTCCGGCTCGACGCGGCACCTTCTCCCCAAGGGAGAAGGAAGTGGGGGCGCCGGTAATGACGCCCCATCAGAGATCTCAAGCGAAACGCCCGCCCGAAACCTAATGCGCCGCTTCCCAGTTCGCGGCCGCCTTGGCGTCCACGTGGATCGGCACGGCGAGTGCGACGGCCGGAAGTGCCGCCCCTTCCATCACGCGTTTGGCGGTTGCGATCAGCGCCTCCGCCTCGTGCTCCGCCACCTCGAATACGAGCTCGTCATGCACCTGCAGCAGCATGCGCGCCGAGGCGAGCCCGGCTGCCGCAAGCGCGTCCGGCATGCGGATCATGGCGCGCCGGATGATGTCGGCCGCGCTCCCTTGGATGGGCGCGTTGATCGCCGCGCGCTCGAGGTTGCCGCGCACGCCCGGATTGCGCGTGTTGATCTCGGGATAGTGGATGCGCCGTCCGAAGATCGTCTCCACATAGCCGCGCTCGTGCGCTCGCTTCTTCGTATCGTCCATGTAATCGCGGATACCCGGGAAGCGCTGGAAATAGGTCTGGATGTAGGCGCCCGCCTCGTCGCGCGGAATGCCGAGCTGGTTGGCGAGCCCGAACGCCGAGATGCCGTAGATGATGCCGAAGTTGATCGCCTTCGCGCGCCGGCGGACGTCGGCCGGCATGTCCTTCACGGGCACGCCGAACATTTCCGATGCCGTCATCGCGTGGATGTCGAGCCCGTCCGCGAAGGCGCGCTTGAGCTGCGGAATGTCGGCGATATGGGCCAGCACGCGCAGCTCGATCTGGGAATAGTCCGCCGAGACGAGCGTGTTCCCCGGCCCCGCGATGAACGCGGTGCGGATCGCGCGGCCCTCCTTCGTGCGGATCGGAATATTCTGCAGGTTGGGATCGTACGAGGCGAGCCGCCCCGTCGTCGTCGCGGCGAGCGCGTAGCTCGTGTGGATGCGTCCGGTTTCGGCATTGATGTAGCCCGGCAGCGCATCCGTGTAGGTCGAGACGAGCTTCGAGAGCTGGCGCCATTCGAGCATCTTGTTGATGAGCCCGCGCGCGGCCTCCGGCACGTCCTCGTTGGCGGCGAGATCGTCCAAGAGCCCCGCGCGCGTCTCCCATTGCCCGCTCTTGGTGCGCTTTCCGCCCGGCAGTTGCAGCCGGTCGAACAGAAGCTCGCCGAGCTGCTTCGGCGAGCCGAGGTTGAACTTGTGCCCGACGAGCCCGTTGATCTCCTCCTCGAGCCGCGTCAGCGTTTGGGCGAAATTGGAGGAGAGACGCGCGAGCACGGCGCGGTCGACATGGATCCCCGTCCGCTCCATCTCCGCGATGACGGGAACGAGCCGCCGCTCGAGCGTCTCGTAGACGGTGGCGAGACGCTCCGCCGCGAGCCGCGGTTTCAGCACGTGCCAGAGCCTCAGCGTCACGTCCGCATCCTCCGCGGCGTATTCCGCGGCCTTTTCGATTGGTACTTGCGCGAACGACTTCTCGCCCTTCTTGCCGGGCGCCAGGTCCAGCACGCTGGTGAAGGCGATCGGCGTGTGGCCAAGATGACGGATGGAGAGATCGTCCATGCCGTGCCCGCCGCGGCCGCAATCGAGCACGTAGGAGATCAGCATCGTGTCGTCGAGCGGCGCGAGGCGAATGCCGTAGCGGGCCAGGACGAGCGCATCGAACTTGATGTTGTGGCCGATCTTGAGGAGCGCCGGATCCTCGAGCAGCGGCTTGATGAGCGCGAGCGTCTCCGCCAGAGGCGCCTGCAGCGGGCCCGCGCCGTCACCGAAGTCGAATCCGCCTTCGGCCGGCCGGTGCGCCAGGGGCACGTAGCAGGCCTTTCCGGGTGCGATCGCCAGCGAGAAGCCGACGAGATCGCACGTCATGCAGTCGAGCGCCGTCGTCTCGATGTCGAAGGCGCAGCGGCCGGCGGCGCGCGCCGCGTCGATCCAATCCCGCACGCCGTCGAGCGTGACGACCGTCTCGTACGCGGAGCGGTCGAACGGCATCGTGCCGATCCGGGCCGCGAGGATCGCTGCGCCCGCAGCCGGCGATCCGGGCCCCCCCGCGTCCGCGGGCGATGCGTC
The DNA here is from genome assembly GCA_036823975.1 of Hyphomicrobium sp. Classification (GTDB taxonomy): domain Bacteria; phylum Pseudomonadota; class Alphaproteobacteria; order Rhizobiales; family Hyphomicrobiaceae; genus Hyphomicrobium_C. The sequence continues at coordinate 16,798 of DAITBB010000064.1, forward strand.
GGCTTCGCCCTGCGGAGCGGCCGCCCTTGCTTCGGATGGCGCCGCTGCCTGCGTCCGGCGGCCGCCAGCTCCGCGGGCGCCTGTCGGCTCCGCGCTCTCGACGCCGAGCTTCTCCGAGATCCGCTTCGTGAGCGTCGTGAACTCCATCTTGCGCAGGAAGGCGAGCAGCGTCTCCGCCTGCGGATCGTGCACGCCGAGCTGATCGACGGAGACTTCGACGGGCACGTCCTCCTTGAGGCGCACGAGCGCGCGCGAGATTCGCGCCTGCTCGGCGAATTCGATCAGCTTCTCGCGCCGCTTCGGCTGCTTGATCGATCCGGCCGCCGCCAGCAGCGAGTCGAGATCGCCGTAGTTCGTGATCAGCTCCGCCGCCGTCTTGACGCCGATCCCGGGCACGCCCGGTACGTTGTCGGTGGAATCGCCCGCCAGCGCCTGCACGTCGACGACCT
>DAITBB010000065.1:0-16442 GCA_036823975.1 Hyphomicrobium sp.
TCCACGAGGGCAACATCGCGGAGATGAAGACGGGCGAAGGCAAGACGCTCGTCGCGACCCTCGCCGTCTACCTGAACGCCCTCGCCGGCAAAGGCGTCCATGTCGTCACCGTCAACGACTACCTCGCCAAGCGCGACGCCGAATGGATGGGCCAAGTCTACAACTTTCTCGGCATGTCGGTGGACACCATCGTCCACGGCCTGGACGACGACCAGCGCAAGGCCGCCTACGCCGCCGACATCACGTATGCGACCAACAACGAGCTGGGCTTCGACTACCTGCGCGACAACATGAAGTTGCGCACGGACGAGATGGCCCAGCGCGGCCACGCCTACGCGATCGTGGACGAGGTGGACTCGATCCTGATCGACGAGGCGCGCACGCCGCTCATCATCTCCGGCCCCCTCGAGGATCGCGCGGACCTTTACAATGCCGTCGACCGCTTCGTGAAAGACCTCGTGGCGGAGCACGCCCGCATCGAGTCCGGCCTCGCCAAGACGCTCTCGAAGGAGGAACTGAAGGAGGTGCTCAAGACGGAGGGCCTCCTCGAGCTGGACGAGAAGCAGCGCCAGGTCGCCCTCAACGACCTCGGCAACGAGCGCATGGAGGAGATGCTGACGGAAGGGGGCCTGCTCAAAGGCTCGCTCTACGACATCGAGAACGTCTCGCTCGTCCATCACGTTAACCAGGCGCTCAAGGCGCACAAGCTCTTCCAGCGCGACAAGGACTACATCGTCAAGGCCGGCGAGGTCGTGATCATCGACGAGTTCACCGGCCGCATGATGCCGGGCCGGCGCTATTCGGAAGGTCTCCACCAGGCGCTCGAGGCCAAGGAGCACGTCGAGATCCAGCCCGAGAACCAGACCCTCGCCTCGATCACCTTCCAGAACTACTTCCGCCTCTACAAGAAGCTCGCCGGCATGACCGGCACCGCCATGACGGAAGCCAGCGAGTTCATGGACATCTACGGCCTCGAGGTCGTCGAGATCCCGACCAACCTCAGGATCTCCCGCATCGACGAGGATGACGAGATCTACCGCACGCAGACCGAGAAGGTGGCGGCCATCGTCGCCACCATCGCCGACTGCTACCGGCGCGGCCAGCCGATCATCGTCGGCACCACCTCCATCGAGAAGTCCGAGCAGCTCGGCGAGATCCTGAGCAACAGGGCCGAGGTGGAGAAGCTCGGCAAGTCGTTCATCGCCCAGGCCGAGCGGCTCAAGGACGCCAAGGAAGGCAAGACCAGCGCCGAAGGCGAGCTCAAGTCCTACCTCACGGACATCGGCAGCTATCTGGTCGAGCTCGCCCGCAACGCGAAGGGCGATGCTGCCCCCGTTCCCCATCAGGTCCTGAACGCCCGCTACCACGAGCAGGAAGCGAGCATCATCGCCCAGGCCGGCAAGCCGGGCGCCGTCACGATCGCGACCAACATGGCCGGCCGCGGCACCGATATTCAGCTCGGCGGCAACGCCGAGTATCAGCTTCGCGACTGGATCGCCGAGGAGACCGCCGCCGGGAACCCGCCGGACGAGGCCGCAATCGCCAGGAAGCGGGCCGAGATCCAGACGCTCATCGGCGAGCAGAAGAAGATCGCGCTCGAGACGGGCGGCCTCTACGTCATCGGCACCGAGCGCCACGAAAGCCGGCGCATCGACAACCAGCTCCGCGGCCGCTCCGGCCGCCAGGGCGACCCGGGCCGCTCGAAGTTCTACCTCGCGCTCGACGACGATCTGATGCGCATCTTCGGCTCCGACCGCATGGAGAGCGTGCTGAAGACGCTCGGTCTGCAGGAAGGCGAGGCGATCACGCATCCGTGGATGAACAAGAGCCTCGAGATGGCTCAGAAGAAGGTCGAGGCGCGCAACTTCGACATCCGCAAGCAGATCCTGAAGTACGACGACGTCATGAACGACCAGCGCAAGGTCATCTTCGACCAGCGCAAGGACATCATGGACGAGGAGGACGTTGCGGACACGGTGCGCGAGCTGCGCCACCAGGTCGTGAACGACCTCGTGAGCCGCAACATTCCCGAGCGGGCCTATGCCGAGCAGTGGAACCTGCCGGAGCTGCGCCAGGCGATCGAGGCGATCTTCGGCATCGACCTGCCGCTCGAGACCTGGGGCAGCGAGGAAGGCATCGCCGAGCAGGAGATCACGGAGCGCATCATCGCCGCCGTGGACGAGAAGGCCGCCGCGAAGGCCGCCACCATCGGCCCCGACACCTATCGCCAGATCGAGAAGATGGTGCTGCTGCAGACGCTGGATCATCTCTGGCGCGAGCATCTCGTGACGCTCGAGCACCTGCGCCAGGTCATCGGCTTCCGCGCCTACGGCCAGCGCGACCCGCTCAACGAGTACAAGAGCGAGGCGTTCATCCTGTTCGAGAGCCTGCTGTCGCGCTTGCGCGAGGCGACGACCGGCCAGCTCATGCACGTCGAGCTTGCCCCTCCGGGCGAGGAGATGGCCGAGTTCGAGGAAGCCCCGCTGCCCGAGATGCATGCCCATCACATCGACCCCACGACAGGCCTCGACGAGCTGTCGCAGGAGCTGGCGATGGCGGACGCGGCGATCGCAGCTCGCGGCCGCGGCCCGCGCGAGCCGGAGCGGCGCGCACCGCTGCAAACACGCCGGGCCTCGGACACCATCGATCCGAGCGAGCCCGCCACCTGGGGGAAGGTCTCGCGCAATGCGCCCTGCCCGTGCGGCTCAGGCAAGAAGTACAAGCATTGCCACGGCAAGCACGACTAGCGCCTTTTGATCGCCCCCGCTGAAGGAGCGCCACCCGCCGCCGAGATGCTCGAGCCCTTTCTCGCGCGATGGGGGCTCGTTCCGGACGGCGCTCCCATCGTCACCCGTACGGCCCGGCTGCTCCCAGTACTGCAGCGGGACACGCCGGCAATGCTCAAGCTGTCCGCCGAGGCGGACGCCCCTCTCGCTGCCACGGTCATGGAGTGGTGGGACGGCGACGGCGCGGCCCGCGTGCTGGCGCGCGAGGGACACGCTCTTCTTCTCGAGCGCGCCACCGGCCCGGCCTCCCTCGGCGACATGGCCCGGACGGGTGAGGATGAGGAGGCCTGCCGCATCCTCTGCCGCACGGCGGCCGGTCTTCATGCGCCACGCACCAAAGCGCAGCCCGCCCTGACACCTCTTGCGCAACGGTTTCGCGAGCTGGCACCCGCCGCGCAAATCCACGGCGGCCTTCTTTCCAGGTGCGCCGAAACGGCCGCAGCCTTGCTCCGCGACCCGCGCGAGATCGTCGTCCTGCATGGCGATCTGCACCACGGCAATGTGCTGGACTTCGGCGCACGCGGCTGGCTGGCGGTCGATCCCAACCCGTGCGTCGGCGAGCGCGGCTTCGATTTCGCCAACATCTTCACCAACCCGGATCTCGCCGACCCGACGCGCCCGGTCGCGACCGAACCCGGGCGCTTTGCCCGGCGTCTCGACGTTGTCGCGGAAGCCGCGAAGCTTGACCGCCTGCGGCTGCTGTCCTGGATCCTCGCCTGGGCCGGCCTGTCTGCGGCATGGTTCTTAAGCGAGGGCGATCCATTGGCCGAGATCGACCTCCACATCGCCCGCCTCGCCGCCGCCGAGATCGACCGGATGTCTTGAGCAGGATCGGGAACGCAAGCGGCGGACCACCCAAAGCCCCCTCATCCGCCCCTCCGGGGCACCTTCTCCCCATGGGAGAAGGAAGTGAGGGGGCCAGCTTGCGTGGCCACCGCCAGATTTCATGAGACCGTCGTCCGATAGTTCGCGAGAGCATCCGAGGTCGGATGGGCCGAATGCAGGGCTGCAATAAGAACTATCCGCCGTTCACCTCGACTGAAACGCAGAACAAAAACGCGAAAATCGGCACGCAACGATATATTAATCATAGAATGAGGGGGGAAGCGGAATTTAATCTAAGAACACACTGCGGATATCTCAGGTATTTTCCTTTAATATACTTAGATCTACTCGAAATAATCCGCATTTTATCGAGTTATTTCATGTTCATGCAAGATTTGTTCATATATTCATTGGTTGTTTTTACTCGCCTTTAAGAGGTGGCGCGTAGATTGGCTTCAGTTCCGAGGCGAGAGGCTGAGCGCCACGCCCAGAGCTACAAGAAATTTGAAGTCGACATTGGGAGTTTGAGAGTCATGACGAACATTTTCTCGCGTTTCCTGAAGGACGAGTCCGGCGCCACCGCCATCGAGTACGGCCTCATCGCCGCCATCATCAGCGTCGGCATCATCACGGTGCTCGGCCAGGTTGGCACCAACCTCAACACGACCTTCGGAGAGGTTCGTGACGGCCTCGGCGGCAACTGATCCTAAGCGGACAGTTCACTCCACTTAGCAAACGGGCCGCTCCAAGAAGCGGCCCGTTTCGCCTTTTGCGCGAACTCAAAAAAATACTCGCGTCTCCACGCGCCATTAATCTCTCTCCGCTATCCTTCGGGATCTCGGCCTCGCCTCTCCTGGAACGGAACATCTGATGGCTCATTGGACGAAGACGTTCTGGATGGACGAGCGGGGCGCCACCGCGATCGAATATGCCCTTATTGCCGGGATTGTCTCGATCGCCATCGTTGGCACGTTGCATCAGATCGGCCCGCTTCTGGTCGCCAAGTATCAGTCCGTTGCCGACGGATTTAACAACTGACGGGAAGGCCCTGCGGGCATCGTGAAAACGAGAGTCCAGCCCGGGGGATGAGGTGTAACAGTGTTCGAGTACCCTTTACTGCTCACGTTTCCCGCGCTCGTCGCCTTCGGCGGAGCCTATGATCTTCTGACGATGACGATCCCGAACCGCGTGTCGGTGGCGCTGATCGCTTTGTTCGCCGTCGCGGCTCTGGCCGTCGGACTCCCGCTTCAAACGGTGCTGATGCACTTCGCCTGCGGCCTCGCCGTGCTCACGGTCGGCATCGCGCTCTTCGCCTTCGGTGGCTTCGGCGGCGGCGACGCCAAGCTTCTGGCGGCCGCCGGTCTCTGGATCGGCTTCGAGCACCTGCTGCCGTTCCTGATCTACGTCACCCTGTTCGGCGGGCTTCTGGCGCTCGCCATCCTCAAGCTCCGCAGCCTGCCGCTCTCCGGCTGGACAGCGCCCGCATGGGCCCTCCACCTGCAACGGATCAACGGCATCCCCTACGGCATTGCTATCGCCGCGGCCGCCCTCACGGTGTTCCCGGAGACGCCGCTGTTCCTGGCGGCTCTCGGCGGCTGACCCGAAGCGGCACGGCCATTAACGGCACATTGACGTTTGTCCTGCAATCTTCCGCTTCACGCGAAAGGTTCCGGCATTCTTGCCGCATGGGGCGACGTCGACGATGAAAAAACCGCAGCTCATTGGACTTGCCATTGCCGCGACTGCCGGCATCCTGGCGTTCGTGCTGGTGCGCGGCATGGTCAACAAGCCGCCCGTCGAGAAGACCGTCGAAGTGAAGGTGAAGTCGAGCGACGTCCTCGTCGCCCGCACCGACATCGGCCTCGGCCAGGTGACGAACGACAGCCTCTTCCGCTGGCAGTCCTGGCCGGACGAGACGGTGACGCCGGGCTTCATCACCCGCTCGAGCCAGCCCGATGCGATGACCCAGTTCTCGGGCTCCATCGCGCGCGCGCCGATCATGGCGGGCGAGCCGATCACACAGCAGAAGCTCGTCAAGGCCGGACAGGGCGGCGTGCTCGCCGCCATTCTGCCGGCCGGCATGCGCGCCATCTCGACCCGCATCAAGGAGGAAACGGCCGTCGGCAACTTGATCCTGCCGAACGATCGCGTCGACGTCATCCTCATCCGCCGCATGCGCGCCCGCTCGGGCAGCGACGAGTACACCAGCGATCTCCTGTTCGGCAACGTGCGCGTCCTCGCGATCGGTCAGCAGATCGAGAACCGCGAAGGCAAGAAGACCGCCGACAGCGTCGCCAATACCGCCACCCTCGAGTTGACCGCGCGCCAGGCAGAGTTGCTGGCGCTCGCCAACTCCATGGGTGACATCAGCCTGACCCTGCGCTCGATCGCCGACCTCGATGTTGAGGCCGGCCCGACCGCGGGCATCGATCCGTCATCTTCCAGAGAAAGCACGGCCGTCCGAGTGATGCGTTACGGAACGGCCTCGCGGGCTTACGGCGTAAACTGAGTATTTCTCGAGTTTAGTCCGTCAAAAGGCAAGAATTCATGCGCATCCCTGTCGATATGTCCGTCCGCCACGTCCTGACGTGGGCCGCCACGCTTCTCCTCGCAACGGCCTTTGCCGGCCACGCCCACCCGGCCCGCGCCGGAGGCGAGGTGCTGACTGGCGCCCCCGACGGCAGCGCCCACAACTCGCTCATCCGGATCTCGTCGGCGGATGCGCTGCCCCAGGCGCGCGCCGTCCGCATCGGCAAGAACAAGTCGTTGCTGGTCGAGCTTCCCGTCGATCTGCGCGACGTGATGGTCTCCGCGCCCGAGATCGTGGACGCCGTCGTGCAGTCCGCCAACCGCGTGCATCTCATCGGCAAGAAGATCGGCCAATCGAACGCGTTCTTCTTCGATGCCAGCGGCGAGCAGGTGCTGACGCTCGAGATCAGCGTGGAGCAGGACACCGCCGTGCTCGACGCGCTGCTGACGCGCCTGCTGCCCGGCTCGAATGTCAAATCCGAGATCCTGAACGAGACGGTGATCCTGACCGGCACCGTGCGCACGCCGGTCGACTCGAACCGGGCGAGCGACATCGCCTCCCGCTTCATCGTCTCCACGCCCGAGAGCGACACGCGCGAGAAGAACAAGGTCGTGAACCTGCTCGGCGTCGAGGGCGAGGAGCAGGTGATGCTCAAGGTCGTCGTGGCCGAGGTGCAGCGCGAGCTTCTGAAGCAGTTCGGCATCAACCTCGCCGCTCAGATCAACTCGGGCAACTTCGCCTGGAGCCTTCTCACTGCCAACGCGCTGCCGCTCACCACCGCGGCCGGCCTCGGCGGACTGCCCGTGCCCGGCATCAGCTCGGCCGTGGATCCGTCCAACGGCTGCGCCGGCACGACCTGCTTCTATAACGACGGCCCCTCCGAGACCTTCGGCAACTCGGGCACCACTTCGGGCTGGGCCTCGGGCGACGTGCGCCTGCGCAAGGCGATGCGTGCCCTCGAGCGCGACGGCCTGGTGCGCACGCTCGCCGAGCCCAACCTGACCGCAATCTCGGGCGAGCCCGCCAAGTTCCTGGCCGGCGGCGAGTATCCGATCCCGGTCAAGGACAGCATGGGTCAGACCTCGATCACCTTCAAAGAGTTCGGCGTCGGCGTCGCCTTCACCCCGACCGTGCTCTCCGAGGGCCGCATCAGCCTCAAGATCGAGAGCGAGGTGAGCGAGCTGTCCAACGCCGGCGCCATCGTCATCGACTCGACCTCGATCCCCGCGCTCAAGAAGCGCCAGGCGAACTCCACGGTCGAGCTTCCCTCGGGCGGCTCCATCGCGCTTGCCGGCCTCATCTCGGACGACGTGCGCCAGAACATCGACGGCTTCCCCGGCCTCAAGGATCTGCCGATGCTCGGCACGCTGTTCCGCAGCCGCGACTTCATCAAGCGCGAGACCGAGCTCGTCGTGATCGTGACGCCCTATCTCGTGAAGCCCGTCTCGCAGAAGGATCTCGCAAAGCCGCTCGACGGCCTGGCCGAGGCCTCCGACCGCAAGGCGAACTTCATGGGTCACCTGAACCGCATCTATGGCACCGAGAGCGCCGCCCCCATCGGCGACCTCAAGGGTGACTACGGTTTCATCGTCGAATGATGCACAAGGCTGGAGACGCGATCATGACGTACCCATCGGCTTCCCCCGCCGCACCGCGCATGGTCTTGCGCATTCGCCCCCTCGCGACCGCGCTTCTGGCCGTCGCGGCGACTGCGCTCGCCGGCTGCGAGCACGACGAGTTCACGCGCCCGCAAGTGGCCGGCTGGTCGATGGTGGATCCGGCCCAGCGCCATCCCATCACCGTCTCGCAGGAGCCGCAGACGCTCGCGATCTCCGTATCCTCCGGGGCCCGCGGCCTCGGTCCGCGCCAGCGCGCCGAGGTTCTCGAGATGGCCGACCGCGCCCGCCTCTCCGATGCCGGCAACAGCCGCATCGTCATCCAGGCCCCGGGCGGCGGCCATAACGAGGTCGCGGCCATGCATGCGGTCGGCGAGATCCGCCAGATCCTGAGCGACAACGGCTTCCCCGAGTCGTCCATCGCGGTCGAGGCCTATCACGCCGGCAACGGCTACAACGCGCCGATCCGCCTCTCCTATCTCCGTTACGTCGCCGAGGCGCCGACCTGCGGCTACTGGCCGACGAACCTCGCCAACCAGCCCGACAACGGCAATTACCCGAACTTCGGCTGCGCCAACCAGCACAACCTCGCGGTGATGGTGGCGAACCCGGCCGATCTGCTCGGGCCCCGCACCGAAAGCGACCGCCCGTCCGAACGGCGTGACGCGACGTGGGACAAGTACGTGAGAGGCGAGTCGACCGGCGCGAAGAAATCGGACGACGAGAAAGTCAAAATCGCGAAGTGATAGGCCGACCGATGCACAAGTCCATGAGATCAAGCCAACCGGACGCAAGCGAGCCGCGGCTGCCCGACCTCCCCGGAGCGGGCGGCGAGCAGGCTCCGCCGAGCGACCGGGCTCGCCCGCTGCCGCGCATCTCGATCCAGGCGTTCTGCGAGACGCCCGACGTCGCGGAGGCTGTGCAGCACGCATCCGAGGACCGCCGGCTCAGCAAGGCGCACGTCACCCTCCACATGGGTGGCGTCGCTGCCGCCGTGGCCCATTATCAGGAGAGCCCGACCCCGAACCTGATCATCCTCGAGTCGCACCTTTCGCGCGCGGACCTCGTCGCCCAGCTCGAGGAGCTGGCCCAGAGCTGCGATCCCGGCACGAAGGTCGTCATCATCGGCCGCGCCAACGACGTCGTCCTCTATCGCGAGCTGATGCGGCGTGGCATCTCCGAATACCTCGTCGCGCCGATCGCACCCTTCGATCTGATGGAGTGCCTGTCCGGGCTCTACAACAACCCCGAGACGGACCCCGTCGGCCAGGTCCTCGCCTTCGTCGGCGCCAAGGGCGGCGTCGGCTCCTCCACCATCTGTCACAACGTGGCCTGGACGCTCTCCGAGGCGATCGCCTCCGATATCGTCATCGCCGACCTGGACCTCGCCTTCGGCACCACGGGCCTGGATTTCAACCAGGACCCCGTGCAGGGCATCGCCGACGCGCTGCAGAACCCGGACCGCCTCGACGAGGTGCTTCTCGATCGCCTGCTCACAACGTGCTCGAAGCATCTCTCGATCTTCGCCGCGCCCGTCGTGCTCGACCGCGACTACGACATGTCGCCGGAGGGATGCGAGACGGTCATCGACGTCGTGCGCCAGAACGTGCCGTTCGTGGCCGTCGACCTGCCCCACACCTGGGCCCCCTGGACCAAGCGCCTCCTGATGCAGGCCGACGAGATCGTGATCACCGCGATCCCGGATCTCGCCAACCTGCGCAACGCGAAGAACATCATCGATCTCGTGCGCACGGCCCGCAAGAACGACGCGGCCCCGCATCTCGTCATCAACATGGCCAACATGCAGAAGCGGCCCGAGCTCACGCCCAAGGAGTTCGAGAGCGCGCTCGACGTGAAGACGCTCGCCGTCATCGATTTCGATTGCGAGACGTTCGGCCAAGCCGCCAACAACGGCCAGATGATCGAGGAATACAACGCCAAGGCCAAGGCGACGCAGGCCTTCCGCGACATCGCGCTGACGCTCTCTCACCGCAAGGAAGTCAAGGTCGAGAAGAAGTCGCCGCTCGCCCCGCTTCTCGAGAAACTGAAACTGAAGCTCTGAGGTCCCCATGTTCGGCAGGCGTACCAATGAACCTGGCGCCCAGCGGCGGCTGGCCCAACCGGCCGCTGCCGCTCCGGCGGCTGCACCGGCAGCCCCCGCGCCCGCTCCCGTCGTGGCCGCCCCCGTGCGTCACGAGCCCGTCGAGCAGCAGCGCCACCACTCCGAAGAGTACTACGACGTCAAGACGACGGTCTTCAACGCGCTGATCGACACGATCGATCTCACGCAGCTCGCCAAGCTCGACTCCGCCGCCGCGCGTGAGGAGATCCGCGACATCGTGAGCGAGATCATCCAGGTCAAGAACGTCGTCATGTCCATCGCCGAGCAGGAGGAGCTGCTCGAGGACATCTGCAACGACGTGCTCGGCTACGGCCCGCTCGAGCCCTTGCTGGCGCGTGACGACATCGCCGACATCATGGTCAACGGCGCGACCACGACCTTCATCGAGGTCAACGGCAAGACGCAGAAGACCGGCGTGCGCTTTGCCGACAACCAGCAGCTCATGAACATCTGTCAGCGCATCGTGAGCCAGGTCGGCCGCCGCGTCGACGAATCGAGCCCGATCTGCGACGCGCGCCTTCCCGACGGCTCGCGCGTCAACGTCATCGCGCCCCCGCTCTCTATCGACGGCCCGGCTCTCACCATCCGCAAGTTCAAGAAGGACCGCCTCACCCTCGAGCAGCTTTGCAAGTTCGGCGCCGTCACGCCGCAGGCCAAGACGATCCTCGAGATCATCGGCCGCGTACGCTGCAACGTGCTGATCTCGGGCGGTACGGGCTCGGGCAAGACCACGCTGCTCAACTGCCTCACCGGCACCATCGATCACGACGAGCGCATCATTACGTGCGAGGACTCGGCCGAGCTTCAGCTCCAGCAGCCGCATGTGGTGCGCCTCGAAACGCGCCCGCCGAACCTCGAAGGCGAGGGCGAGATCACCATGCGCGATCTCGTCAAGAACTGTCTCCGCATGCGTCCCGAGCGCATCATCGTCGGCGAGGTCCGCGGCCCGGAGGCGTTCGACCTCCTCCAGGCCATGAACACCGGCCATGACGGCTCGATGGGCACACTCCACTCCAACAGCCCGCGCGAGGCCCTGAGCCGTATCGAATCCATGATCATGATGGGCGGCTTCGCGCTCCCCATCAAAACGATCCGCGAGATGATCGTCGGCTCCATCGACGTCATCATCCAGGCCGCACGCCTGCGCGACGGCTCGCGCAAGATCACCCACATCACGGAGGTGACGGGCATGGAAGGCGAGATCATCACGCTGCAGAATCTCATCGTCTACGAGATCACCGGCGAAGACGCGAACGGCCGGCTCATCGGCCGGCATCGCTCGACGGGCATTGCCCGCCCGGCCTTCTGGGAGCGGGCGCAATACTACAAGGAGGATGCCCGCCTCGCGGCCGCCCTCGCCGCCTCCGAGATCCTGGACGAGAACGGCAACCCCATCGGTGAGAACCATGGGTGACGCCGGCATGACGCCGTTGCTGACGGCGCTGGTGGCCGCCATCGCGATCGCCGCGCTGGCCTATGCCCTCATGTATCCTTACATCTCCGGAGACCGCCTCAAGGACAAGCGCGTCGCCAGTGTCACCGAGAGCCGGTCGAAGGTTCTGGGCGCCCGCTCCGCTGCCGAAATCGCGGCGAACCGCAAGAAGCAGGTCGCCGAAAGCCTCAAGGACATGGAGAACCGGCAGAAGGCGCGCGACAAGGTATCGATCCGCCTGATGCTCGAGCGCACGGGCTTCGACATCGAGCCGAAGATGTTCTGGATCCTGAGTGCCGTCTCCGGCGTCGTCTCCGCCATCCTGGCGAAGAATGCATTGCCCGCGTCCGCCGGCGCCATCGCCCCGCTCGTGATGCTCGTGGCCCTGGGCGTCGGCACCTTCGGCTTGCCGCGGTTCGTAGTGGCAAAGCTCACCGCACGCCGCCAGAAGAAATTCCTGCTCGAGCTCGCCAACGCGATCGACATCATCGTCCGCGGCATCAAGTCCGGCCTGCCGCTCAACGAATGCCTCACCGTCATCGCCAAGGAGAGCCCAGAGCCGGTTGCCGGCGAGTTCGCCGAGGTGATCGAGCAGCAGAAGGTCGGCGTGTCCCTGGGCGAGGCGCTGGACCGCATGACACGGCGCATGCCGCTCGCCGAGGTGAAGTTCTTCGCCATCGTCATCGCCATTCAGCAGCAGTCCGGCGGCAACCTGGCGGAAGCGCTGGCGAACCTGTCCAGCGTGCTGCGCGACCGCTTCAAGATGCAGATGAAGATCAAGGCATTGTCCGCGGAAGCCAAGGCCTCCGCCGCCATTCTGGGCTGTCTGCCGCCGGGCGTGATGTTCATGATCTACACCTCCTCGCCCGACTACATCGCCCCCCTCTTCGAGACGCGCGCCGGCAATCTGGCCATTCTCGTGGGTCTCACCTGGATGATCATGGGCATCCTGATGATGCGCAAGATGATCAATTTCAAATTCTAGGCCGTACACGAGAGCAGCCATGCAAGACCTCATCGATACGCTGATCTCGCCGCAGTTTCTCGCGACGATGCTGGCTGCGGTGTCCGCCTTCGCCACCATTCTGGCGCTGGTAATGCCCATCCTCGCCCGCGATCAGATGAACCAGCGCATGCGCATCATGGCGCTCGAGCGCGACAAGCTGCGGTCGCAGCGCCTCACCGATCTCACGAAGGATCGCCCCGGTGTGAGCCGACTGCGCCAGACGCCGAAAGGCTTCATGCAGCGCATCGTCGACAAGCTGAACCTGCGCAAGCAGTTCGACAACGAGGAGCTGCGCAACAAGCTCAAGATGGCGGGTCTGCGGGGGCAGGCGCCGCTCGTCGCCTTCATGTTCTTCCGCGTCGCCGCTCCGCCGCTCGCGTTCCTCATCGCGCTGGCCTATCTGTTCCTGATTGCCAACATCGAGCAATCGAACACGATGAAGCTGCTCTATTCCGTCCTCGCGGCGGGAGCGGGCTACTATCTCCCGAACGTCTTCATCGAGAACCTCGCGCAGAAGCGCCAGCAGGCGATCAAAGAGGCATTCCCCGAAGCGCTCGACATGCTCCTCATCTGCGTGCAGTCGGGCATGTCCGTAGAAAGCTCGTTCGGCAAGGTGGCCAAGGAAATCGCCAACCAGAGCATCGAGCTCAGCGAGGAGCTGACGCTGACGACCGCCGAGCTCTCCTATCTTCCGGAACGCCGCATGGCGTACGAGAACTTCGCCAAGCGCACGGCGCTGCCGTCGGTGAAGGCGGTGACGACGGCGCTCATTCAGGCCGACCGCTACGGCACGCCCGTCGGCCAGGCGCTGCGCGTGATGGCCAAGGAGAACCGCGAGATGCGCATGTCGGAAGCGGAGAAGAAGGCCGCCGCCCTGCCGCCGAAACTGACTGTCCCGATGATCGTGTTCTTCCTACCGGTTCTCTTCCTCGTCATCCTCGGCCCGGCCGCGATCACGATCATGAAGATGCAGTAGGTCCGAGCGGACATACGACGCGAACGGCGAGCCAGAACGAAGTCCCTCGCCGACCTCTCCTGAACGATTGCGAGCCTCCGGCCGGGCCGGAGGCGATCCTCTCCCTTCCCGAGAAAGGGAAAGAGAAACGCGACGAAACACGCTCCACCTCCTTCTCCCATGGGGAGAAGGCGCGCCCCATCGGGCCGGAGGTTCGCAAATCAAGAGACGGGCGGATGAGGGGGCTTTGCGACGCACGCCACCGACGGCAGAGCGAAAACCAAGTCCCTCACCGGCCATCTCCGGATTGCAAGCTTCTCGACGCGCCCCCTCCCGTCCAGGAGAGGGAATGAGGTGTGACAAGAGAGAACAAAAAAAGAGGCGTCCGCAACGACGCCCCCGCTTCCATCGCCGGCAATCCAATCGAAGCCGATTACGCGCTCAACCCCGCCCGCTCCCGCGTGCACATCGATCGGCGGGCCCGGCGCCCCAATCGGGGGCGCGGCTACCCTACTCGGATGCGAACAGCGAAGCGGCCAGCCCCCGCGGCGGAGGCTCCGCGAAGCCGGTCTCGACCTGGCTCTGGCGCAGGGCCGGAGGCGGTGCGGCAGGAGCCGACGCAGGCGCGGCCGCCACCGCTTTCACCGGCGCCGCTCGGACAGGCTCGCCCGCCTGCGCCACGGCCGGAGCCCAAGCGCCAGCCGCCGGAGCCATCGGCTTCGCGTCGAGCTTCACCATCTTCCGCAACAGCGCCGTGTTGGCCTGCGCCTCACCCGGCGCGAGATCGACCGACGCCATCTTGGTGGCCTCGTCGTACTTGCCCTGAAGGCCGAGCACGAGCGCGAGATTCTGGCGCACCTTGGCATTGTCCGTGCCGGACGCCTTGGCCTGCCGAAGAAGCTGCTCGCCCCGATCCGGCTCGCCGCTCATCGTGTAGGCGAGCGCCAGGTTGTTCAGAACCGAGGGATGGCCCGGATTGAGCGCCTGCGCCCGCTCGTAGAACGAGATCGCCTCGCGGTAGCTGCCTTCCTTGGCGAGCGCCGTGCCGCGCGCCAGCACGATCCGCCAGTCCGGCTGGCCGGGATCGTCCGCCAGCTCGAGCAGCTTCTTGGCGACGCCAATCTGATCGAGATCGAGCGCGAGCCGCCCGTAATCGGCCGCAAGCCTCCTGTCGGTGCTGTGGATGATGGACGCCTGCTGCAGCACCGCCAGCGCCTCGCGCTTGCGGCCCAGAACCTTGAGGTTCTGCGCATAGGAGAGCGCAGCGTCGAGATTGCGCGGGTTCTTCGCGTATTCCTTGCCCCAGTACTCCGTCGCCTCTTGCGGCGTGGCAGGTGCGGCAGAGGGCGCCGGCTGGGCCGCCTCGGGCGCGAGCGCCGAGAACAGGCCCGCGTCGTCGCCGCCGCCCACTTGCGCACAGGCGCCGAGCAGGAGACTCGCCGTGAGAGCGGTGAGCACGCCGGCGCTTCGCCTCAGCGTACCCATCGCCAGGCGCACGTCGAGGTCGGCCATCTCCATCTCCCACTGATCGCAAATCGCGGGGCGCCGAAGGCACCCTTATGCCGCAACTGTGCGATACAGCAGTCAATAAAGCCTTAAGCCGTGTGCCGCTCCGGGGCAGTCTCCCGCCGCGCGCCGTCCGCCCACTCTTTCATAGCCGGGAGGGCGAAGATCGCCTCACAATAGGCCGCTGCCGTCCCATCGTCGCCGAAGGCCGCGAGATCGGGCACATAGGTCTTGAAGCGCGAGGCCACCGGCGCATACATCGCATCCGCCGCCGTGAACGACCCGAACAGGAACGGCCCCCCGGCCCCGAACCGGCTGCGGCACGCCGTCCAGATCTCGACGATGCGGCGGATGTTGACCTCGACCGGCGTGATGAAGTCCGTCTTGAGATCCTGCTCCAGGATTTTCATCGGACAGTGCTCGCGCAGGGCCTGGAAGCCCGAATGCATCTCGGCCGCCACCGCGCGCGCGATGGCGCGGGCCTCCGGTCCGGCGGGCCACAGACCGGCCTCCGGATGCTGCTCGGCCAGATATTCGAGGATGGCGAGGCTGTCCCAGATCATCAGATCGCCCGCCCACAGCACGGGCACCTTCCCGGCCCGCGAATGGGCGAGGATCCGCTCCTTCATGTCCGGCGCGCGCAAGTCGATCCGAACCTCCGTGAACGCGATCCCGCCGGCCTTCAGGGCCAGCCAGGGTCTCAGGCTCCAGCTCGACGTATTCTTGTTGCCGATCACCAGCCGGTACCTGTCAGCAGTCATTCCGGAATACCCCCTTGCGATTGTCTTCCTGTTGCAGTGCGGGGATAATGGCCCAATCCGCTTGGCCCGTCCAAGCGACCAAACCACACGAGCGAAAAAAGCAGCCTCCGAAGCATATCCTCATGAGCGAACCGACCCCTGCCGCAAGCCCGATCTCTCCGTCGGACGTGCTGGCCCCGCATGACGAGCCGGGCCCGAGCACACCGATCTGGCTGGTCTCCGACGCCACGCCCCTCTCCGCGATCGCCGATCTCGATGGATCGCCGCGCCAATGGCTCGAAGGCGCCCGCTTCACGGCCGCAGCCAAGAAGCAGGCCACCGTCCCGGGCCGCGACGGCGCGCTCGCCGGCATCGTGCTCGGCCAGGGCGACGGCCAGGCGGGCGAGCCGTCCGGCCCCTCGGAGCTTCTGATCGGCCAGCTCCCGTTGAGCGTTCCGCAAGGCCTCTACCATCTGGCCCAGGAGACGGCCCACCCGCATCTCGCGGCCCTCGCCTGGGGCCTCGGCGCCTATCGGTTCCGCCGCTACAAGAGCCAGACGGCCGAGCCACCCGCACGACTGCGCGTTCCAGCCGGCGTCGACTATCAGGCGCTCGTCGGCGAGGTCACTGCCATCTGGAAGGGCCGCGACCTGATCAACACGCCGGCCTCCGACCTCGGCCCGGAGGAGCTGGAAGCCGCCGCAGCGGCCCTCGCCCGCGACCATGGCGCCGCCTTCGAAGCGACCGTCGGCGACGACCTGCTCGCCAAGGGCTTCCGCCTGATCCATGCCGTCGGCCGCGCGCACCCGCGCAAGCCGCGCCTCATCGACGTCCGCTGGCAGCGCCCCGGTGGCCGAGCCGACGCCCCCACGCTGACCCTCGTCGGCAAGGGCATCACGTTCGACACCGGCGGCCTCGACATCA
>DAITBB010000066.1:0-15965 GCA_036823975.1 Hyphomicrobium sp.
GGCCGCCGGACTACGGCGTGCGCACGGGCGTGTTCATCGGCGGCAAGGATGCCATCCTCGCGCTCGACATGCTGGAAGCCGCGCGCAAGGCGATGGTGCCGCCGTTCCAGCTCTCCGTGCTCGCCGACCCGGCCGGCTCGTTCACCACGGCCGCCGCCATGGTCGCCTGCGTCGAGCGCGTCTTGAAGACCAAGTTCAACCGCGGCTGGAAGGGCACCAAGATCGCCGTGTTCGGCGCCACCGGCGTCGTCGGCTTCGCGGCCTCGATCATCACCGCGCTCGAAGGCGCTGACGTGCAGCTCGTCGCCCACCGCGGCGTCGACCGCGTCATCAAGTCGGCCGCCGTCTCCAAGGAGCGCTTCGGCGTGGACCTGACGCCCGTCGCCGGCGAGACCGACGATCAGAAGCGTGAGATCATCGAGAACGCCGAAGTGGTCTTTGCCGCCGCGGCTGCCGGCGTGCAGGTCATCTCGAAAGAGCAGAAGGCGTTCGCCAAGAAGATGCTCGTCGTGGCTGACGTCAACGCCGTTCCGCCGCCGGGCGTCGAGGGCATGGAGCTGTTCATGGACGGCGCGCCGCTGCCGGACTGCAACGCGCTCGGTGTCGGCCCGCTCGCGATCGGCGACATCAAGTACAAGACGGAATCCGGCCTCTTCAAGCAGATGATCGATTCGAAGGAGCCGCTGCTTCTCGACTTCCGTCACGCCTTCGCGCTGGCACGCCAGCTCGTGGCTTGACCGCCGAGACGGTCCTCATCGCAGCTTTCTCCGCGCGGGCGCTCGCCGCCTCCGCGCGGAGAGCCGGTTTTCGTCCACTCGTCGTCGATTGCTTCGGCGACGACGACACGGCCACTTACGCCCACGCCTCGCGCTGCCTTCCGGCCCGCGTCCAGGTGGGCTTCACGGCCCGCCCCCTCATCGCCGCCCTCGAAAGCCTCGCGGCGGAAGCCCCTTCGCCGCCGATCGGGCTCGTGCTCGGTGGCGGCTTCGAATGCAATCCGCGCCTCGTCGCGCGCCTTGCCGAGCACTTTCCTCTGATCGGCAACGACGCCGAAACCATCTGGCGCACCAAGCATCCCCAGCATCTCTTTCCCGCGCTCGACGACCTCGGAATCCCGCATCCCGAGACCCGCCTCGACGCGCCGCCCGCCTGCGACGGCTGGCTCATGAAGCGCATCGGCGGCAGCGGCGGCCTGCACGTCCACCTCTGCCCCGCCAACCCGCACCCCGACAAGCGGCGCTATTTCCAGCGGCGCATCGGCGGCGCGCAGATCTCGCTGCTCGGCCTCGTCTCGGAGAAGAGCGCCGCCTTCGCCGTCAGCCGGCAATGGGTCAATCCACTGCCGCGCCGGCCGTTCCGCTATGGCGGAGCCGTCGGCTCCTGGCCGCTCGATCCCGATCTCGAAGCGCGTCTCATCGAGATGTCGCTCGCGCTGTCCGAGCGGCTCGGCCTCAAGGGGCTCGTCTCGTTCGACTACCTGGTCGAGGACGGCGCCCCCGCGCTCCTCGAAGTCAACCCGCGCCCCGGCGCGACGCTCGACGTGTTCGACGACGACGCCGGCACGCTCTTCAAGGCCCACGTCGCGGCTTCCCGCGGAGGGGATCCGGCCGCGCTTCTCTCCGCCGGCTGGCATCCGCCGATCGCCCGGGCCGCGGCCATCCTCTATGCCGACCGCGGCGCGCTCTCCGTTCCCCCTCTCGACTGGCCGGCGTGGAGCGCGGACCGGCCGCGGCCGGGCAGCACCGTCGGCGCCCGCCAGCCGCTCGCGACCGTGATGGCCGAAGGCGACGACGCGGACGCGGTCGCCGCCACGTGCGTCGCGCGCATGGGCACGCTCGCAGACCTGCTGTATGACCATTGCAACGAAAAGGAGCTCAAAAATGAGCAGCACTCCCAGCTTTAATCCGAGCGTGAACGCCCGCGCGGCTGCGCTCGTCGATGACCTCGCCGCCAACGCCGAAGCGTTGCGCTGCGCGGTGACGACAGGAGCCGGCGGGGAGCGCTGCATCGACCTCGGCGCCAGCGTGCCGGGCGGGCTCGAAGCGGGCCGGCGCCTCGGCGAGATCTGCATGGGCGGCCTCGGCACCGTGGCGCTCACCTCGGCCTCGGGCCTCGATCGCTGGCCGCTCGGCGTGGTCGTCCATTCCTCGAACCCGGTCATCGCCTGCCTCGGCAGCCAGTACGCCGGCTGGACGATCACGGACGACGCCGGCTTCTTTGCGCTCGGCTCCGGCCCCGCCCGCGCCCTCTCCCGCGTCGAGGAGCTTTACAAGGAGCTCGGCTACGCCGACCGGCACGACAAGGGCGCCATCGTGATCGAAGGCGACAAGGCCCCGCCGTCGGCCGTGGCCGCCAAGGTCGCCGAAGCCTGCGGCATCGCCCCCCGGGATCTCACGGTGCTGTTCGCGCCGACCGGCAGCCTCGCGGGCACGGTGCAGATCGCCGCGCGCGTGCTCGAGGTGGCGCTCCACAAGGCGCACGCGCTCCACTTCGATCTCAACAATATCGTCGACGGCTACGGCGTCGCGCCGATCGCCCCGCCGATCCCCGACTTCGTCAAGGCCATGGGCCGCACCAACGATGCGATCATCTACGGCGGCCGCATCCAGCTCTTCGTGCGGGGCGGAGATGCCGAGGCCGAGAAGCTCGCCCAGCAGCTCCCCTCGAACACCTGCTCAATCTACGGCAAGCCGTTCGCGGAGATCTTCGCGGAGGTCAACGGCGACTTCTACAAGATCGACGCCTCGCTCTTCAGCCCGGCGCTCGTCACCGTGTCGAACCTCGATACGGGCGCCTCGTTCCACGCCGGCCGCCTCGCGCCCGACATCGTCGACGCGAGCTTCAAATAGAAAAGGGACGTCCCCCCTCCCCTGCCGTGACGCATGGGGAGGGGCGTCATCGCCGATGAACAAGCCGATCGCCTCCTCCGATCTCGACAATGCCGCCCCCAGCGGGCCGCGCATCGCCTTGTTCGTCGAGGACGGCGCGGGAGACTGGCACGCGCGGCGGCTGCGCACGGCGATGGAGGCCCAGGGCGCCCGCGTCGTCACCACGACGCTCAGTGCCTGCGCGTTCGATACGGCCTGCCCGAGCGGGCTCGACATCCCGGGCTTCGGCGGTCAGTTGCCGGACGGCGCCTTCGTCCGCTCCGTCTCGACCGGCACGCTCGAGCAGATCACGTTGCGCCTCGGCATCCTGCATGCGCTGCGCGAGAGCGGCGTGCGCGTCTGGAACGACGCCCGCGCCATCGAGCGCTGCGTCGACAAATCGACCGCCACCTTCCTCTTCCAGAAGGCCGGCCTGCCGACGCCGCCGACCCGCGTCGTGGAGCAGCGCACACGGGCGGAGGCTCACCTCGCGGCCGATCCGCGCCCCTTCGTTCTGAAGCCGCTGTTCGGCAGCCAGGGCAACGGCGTGCGGCGCGCCGACGGCCCCGCCGAGCTTCCCGCCGAGGACGAAGTCGGCAGCGTTTACTACATGCAGCACTACCTGCGCGCGGCGGACGCGACCCAGTTCGAGGACTGGCGCGTCTTCGTCTCGCAGGGGCGACTGCTCTCGGCCATGGTCCGGCGCGGCAAGACCTGGATCACCAACGTGCACCAGGGCGCCAAGCCCATCGCCCACGAGCCCTGTATGGAGATGCAGGCCCTCGCGCTCGGCGCCGTCGCGGCCATCGGCGCGGACTATGCGGGGGTCGATCTCATCCGCGACGCATCGGGCAAGCTGATGGTGCTCGAGATCAACTCCAATCCGGCATGGAAAGGCCTGCAAAGCGTGACCGATGCCGACATTGCGGACACGCTGGCCACCGATTTTCTCAGCGCCCTGGCGAAGGCCGGTGTCCGGTGAGGCGGGCTGCGCGATGAGCGCCACGCACCCAGCGACGGCAAGAGGCACGCCGTGACGGTTCCGCTCGACCGCGCCGCCGTGGCCCGGATGTTCCTGGCAGCGTGTCACGCGGAGCTTGCGGCGCTGAAGCCCGGCAACGTGCATGTCCACGCCGCCGGCCATGGCATGGACATCCATCACTTCGAGCGCGCCGCCGCAGTCGCGGCCCCGTTCATCGCCGATCCCGATCTCCGTGTGGGCGCGCGCATTCAGGGCGCTGTCGCCGCGAGCTTTGCGGCCACCGGCCTCAACACCAATCTCGGCATCGTGCTCCTGTGCGCGCCGCTCGCCGCCGCAGCCGAGGCCCCTGACGACGCGCCCGACCTGCGCACACGCCTGACCCGCGTTCTCGACGGGCTGACCCATGAGGATGCCGCCCGCGCGTTCGAAGCG
The DNA here is from genome assembly GCA_036823975.1 of Hyphomicrobium sp. Classification (GTDB taxonomy): domain Bacteria; phylum Pseudomonadota; class Alphaproteobacteria; order Rhizobiales; family Hyphomicrobiaceae; genus Hyphomicrobium_C. Next base: position 4,282 of record DAITBB010000066.1, read on the forward strand.
ATCGTCCTCGCCAATCCCGCGGGCCTCGGCCGGGCCGGTAGCGGCGATGTCCACGACGCCCCAGCCATGACCCTGCGCGAGGCCATGGCGCTGGCGGCGGACCGCGACCGGATCGCACGGGCCTACGTCACCGCGTATGCGGACATCTTCGATCTGGGATTGCCTGAACTTTATGCAGCCCGCGAGACTGCCGAAAACGAAGGCATGGCCGTTACGGCGCTGCACATGCGCTATCTGGCGGCTTTCCCCGACAGCCACATTGCGCGCAAGCACGGCCTCGCCGCCGCCGAGGGCGTGCAGGAGGAAGCGCGGCATGCATCCCGTCTCCTGGGGGCCGCGTCCCAGGATATGATCTGGTCGGAGCTTCTCGCCTTCGACCGGAGTCTCAAGGCGCGCGGCCTCAACCCGGGCACCACGGCAGATTTGGTTGTGGCTACGCTATTTACCGATATGCTCATTCGTACGTGTGCGACCAACAAGCCTGTCTAAGGTCTTGTCCAAACCTTCGACCTAGGTCTATTAAGAGGCGGCGCACGCGCGCCGCTACCCGGCCAACCCGGTCGACGACACGTTGTGCCGTCGTCCGCGGCGACCGGACTAGCCGTAGGACTGAGCCGGCCCTCACACCCCGGGCAGACGCTCCTGGCGCCCGTCGCAGACGGACGTTCGGACAGCGTTGTTTTTTGTTCAATATGAAAGAAGGGAAACCCCTAATGGCCAAAATCAATCGCGTACTGGTCGGCGAGTCGCTCGTCGGTGACGGCAATGAAGTCGCTCACATCGACCTCGTCATCGGACCGCGCGGCAGCGCTGCCGAGACCGCGTTCGTGAACGCGCTCGCGAACAACAAGGACGGCTTCACGACGCTCCTCGCCGTGATCGCGCCGAACCTGCCCTGCAAGCCGAACACGATCATGTTCAACAAGGTCACCATCAAGGACGCCCGTCAGGCCGTTCAGATGTTCGGCCCGGCCCAGTACGGCGTTGCAAAGGCCGTTCAGGACTCGGTCGCCGAGGGCGTGATCCCGGCAGACGAGGCTGATGACGTTTTCGTCCTCGTCGGCGTGTTCATCCACTGGGAAGCGGCCGACGACGCCAAGATCCAGGACTACAACTACCGCGCCGTGAAGGAGGCCATCGCTCGCGCCGTCGCCGGCCAGCCGACGGCTGCCGAGGCTACCGCTCAGCGCAACTCGGTCTCGCATCCGTTCGGTGCGAAGACTTGAAGCGGAAACCGTCCACAGCAGGATAACACTGCCCCTCCATTGAAGGGGGGTCTGCTGCAGCGATTGGGAAGACTACTCTCCGGCCGTTGGAACGGCTGATTACTTCGGGTGGACTTTCACGATCCACTCCAAGTGGACTGTGCCTTCGAGGCCCGATTGCGAAAGCAATCGGGCCTTTTTCTCTCTAACCTGCGAACCGGTCGAGGTCGTCGCGCCCGATCGTGCCGGTGTGGAGCGCAGTGGCGACGAGCGCGCCGGCGACGCCGAGCCCTTCCAGCGCGCGGAGATCGTCGGCATGGCGCACGCCCCCTGCCGCATAGACGCTGCGGTCTCCGGCCTGCGCGCGGACCGCGCCGAGGCAGGCGAGATCCGGGCCTTCGCCGCTGCCGACACGGGCGAGCGTCATCACGATCACGTTCACCGGCCACAGCGCCGCCTCGGCCAGCAGCTCGGGCGGGCCGAGAAACGTGCCGCCCCGGAAGTCGAGCGAGAGCGGCGCGGCGGGCCCCGCCCATTCCACAGCGCGATGGTAATCTTCGAGAGAGGCGAGCGTCTCGGAGCCGATGACCGCGCTGACCGGGACCGCGGCCGGATGGGCCGGCACGGGGGCCGCGGAGCCGCCTCCATGCGCCGGGCTGCCGTCGTCGATCCAGAGCCCGGAGCCTGGCCAGGCGGCAGCGAGGCGCGCCTGCGTGGCGTGGTCCGCACCCCGCCCCTCGATGCCGTCGAGGTCGGCGACATAGAGGCGCTCGAACGGAAAAAGCCCCGCCAGCCCGCGCGCGACCGCGACCGGATCGGCCGAGGCGGCAAGCGGGCTCGCGAGCGGCGCATAGCGCGCGCGATCGCCCCGCACCGCCGCCACCGTCACGCCGCCCTTGATGTCGATGACTGGAATGATCTGCACCGGACTTCCCTCTCCTCGCAGGTGATGTAACACAGGTGGGCGACGGCGATCCCACCCCGCGCGCCAGGCGACGGCACGACCTTCCACGACCTTTGGAGCTTTCCTCATGACGACGACGGCCGGATTGGATGTGGGGGGCGCGCACCTCAAGGTCGCGCTCGTCGCCGACGGCCGCACGATCGCCGTGGAGCAGATCGTCTGCCCGCTGTGGCAGGGCCTCGACAAGCTCGACGCGGCACTCGCCCACGCTGCCCCCCTGCTCGCGAAGGCGTCCCGCTTCGCCGTGACGATGACCGGCGAGCTGTCGGATCTCTTCCCGGACCGCCGGACGGGCGTCGAGACGCTGATCGCGCGGCTGATACAGGAGCTTGGCGACGACACGCACTTCTGGATGGGTCCGCGCGGGTTCGGCCGCGCCGAGACCGCCTGCCGCTACCCTGCCGACGTCGGCTCGACGAACTTCCTCGCCTCCGCTGCCCTGGTGGCGCGGCGGCGGACGGACGCGCTGCTGATCGATTTCGGCTCGACGACGGCCGACATCCTCCCCGTCACGGCGGGAGCCGCCGCCGCGCGCGGGCTGACGGATGCCGACCGGCAGGCGACGGGCGAGCTGGTCTACACGGGCTTCACCCGCACCGCCGTGATGGCCGTCGCGAGCGAAGCGCCGTTCCGCGGCGCCTGGGTGGGGCTTGCGCGCGAGTATCTCGCCACCATGGCGGACGTGCGCCGGATCCTCGGCGTGGACCTCTCCGGCATCGATCTTCACGCCACGGCCGACGGCAAGGGCACATCGCGCGCCGAGAGCACGACGCGGCTCGCCCGCATGCTCGGCCGCGACGCCGACGACGGCATGGAGCAGGATTGGCGCACGGCGGCTGCCTACGTGCGCGAGTTGCAGCTCCGCTCCATCCACGATGGGGCGGTGCGCGTGCTCTCGGCTGTGCCGCTTGCCGCGGAAGCGCCCGTCATCGCGGCCGGGATCGGCGCCGGCGACGTGCACGAGATCGCGCGCCGGCTCGGACGGCCGGCCATGGATTTTGCAGACCTCACCGATCCGCTCGCGGAGTGCCGTACACTGGCGACCGGCTGCGCGCCCGCCGTCGCCGTCGCCCACCTTCTCGCCAGCGAGACGCCGACGCCGTGACCGCATAACGGCGACCCTCGCAGAGGTAGGGGCTCGCCCGCCTCGCCCGCATTGCGCCGGGTCTTACTCAAACCTTAAAAGTTTTCCTCGCAATCCTGCGTGCGCCTGAAGCGACCTCTCATGGATCCCTGCTAGACTCACGGCATAATCGAGAAAAAAAGCCTCAACAGGGGAGAGGCACACCAAGAAGACCACGCTTGCCGTTCTGACTGCTATCGTGATGCCGGGTGGGTTGATCATTCTCGCCGTCAGCATCGCGACGTTCTATCTAGCCCGCCGGCGCGCCTATTCCAAAGTCGCCGCCGACGCGCACCTGCCGGCCTGAGCTTCACACCCGGCGGCGCTGCGGAGGATCACCGCTTGCGCGCCGCGCCCGTGTCGCCCTTGCGATACGCCTCGACCCGCTCCATCAGCCAGCCCCACGCTTCAAGCTCTCTTGGGCCCGCCGTCTTCGAGATCGCGATTTCGAGATAGCGCAGCTCCGCATCGATCTTCTCCGGCGGCAGCATGGCGAGCCGGGTCGATAGAACCGCCAGCTCCAGCACCGCTGCCTCGGCCCGGTTGTAGCCACTCCATATTGAATGGGTCGCCGCATGCACGACGCGGCAATGAAACCGTGGCCGCTCCGCATCCTCCGTGACGCGATCCACCGCCAGCTCCCAGTGCGAGACGGTCTCCTTCAAGCGCACGCCCGCGACGCGGTCCGCAGGCACCACCGGCCACTCCCGCCGGCCCGTAATGCAACCGGCGAAGACGCGCACGTCGCCGGTGTGGCTCGCCACGGCGAAGGGATTGGCGCGCAGGTTGTCGAGCGTCCGCGACGGCTTGAAGGGCGCGATGATCCAGCCGTCCCCATCCGCGATCAGCCCCAGCGGCGCGATGTGCGCCACGCCCTCGGCATTCGTCGTCGTGACGATGGTCTCAACGATGCGCGGCATGGGAATGCTCCTTTTCCGTCCCTGGATCGCGCCGGTCCGTCGGCGCCGTCCGCACGGGGCCTCAGAGCCCCCCGGCGCGGCCCACCCGCGGCACCACGGCCTGACGCTGGCGCCCGCAGCGCCGGCCCGTGACCGCACTCCGGCAGCGCGGGTCCACGCCGAGCGCATGCGCCAGCCGCGCCTTGCCATCCGGCCCGAGCACGCGCCAGCGCAGATCCGCGCGCGCGACGATGACCGGAAACTGCGCGTCCACGATCCCCTGATGCGCCAGGGCGCTCGCCGTCATCGCGGAGGGAACGCAGCACGACTTCACGACCTTCACCTCCGCGCCGCCGAGCCGCTCGGCCAGGCGCGCCGCAAGGCCGTCGCTCGTGATCGTCCAGTCGTGCGGAATGAGGCGGTCGCGGGCGCTGAGGCGCACGGGATGCCAGACGGGGATCTGCTTGCGCCGCCAGGCGCGCGCCATGCCCGACAGCGTCTCCTCGACGACAAGGCGGGGCTCCAGCGCGCACAGGACGTCGCCCATCTGGCGCATGGCGAGAAGCGCCATCGTGTGGGCGGTCTCGTCGGAGAACCCAAGGCTGCGCTGCGTCTCGCGCACCGCCTCGGCGAACGACCCGCCGCCCGGCACGATCACCAGCGGACGGCGCGCGCGGGCCACCACGGCCAGCACGTCCCGCAGGCGGCCGGACTCCGCGAGGCTGCCGCCGAGCTTGAGGACGAGCGGCTTCATGAGGCCCCCGGGCGCGTGCGGAAGATTTCGACTCCCCGCACCGGGCCGCGCTCCAGCTTCTCGATCAGAATGCGCATGGCCTCGAAGCGCGGATCGGCGAGGCAGCGATCGGCGATCGCCTCGGCCAGCGTCTCGATGAGGTTGATGTGGCCGAGCGCGGTGATGGCCTCGACCGCATCGATGATGTCGGTATAGGACGGCACCGTCTCCATGTCGTCGTCCGCGGCGCGGACCGACGGGGCCAGGAACGCATCGATGGAAAGGCGGATCTTCTGGGTGACGCCCTTCTCCTCGGCATAGACGCCGATGTTGCAGTCGATCACCCAGTCCTTGAGGAAGATGCGATCCCGGCCGAGCGCGGCGGCGGCCTTGGCCATCTGCGGCGCGGTGCCTGGAAGCGGAGAAGCTTCGAGTGTGCTGCTCATGCTGCGGGCTCCCTCGCTGCAGATGCACGCGGCCGTCCGGCCTCTGCGGCGGGCGTCGGCGTGGCGGCGGCCAGCGCATCGCGCACGGCGGCCACCGCATCGGGATCGAGCGCGCGCGTGCGGTCGCGCCCCCGGCAGAGGGCGCCGCGGAAGCCGAGAATGTCGGGGCCGAGCGCCGCGAGCCCGGGGATCTGCGCAGCGGAAAGCGCGCCCGCGAGCCCCGCGAACAGGCCCGCCGCATGTGCCTCGTTAATGAACGTGCCGAGCTCATCGAGGCTCCGATGGTCGAGCAGCGTGCGCCCGTCCTTCGCCGCGGTATCGAGCATCACGCCCTCGAAGCCGGCCGCCTCGAGGGCGGATACAATGCCGGGTGCGAGCGGCGCATCGGCCAGCAGAACGGCCACGAGCCGCGTCTCGGCCGCGATCTCCCGGCCGAGCCGGCGGATGGTTTCACCCGCGTCGCCGCCGGGAAAGAAGCCGATCTTAACGATGTCGCATCCGCTCGCCGCCATGGCGCGCGCGGCCTGCGTCACGCGCTCCGGATCGGCCGGAAGGTCGCCGATGGTGGCGCTGACCGGCACCTGGCGCGGCACGGCGCGGCGGATGGCAGCCACGACGGAATGGGGAAGCGCGCCCAGCGCGCCTTCTGAGGGGTTCTTGCAATCGATGATGTCGGCGCCGTGCGCCGCCGCGATGCGGGCCTCGGCTTCGGATGTCACGCTGGCGAGAAAACGGACGAAGCGATGCGTCGTCATCATCATCGTCATCGAAGGGAAACTCACGTCTCGCGGAAAATGCGTCTCTGCTCGGCGCGAACCTTGTCGTCGTCGGTTCGCTCTGACGGGCTCAGCTGCACGGCCTCGTCCGCGACGATAGTCGCATTTGCGCCCGACATGCGCAAGATGCGCGTGCCGAGCATGACGGCTTCCGTGCGATCGTGCGTGACGAAGATCACCGTCGTCGGCCGGCGGTTCCACAAACCGATCAGAAGCTCGCGCAGTCCTCGCGCCGTCGGGTCGTCGAGCGACACGAACGGCTCGTCCATCAGAAGCACGTCCGGCTCCGTGATGAAGCCGCGGGCGAGCGCGGCGCGGCGCTGCATGCCGAGCGACAGACGCTCGGGATATTGCGAGCCGAACCCTTCGAGGCCGACCTGCGCCAGCATCTCGTCGATGCGCGCGTGCGCGGGATCGCCGTCGGGCAGCACCAGCTCGATGTTCTGGCGCACCGTGCGCCACGGCAGCAGGCGCGGCGACTGGAAAATATAGCCGATGCGCGTGTCGGGGGGGCCGAGGCGAACCTCGCCCTCGTAATCGGGATCGAGGCCGGCGATGATGTTCAGAAGCGTGGACTTGCCGCACCCGGACGGCCCCGTCAGCACCACGAACGAGCGCGGCGCGATGCGAATGGATATGTTCCCGAGCACGGCCTGCTCGCCGCGCCCGCCCGAGGACGGATAGATCTTGCGCACGACGCGGATGTCGAGCGGCGTTTCGGAAGCCTCGGTCATCTGCGCCATCTGTTCACCCGGGCGGCGATCGGCTGGAGAATGCCGAACTCGATGAGCTGGATCACGAGGCCGAACGCGAGGGCATAGGCCAGGATCATCGTGACGTCGAACAGGTTGAAGTAGGTGTGGAGCTGGAAGCCGACTCCGTTGGAGCGGCCGAACAGCTCGACCACCAGCACGATCTTCCAGACGAGCGACAGGCCTGTGCGGGCGGCGGCCAGGAAGAACGGCGCGAGTTGCGGCAGCGTGACGTGACGCAGCGTCTTCCACCAGCCGAAGTGATACATGTGCGCCATCTCGTCGAGGTCGCGCGAGAGGCTGCGCGCGCCCTCGCGCACCGTAACGGCGACGTTCGGGATCTTGTTCACCGCCACCGCGACGATCGCCGCCACCTCCGTGAAGCCGAGCCAGACGTAGCAGAGGAAGATGATCACGAGGGCGGGCAGATTGAGGAAGAGGATGAGCCAGCCGTCGAAGAGATGATCGATGCGGGCGCTGCGCCCCATGACGATGCCGATCGCCGAGCCGATCAGCATGGCCAGCACGAAGGCCACGACCACGCGATAGAGCGTAATGCCGATATGATAGAGAAGCTCGCCGCTCGCCAGCTCGCGCATCATCGCCGCCATCACCGCGCCCGGCCCCGGCAGATGGCGATGCTGGATCAGAAGCGCCATCACCTCCCAGAACAGCACGAAGCCCGCGAGCGAGGCGAGCCCCCAGCCTACGCGGACCTGCCAGGGCTGATCGCTTGCGCGGGAGGGTGGGTTAGCTCGCTGCATGGTGGAACAGCTCGGCGTCGAACTCGGTGCCGTAGCCCATCAGCTCGGCATCGCCTGCGCCGACGAGGACTTGCATCAGCTTCTTTGCGGATTCGGTTTCCGCCGGGCCCCAGGGCTTCGGAATGCCCTCGCGATAGGCGCCGATGATGGCCGCGAACTCGGCGTCGGAGGCGGGCTTGACGAGCGGGCGCAGACGCTCCCAGGCCGCGTCGTCCCGGGCCAGCACGTCATTGGCCTCGCGCACGACGGCGAGCAGCGCCGCAACGTCCTGGCCGCGCGCCGCGCCGTCGGCCTCCTTCCAGACGAAGCCGACGAGTGCGGGAGCGGGGTCGATGCCGAGGTCTTGCATCACATCGTTGACCTTCAGGATCTCCTTGAAGCCGCTCGCGGTGAGACGCGCCGCGTAGGTCCAGTAGTTGAGCACGGCATCGAGGCGGCCGGACCGCATCTCCTCCGCGAGGAGCGGGGCAGCGCCGAACACCGGGCGCGCATAGCCTGCCAGATCCTCTCCGATCGTCTTTCTGGCATAGGCGCGCAGCAGGAGCCAACTCTTGTCGATTGCCGAACCGGCCACGCCGAGCCGCTTGCCTTCGAGTGCCCCGATCCCGGCAATGGGGCTGTCTGCGGCCACGACGAGACCGCCCAGCGCCGAGGAGTAGGCCGAGAACTTGAGCTTCTCGCCGAGCGACCGCTGGCGCATCGCCCACGTCCAGTCGGAGACGATCACGTCCGCGCCTCCCGCGAGCAGCGCGACCGGCCCCGCCTGATTGGAGGCGACCTCGATGACCTCGAGGGCGAGCCCGGCGCTCTTATCGAGCTCGAGCGCGCGGATGGTGGCGATGACCCACGATAACGAGCCATATTTGACGGACGCGAGACGCAACGGGGCCGGCGTGGCGGGGGCGGCGCGGAGCGGACGCGCCAAGGCGGCCACGACCAGGCTACCCCCGGCGTTTGCGAGAAGCCGGCGGCGATCGATCATTTCGGCTCGTCCTTCGCCAGCAGGCGGTTCCTCACGAGCCAGCGCACCCCGTGCAGCCAGGAGTCGTCGGTATTGCCCTGGATCAGGACGTTCGACGTCGAGAGCAGCTTCCGCTGCGCCACGTCGATCATGACGACCGTGAGACTGAGATGCGTCTCGGAGATCTTGTGGACCACGCTCGTCAGCGCGACGGCCGCCTTGGCTTTGGTGGCGAGCCCCACCTCGCAGCCGTTGCAGTCCTGAATGGGCCGCGCCTGAGCGATCTCCTCGGCGAGCGGCGCCAGATCGACGATCTCATAGCGGCCGTCGGCGCCGAGACGCTGCTTCAGATCCGCCTCGGCGAGCGCCAGGCGCCTCTTTTCGTCGGGAGATGGTCCCGTCGTCCCACGGAAAAAATCCTCTTCGGACGTCGGCATCGTCATTTCGATCGGGAAAATTGCCAGCGTCTCGCCCGCGTGCGCCGAGGACCCGAGCGCCATGAGGCAAGCCGCCAGAGCCGCCGATCTTACCGCCACGTTTCCTCCTGTCATTCCGCGAATATCCTGCTCTCTCAAGCCGCGAGCGGCCTCTACTATAACCTGCGATCGAGCCTACGCCATTTGCAAGTCTTCTCGCCCGCGGTCGGGCGCCCGGCCTCTCACAAATCCGCGAGCCTTCCCTGCCGCGAACTTGACAATTGGCAATTCGATGCGATCTTCCCCGGGAAGATGTTACATTATACCCGGCATCATGGCATTGCCGGACTCACGGTCCGCCGGGAGGACAAATGATGAAAGTCTCCGCTGGGCGCGGGCGTTCGCCGGCCCGGTCCGTTTTCCTTCGCCCCGACCTCGACATCCTGAGGGGGTTTGCCCTCCTGACGGGGTTGATCCTGCTCTTCGCCCTGATGACGCTCGCGGGCGTTGCCGGTGCGTCCGCCGCTGACGGCGCGGGTGCCGCGCCTGCAGCCTCTCCGGCGCCCGCCGCGTCTCCCACGGAGACGCCCGCAGCCGATCGGGCCGCACACCCGGCTGCCGACGACGCCACGCTCAAGATCCGCCTCCTGATGGCGCGTCAGCTCCGTCCGGATCGCCTGCCGCCCCTCTCTCTCCTCGACCTCCCGCCGCCGGACGACGGCATTGCGGGCGCCAAGCTGGCGATTGCCGACAACAACACCACGGGGCGCTTCGTCAAGCAGGAGTTCCTGCTCGATACCGTCGAGACCGCAGCGCAAGACGAGCTCATCGGGGAGGTCGTGAAGCGGGTGGACGATGGCGTCTCGTTCATCATCGCCGACATGCCGGCCGATACGCTCCTCAAGCTGGCCGACACGCTGAAGGACAAGAACGCCGTCATCTTCAACGCGTCCGAGCCCGACGAGGTGCTGCGCGAGGAGCAATGCCGGGTGAACGTCAAGCACACGGCGCCCTCGCGCACGATGCTCGCCGATGCGCTCGCCCAATACCTGGCCTGGAAACAGTGGCGCAACTGGCTGCTCGTCGTCGGACCCAACCCCGAGGACGCCGCCTATGCCGCCGCCATCCGCCGCGCCGCCAAGCGCTTCGGGCAGAAGATCGTCGAGGAGCGCAAGTTCGACTACGATCCCGGCAGCCGCCGCTCGGATGGCGGCTACGAGCAGATCCAGCAGCAGATTCCGAGCTTCATGCAGGGCGCGCCCGAGCACGACGTCGTCGTCGTTGCCGACGAGGGCGAGCTGTTCGGCGACTATTTCCCCTATCGCACGTGGGTCTCGCGGCCGGTGGTCGGCACGGCCGGGCTGTTCGCGGCCTCCTGGCATCCCGCCATCGAGCTGTGGGGCGGCACCCAGTTCCAGAACCGCTTCAAGCGCCTCGCCGGCCGACAGATGCGCCCGCTCGACTACAATGCCTGGGTCGCCGTGCGCTCGGTCGGCGAAGCTGCCACCCGCACCAACTCGGCGGATGCCAAGACCCTCATCACCTACATGCGCTCACCAGAGTTCGAGCTTGCGGCCTTCAAGGGCCAGAAGCTCACCTACCGGGCATGGAACGGCCAGCTTCGCCAGCCGATCCTGCTCGCGACCCCGAAAATCCACGTCACCGTCTCTCCCCAACCGGGCTTTCTGCATCAGTTCACGGAGCTGGACACGCTCGGCGTCGACCGGCCCGAGACGAAGTGCACGGCCTTCAAATGATCCCTCGTCACATGACCGCCGCCCAAGGAGCCTCCTCGTGATACGAAACCGGACCAGCCTCGCCGTCGCGCTCGCAGGGGCCATGCTGACGCTCAGCCCGACGGACGGGTTTGCCTACAAGCTCTTCGTCTCGAACGAAAAGGACAACACGATCTCGGTGATCGATTCCGAGACGCTCGACGTGGTGCACACCATCAAGACCGGCAACCGTCCGCGCGGCATCATCCTCGCCAACGAGGGCAAGTGGGTGATCGTCTGCGCCAGCGACGACAACAAGATGCAGGTCTTCGACACGAAGACCTTTGAATACGTGAAGGACCTTCCGTCCGGCCCCGATCCCGAGCTGCCGATCCTGCACGCCTCGGGCAACCCGCTCTACGTCTCCAACGAGGACGACAACCTCGTCACCATCGTCGACGTCTTCAAGGGCACCATCATCACCGACGTGCCGGTCGGTGTGGAGCCCGAGGGGATGGGCATGAGCCCCGACGGGAAGGTCCTCGTCAACACCTCCGAGACGACGAACATGGCGCACTTCATCGATGCGCATACCTACAAGAACATCGACAACGTGCTGGTCGACAACCGCCCGCGCGTCGCCGAGTTCACCCCGGACGGCAAGGAGGTGTGGGTGAGCGCCGAGATCGGCGGCACCGTGACCGTCATCGATGCTGCGACGCGCAAGGTGCTCGGCAAGGTGACGTTCGAGATCCAGGGCATCACCAAGGACGCCATCCAGCCAGTGGGCGTGCGCATCACCAAGGACAGCACGAAAGCCTTCGTCGCCCTCGGCCCGGCCAACCGCGTCGCCGTCGTCGACGTGGCGACGCGCAAGGTCGAGAAGTATCTGCTCGTCGGCCAGCGCGTCTGGAACCTCGGCTTCACGCC
>DAITBB010000005.1:0-14505 GCA_036823975.1 Hyphomicrobium sp.
AGCCGAGGTACGGCGGCACGAGCGGCAACACGCACGGCGACAGGAAGCTCACCAGCCCCGCCAGCGCGACGCCGAGATAGAGATGGACTTCAGCGAGCACGTCCTTGTCCTTATCGCGCCAGCGCCGCGACGCCGGGCAGCTCGCGGCCTTCGAGCCATTCGAGGAACGCGCCGCCCGCGCTCGAGACGTAGGAGAAATCCCCGGTCACGCCCGCGGCGTTGAGCGCGGCCACGGTATCGCCGCCGCCTGCCACCGAGACGAGCGTGCCCGCCTTCGTGCGCTCGGCCGCCGCGCGCGCGAGCGCGAACGTGCCCTCGCCGAAGGGTGCGATCTCGAAGGCACCGAGCGGACCGTTCCAGAGCAGCGTCTCGCAGCGCGAGAGCACGTCGACATAGTGGGCGACGGTTTTCGGGCCGACGTCGAGGATCATCTGATCGGCCGGCACGTCGATGGTCATCACGGTCGTCGCCGGAGCACCCGCCTCGAAGCGCGGCGACACGACGAGATCCTGCGGCAGCACGATCTCGCAGCTCCGCGCCTTCGCCGCATGCATGATCTCGCGCGCGGTCTCGACGAGGTCCGGCTCGGCGAGCGACTTGCCGATCTCGACGCCGCCGGCGAGCAGGAACGTGTTGGCCATGCCGCCGCCGATGATGAGCTTATCCACCTTGGCGGAGAGGTTCGTCAGAACGGGGATCTTGGTCGAAACCTTGGCCCCGCCCACGACGGCCGCAACGGGCCGCCTCGGCTCCTCGAGCGCGGTGCGCAGCGCGTTGATCTCTTCCATCATGAGCGGGCCAGCATAAGCAGGCAGCCGGTGCGCGAGGCCCTCGGTCGTCGCGTGGGCGCGATGCGCGGCCGAGAACGCGTCGTTGACGAAGACGTCGCCGAGGCTCGCGAGCGCTTCGGCAAAGGCCGGATCGTTCTTCTCCTCGCCTTTGTGGAAGCGGGTGTTTTCGAGCACGAGGATATCGCCGTCTGCGAGCGCCGCTACGGCTCCGGCCGCGGCCTCCCCGATGCAATCGGACGCGAACGCCACGGGGCAGCCAGCGAGCTTGCTAAGCTCGGCGGCGATGGGCGCGAGCGAATTCTCGGTGTCGGGGCCGGCCTTCGGGCGTCCGAAGTGGGAGAGCACGATCACGCGCGCGCCGCGCGAAGCGAGATCCTTGAGGCCCGGAACGACGCGCGCGAGGCGCGTGGCGTCGGTGACGACGCCGTTCTTGGCGGGCACGTTGAGATCGGCGCGCACGAGCACGCGCTTGCCCTTGAGATCGAGTCCGTCCGTGGTCTTGAGCTGATCGAAATTCATGGTGTCTGCGTGAGCCTTGTCAACGAGGAGTGCGAGCGAAAGTGGAACGGCCCGCCGCGACACGGGCGAGCCCTTCCCTCAGCCTGTCACGAGCCCACGCGCCGCCTCGGCGACCTTCGCGGCGGTGAGGCCGAAGTGCTCGAAGACCTTCGGACCTGGGGCCGAGGCACCGAAGCCCGAGAGGCCGATGAAGCGATCGCCCGGGCGCAGCCATTCATGCCAGCCCTGGGCGATGGCCGCCTCGACGGCGATGCGCGGCGCCGTGCCGAGCACCTCCTCGCGATAGGCTTCGGGTGCGGCGCGGAACAGCTCGAACGACGGCAGCGACACGACCGCAGCCTTGACGCCATCCTTGGCGAGCGCGGCAGCGGCCTCGGCCACGAGCCCGACCTCGGAGCCGGTCGCGATCAGCGTGACGTCGCGCTTCCCCTCCCCGCCGCTCACGACATAGCCGCCTTTGGCGGTGGCATTCTCGGCCGAGGCGCCGGTGCGCAGCACCGTCGGCACCGCCTGGCGCGAGAGCGCCAGCAGCGACGGGCGCGTCGGATCCGCGAGCGCGATCTCCCAGGCTTCGGCCGTCTCGAGCGCGTCGGCGGGGCGAAGCACGAGCAGGTTCGGGATGGCGCGCAAGGCGGCCAGATGCTCGATGGGCTGATGCGTCGGGCCGTCCTCGCCGAGGCCGATGGAGTCGTGCGTCATCACGTAGACGACGCGCTGCTGCATGAGGGCCGAGAGGCGGATCGAGGGGCGGCAATAGTCGGTGAAGACGAGGAACGTCGCGCCGTACGGGATGAACCCGCCGTGCAGCGCGAGGCCGTTCATGGCCGCCGCCATGCCGTGCTCGCGCACGCCGTAATGGATGTAGTCGCCTGCGTAGTTGCCGGGCGCAATGGGTTTGTGATGCTTGGTGCGCGTGCCGTTCGAGGGCGTGAGGTCGGCCGAGCCGCCGAGAAGCTCGGGCACGGCCGGCACGAGATGCTCGAGCGTGAGCTGCGACCAGACGCGGGTGGCGCGCTTGCTCGTGTCGGCCGCGAACTGCGCCTTGGCGGCGGCGATGGCATTGGCAATGGCCTCGGTGCGCGAGACCGCGGCGGGCGTTTCGAAAGCGGTTTTCGCGGATGGGGGCGCCTTGGCGAGGCGCGCCTTCCAGGCCGCGTTCGCCGTCGCGCCCTTGGCGCCGACCGCGCGCCAGGCTTCGAGGAGGGGTGCGGGGACCTCGAAGGGCGCGGCGCTCCAGCCGAGCGTCTCGCGCGCGCCCTTGATCTCCTCGGCGCCGAGCGGCTCGCCATGCGTGGACGAGGTGCCGGCCTTGGTCGGCGCGCCGTAGCCGATGACGGTCTTGCACGCGATCAGCCAGGGCTTCGAGCTGTCGGCGCGCGCCTTGGCGAGGGCGGCGGAGATCGCCTTCGGGTCATGGCCATCGACGCGCAGGGTGTTCCAGCCCGAGGCTTCGAAGCGCTTCACCTGGTCGTCGGAGACGGAGAGGCTCGTGGGGCCGTCGATGGAGATCGCGTTGTCGTCCCAGAGCACGATCAGCTTGCCGAGCTTCAAATGCCCCGCGAGCGAGATCGCCTCATGGCTGATGCCCTCCATCAGGCAGCCGTCGCCGACGAGACAATACGTGTAATGGTCGACGAGATCGTCGCCGAGGCGGGCGTTCAACATCCGCTCGGCGAGCGCCATGCCGACCGCGTTGCCGATGCCCTGCCCGAGGGGCCCCGTCGTCGTCTCGATGCCGGGGGCGTGGCCATATTCGGGATGGCCGGCCGTCCGGGAGCCGAGCTGGCGGAAGCTCGCGAGCTGGTCCATCTCCATCTCGGGATAGCCCGTGAGATGAAGGAGCGCGTAGAGCAGCATGGAGCCGTGGCCCGCCGACAGCACGAAGCGGTCGCGGTCGGGCCAGGCCGGATCCTTCGGATCGAACTTCAGAGCCTCGGTGAACAGCACCGTCGCCACGTCCGCCATGCCCATCGGCATGCCGGGATGGCCCGAGTTCGCCTTCTGGACCGCGTCCATGGCAAGCGCGCGGATGGCGTTGGCCATATCCTTGACCGTGGCCCCGGGTGCCGTGGTGGTGTCTTGCGCCTCGCCCATGCTCGCCAATTCCCCTGCGGTCCGTGGGCTCCCGCCCGTGTCTCGGCGCACATTTAGCCGGGCCGGCGGGGCACGTCTACCGCGCTCTCCCCCGGCCAAGCCGCCAAGACGGTCAGGATTTCGAGTCGGACGCCTTCGCCCCTTTTCGGAGCGGCTTCGATGCGGGGGCCGAACGGGTTGCGGAGGCGGCGGGTGCCGCCTTGGACGGCCCGAACTGGAACAGGCCGCGCGGCTGGATGACGGCGACCGGGGTGGCCGGCTTCTGCGCGCTCCGCGCCTTTCCGCGTGGCTGCCTTGCTCTCGCCGGCTTTGCTACGGCATGCCGAACCGCTGTCGACGGCGATGACAGCGACGGAGGTCTGCGGCGCGGCGCCGTGGCGCGATGAGGCCGCTCGCGGCCGGCGGCTCCGGCCAGAAAATCGGCATCTACGGTGCGTGCGAGCACGAGGCCCGCCTCGGAGGACAATGCGACATCCGCCGCAACAGGGGCCGCCGCCTCCGTATCCGAAAGCGTCGGCTGGGCCGTCAACGCGGGATCGGGGTCCACATCGGCCACCAGCCCACGAACGGCGAGGCTTTGAACGGAGTCCACGTCGTCGGCGACATCGACATCCGCAAAATCGGCATCCGTTGGCGGCGCGTCTTCTGCCGGCACGGAGGGAGGTGCAAGCGCGACAGCCGGAGGCGCATGATGGGGCGCCACACCGGGGACCAGCCTGGGAACCGCGAGGCTTTGGACGGAGTCGACGTCCATGAAACCGGCTTCGGCGAAATCGGCATCCATCTCCGGCGCATCCTCCGCCACCAGGGACGGAGGCGCGGGCGCGACGGCCAGCTCCGCGGCACCGCGCGATGGGAGCATCACGGTGGCAAGCGGCGCCTCCGAGATGTGCGGGCACGTCGCATCCGAGCACGCGTCCAAGGCTTCCGTGGCGTCGATCTCGCGGGCTTCGATGGCCGCGACCTCGATGCTGGCTGTGCGCGCGGCGGCGGGCGTGCTCGCGAGGTTGGCATAGATCGGCTCGGCCCAATCCTGCGGCGTGAGACTGTCAACCGTCTCGCGGGCGGCGAGCATATCCCCATCGGCCAAAGGGGAGAGGGTTTCGAGGATCGCGACCCGAGCCGTGCGCGGCGGAGCGCTTGGAGGAAGCGAGTGAGCCGCCGTCACGTCGGAGGCGGCACCCTCACCCTCGCCGGTTTCGGTGTCCATCAGGGCCAGGACGGGTGGCGACGCAGGCGCGCTCTTTGCGGGATCGACCGCTGCCGCGGCGCCGAACATCGAGACGTCGAGCGTGCCACAGGAGGCGCCGAGGCAGGTGGCCTCGCCGCCCGGGCCGGGCGCGCCGGCCTGCGTCGGCATCATAGGCCGTTCCTGCGTGTGACGGGCAATGGTCCAGACGCCGCCGAGCAGAACCAGCCCCGCGAGTGCCGCCGCGACCGAGGCGAGGCGCTGACGGCGCTGACGGGCGCGATTGCGGGCCGCTTCGTACGTCAGGAACGTATGCAGCTTCTCTAGCACCTCCTGCATGTCCGCGACACGCCGGCGCTCCCGCTTCAGCTCCGCCAGGCGGTAGCGGGGCGCCATGACGAGATCCGCCCCCGGCACGCGAGGGGCCGCGGCCGCCGCCTCGGTGGCGCGGTTGTCATCCGCGCTCTCATCCCCGCGTGCAACGAGATGCGCGACGTCGCCATCTTCATTGGTCGTGATGTCGTCGACCGCAACATCGTCGTGCGGACTCTCGTCAGCCGCTTCGGATCTCACGATCAGGCTGGGTTGGTGCGGCACGCGGATCGCAGGCGGCACGATCAGCAGAGCTTGGACCGGGAGCTCGGCCTCGGCGCGCGGAGACGCCTCGGGTTCGACGCGCGCGAGGACGACAGACCCTGACGGCTCCTGCAGATCTTGCGGCTCGTCCCGCTCCGGCGGCGTCTCGGTTTCCGGCAGCGGCAAGCGCGAGGCCGGCAGCGCGCTCATGCGCGCCGACACCCAATGAGCCGCGGGCTTCAGGACCGCGGCGCCGCTCGAAGCTGATCGCGTGTTCGCCATCGCGGGATCCGACCAAGACCAAGCGGGCAACCCGACCTCACGCGGTGCGAGCTGCCCAGAGACCTGGGCGTGTCCCTCGCACACGGCGTGGTCTCTTTGAACGGCTATCAGAGATTAAAGTGAAGGCCATTTGTGGGCAGGAATTAGGCTCAGGACCAGTACATCGCGCCCTTATCCGGCGTCGCCCGGATCTGCCGTTCCGCTCAGGCCGCCCGCGCCTTGGCGAGCGCATCGAGCGCCATCAGCTCGCGCATGAGCGGCTCGAAGTCCTTGAGTGGCAACATGTTGGGGCCATCCGAGGGTGCGCCGTCGGGTGCCTCGTGCGTCTCGATGAAAAGACCGGCCACGCCGACGGCCACCGCTGCACGCGCGAGAACCGGCACGTAGCGGCGATCTCCGCCGGAGCTGCCGCCGAGACCGCCGGGCTGCTGCACCGCGTGCGTGGCATCGAAGATCACCGGCGCGCCCGTCTCGGCCATCTGCGGCAGCGCGCGCATGTCGACGACGAGCGTGTTGTAGCCGAACGACGTGCCGCGCTCGGTGAGGAGCACGTTGGGGTTGCCGGAGCCGACGATCTTGGCGACGACGTTGCGCATATCCCACGGGGCGAGGAACTGGCCCTTCTTCACCTTCACCACGCGCCCCGTCCTGGCGGCGGCGACGAGCAGATCGGTCTGCCGGCACAGGAAGGCCGGGATCTGCAGCACGTCCACCACGGGCGCGAGAAGCGCGCATTGCTCCTTCTCGTGCACGTCGGTGACGACGGGCAGACCCAGCGTCTCGCGGATCTCGGCGAAGACGGAGAGGGCCGCGTCGAGGCCGATGCCGCGCTTGCCCGCAAGCGACGTGCGGTTGGCCTTGTCGAACGACGACTTGTAGATCAGCCCCAGGCCGAGCCGCGTCGCGGCCTCCTTGAGGGCTCCCGCCATCTCGAGCGCATGGGCGCGGCTTTCCATCTGGCAGGGGCCGGCGAAGACGACGATGGGGGCCGCGTTCGCCACTTCGAGCGTGCCGATGGCGACACGCGCGTTGGGCTTTCCGTCGGCAGGCGTGGGGCTGGGCTGGGTCATGGGCGCGGTTATAGGGGGTTTGGAGAGCGGGCGCGAGGGCTTGGCCCCTCCCCCTCCGGTTTCTGTGGACCACGTCCGTACCCGGGGCCGGCCGGGGCGCGCTTGACGCTTGCGCGCCGGGTTTCTACACCCACATCACCCCATTCCGGCATCTTGCCGCACGGAGAGGCCGTCCCCGCCCATGCTCGTCCTGATCGATAACTACGATAGCTTCACGTACAATCTCGTCCACTTCCTGGGCGAGCTCGGGACGCCGTGCGAGGTCATCCGCAACGACAAGGCGACGGCGGATGCGGTGCTCGAGCGGAACCCCAAGGCGATCGTGCTCTCGCCTGGCCCCTGCACGCCGAACGAAGCCGGCATCTGCCTCGAGCTGATCGCGAAAGCCGGCCCCACGATCCCGCTCCTCGGCGTCTGCCTCGGCCATCAGGCGATCGGACAGGCTTATGGCGGCAAAGTGATCCGCGCGCCCGCCCCCATGCACGGCAAGCTCTCCACCATCCGGCACACCGGCAAGGGCCTCTTTAAGGGCCTGCCGGAGGCGATCGAAGTCACGCGCTATCACTCGCTCATCGTCGAGCGCGCGAGCCTGCCGGACTGCCTCGAAGTGACGGCCGAGACCGACGACGGCATCATCATGGGGCTCATGCACAAGACGCATCCCGTGCATGGCGTGCAGTTCCACCCCGAGAGCATCGCCTCTCAGCAGGGCCACAACCTGCTTGCGAATTTCCTCGAGCTGGCGGGGTTCCATCCGCGCCGCGCGGCGGCCTGAGCCGAGACGGCGGAGACGGGGATCCATGAGCAGCGCGGCAGGCGTCAAGGCCCTTCTGCAGAAGGTCGCCACCGGAGCGACATTCTCGCCCGACAGCATGGCGGAGGCGATCGACCTTCTCACGACCGAAGCGACGTCGCCCCAGAAGGCCGCGTTCCTGATGGGGCTGCGCGTGCGCGGCGAGACCCAGGACGAGATCACCGGCGCGGCGCGGGCGCTGCGCGGCCGGATGACGGCCGTTGCGATTGCGCCGGGCGCGATCGACATCGTCGGCACCGGCGGCGATGGGCACGGCACGTTCAACGTCTCGACCGGGGCGGCCATCGTCGCGGCGGGGGCGGGCCTCAAGGTCGCCAAGCACGGCAACCGCTCCGTCTCGTCGCTCTCGGGGGCCTCGGACGTGCTGGCTGCACTCGGCGTCAAGCTCGACTGCACCCCGGAGCAGATCGCGCGCGCGATCGACGAAGCCGGCGTCGGATTCCTCTGGGCGCCGGCGCATCATCCGGCCATGAAGGCGTGGGCGGAGGCGCGCGGCGAGCTCGGTATCCGTACGCTCTTCAACCTGCTCGGCCCGATCTGCAATCCGGCCGGCGTGCGCCATCACGTGCTCGGCGTGTTCGACGCCGCCTGGGTCGAGCCGATGGCGGAAGCCCTCAAGGCGCTGGGATCGGAGCGGGCCTGGGTCGTGCACGGGCAAGACGGGCTCGACGAGCTGTCGACGACGGGGCCGACCCTGGTCGCGTGCCTCGATGGCGGCAAGATCACCACCTTCGAGGTCACGCCGGAGGAAGCGGGGCTTCCGCGCGTCTCTTTGGCCGACCTCAAGGGCGGCGACGGCGCCCACAACGCCCAGGCGCTGCGCGATCTGCTCGCGGGCGCGCCGGGCCCGTACCGGGACATCGTTCTCTTGAATGCCGCGGCCGCGCTCGTCGTCACCGGCCGGGTGAGCACGCTGGCGGAAGGCGTGGGCCTGGCAGAGGACGCCATCCGCTCGGGCCGCGCCGCCGCCGCGCTGGACCGCCTCGTCGCCGTCAGCCAGTCGGCAGGCTGAGCTTCGCGCCGCGGCGCCCTTCCTGCTTGAAGAGCCGGGCGGTCCGGTTCAGCCCTCACGTCTCCCCGTCTTGACTTCCACACCCTGCAACTTATCGTCCTGGCCATGCCGCAGCGCCCCACCTCATTCACGACGGAACGCCGGACCAAGCATGTCTTGGCCCGGGGGGCCTCACTGCGCATTCATCACCGCAGTTAGCGCGCTTCCCCGGGACAGCCTCCAAACGTGAGAGCTTACCGTGCCGGCGTGCAAGCGTTTGCACGGAACCGGAGCGGAGTGCGGATCGCCTCCTGCGATCACAACGCCGAACATCAGGCCTGCCGCTTACGGCACAGGCTCGCACGGATGTTGGCGCGCGGCTCCGCTCCCCATGATCGGATTGCAAAAAGCTCGTCGCTCATTCCACCGCCAAGGTGAGGAATGGCGGCCTGCGTTCACGGAGACCGCATGCGCAAACGCAAAGGCAGAGGCCATAACCTCCCCGTACCCGCACGCCATTACCGATATGAAGGAAAGAAAAATACAAAACGCGAACGGAAGGTGAAAGTGCTGGCCCAGTAGCAGGGCCTTACCCGGTAGCGATGCACCCATCGCTACCGGGGGAGCCGAAGAGGCGATAGCCCCTTCCGCCCAAGACGGCGGTTCGGACACGGGCACGGGTCTGCTTCGGATCTCGACCCGCGGCCTTGCCGGGCCATTCCCGTTCGAGGCGATCGTTGAGATCGATGGTGATGCACGCCGCCTCTCGGGGCCATTAAGAGTAGGATTTTATAATATCTCTCAGATCGTTACGCCCCATCGCGCCGCACCGCCCTACAAAAAGTAATCCCTCCTTAACCGCCAGTCCCTAGTGTCGTTTTTTGCGTCGCGGACCGTATTCGGCCGCGGCAAGGCGTGTGCGTGCATGGTTGGATTTTTTTCCTCATGAGGCGCCACGTGACAGTGGTCTGGCGGCTGGGTCTGATCATTTTCGGCTTCGCGGTGGCAACGCTCTCCGCGGCCGTTCTGCATGTGCCGAGCGCCGCCGCCCAATCCCTCGACCGCCCCCAGCGCACGCCTTCGGCTTCTGGCGCCACGAGCGAGGCCGCCACAGGCGCGCGGGCCGGCGGCACCGCCCAGAGCCGCGGCCAGACCACGTCCGACGACAGTTTCGGCGCCTACGAGACCCCTGCCCGTCAGCGGCGTCGCGCCCGCAGCCTCTTCGACGATCCGGATGCGGAATTCTCCGCCGACGAGGACAGCGCTCCCGACGTGGACGACGCGCAAACCTCCGACAGCGATCCGACGAACAGCGCCGGCGGCGATCCGGCCGAACCGACCGCGCCCCTCGACGGCGAGTTGTCCGGGGACGGCGTCATCGACCTTTCCGATTCCGTCACGCCCGACGACGGCGCCGATCCCAACCGCGACACGCGTCCGCCGGAGGACGTGGACGTTTTCGCCAACCCGCCCGCCGGCCACGATCCGCTGCTGTTCCAGGTGGAGGATGTCGATCCCGTCGCCACGGACCGCCGCCCCGCGCGTCTCGCCCGTTTCGAGCCCTACGACCCCGTCGGCATCCGCGTCGGCAGCTTCGTGTTCTTCCCCGAGGCGGAGGTTGGCGGCCTCTCGACGAGCAACGTGCTGAGCTCTCCGGACGCACGCTCCGACATCGCCGCCGAGATCCGCACCAGCGCGCGGCTCGTCTCGAACTGGTCGACGCATGCCCTCGAGCTGCGCGGCACGACCTTCACGACCTTCCACGACGATTACCCGTCCGAGGACGACCGCGCCTGGAGCGCGGAAGCCCGCGGCCGCCTCGATATTTCCAAGCGCACCAACGTGCAGGGCATCCTGAGCCATGACCGCAGCCAGGAATCGCGCACCGCCATCGACGCGAGCGACATCGGCCCGCGCTCGGACGTGACGGTCGAGCGCGCGGAGTTGGCGCTCAACCACCGCTTCAACCGCCTCTCCGTGCAGCTCCGCGGATCGGTGTCCGACACGACCTATTCCGACACCAACGGCACCAGCAACGCCGATCGCGATACGCTCGAGACGCGCCAGTCCGTGCGCGCGGCGTGGGAGTTCAAGCCGACGCTCGCGGTCTTTGCCGAGCAGGAGCTGAACCAGCGCGAGAAGGGCGCCATCGCAGCCGACGGCATCGGCCGCGATTCCGAGGGCACGCGCACGCGCGTCGGGCGCGATCTCGGCGCGACGCGGGCGATCCTGCGCGGCACGATCGGCGTCGGCTATGGGACCCAGAACCCCGACGACCGGCGCCTGCGCTCGGTGGAGGCCTTCCTGTTCGATGCCAACCTCGCCTGGCGGCCGAGCGAGCTGACGTCGGTGCTGCTCACGGCCCAGAGCGACATCTACGACACCACGACGGAGCTCTCCGGCGGCGTCGTCTCGCGGCGCGTCGGCGTGGAGGCCCGTCACGCGTTCCGGCGCTACCTGATCGCAACGGCCGGCCTCACCTACACGACCTACGACTACGACTCGACGCCGATCCGGGAGAAAGAGCTGATCTCGTATCTCGGCGCCGAGTATTACGCGAGCCCGGAGCTGGTGCTCTATGCGCGCTACCAGCACCTCGATTTCGAATCGAACGAGCTCAATCGCGATTTCGCGAGCGACGAGTTCCGCATGGGCGTCCGTATCCTCCGGTAAGCCCCGCCCTCACGCACCGCCGGCCTTATGCTCACGCCGAGCGTTGCAGCTCCGAGGCAGCGGTTTAGATTGATCACAGGATTGATTCGCTTCGGGAAATGCGCGCAAGCCGGCAGAGCGTGCTCCATCCGACGGACTCGGACCAGGGGCTCTGGATTTTCGTTTTGCCGCATTGTTTTGCGACGAGCCGGTCTCCGACTCGTCGCAAATGCTCGAGCCCATCGCCTCTTGGAACGCAGGGAGCCCGCTATGTCTGATCGTACGCAGTTCGCCGTCGGCCGCCACAAAGTGCCTATGCCGCGCGTGATGAAACGCTCCATTCAGGTCGTGTCGGCCACGCTTCTGACGGCGGGCGTCGTGCTCTTCGTCATGATGATCAACGGGTTCCTGGTCGGCCGCGGCGGCACGCTCGCCGGCGTCGACGTCTGGCTCGCCTTCATCCGGCGCAGCGACATCATCGGCACGATCATCCTGACCGCGCTGGTGACGACGTTCTTCCTCTACTGGCAGCGGGACAAGGAGCGCCGCTAAGGCGCTTCACTTCTCTTCACGCAATATATGAGGACGCCCGTAAGAGAGCGGGCGCCGATCAGCCCGGTCCGGCGGCCGGCTCCGGCACGAGCGCCTCGGCGCGGCGCGGCTGGGCGGCCGTTTTCTCCTTTGCCAGCGCCAGCGCGGCCACGTAGTCGGGCTTTCCGCTGCCGAGCAGCGGCACGCTCGGCACGACAAGAATTTCGGCCGGCACCATCAGCTCATTGGCACCCTTGGAGCGGGCGAAGCGCGCAAACGCGTCGCGGCTTGCCTGCGCATCCGTCGTCATCAGCACGAGACGCTCGCCCTTGCGCGCATCCGGCAGCGCGACGACGACCGTGATGACGCTCGGCCACAGCTCGCTCGCCAGCGCCTCCACGGCCGAGAGCGACACCATCTCGCCGGCGATCTTCGCGAAGCGCTTGGCGCGCCCCTTGATGGTGATGAAGCCTTCCGCGTCGATGGCGACGATGTCGCCCGTGTCGTGCCAGCCTTCCTCCGGCGGCTCGAGCACGCCCGGGTTCTCGGCCCGCATGTAGCCGAGCATGACGTTCGGCCCGCGCACGTAGAGCCGCCCCGCGCCCTCGATGCCCGCGACCGGCTCCAGCCGCGCCTCCATCAGCGGCGAGAGGCGTCCGACGGTGCCCGATTTGTTGGCGAGCGGCGTGTTGATCGCGAGCACGGGCGCGGTCTCCGTCACGCCGTAGCCTTCGAGGATGCGCACGCCGAACTTCTCCATGTAGATCTGCCGCGTGCGATCCTTCACGGCCTCTGCGCCCGCGAGAATGAGCCGGACACGGGCGAAATCGTAAGGATGCGCCGTGCGCGCGTAGCCGTTGAGGAAGGTATCGGTGCCGAACAGGATCGTGGCGTTCGAGCCGTACACGAGCTCCGGCACGATGCGGTAGTGGAGCGGCGTCGGATAGAGATAGACCGGCACACCCGCCACGAGCGGCATGACGAGGCCCGCCGTGAGCCCGAACGAGTGGAACACGGGCAGCACGTTGAACACCTTGTCCTGGCCGTTGACGGCGACGCGCGTCAGGCTCTGCATGGCGTTGGCGAGCATGTTGCGGTGGGAGAGCACCACGCCCTTCGGCAACCCCTCCGAGCCGGACGTGAACAGGATCGCCGCCGGGTCGTTCGGCGCACGCTCGACCTGGGCGCGGCCGCCGGCGAGAACGCCGCGGATCTTGTCCACCAGCGTGATCGATGCGCGCACATCCTCGAGATAGACGATCTGGCGCCCCTCGGAGATCTTCGCCACCACGGCTTCCAGATGCGCCTTCTCGATGAAGGCGCGCGAGGTCAGCACCACGGAGACGTTCGCCGCGCGGCAGGCCGCGTCCACGTTCTGCGGGCCGGCGGTGAAGTTCAGCATCGCGGGCACGCGCCCGATCGTCTGTAACGCAAAGAATGTGACGGCGACGGCCGCCGAGTTCGGCAGCATGACGCCCACGGCCGCGCCTTCTGGCGCGAGCGGGGCGAGCTTCGCGCCGAGCACCTGCGCGCCTGTGATGAGCTTGCCATAGCTGAGTTGGGTACCGAGCGGATCCTCGATCGCGGGCTTCCCCGTATCGCGCGTCGCCTTGGCCTCACCCAGCGCCGAGAACAGCGTCTGATCGAGATGCGCCGTCCTCACCGCCGTCTCGACCATGAGATCCTGCAGCGCAAGTCCGGCCGCCTGCCGCCGCGCCTTGCCCTTGAGCCCCTCAGGCACCGCGAGCTTCACCGGCGGCAGGATGGTGACGATCGTCTTCGGAAAGAGGCTCTTGCGGGCCTGCAGCCGGTTCAGATAGCCGAAATAGGAGCGCTCCGGCCCGTCGATGCGCACGGGCACGATGACGGCGTCGGCCTTGTCGGCGATCATGGCCGTGCCGTCGTAGACCTTCATCAGGCCGCCCGTCACCGTGAGGCGCCCTTCCGGAAAGATGACAAGCGTCTCGCCCGCCTTCACGGCCTGGATCAGATGGCGCGTGCCGAGCGGCTTCGTCGGATCGATGGCGTGCGCGTTGACGAGCTTCAGAAACGGCTTGATCCAGCGCTTCTGCGCCATGCCGGTGTCGATGGCGAAGGCGGCGTGCGAGGGCAGGATCGCGTGCATGATCGGCGCATCGAGCAGGCTCACGTGGTTCGGCGCGATGATCGTGCGCGTGCCGGCTGGCGGCAGGTTCTCGTAGCCGCGCACCTCGAGCCCCAGCGTCGTCTTGAACACGAACGCGCCGAGATCCTGGACGCCCTCCCGGCCCCAGGCTCTCAGGATCAGCGCCATCGCGGCGAGGTTGGCGATGCCGAGCGCGGCGAGCAGCACGCCGAGCCCCGCCCCCGCCCACTGCAGCGAGGCGATGCCGAGGCTCGCCACCGTCATGAACAGCGCCGAGAGCACGTTGCACGCGCCGATCGTGCGCGCGCGCTCCGCTACGGGCGCCCAGAGCTGCACGGCCGCGAAGGCCGGAACGATGTAGAGACCGCCCGCAATCGCGAGGCCGGCGAGGTCGATGACGATGCGCCAGCCGGTCATGCCGGAGAGGAGCCCGCCGATCGTGAGCGGCTCGCTCGCCTTCGTGACAGTGGAGGCCGTCCAGGCGAGATCGAGCGCGAAAATGCCCATGAGGAGCGCGCCGATCGGCACCAGCGCCAGATTGGGCCGCGTGCGACTCGCCCGCGCCGCCGTCATCGAGCCGATCGCGATGCCGATCGTGAACACCACGAGCGCCAGGATCGCCACGCTCTCGCCGCCGCCGATGGTGTCCTTGATCAGCACCGGCAGGAGCGACAGCACGACCGTGCCGACGAGCCAGAACCATGACGTAACGAGACCACCCACCCAGAGGCGTCGGTCGCTGCGCAGGTGGCGCAGCAGCGATTTCGTCGAGGTCCACGGGTTGAAATCGATGGCGAGACCCGGCGCGGCCGCCCCCATCTTCGGGATCATCGAAGCCGAAAACCAGCACAGCGCGGCAAGGCCGACGATG
>DAITBB010000005.1:14558-75857 GCA_036823975.1 Hyphomicrobium sp.
CCGCCAGCACCCACACGGCGCTCGTGTCCGAGGCCGCCATGCCGCCGCCGATGGTGCCGATCAGGATGGCGCCGAACGTTGCGCTTTCCACGAAGGCGTTGCCGGCGGGCAGCTCGCTGGGCTGGAGCAGCGCAGGCAGGATGCCGTATTTGATGGGACCGAACAGCGCGGCGATGACGCCGTAGAGTCCGAGCGCGATGAAGAGCAGCGGCACCGACTGCAGCACGAAGCCGAGCGCGGCCACGATCGCGACGGGGATCTCGGCCCGCTTGAGCTTTTCGGCGACGACGGCCTTGTCATAGCGGTCCGCCAGCTCGCCGCCGATGCCGGAGAGGATGAAGAACGGCGCCACGAGCACCGCGCCGGCCAGTGCCACGAGCGCGCCCCCCTGCTCCGAGCCGACCTTGAACAGGATCAGGATGACGAGCGCGTTCTTGACGAAGTTGTCGTTCAGAGCGGACAGGAACTGGCACCAGAACAGCGGTGCGAAACGGCGGCTCGCGAGCAGCGATTGGACCATATGTGATGAACC
The DNA here is from genome assembly GCA_036823975.1 of Hyphomicrobium sp. GTDB lineage: Bacteria > Pseudomonadota > Alphaproteobacteria > Rhizobiales > Hyphomicrobiaceae > Hyphomicrobium_C. The sequence goes on from DAITBB010000005.1 coordinate 15,091, forward strand.
TCGGATCGGCGGAGGAACCCCGCTCCGCCGCGATCATGCCGAGCGAGGAGGCCCGATGATGGTCAAACAGCGGCTCTTTGCAGCAGAGTCAATGGCAACGTCGCTAAAGTTAAGGACTTTCAATCCCGTCAACGTCAGAACAGCCTCAATCCGCGCTCAATTTGACACTCCGCCCGCGAAAAGAGGAGGATGGCGCGGCGCGACACGCTGGACGTCCGGGCAGCAAGGGCCCATGTCTCGCCAGTAACGCGTCCGTCGGCGCGACTCCCGCGACGGTGCGCGCGTTAAATGTTTGTTTTGGTGCGTTTTCTAGCGACGAGCCCGCCTCGGCTTCGTCCGGAGGACGCGCCCGTCGCGCAGGCAACCGGCAGTCACGGCATGACCATCACCGAGACACGCGAGTGCGAGATCATCGTCAACGGGGAGCGGCTCGTCACCGCTGCCGCGAGCCTGGCCGACCTCGTCACGGCGCAGGGATTCGCCGACGTGAAGGTCGCCACGGCCGTGAACGGGGACTTCGTGCCGGCACGCGCGCGGGCGGATCTGCGCCTTGCCGCCGGCGATCGGGTCGAGATTCTCACCGTCCGCCAAGGCGGCTGATACCATGAACCAGAGAGAGCCCCTGCACGCGCCCGCGCCCGTCCGTTCGAGCCCCGTGACGTTCTATGGCGTGGACGTGTCCTCGCGCCTTCTCCTCGGCAGCGCGCTCTATCCCTCGCCCAAGGTCATGAGCGAGGCGATCCGCGTCTCGGGCGCCGGGATCGTCACCGTGTCGCTGCGGCGCGAGCAGGCGCGCGGGCGCACGGGCGTGCGCTTCCTCGATCTCATCCGCGCGCTTCCCGTCCGCGTGCTGCCGAACACGGCCGGCTGCCGCACGGCCAAGGAGGCCATCGCCACGGCCGAGATGGCCCGCGAGCTTCTCGACACCGACTGGATCAAGCTCGAGGTGATCGCCAACGACGACACGCTGCAGCCTGATCTCTTCGGACTGGTGGAGGCGGCCACCGAGCTCAACCAGCGCGGCTTCCAGGTGTTCCCCTACACGACCGAGGACCTGTCGGCCGCCGATCGGCTCGTCGCTGCCGGGTGCCGCGTGCTGATGCCCTGGGGCTCGCCCATCGGCACCGGACGCGGCCTCGCCAACCCGCATGCGCTGCGCACGCTGCGCGCCTATCACCCCGATCTGCCGCTCGTGGTCGACGCCGGCATCGGCGCTCCGTCGCACGCGGCCGCGGCCATGGAGATGGGCTACGACGCCGTGCTCCTCAACACGGCGGTCGCCCGCGCGCAGGATCCGGTGCGGATGGCGCACGCGTTCGCGGCGGCCATCGCGGCCGGGCGCAGCGCCTTCGAGGCCGGCCTCATTGCGCCGAGCGATCGCGCCGCGCCATCGACGCCGGTCGCCGGAACGCCCTTCTTCGACCTCGATCCTCCCGTCAGCAGCCCTCGCCGATGAGCCGCGCATGACGCCGCCGCGCCCGCCCGACCTCTTCTATCCGATCGTGCCGAGCGCAGCCTGGGCCGCCCGTCTCGTGCCGCTCGGCGTGCGCACGCTTCAGCTCCGCGTCAAGGACGCGAGCCGTGAGGAGGCGCGCCGCGAGATCGCCGCGACGATCGAGATCTGCGCGAAGACCGGCTGCCAGCTCATCGTCAACGACGACTGGCAGGCCGCCATCGATCTCGGCGTCCGCGACGTGCATCTCGGCCAGGAGGATCTGGCCGGGGCCGATCGCGCCGCGATCCGCCGCGCCGGCATCGCGCTCGGCGTCTCGACCCACAGCGAGGAGGAGCTCGAAACCGCCCTCGCCGCCGATCCCGCCTATGTCGCGCTCGGCCCCATCTACGAGACGAAGCTCAAGGCCATGCCCTGGGCGCCGCAGGGGCTCGACCGCATCGGCCAGTGGCGGGCGCGCATCGGCCCGCTTCCGCTCATCGCCATCGGCGGCATCACGCCGGAGCGCGCCAGCGCCGTGAAGGCCGCCGGCGCCGACAGCATCGCCGTCATCACCGATTTCATGACGGCGCCGCATCCCGAGGCCCGCGTCCGGCTCTGGCTCGACTGGGCGGCGACGCTGCGGCCCTGAGAGCCGCGCGCAGCGCAGAGCCATCCACGCCTGCCGCTACGACGGATCGTCCCCCACACCCTCGTCGGTCGTCGCGCGGGGCGAAGACGCATTCGTGCTGCGAGGCCGAGCGCTCGCGCCGAAACGCGGCCTCCGCCGCGGCCGCTCCGTCCACGGGCGCGTGCCGCGCAACCCGGCCACGGTTTCGATGCGGGCGATGCGCGTCGCACCCGTCGCCTCGTCCCGCGCGAGATAGACGGCATGCGTTCCGCCGTTGCGAAGCTGCGTTCGGTCGAGCACGACGAGCGGCCGCGTGCAGCCCTTGGGCCGCGGCGGCCCGCCGATCAGGATGTCCGATCTCAGGCAATCCTCCTCGGTGGCGGCGGCGTGGCGATGGACCGCGACGCGGAGATTGCCCACCCGCATCACGCAGCCGGTGCCGTCGCAGGCGAAGCCTTTTGCGCGGAGCGCCTCGCGGGGCGAGCGGGAATCGCCGTCGTGCTCGAGCCAGCGGGAGAGCTCATAGCTCCCGGCCCGGCTGCCGCTGGCGACGAGGCGGCCGTCGGCGCCGCGCACCGCGACCAGGGTGCCGTCGCGGCCTGCGAGGAGATCGGGACGCGGCGCGCTTCCCGCGGTCAGGAGGCCGAGCCCGATCGCGGCGAGTCCGAGTGCGCGCCATCGCGTCTGCCAGAGTGTGAGCCAGAGGCCGCCGCCGACCATCAGCGCGAAGCTCGCGGCCGGGATCGCCCCGATATGGGCAACGGCTCCCGGCATGGCAGCGACGCGGTAGGCGGTGGCCGTCATCATGTCGATGCCGAATGCCATGACGATGAGCGGGACCTGCTCGAGCCCCATCGGCAGCGCGACCAGCGTCAGCAGCGCCATCGGCATGATGATCAGGTTGCAGATCGGAACGGCGATGAGGTTGGCGAGCAGCGCATACTGCTGCGTGCGGTGGAAGTTGTAGACCCCGAACGGCGCCACCGCGAGGCTCGCGATCACCGTCGAGAGAACAACACCGCCGACGAAGGCGGCGACGGGCCGGAGCAGGTTGCTGCGGTCGCTGGCCTCGCTCCGGTCGCGGACGACCTCATAGGCCGCGATCAGAGCGACGACGGCCGCGAACGACATCTGGAAGCCGGCGTCGAGAAGGCTTTCCGGGGTGACGGCGAGGATGACGAGAGCAGCCAGCGCGACGTTGCGCATGGCGAGGGCCTGCCGGTCCATCATGACGGCGACGAACATGATGGTGATCATGAGCGCGGCACGCAGCGTGGGGATGGAGGACCCCGAGATCAGAAGATAGCCGCCGGCGCCGATGAGTGCGGCCGCAGCCGCCCATTTCTTGGTGGCGAACCGCAACGCGATCGCCGGAAACGCTGCGAGCAGAAGCCGCACGAAGCCGTACACCGCGCCCGCCATGATCACCATGTGCAGGCCGGAGATCGAGAGAATGTGCACGAGGCCCGAGTCGCGATAGGCATCGTTGGTGGCGTCCGTGATGCCGCCGCGCTCGCCCGTGATCAGAGAGACGGCGATGGCGCCGGACTCGCCCGGTACGGCGGCGCGGATGCGCTCGCCGATGGCGTGGCGGATCGCTTCGAGCGCCGCCTTGGCCGCTCCGGCGCCGAACCCTTCCGCCGCATCGCCACGCGCAACGATGGTGGCGGGCGAAAGCGAGAAGCCCGTCGCGCCGAGCCCCTGGAACCACCCCATGCGCGAGAAGTCGTAGCCACCGGGCAGGGCGGGGATCGCGGGCGGGCGCAGCGTCGCGCGCAGGCGGACCCGGTCGCCCGGCTTGAGGCCCTCCGTCTTGCGCATGGCGCGGATGCGGACACGGAACGGCTGAGCGTCCGGCGGAAGGCGCGCGACGGACACGACGCGCAACGTCAAGCGCTCGCCGCGGGTGGGGCGCTGCTCGATCAGCTCGACGATGCCGTCGACCTCGGCATAGCGCAGCTCGTATCCGAGCACCGGTGCGCGGACGGCCTCGGTCCTCGCCTTGGCTGCGACGAACCCCAGCGCCATGGCGAGCACGGCAAGGCTCAGGAGGCGGGCGAGCGGCGCGGCCGCACTTGCCCACAGGAGGCCGAGGGCGACGAGCGGAAGCGCGATCGTCGTCCCGAGGCCGGGCTCGTGAGGCAGCGCGAAATACGTCGCAATCCCGGATCCGAACGTGACGGGCAGCCACGCGAACCAGCGATGACGCTCGCGCGCGAGGTGCTCGTGCGGGCGGGCGGCCGCGCCCAGAAGACGCAGGGCCCTCGCCCGTGCGCGCGCCCCGGGCGTCGGCGGGGCCTTCGGAAGCGCATCAAGCCCCGCACCCGCCCGATCGCCGGATGGCCCGCCCCCGTCCACGCTCCCCCCTTGCGCTTCGCCCTCGCCCGGCCGAGACCCCTGGCCTCGCCTTGCAGCGGCATGCTACATGGCGAACCATCTCCCTGAAACCCGAGCCGATCCTTCCATGACCGAACCGAATACCGCGCGCGCCGGCGCGCCTGTCGTGCGCTTCGCCCCCTCGCCCACGGGCTATCTGCATATCGGCGGCGCACGCACCGCACTCTTCAACTGGCTCTATGCGCGCGGGCGCAACGGCACCTATCTTCTGCGCATCGAGGATACGGACCGGGAGCGCAACAACCCGGAGGCGGTGGCCGCGATCCTGGACGGGCTCGCCTGGCTCGGCCTCGATTGGGACGGCGAGCCGGTGTCGCAATTCTCGCGCGCAGACCGCCATCGCGCGGTGGCGCTCGCGCTGCTCGAGCGCGGTGGCGCCTATCGCTGCTATCTCACCAAGGACGAGCTCGACGCCATGCGCGCCGCGGCCGAGGCCGAGAAGCGCCCGCTCACCATCCGCTCGCCCTGGCGCGACCGCGACCCGTCCGAAGCGCCCGTGGACGCGCCCTTCGCGATCCGCCTCAAGGCGCCGCGCGAGGGCGAGACGGTGGTCGAGGACCACGTGCAGGGGCGCGTCGTGTTCCAGAACAAGGAGCTGGACGACCTCATCATCCTGCGCAGCGACGGCAACCCGACGTACAATCTCGCCGTGGTGGTGGACGACCACGACATGGGCGTTACGCACGTGGTGCGCGGCGTGGACCACCTCACCAACGCCGCCCGCCAGACGCAGATCTATCTCGCCATGGGCTGGGACGTGCCGGAATGGGCGCATGTGCCGCTGATCCACGGCGCGGACGGCGCCAAGCTTTCGAAGCGCCACGGCGCGCAGGGCGTCGAGGACTATCGCGCGATGGGCTATCTGCCGGTGGCGCTGCGCAACTATCTCGTGCGCCTCGGATGGAGCCACGGCGACGACGAGATCATCGCGACGGACGATCTCGTGCGCTGGTTCGACATCGACGACATCAACAAGAGCGCGTCGCGCTTCGACTTCAAGAAGCTCGACGACCTCAACGGCCACTATATCCGCGCGATGCCGGATGCCGAGCTGCTGGCGGCGATCCAGGACATGCTTCCCCACCTCGATTTCGCGGCGCTCAAGGCTGTGACCCTCGATCCGAAGGCGCCGCCGCGCGCGGATGTCGCGCTGGCCCACGAGGTGGCGGCCCAGGTTCCCGACGCCGCCGACGGGCAGGCTCTCTCCGCGCTTTTCGCTGCCAAGGGGTGGCAGGCCTTCGCCGGCGCCCTCCCCGCCTTCAAGGAGCGCGCCAAGACGCTCTCCGAGCTTGTCGGACAGGCCTTGTTCCTGATCGCCGCGCGCCCCCTTCGTCTAGATGACAAAGCCCGCAAGCTCATGGATGCTGATGCGCATGCGATTCTGGCTCAGGTAAGCGAGCGCCTCCGTGCCGCCGAGGCGTGGACGGCCGCATCTCTCGAGGCGCTCGTCCGGGCCTATGCCGAGGAAACGGGAACGAAGCTCGGAAAGGTGGCCCAGCCGCTGCGATCGGCATTGACGGGCCGCACCGTCTCGCCGCCCGTATTCGACGTCATGGCCGCGCTGGGGCGCGAGGAAACCTTGCTCCGGCTCGATGATCAGGCCCGCACTGGCTGATCCGGCTAAGTGAGTCTGTGATTTCGAGTGGTGTTTCAAGGTCCGGCGTGCGCACCGACACCTCATGTCGGGTGGAGTGCGCAATTAGGTAGATGCCCGCGGTGACTTATCGTTTCGCTGTCCCGCGGTTGGAGTATACTGCGCTGCAGCAAATTGTCTTCGGCCGGAGCCCGTTTCGCGTCCGGCGGCGTTTTGCAGGTCCGTGAGATCAAACAGGAGAGAAGCGGATGGGTCTTCACGACACACCCCCGACCGCGGAAGAACACCGTAAGGCCGAGCTCAAGCTCAACGATAAGACGATCTCGCTCGACGTCAGACGCGGGACCATCGGTCCCGACGTGATCGACATCGCGAAGGTCTATCGTGAGGCGGGATGCTTCACCTACGATCCGGGCTTCACCTCCACGGCCAACTGCTCCTCGCGAATCACGTTCATCGATGGCGAGAAGGGCGAGCTGCTCTATCGCGGCTACGCCATCGACGAGCTGGCCGAGCACTCGAACTTCCTCGCCACGTGCTATCTGCTTCTGCACGGCGACCTGCCGACGAACGACGAGTTCCGCAGCTTCCGCAACACCATCACGCGCCACACGATGGTGCACGAGCAGATGACCCGCTTCTTCACCGGGTTCCGCCGTGACGCGCATCCGATGTCGGTCATGGTGGCGGTGGTCGGCGCGCTGTCGTCGTTCTATCACGACTCGACCGACATCAACGATCCGCGCCAGCGCGAGACGGCCTCTCACCGCATGATCGCGAAGATGCCGACGATCGCGGCCATGGCCTACAAATACTCGATCGGCCAGCCGTTCATCTATCCGCGCAACGACCTCGATTACACGTCGAACTTCCTGCAGATGTGCTTCTCGGTGCCGTGCGAGCCGTACATCGTCAATCCGGTCGTCGCCCGCGCGCTCGACCGCATCTTCATCCTGCATGCCGACCACGAGCAGAACGCCTCGACCTCGACCGTGCGGCTCGCCGGATCGTCGGGCGCCAATCCCTTCGCCTGCATCGCGGCCGGCATTGCCTGCCTCTGGGGTCCCGCCCATGGCGGCGCCAACGAGGCCGCGCTCAATATGCTCGAGGAGATCGGATCCGTCGATCGCATCCCGGAGTTCATCAAGAAGGCGAAGGACAAGTCGTCCGGCTTCCGCCTCATGGGCTTCGGCCATCGCGTCTACCGCAACTACGATCCGCGCGCGAAGGTGATGCAGAAAACCGCGCACGAGGTGCTGGACGAGCTCGACAAGCGCAACGAGCCGCTGCTCGCAGTGGCCCTGGAGCTCGAGCGTATCGCGCTTCAGGACGACTACTTCATCGAGAAGAAGCTCTATCCCAATATCGACTTCTATTCCGGCATCACGCTGCGGGCGATGGGCTTCCCCGTGTCGCTCTTCACCGTGCTGTTCGCGGTGGCCCGCACCGTCGGCTGGATCGCCCAGTGGAAGGAGATGATCGAGGATCCGGAGCAGCGCATCGGCCGTCCCCGCCAGCTCTACATCGGCCCCGCACGCCGCTCATTCCCGAAGGCGGGCTGATCCCCGCTTTCGGCGCCATCTCGCCCTCCCCTCCCACGTTGACGATCACGGGGGAGGGCTTTTTCATGTCGGGGCGCCGCCGTCCCGCCGCCTCCGGCCGAGCGCATAGTCGAGCACGATGCCGGCGGCGGCCGCGCTCGGGCTGGGGCCGTCGATGCGCATCAGGAGCGGGATGCGGGCGAGGGCCGCCTCTTGGGCGCGCCGCTCGGGCGTATCGGCGAGGAGCGGGGCGAGCGCGTCCGCCAGGGCCTCGGGCGTGCTTTTCTCCTGGTGGAACTCGGGGAAGGCATTCTCGCCCAGCACGAGATTGGCGAGCACCGTCGTCGGCGCCTTGATCATGCGGCGCAGGAAGGGGGCGGCGACAGGATCGACGCGGTAGGCCACCACCATCGGCGTGCCGGCGAGCGCCAGCTCGAGCGTGACGGTGCCCGAGGCGGCGAGCGCCGCATCCGCCATCTTGAAGGCGCGGAACTTGTCCTCGTCGCCCTCGAGGAGATGCGGGCGAACGGACCAGGCGCGGACGGCGTCGGCGACCTGCGCCTTGCGATGGGGGACGACCGGCATCAGCACGTGAGGGCGCACGCCGCGTGCGGCGAGCCCGCGCAGCGTCTCTCCGAACGGCGCCATCAAGCGACCCACCTCCGACGAGCGGCTACCGGGCAGCATCACGACGACGGGATGGGCCGGATCGAGGCCGAGGCGGTCGCGCAGCGGCGCCGGATCGAGCGCCTCGAGCCAGGCCTGCCGCTCGATCAGCGAATGGCCGACGTACGTGCAGGGCGGGCCGCCGAGGCGCGCGTGCGCGGCCGGCTCGAACGGCAGAAGCCCGAGGATGTGGTCGACATACGGCGTCATTTTGCGGGCGCGTCCCGGGCGCCAGGCCCAGACGCTGGGACTCACGTAATCGACGATCGGGATATCGGGCCGCTGCCTGCGGATCCGCCGCGCGATCGGATGGGTGAACTCGGGGCTGTCGATGATGACGACACACTGCGGATCGAAAGCGATCACGCGATCGACGGTCGCATACACGCGGCGCACGATGCGCGGCAGGTGGCGCAGGATCGACAGCGGCCCCATGACGGCGACGTCTGCGAGCGGGAACTCGGAGACGAAGCCTTCGCGTGCCATCTCCTCCCCGCCGACCCCGGCGAGCGTCAGGCGCGATCCCAGCCGCGCGCGCAACGCGCCGATGAGCTTGGCCCCGAGCGCATCGCCCGAGTGCTCGCCGGCAATGAGCTCGATGCGGATCTCGCGGTCGTCATCGGCTGCCGGATCGCTCGCCATCGACTCGCTCATCGCGGGCTCCGGGTCTCGGGCTCGCGGATGAGAACGAGGAGGCCGCGCTCCGCAGCCAGAGCGAGCGCCGCCTGCTGGGCCTCGCCCGCCTCGTAGCGCGCCCCGCCGATCGCGAGGCCCGCAAAGCCGCCAGCGGCCACGGCGGCGGCAAGGCCGGGCGTCAGGCTCTGCATGTCACGCACCGCGGCGATGCCGCGACGGCGCCGCGTGATGCTCTTCCACTGACGCAGCCCCGCGGCACGCGCGACGGCGGCCTCCGCCCCCTCGCCCGTCTCGACGGCAATAACGTGGTTGCGCATCACGATCGCCGCCTGCCCGACGTTGAAGCCCGCCAGGGCATCGACGACGGCGAGGCCCTTGATGGCATCGAGCGTGGCATGCTCCGGAGGGCGGCGGCGGCCGGTGCGGCGGAACGTCATGGCGGCGAGGCGCGGATTGAAGCGGCGCGGCGGCGCGTCGGGGCTCGTGTCGCTCACGCCCTGGACGAAGACCTTCGCCGCGTCGGCAGCGCGAAGCGTGCGGGCGCGCTCGGCCACGACGACGCGTTGGGCCTCGACGGCGATGCCGGACAGGCGGGCGTCCTCTGCGCCCGTCACCGTCGCCGGCCCGATTGCGGGCATGTCCACGCGCAGGTCCTGCCCCGGCTTTGACCGCTTCACCAGAACGCCGCCGTGGCGGGGGAGGTCATGCGCCTTGTCGCGGCGGCGCTCGGCGGCGCGCAGGATCATCCGGTCCGTTCCCTCGACGCCTTCGATGGCTTCGACGCGCCCGCCCGCAACGATGACGCTCTGGCCGATGTCGTAGGGGCCGAGCGTGCGGATGACGGCGAGCCCGAGCTTGATGTCGGCCATGTCGCCCGGCGCCGCGGAGGCCGTGCCGATGGCGCCTTCGGCCACGACGAGCTCGGGGGCGGCGTTGTCGGGCCCGACGACGCGCAGCCCGCGCCCCTCGAAAAAGCGCACGACATGGCGCAGCACGCCGTCGTCACCGCCGGAGGCGACGATGCGCAGGATGCGCGGAAGGTGGCGGACGAAGCCGAGATCGGGGCGCATGATGGCGACATCGGGCCGCTGCACGCGCCCGACAATCACGAGATCGGTGACGTGCGCGTTTCTGAGGGTACGGATCATGCGTCCGATCTGGCCCCAGTTGACGCGCGTCACGGGGTGAGGGCCGAAATCGCCGTCGGCCTCGCTGTCGATGGCGACGATGGTGACGGGTCTGCCGCGCCGTGCGGCGCTATCGGCGATCTCGCGCGGCAGCGTTCCGCCCCCGGCCAGAATTCCAAGCCGCCCTCGCGCGTCCATGAGCCCCCTTCCCGCACGGACCATTCCGCGCGCCAGGGATGGCTATAGGACAGGCCCCCATCCGCCGGCAACAGGCCGGTTTGCGCACAAGGAGGCCTGGCGCAATGCCCCTTATTCCGAAGGAGCTGCCGGTCCGGGCGCCCCGCCCCGCTTCCACTGCTCGTAGCGCATCCGGGCGATTCGGTAGGCGTCGGGAATCGAAAGCGCCCAGACGAAGAGGCCGCCCGCAGAGCGGCCGATGAACGACTGCTCGGGCGTCGTCGTGTGCCAGGAGAACAGCGCGAGCAGCAGCGAGAAGAAGGCGAAGCCGAAGCCGCGCTGTGGCTGGCCGACCGCCACATGCCCCACGCCCGGCAGCGCCACCGCGAGCGCGAGCACCGCATAGGGGTTGAGTGGCCGCCGGGCTCCGCTCATGCGACGACCCTCACGGCGGAGCGGACGGCGCAGCTCAAGGTCTCGATCTCCTCCAGGATCCGGGCGAGATCGGCGGCCGGCACGTCGGCGGCATCGAACACGGCCTGGCGCAGCAGCAGATACTCGCCGCGCCGGCCCTCGCCCGCCTGACGCACGATGCGCAAGCCTTTGCGGGTGACGGCGATCTCCTTGATGGCCGGGTCGGCAAGAATCGCGGCCATGGCGCCCGCGAGCCGGTCGAGCAGGTGGGCGGCCTGCGCGCTTTCACCGCGAACGATGATCTCCGGTGGAAACGCCGCAGGCGCGGCAAGCGTGTGCTCGAACTGCGAGGTGAGGCTGTAGAACTCGGATCCGTTCGGGCGGACGAGCGCGGCGAGGCCGCTGCCGATGTCGAGAGGCTCGAGCGCCGTCACCTGCAGCCAGAGCTGGGGAAGGCGGCGGATGGTCATCGCATCGCTGACGAGACGGACGTCCAAGGCCCGTCCGTTTACGCGGCCCGTGAGCATTGGGAAATCGTCGCCGCCATGCCGCAGCGCGACATCGGAGAGCATCGGAGCACAGGCGTCGAGCAGGCCGCGCCGGCGCCGGCGCATGCGGCCATGCTCGCGCAGCGCGAGCCCGATCATGAGGCCGACGCCAAGGACGAGAACGACGAGGACGAGCGGCGCGAGGGACACGAGGCGATCTCCGTTCGCATCGCGTCACGGACGGAAGCGCGATGCGTCACGCAAAAAGGCTGAGGCCGGACCCAGGGCATGTCAAGCTCGGTCGAAGCGCACGGATAAGGAAGGCCCTGCTCTGGGCGGGCTCTGGCGATCCCGGCAAGGGGCGGAGACTATTCGAGCGCCGCCTGGAGCCCGCGCACGAACTTCGACAGTCCCGTCATGCGGTCGCGGCGCAGGCGCTCGGCGGCCAGGATCGCCTTCAGCCCCGCGATGCTCTCGCCGAGATCGGCGTTGACGATGACATAGTCGTATTCCGCCCAGTGGCTGATCTCCGACGAGGCCTTGGCCATGCGCTGGGCGACGATCTCGGCCGGATCCTGCGCGCGCTGCTTGAGGCGCGCTTCGAGCGCGTCGCCCGACGGCGGCAGAACGAAGACGCGCACGAGATCGCCCGCCATGCGCTCGGAGAGCTGCTGCGTGCCTTGCCAGTCGATGTCGAAGAGCACGTCGCGGCCTTCTGCGAGCGCCGTGTCGATGGGCGCACGCGGCGTGCCATAGCCGTTGCCGAACACGGTGGCCCATTCGAGCAGCTCGCCCGCCTCGCGCAGGGCGGCAAAGCGGGCCTGGTCGACGAAGTGATAATCGCGCCCGTCGACCTCGCCCGGGCGGGGCGGGCGCGTCGTCACCGAGACCGACAGCGCGATGTCGCCGTCGCTGTCGAGCAGCGCGCGCGCGAGCGACGTCTTGCCGGCCCCCGACGGCGAGGAGAGCACGAGCAGAAGGCCGCGCCGCTCGATCTTCGGATTGTCGCTCGTCATCTCTCCGCTCCCCGACGGCGGGCCCGCCGTTGCGGGCGTTGATAGAGGCTCGGCCCGGACGGGTCCAGCCCTACTCGATGTTCTGGACCTGCTCGCGGAGCTGATCGACGACCACCTTGAGCGCGAGGCCGGCCTGCGAGATCTCCTGGTCGCCCGCCTTCGACGTCAGCGTGTTCGCCTCGCGGTTGAATTCCTGGGCGAGGAAATCGAGCTTGCGGCCGACGGCGCCGCCCTCGCGCAGGAGCGTGCGGGCTGCTTCGACATGGGCGGCGAGGCGCTTCAGCTCCTCCTCCACGTCGGCGCGCGTGGCGAGCATCACCGCCTCCTGATGCAGACGGACCGGATCGAGCGCGGGCCCGGCCTCGATCAGGCGCGCGACCTGATCGGTGAGGCGGCGCCGGATGGCGTCGATCGTGCGCGCGGGAGAGGCCTCGACGGCCGCCGTCAGGCGCTGGATCTCGTCGATCTGGCGTGTGACGATCTCGGCGAGCCGCTGCCCCTCGCTCTGGCGCGCCGCGATGAGGCCGGCGAGCGCGTCATCGAAGCTTTCGAGCACCGCGGCCTGCTCGGCGGCCAGAACCTCGGGCGGCACCTCGTCATCCGCCACATCGAGCACGCCCTTGAGGGAGAGCAGCGCCTCGGCGCGCGGTGTCTCCGCGCCGATCTCCTTGGCGAGGCGCCGCGCGATGGCGAGCACGCGGGCAAGAGCGGCCTCATTGACGCGGACGTCGGCCGAGGGCGCATTGCGCGTCAAGCTGAGGTTGGCGTTGACGCTGCCGCGCGCGAGCCCCTTCGACACCCGCTCGCGCACGATCGGCTCGAGCGCCTCGTAGCCCGGCGGCAGACGCAGGCGCACGTCGAGGCCGCGGTTGTTCACGCTGCGCAGCTCCCAATGCCAGACCGTTCCCTCCCGCGCGCCGTCGCTGCGGGCAAAGCCGGTCATGCTCTGAAGGCTCATGGATGGATCCCGTCCGGATGTCTGAGGGCAAGGACGGGCACCGCGGCGCCCGCACAGAGAGGAGTACGGGGCGGCTGCCGTCGCTGCAAGCGCCCGATGGGCGCGGCCTATCGCTTCGGCTTGCGGATGGGAAGCGGGATCGACGACACCGTCGTCGGCGTCTCCGGCGCCTCGCCGAGCGCGGGCGCTGCGGCTGCTGCATCCTCGGCCGGCGGATTGGGAATCTCGGTAATGGGATTGGCCGGAGGAGCGCCGTCCGTTGCCGCCTCGCCGTCCGCAGCAGGAGCGGCAGCGGACTGGCGCGCCCTCATCTCTTTCTCGACCTTGCGCCAGTTGGCGACCGCGTCGTTGTGCTCCTTGAGCGTCGCCGAGAAGATGTGCCCGCCGGTCCCGTCGGCGACGAAGAAGATGTCGCCGTGCTGCGACGGATTGAGCGCGGCCTCGAGCGCGGGGCGGCCCGGGTTGCAGATCGGCGTCGGGGGCAGGCCGCGGATCTGATACGTGTTGTGCGCGTTCTTTGCATCCTTCTCGGACTGCAGGATGGGTTTGCCCCACTGCACGCCACCGCCGTAGATCCCGTAGAGGATGGTCGGGTCCGACTGCAGCGGCATCCCCTTCAGCAAACGGTTCACGAAGACGCCGCCGATGCGCTCGCGCTCGTCGGCCCGGCCGGTCTCCTTCTCGATGATCGAGGCCAGCACGACGGCCTGCTCGGGCGTCTCGAACGGCAAGCCTTCGCGGCGGCGCTCCCAGACGCTTTCGAGCACCTGCTTCTGCTTGGCCTGCATGCGCTCCAGAAGCTCCTGGCGCGTCATGCCCTTCTCGATGCTGTAGGTCTCGGGCATCAGCGAGCCCTCGATGGGGATCTGCGAGATGTCGCCCGTCAGGTTCTCCTCGCCCTTGAGGCGCTCCACGATCTGCTGGCTCGTCAGGCCCTCGGGGATCGTCACCTTGTACTGGACGGACTTGCCCTCCGACAGGATCTCGATCACCTCGCGAATGCTGATGCCCGGCTTGAAGAGATATTCGCCGTGCCTCAGCTTGATCTCTCCCGGGCGCATGCGGCTCTGGGCGAGATAGTTGACCATGAACGCCCACCGGCTCGACACCACCCCTCCGCGCTCGAGATCGTCGGCGATGGCGTTGCTGCTCGTGCCCTTCGGAATGACGACGGTCTGCGTGGCGGTCAGCGGACCCTGCCGGTTGTAGAGGTGGCTCATGAGCAGGGCGAGGCCCCCCAAGCCGACCATCGCCACCAGAAGCACGGTCATGACGCCACTGACGATGCGGGCGATGCCGGAGAAAAAGCGCGACTCCTTGCGTTGACGCATGCCGTGCGGGCGGGGCGGAGCCCGGCCCGGCTCCAGCGCCTCGGCGGGGCTGCGTGGGCGCACGCCATCGCGTCGCGACAACGTCGGCGACACTTCGCGGCGGTTGTTGCTCATCGCTCGGCTCCCGTTTCGCGTCGCAGTCCCAGGTGAGCACGAGCTGCCCCTCCGGCCGCGCGCGCCTCCCCAACGGGCCGCGGGCGGGCGCGTATCCGCACCCCCCGCCGCCTACCATTCCTCACGTCCAGGCGGCAAACGTGATCCTGGGATTGTGGCAAAACCCTGGTCAGCTCCGGCCGGACAGAACGACGACGCCTGCCGTCAGGCCACCTTCCGCATCACGAGCGAGGCGTTGGTGCCGCCGAAGCCGAAGGAGTTCGAGAGAACGGTCGTGATCTCGCGCGCCTGGGGCGTCTTGGGCACCAGATCGATGCCGGTCTCGACCGAGGGGTTGGCCAGGTTGAGCGTGGCCGGGGCGATCTGGTCGCGAATCGCGAGCACCGAGAAGATGGCCTCGACGGCGCCGGCCGCACCGAGGAGGTGCCCGATCGAGGACTTGGTGGACGACATCGCCACCTTGGCCTGCGTGTTGCCGAACAGGCGCTCGACGGCACCGAGCTCGATCTCGTCGCCCATCGGCGTCGAGGTGCCGTGCGCGTTGATGTAGTCGATGTCGCCCGGGGAGATCCCGGCGCTCTTCAAGGCGGCGCGCATGCAGCGGAAGGCGCCGTCTCCGGTCTCTGACGGCGCGGTGATGTGATAGGCGTCGCCCGACATGCCGTAGCCGACGACCTCGGCATAGATCTTGGCGCCGCGCGCCTGCGCATGCTCCAGGCTTTCGAGCACGACGACGCCGGCGCCCTCGCCCATGACGAAGCCGTCGCGATCCTTGTCATAGGGGCGCGATGCCTCATGCGGGCGATCGTTGAAGCCCGTCGAAAGGGCGCGGCAGGCGATGAAGCCCGCCATGCCGAGGCGGCAGATGGGGCTTTCGGCGCCGCCCGCGACCATGACCTCGGCGTCTCCCAGCGCGACCAGGCGGGCGGCATCGCCGATCGCGTGCGTGCCGGTGGCGCAGGCCGTGACCACGGCGTGGTTGGGGCCCTTGAGGCCATGGCGGATGGAGACGTAGCCGCCGGCGAGATTGATCAGGCGGCCGGGAATGAAGAACGGCGAGATCCGGCGCGCGCCCTTCTCCTTGAGCAGGATCGACGTGTCGGCGATGCCGGTGAGGCCGCCGATGCCCGCGCCGATCAGAACGCCCGACGCCTCCTGCTTCTCGACCGTGTCGGCCTTCCAGCCGGCATCCGCGAGGGCCTGGTCGGCCGCCGCGACGGCGAAGAGGATGAAGTCGTCGACCTTGCGCCGCTCCTTGGGCTCCATCCAGTCGTCGGGATTGAAGTTGCCCGCGTCTGTCCCGCTGCGCGGAACGAAATTCGCGATCTGGCTCGAGAGGTCGGAGACGTCGAACTCCTCGATCCGCCGGGCCCCGCTTTTCCCCGCGAGCAGGTTGCTCCAGGCCGCCTCGACCCCGCATCCCACGGGCGTGACGAGACCGAGACCAGTGATGACGACGCGCCGCAAACCGTTCAAAGCCGTTCCCCGCACACGAAAAGCCACACGTTTCTCAGGATGGGAAAGCCGCCGCCGGCTAGCGAGACTGAGCCCGGCGAAGCCCCCATCTTGCTTGTTGCCGGAGGCGCAACCGCCGCTGCGACGACGCCTCCCCGGCAGATCTTCTGCGTACGGCCCCACGTCGTCAGGGCCGTTTCCGTCAGGGCCGTTGCCGATCCCGTCTCGCGAGAGACGGGCATGAAGCCGGCTTTGGCCGGCCGGGCACGCGGGCGAATGTCGTGCGGCTCGGAAGCGCATTGCGCCCCGGGCCGATCAGGCGCCCGCAGGCCCCGGCTCAGGCGGCCGTTGCGTTCTTCTCGAGGAACTTCACGGCATCGCCGACCGTCAGAATATGCTCGGCCGCATCGTCCGGGATCTCGCACCCGAATTCCTCCTCGAACGCCATGACCAGCTCGACCGTGTCGAGGCTGTCGGCGCCGAGATCATCGATGAAGCTCGCGTTCTCCGTCACCTTGTCGGCTTCGACGCCCAGGTGCTCAACAACGATCTTCTTCACGCGCTCTGCGACATCGCTCATCGTCTTCCCTCGTGTCCCTGCTAATTGTCGTTTGCTAAAACGTTCTCGGGCCCGTCGTTCTTGCCGGGGCACTCAAGCTCTTTTTATGCGCCTGCTCTCCAGGGTTTTCATCAGAAAGCCGGATTCCGGGTATCCGATGTCCCCATCGAGCTTCGGTCTTTTCGTTTCCCGATGCCGTGGAACCTGATCGAAGATCCATGACGACAGCGCGTGAGCGTTGATCGTTAGGGCTTTTCAGATGTCCGCGCAGCAAAAAAACGAGGCTCGTTAACACATCTCCCGAAGCGTGGCCAGCACCGCGCCTTTTTTCGTCGCAGGCCCTGCGGGCGCAAGTCGCAGGCCCTCCATGCGAACCGGGAGCTTAACCCAAAAGTCGAGGCCCGCGAGCCCCTCACACCATGGCCCCCTCAAACCATGGCCATGCCGCCGTTGACGTGCAGCGTCTGGCCGGTGACGTAGCCGGCCTCCGGGCTCGCAAGGTAAATGGCGGCGGCGGCGATGTCATCGGGCGTGCCGAATCGCTGCGCCGGAATGTGCTGGGAAATCTCCGCTTTCTGCTTGTCGTTCAGGACGTCCGTCATAGCCGTGGCGATGAATCCCGGCGCGATGCAGTTCGCCGTGATGCCGCGGTTCGCGACCTCGCGGGCGAGCGACTTCGTCATGCCGATCATGCCGGCCTTGGAGGCGGCATAGTTGCTCTGGCCCGGATTGCCGATGATCCCGGACACGGACGAGATGTTGATCACCCGGCCGTAGCCCGTCTTCGAGCGCAGCATGTGGCGCGTCGCAGCGCGCATCAGCATGAAGGTGGAGGTGAGGTTGACGGCGATCACGTCGTCCCACTGCTCGTCCTTCATGACCATGAACAGGTTGTCCTTGGTGAGGCCGGCGTTGTTGACGAGGATGTCGACGCGGCCGAGCTTGGCAATCGCCGCGTCGATCAGCTTGCCGACGGCGGCCTTGTCGGCGAGGTCGCACGGCACGACGTGCACGCGCTCGCCGAGTTCTGCGGCCAGCGCCTCGAGCTTGGCCACCTGGCGGCCCGAGATCGCGACCTCCGCCCCCGCCTTGTGGAAGGCGCGCGCGATCCCCTCGCCGATGCCGCCCGTTGCGCCGGTGACCAGGGCTTTCTTGCCGGTCAAATCGAACATGCTGTGATCCTTTCGAGGTCGATAATCGTTGAGCGTCAAGCGAGCTTGGCGGCGGCGGCCTCGATATCGGCGGGCGTGCCGACGCTCATGGCCTCGAGAGACTTTTCGATCCGCTTGGCGAGGCCGGCCAGCACCTTGCCGGAGCCGATCTCGAACACGTCGGTGACGCCGTTGGCGGCGAGATAGCCCACGCATTCGCGCCAGCGCACGGTGCCTGTCACCTGCGCGACGAGCAGGCGGCGGATCTCGTCCGGATCCGTGACGGCGGTGGCGACGACGTTGGCGACGACGGGAACGGAGGGCGCGTTGATCGTGACCTTGGCGAGCGCCTCCGCCATCGCGTCGGCGGCAGGCTGCATCAGCGCGCAATGGAAGGGGGCGGACACGGGCAGCGGCACCGCCCGGCGCACGCCATGGGCCTTGCCGACCTCGGCCACGCGGTCGATCGCCGCCTTGGATCCCGAGAGGACGACCTGGGTCGGCTCATTGTCGTTCGCGACCTGGCAGACATCGCCCTGAGCGGCCTCGGCGGCGACCGTCTCGGCCACGTCGCGCCCGACGCCGAGGAGGGCCACCATCGCGCCTTGCCCGACCGGCACGGCCGCCTGCATCGCCTGGCCGCGCAGCTTGAGAAGACGCGCCGTATCGGCCAGCGAGAAGGCGCCCGCCGCGGCCAGCGCCGAATACTCGCCGAGCGAATGGCCGGCGACGAATTTCGCCGTCTCGGCGAGCTTGATTCCCTTCTCCTGCTCGAGCACGCGCAGCGCCGCGATCGAGACGGCCATCAGCGCCGGCTGGGCGTTCTCGGTCAGCGTCAGCGTATCCTTGGGGCCGTCCCACATGATCGCCGAAAGCTTCTGGCCGAGCGCGTCGTCGACCTCGTCGAAGACCGCGCGGGCGACGGCGAACGTCTCCGCCAGCTCGCGGCCCATTCCCACGTCCTGGCTGCCCTGTCCGGGAAATACGAATGCGCGTGCCACGCTCGCTCCTTGTCGTTGACCATCGCCGGCGCCCGCAAGCGGCGCGCCTATGCTAAGACGCATCCAGATGCGTAAGCTTCCGGCCGCTTTCGACATGTCTCGCCCCGGATTGTCAAGGCCCCGGGGAACCGACACCAGGAGCGGAAACGTCTCTATGGTGCCACGCTTTCCTGTGTTTTGGACTGGAGGACATCATGGCGGACGTATTGAAGCGCTTTTCCGGCAAAGATTTTCGGCTCGGCGAGCTCCGCGAAGGCGGCGTGTTGCTGCATGCGACGATCTTTGCCGTGGTGATGGTAGGGCTGGTCGTGATCGACTGGGCCACGGCCGAGCCCTACTGGGCGCACTGGGTCTTTCTCGGCTGGGGCGCGGGCCTCGCCTTGCACGCCTGGCTGGTGCTGCGCCGCTGACGGGCGCTTGGAGCCACCTTGTGACTGATCAGATTGGAAAGTCCGTGCTGACGCTGCTCGCAACATGGGCTGCGATCGCCGTTATCGCCATCGCATGGGAATTTGACCTCATCCCAGGCAAGGTGAAATCTTATACTTTGTTGCCAGCAAAGGATGGCCGTCAGTTGGAGACACGGGAGGTCCTTTCACCGTCTCGATGGGGCGATGACACCATCTCCCAGGTTAAAACGCCGAACGGCCGCTGGATTGATTGCGGTCGGGACTGTGAGGGCGCCTACATGCGAGCCCTTCGTTAACGGTCTTTCCCCTTGCCCGCAGGCGGAAAACCCGTATAAGTCGCGCCGTCACGTGCTTCGGTTGGAGGCTGAACGGGGCCGCGGAGCTGTTTTCAGCTCGGCGGCGCAAGTGTTTGGGGCGCATCCACGTCCCGACCCTTTCGTCCCCGGTGTCTCCGCTCTTTGGGTGCCTTTGGGCCTTTCCGGGTCCATGAGGGGCTTTGCGCCGAAGCCAAGCTGACCCCTCCGGCTCGAGCCGGGCGGAAACCACGAATGGAAGGGCCACGCATGCCTCTTTACGAGCATGTCTTCCTGGCGCGCCAGGACGTCTCGCAGCAGCAGGTCGAGACGCTGACAAAGGAATTCACCGACGTCATCACCGAGGGCGGCGGCAAGATCACCAAGACCGAGTACTGGGGCCTTAAGGGCCTCGCCTTCAAGATCAAGAAGAGCCGCAAGGCGCACTACTCGCTCCTCAACATCGACGCGCCGTCGGCCGTCGTGGCCGAGATGGAGCGGCGCATGAGCCTTTCGACGGACATCATTCGCTTCATCACGCTGCGCGTCGAGGAGCTCGAGGCCGAGCCCTCCATCATGATGCGCAAGCAGGACCGCGACGAGCGGGGCGGCGATCGTGGCGGCTTCCGCGGTGGTGATCGCGGCGGCTTCCGGGGCGGCGACCGCGGCGGGTTCCGTGGCGGCGACAGCGGCTCGACGTTCCGCGCCCGTCCTCCGCGCGAGGGCGACTCGCGTCCGCCGCGCGAGGGTGGCGATTCCCGTCCGCCGCGTGACGGCGACCGTGGTCCGCGTCCGCCGCGGCCCGCATTCAGAGACACCAAGCCGGGCTCGGAGGGCTGATCATGGCAGAGGTTCAAGAGATCGCCGCACGCCGGCCCTTCCACCGCCGCCGCAAGACCTGCCCGTTCTCGGGCGATCAGGCGCCGAAGATCGACTACAAGGACGTGCGCACGCTCGGCCGTTACATCTCCGAGCGCGGCAAGATCGTGCCCTCGCGCATCACGGCCGTCTCGGCCAAGAAGCAGCGTGAGCTCGCCCGCGCCATCAAGCGCGCACGCTTCCTGGGCCTTCTGCCCTACGTGCTGAAGTAAGCCGGCGCTTTTGCGCCCATGGTTGGGGGAGCGGCGCCTCGGCGTCCTCTCCCTAACCGCATCGGATGCGGGACAGCTTGCATGAAATCCCATGCGCTCATCGGAGCCGGCCTGGGCGTGGTCGCGGCGATCGCTTTCGCCTCCGCGACCACGGGGCCGCTCTTTGCCCGCTTCCTCCTTCTCTTCCTGACGCCGCTTCCGATCGCGCTCGCCGGCCTCGGCTGGGGCTGGCGCACGGCGATCGTGGCCGGCACCGCCGGCATGGCATTCGTTGCCCTGGCTACGAGCCCGTTCCTGGCGCTGGCCTTCGCCGTCACGCAGGCGGCGCCGATGGTGGTCCTCACCTATCTCGCGCTCCTGAGCCGCCCGCTCGCCGAAAGTGGGCGGGCAACGGCACCCGAAGACCCGGACGCGGTCGAGTGGTATCCACCCGGCCGGCTCGTGATCTGGGCCGGCCTGCTGGCCAGCCTGATGGCGGTCACCACGCTGCTCCTGCTCGGCACGGACCTCGATCAGCTCCGCGAATCGCTCGCCACCCTGATCAAGCAGGCGATCCCGGCGGGCCTGCCCCCGTCTGAGCAGCCGGTCCAGCTCAGCGACGCGGACATCGCGGCCCTCGCCGACATCGCGCTGGCCCTCCTGCCCGGCGCCTCGGCGGTGTCGTGGATGAGCAGCCTCCTCTTCAATCTCTGGCTGGCAGGGCGGGTGACGCTCGCCTCCGGCCAGCTCGGCCGGCCCTGGCCGGACCTCGCCGCCCTCACCTATCCGCCCGGCACCCCGCTCGCATTCGGCCTCGCGCTCGCCGGCCTCATGCTGCCCGGACAGGGCGGGCTCGTTGCGTCCGCACTCGCCGGCGGCCTGTTCCTCGCCTACCTGCTGCTCGGCCTCGCCACCGTCCACTACACGACACGCGGACAGCCCTGGCGGCCGTTCGCGCTGTGGGCGCTCTATGGCGCGCTGATCGTGGTCAACGTCTGGCTCTGGATCGTCGTCGCCCTCGTCGGGCTCGCCGAGACCGTCGTCCATTTCCGGGCGCGCGCGCAGGCGCCGCCCGCTCCGCCCCGTCATCCCAACACGTGATCATCTCAAAGGAGCTTCAGTCCATGCAGGTCATTCTTCTCCAGCGTATCGGCCGCCTCGGCCAGATGGGCGACGTCGTCACCGTCAAGGACGGCTACGCCCGCAACTTCCTGCTTCCGCAGAAGAAGGCGCTGCGCGCCACCAAGGAGAACATGGCGCACTTCGAGTCGCAGCGCGCCCAGCTCGAGGCGACGAACCTCGAGCACCGCAACGAGGCCCAGTCCGTCGCCGGGAAGCTCGAAGGCCAGATCTTCACCGCCATCCGCTCGGCCGGCGACACCGGCCAGCTCTACGGCTCCGTCTCCACCCGCGACATCGCCGAGGCGATCACGGCCGGCGGCTTCACCGTCGAGCGCCGTCAGGTCATCCTCGACCGTCCCGTCAAGACGCTCGGCCTGCACGAGATCAGCCTCGCGCTGCATCCCGAGGTGCTCGTCAAGGTCTCGCTCAACGTCGCCCGCTCGGAGGAAGAGGCCGAGAAGCAGGCCCGCGGCGAGGACGTCACGGTGATCAAGGACGAGGCTCTCGACCTCGAGACCTTCAACCCCGACGCCGAGTTCGAGGAGGGCGCAGCCCCCGCCGAAGGCGAGAGCGAGGGCGAAGGCGAAGAGAAGGCGGAATAATCACGCCGCTGTCGTCCGCGTGCCGATGGGTATACGGCGGGCGACGCAGGACCGACACGCGGACGGCCCGGGGTGAACAGCCTCGGGCCGTTCCATTTCCGCAGCTCCCGCAGCCACGGCCGAGTTGTGCCGACCCTTCAGACGATTCGCCCCATGCAAGAGCCATCTCCGCGCGGTGTGGGTAGTGTGGAGAGAGCGGGGACAGGCTCGCGGCGACTCGGGGCCTTGGAGTAGGGTCCGCCCATGGCAAACCCCTCGCTCCTCCAGACCGATCAACTGCGCGCGGCCGCCGATGCGACCGAGCCGATGCAGTTCCGCGAAGCGCCTCACAACATCGAGGCCGAACAGGCGCTGCTCGGCGCCATCCTCATCAACAACGAGGCGATGGACCGCGTCTCGGCCTTTCTCGAGCCCGTGCACTTCTTCGACCCCCTGCACGGGCAGATCTACGAGATCGCCGGCAAGATGATCCAGGCCGGCAAGCAGGCGACGCCGATCACGCTCAAGACGTTCTTCGAGACGGCCGAGCCGATCGATCCGCACCTCACAGTGCCGCAATATCTCGGCCGCCTCGCCGCCAACGCCACGACGATCATCAACGCCGAGGACTACGGCCGCACGATCTACGATCTCGCCGTGCGCCGTCAGCTCATCGTCCTTGGCGAGGACATGGTCAACTCGGCCTACGACGCGCCGATCGACTTCCCTCCCGAAAGCCAAATTCAGGAGGCGGAGACGCGCCTCTATGATCTCGCCGAGCGCGGCAAGTACGGCCAGGGCTTCATGAGCTTCGGCACGGCGCTAACGCATGCCATCGACATGGCAAACGCAGCCTACGAGCGCGATGGGCATCTCTCGGGCCTTGCGACGGGCCTCTCCGACCTCGACAATAAAATGGGCGGCCTGCAGTCTTCCGACCTGATCATCCTCGCCGGGCGCCCCTCGATGGGAAAGACGGCGCTCGTCACCAACATCGCCTACAACGTCGCCAAGGCCTACCGCTCGGAGAAGCAGCCGGACGGCACCGACAAGACCATCGACGGCGGGCGCGTCGGCTTCTTCTCGCTCGAGATGAGCGCCGAGCAGCTCGCCACCCGTATTCTTTCCGAGCAGGCCGAGGTCGCCTCCGAGAAGATCCGCCGCGGCATGATCACCGAGGACGAGTTCCGGAAGCTCGTCACCGTATCGCAGGAGATGAGCCGGGCCCCGCTCTACATCGACCAAACCGGCGGCATCTCCATCGCCCAGCTTGCAGCCCGCGCGAGAAAGCTTAAGCGGCAGAAGGGCCTGGACCTGTTGATCGTGGATTATCTGCAGCTCCTTTCCGGCTCCTCCAAGCGCGGCGACAACCGCGTGCAGGAGATCACCGAGATCACGACGGGTCTCAAGGCGCTGGCCAAGGAGCTGGCGGTGCCGATCATCGCCCTCTCCCAGCTCTCCCGTCAGGTCGAGCAGCGTGACGACAAGCGCCCCCAGCTCTCGGACCTGCGCGAATCCGGCTCCATCGAGCAGGACGCCGACGTTGTCATGTTCGTGTTCCGCGAGGAATACTACGTCGAGCGGCAGAAGCCGCGCGAGGGCACGCCGGAGTTCAACGATTGGCAGACACAGATGATGGCCGTATCGGGCAAGGCTGAGGTGATCATCGGCAAGCAGCGCCATGGCCCCGTGGGCACGGTGCAGCTCGCATTCGAAAGCCAGTTCACGCGCTTCGGCAATCTTGCGCGCGAATACCAGTTGCCCGAGCGCTTCGAGTGAGCGGACGGCCCGCACGTCTGCGCCGGAGTGCCGCTGCGGAGCGCGGGCCGTGACCGGCGCGCTCCCTCCCGGCAAGACGGGCGTGATCACGGTCGATCTCGGCGCGCTGGCCGCCAACTGGCGTGCGCTCGCAGCGCTCGTGGATCCGGCGGAATGTGCCGCCGTCGTCAAGGCCAACGCTTACGGGCTCGGCGCCGCGCGCGTCATCCCGGCCCTCGCCGCGGCGGGATGCGGGACGTTCTTCGTGGCGACGGCGGACGAGGCCGGCGAAGCGCGCGGGCTCGCGCCCGGCGCGCGCCTCTTCGTCCTCGACGGTCTCCTGCCCGGCGGCGCATGCCCGCTCGCCGAAGCCGGCGCCACGCCCGTACTCTCGAGCCTCGAAGAGATCGACGAATGGCGCGCGTTCGCCAAGGCGCAAGGCATGCGGCTTCCCTGCGCGCTGCAGGTCGATTCCGGGCTGAACCGGCTGGGGCTGACGGCGGCCTGCTCCGGCGTGCTCGCGGCCGAGCCTCATCGCCTCGACGGGCTCGATCTGCGGCTCGTCATGAGCCATCTCGCCTGCGCCGACGACCCCACGCATCCGCTGAATGCGCGCCAGCGCGTGGCGTTCGATCGGCAGCGCGCGTTCTTTCCCGGCGTCCCAGCCAGCCTCGCGGCCTCCGACGGGCTGATGCTCGGGGCGGACTTCCACTACGACCTCGTGCGCCCCGGCTATGCGCTCTACGGCGGGCAAGCCTTCGGGGGCGGCCCCACGCCCGTCTCGCCCGTCGTGACGGTCGAGGCGCGCGTGCTTCAGATCCGCACGCTCACATCTGGGGAAAGCGTGGGCTACTCGGCCACCTGGGAGGCGGCGCGCCCGACCCGTCTCGCGGTGGTCGCGGCCGGCTATGCGGACGGCTTCGCGCGCGCGCTCAGCGTCGCCTCAGGTGGCGCGGGCTGGGCCGTTCACGTCGCCGGAGAGGCCGCACCCGTCGTCGGGCGCGTCTCGATGGATCTGATCACGGTCGACATCACCGACCTCGCGGGCGACGTGCGACGCGGCGATCTCGTCACGCTGATCGGCCCGGGCGCCACCCTCGAGGCGATGGGACATGCGGCCGGCACCATCGGCTATGAGGTTCTGACCCGGCTCGGGACGCGCTTCGCGCGCCGCTACGTCGGAGCGCCCGCCTGATGGCCAAAGCGTCCAAATCGAGCTTCGTCTGCCAGACGTGCGGCGCCCTCTCGGCGCGCTGGGCGGGCAAGTGCGCAGCCTGCGGCGATTGGAATTCCATCATCGAGGAAGCGGGCGCCGCGACGCCGCCGGGATCGGGACTTCAGGGCGCGAGCAAGGGCAAGGCGCTCAAGCTCGAAACGCTCGCGGGGGCGCCCGAGGAGGCCCCTCGCCTCTCGACCGGCATGCCGGAGCTGGATCGCGTCACGGGGGGCGGCATCGTGCCGGGCTCGGTGCTGCTGATCTCGGGCGAGCCGGGGATCGGCAAATCGACGCTCCTTCTTCAGCTCGCCGCCTCTCTGGGGCAGCGCGGTCGGCGTGCCATCTATTTCTCGGGCGAGGAGGCGTCTGCCCAGGTGCGCCTGCGCGCGGCACGGCTCGGGCTCGCGGACGCCCCCGTCGCGCTCGCGGCGGAGACGAGCCTCACGAACATCCTCGCCACCCTCGCCTCGGAAAAGCGGGTCGATCTCGTCGTCGTCGACTCGATCCAGACGCTCTGGTCGGATGCCCTCGATGCGGCCCCCGGCTCGGTCAGCCAGGTGCGGGCGGCGACGCAATCGCTCGTGCGCTACGCTAAAGCGGCCGGCTCCGCGCTGCTGCTCGTCGGCCATGTCACGAAGGACGGGCAGATCGCCGGGCCCAAGACCATCGAGCATGTCGTCGACACCGTTCTCTCGTTCGAGGGCGACCGGGGGCACAGCTACCGGATCCTGCGCGCCACCAAGAACCGCTTCGGCGCCACCGACGAGATCGGCGTGTTCGAGATGGCAGGATCCGGCCTCAACGAGGTGGCGAACCCGTCCGAGCTGTTCCTCGGCGAGCGCGACGCCCACGCGCCGGGCACCGCCGTGTTCGCCGGCATGGAGGGCACGCGGCCGATCCTGGTCGAGATCCAGGCGCTGGTGGCGCCTTCCGGGCTCGGCGTGCCGCGCCGCGCCGTCGTCGGCTGGGAGCAGAGCCGCCTCGCCATGCTCATCGCCGTTCTGGAGGCGCGCTGCGGCGTCTCCTTTGCCAACCACGACGTCTATCTCAATGTGGCCGGCGGGCTGCGCATCGTCGAGCCGGCGGCCGATCTCGCCGCGGCCGCGGCCCTCGTCGCCTCGCTCGCCAACCGGGCGCTCGACCCCAAGCAGATCCATTTCGGGGAAATCTCGCTCTCGGGCGCCGTCCGGGCGGCGCCGCACACCGGCCTGCGCCTCAAGGAAGCCGCCAAGCTCGGCTTTACCGAGGCCGTCATGCCGGCGAGCGGGGAGGCTTCGAGCGAGGCCAGCAAGCTCACGCTCCGCCGCATTTCCCATTTGAAGGAGCTTGCGGAGGCGCTCGGCCCATGCGACTGAAACCCCAGGGATCTTTCCGCATGCCACGCCGCCGGGGCCTTTCCGCCAGAGGGGACGCGGACGGCCGTGGCCCCTCGCTCTCTCGCGCCTCAAGCCGGAGATCCGGCTCATGCCAGCCTAGAGGAACCAGGCCATGATCGGGCCGCTCACATATCTCGATGCCGCCGTTCTGGCGATCTGCTTCATCTCGGCGCTGCTGGCGATGTACCGCGGCCTGACGCGGGAGCTGCTGTCGATCCTCTCGTGGCTCGTGGCCGCCGGCGCCACGCTCTATTTCGTGCTGAGCTACAAGAAGGTGGCCGAGGACATGGCCGCCCAGATGGGCACCCAGGTGGCCGTGGCGCAGATCGCCATCGGCGCCGTCATCTTCCTGATCGTGCTCATTATTGTGCACCTGATCACGGCCCGGATCTCGGACACCATCCTGGACAGCAGCGTCGGCATGGTCGACCGCATCCTGGGCTTCCTGTTCGGGATCGCGCGCGGGTTCCTGCTCGTTGTCATTCCCTATATGTTCTACACGTCCTTCATCCCCGAGGAGAAAGATCAGTTCCCCTGGGTGCGCGACGGTCTGTCGACGCCCTATGTGCGGGCGACGGGGAACGCGATCCGCGGCACGCTCGAGACCTACATGCCGACGACGCTGTCGCAGCCTCAGGAGGCCGCACCGCAGGAGCCGGCCGAGCCGCCCGCGCAATAGTTGCTGCAGCAGTATGCGTTGCCGCGACAGATGTGTGATCCCGCATGAAAGACCTTTAACGGCCCGCTGATTATCATATATTCCGCGCAGGCAACGGAGGGGTGTGGCGACCCCGGCGCGCGGCGCGCATGTTGCCACGAATTGCGTAGCGGAGTTGCGGCGGATGCTTGAGCGGGAGGCAGCCATGACGCACGACAGGTCGCTCGAAGAGCGCGACCCCTTTCCGGATTTCGGCCTTTCCAGGATGGGCGACGACAGACTCCGCGAGGAATGCGGGGTCTTTGGTGTTTTTGGGCACGCGGATGCGGCGGCCCTCACCGCACTCGGCCTGCACGCCCTGCAGCACCGCGGTCAGGAAGCGGCCGGCATCGTCACCTACGACGGCCACCAGTTCCACTCCGAGCGCCACCTCGGCCTCGTCGGCGACAACTTCAACGATGCGGGCGTCATCCATCGCCTCAAGGGCAACATGGCCGTCGGCCACAACCGCTACTCGACGACCGGCGAGCCCGCCCTCAAGAACGTCCAGCCGCTTTACGCCGACATTGACACCGGCGGCTTCGCCGTCGCCCACAACGGCAACCTCACCAACGCTCTCACGCTCCGCGAGGAGCTGATCAAGACGGGTGCCATCTTCCCCTCGACCTCCGACACGGAAGTCATCCTGCACCTGCTCTCGCGCTCGAAGAAGCGGCGCATGGTGGAGCGCTTCGTGGAGGCGACGCGGCAGATCGAAGGTGCCTGGTCGCTCGTCGCCCTCACCAACGACATGATGATCGCGGCGCGCGATCCCGTCGGCATCCGTCCGCTCGTGCTCGGCCGCCTGGGCGAGGCGTACGTGGTCGCCTCCGAGACCTGCGCGCTCGACATCGTCGGCGCCGAGTTCATGCGGGAGGTGGAGAACGGCGAGGTCATCGTCATCACCAGCGCGGGGCTCGAGAGCCACAAGCCGTTCCCGCGCCGCCCGGCCCGGCCCTGCATCTTCGAGTACATCTACTTCGCCCGCCCCGACAGCGTCATCGGCGGGCGTTCCGTCTACGATGTGCGCCAGCAGATGGGCGCGCAACTCGCCCGCGAGGCGCCGGCCGATGTCGATGTGATCGTGCCGATCCCGGACTCGGGCGTGCCGGCCGCCATCGGCTATGCGCGCGAGGCGGGGCTGCCGTTCGAGCTCGGCATCATCCGCAACCACTATGTCGGCCGCACCTTCATCGAGCCCGAGCAGCGCATTCGCCAGCTCGGCGTGAAGCTCAAGCACTCGGCCAATGCCGGCGTGATCCGCGGCAAGCGCATCGTGCTCATCGACGACAGCGTGGTGCGCGGCACGACGTCGAAGAAGATCGTTCAGCTCATGTACGAAGCCGGCGCGCGCGAGGTGCACATGCGCATCTCCTCGCCGCCGATCACGCATTCGGACTATTACGGCATCGACACGCCGAGCAAGGCGTCGCTGCTCGCCGCGAACTACGACCTCGAAGGCATGCGCGCGTTCATGGGGGCGGATAGCCTGGCGTTCCTGTCGGTCGACGGCATCTACCGGGCCGTGGGCTACGAGGGACGAGACCCGCGGGCGCCACAGTTCACCGACCATTGCTTCACCGGCGAGTATCCGACCGAGCTCACCGACCGCAACGGCCACGCCAATACCCGCCAGCTCTCGCTCTTGGCTGAGGTGGGGTAGGCGGATGAGAGGCTTTGGCGCGCACGACGCTAGCGGCGGCGCCAGAGCGAAGTCCCTCACCGGCCCGTCTTTTGGCGCGAGCCTCCGGCTCGACGGCCACCTTGTAAGTTCCCCGTTCGCAGCTCTGCTAAGGTCAGTGCTGCGGTAACGGGCGGGCGGCCGCAACTTCCTGGGTCCTCCAAGACCGTGGGAGAGCTCTCCCGTCCCGGGAGAGGTAAGTGCAGCGTGACGCAAGCAGCAAACTGCCACTTCCTTCTCCCATAGGGAGAAGGTGCCCCCGAAGGGGGCGGATGAGGGGCTTTGGCGCGCACGACGCTAACGGCGGAGCCAGAACAAAGTCCCTCACCTGCCTGTCTTTCAGGGCGCGCCTCCGGCTCGACGGCCACCCTTCCCTCCCGGGAGCGGAACAGAGAGTGTGCCCCCTGGAAACCAAGCGGCAAGTGTTCAGTTCTCTCGGCGACGCTTCCGCGCTATCCTTGCTCGTTCGAAAGCCCGAAAGGCCGGCATGGCACGCTCTCCCCGCTTCACCGACCGGATCGCCCTCGTCACCGGCGCCTCACGCGGGCTCGGGCGCGCCTTTGCTCTCGCCCTCGCACGAGAAGGGGCGCACGTCGTCATCTCGGCGCGCACGGCCGGCGCGCTCGAGGAGGTGGACGACGAGATCCGCGCGGTCGGCGGCGCGGCGACGATCCTGCGCCTCGACCTGCGCAAAGGCGAGCACATCGACCAGCTCGGCCCCCTCCTCTATCAGCGCTGGCGCAAGCTCGACATTCTCGTCGCGGCAGGCGGCATCCTCGGGCCGCTCTCGCCCTTGCCGCACGTCAGCGCCGACGCATGGGAGAGCACACTCGACGTCAACGTCACGGCCAACTGGCGCCTGATCCGCACGCTCGATCCGCTGTTCAAGCTTTCGGATGCGGCGCGCGCGCTCTTCGTGACGTCGCAGGCCGCCGATGCCGCGACCGCCTATTGGGGACCCTATGCGGTGTCCAAGGCCGCGCTCGAGGCGCTGGCCAAAACCTATGCGCACGAGGTCGCGAACACGCCCGTGCGCGTCAACCTGCTCGATCCGAGCCCGATGCGCACCGCCCTCCGCGCCAAGGCGTTCCCCGGCGAGGACAAGGACAAGCTCGCCGACCCCGAGGCCGTCGCCGCGTTCGCGCTGCCGCTGCTGCTGCCGTCGGCGCGCGCCAATGGAACGATCGTGCGCTTCGCGGACCATGCCACCATAACGAACGGCGCGCGGGCGGACGGCCCGAGCGCCTGATCCCGTTCCCGCTGTACAGGCTCTCTTTCGCCCGTAGCAGACTCCGCGGCGGACCTCAGATCTCGATCACCATGTTGTCGTAGGCGGGCGTGACGTGCTCCGGCAGCCTGCGCTTCAGGGCCTCGTAATCGAGGTCGCCGGTCATGTGCGTGAGAATGGCCTGCCGCGCCCGCAGGCGCGCGATATGCTCGAGCGCCTGCTTGACCGAGAAATGGCTCGGGTGCGGCTCGTTGCGCAACGCATCGACGATCCAGAGATCCAGATTCTCCAGAAGCGGAACGGATTCGGCCGGCAGCTCCGACACATCCGGCGAATAGGCGACGTTGCCGAAGCGAAACGCGAGGCTCTCGATGTCGCCGTGAATCTGGCGGACGGGAAGCGCCGTGATGGGGCCGCCCGGCCCATCGACGGTTACGGGCTCGCCGGGCGTGAGCTGGCGCGGCACGAGGATGGGCGGATAGGTGGAGCCCGGCGGCTGCACGAAACAATAGGCGAAGCGGCCGAGGAGACTGGCTTGCGTCGCGGCGTCGAAATGGCACGGCACGCGCTTCTTCATGGCGTAGGCGACCATGCGCAGATCGTCGATGCCATGCGTGTGGTCGGCATGGTCGTGCGTGAACAGCACGGCGTCGATGGCCTCGGCCCGCACCGAGAGGAGCTGCTCGCGCAGGTCCGGCGGCGTGTCGATGAGGACGGCCGTGGTGCCGGCGGGCCCGCGCTGCTCCACGAGCAGCGCGCAGCGGCGGCGGCGGTTTTTCGGGTTTGTGGGATCGCACTTGCCCCACATGGCGCCAATGCGCGGCACGCCGCCGGAGGAGCCGCAGCCGAGGATGGTGAAGCGCATCGTCATGGGGCCCGTCCCGCGCCGGCCGGCGGTGCACCGGGCGGACGCTTCGCCTTGCTGTAGAGGCGGAAGAAGTTGTCGGTCGTCGTTTGCGCGATCTCGGCCTCCGAAACCCCGCGCAGGCGCGCGAGTGCGGCCGCCGTGTGCACGACGTAGGCGGGCTCGTTGGGCTTGCCGCGGTAGGGCACGGGCGCCAGAAACGGCGCGTCCGTCTCGACGAGGAGGCGCTCGGCGGGGATCTCGCGCGCGATCTCCTGCAGGGTCTCCGTCCGCTTGAACGTGATCACCCCCGTGAACGAGACATAGAGTCCGAGATCGACGGCCCGCAGGGCAAGCTCGCGGCCGCCGGTATAGCAGTGGAGCACAGCGGGAAACGGGCCGTTCGTGGTGTGCTCGTCCGTGATCAGCGCCAGCGTGTCGGCATCCGCGTCGCGCGTGTGGATCTCGAGCGGCAGGCCCGTCTCGCGTGCCGCCGCGATGTGCGCACGGAACCCCTCGGCCTGCGCGGCAGGGGAGCCGAGCTTGTAGTGGTAGTCGAGACCCGCCTCGCCGATGGCAACGACCTTCGGATGGCGCGAGAGGCGCACGATCTCCTCGGCCAGGATGCCGCGCTCCTCGTCCGCGTTGTGGGGATGGGTGCCGACCGAGCACCAGACATCGTCGTAACGCTCGGCCACGGCGCGGATCTCATCGAACTTGCGAATGCGGGTCGAGATCGTGACGAGGCTCGCGACGCCGGCGGCCTTCGCGCGCGCGACCACGCCGTCGAGATCGGCCGCGAAGTCCGGATAATCCAGGTGACAATGATGATCGACCAGCATCGCTCGCTCCGCCGTGCTTCACCTCTCCCTTGGCAGAGAGGCCGGAAGCCATCGCAAGATCGCTTCCTGCGAGGCGGCCCGGCTCGCGCCGCCTCCCGTGTTGTATCTCCGGATCGTCTGTGACCGGCCTAGCTCCCCTCCGGCTCCACATAGCGGGGGAACACGCCTTTCGGTTCCGGGATCGCGGTGCCGGGCACGAGGCGCCCGGCCGCGCCGAGCTTGTCGAAGGCGCGATCCTCCGCGCCGAGCGCGAGGAGATCGAGAAGCTTGCCCGCCAGCTCCGGCATCACGGGCTGGGCGAGAATGGCGAACTGGCGCACGATCTCGGCCGTCACGTAGAGAATGGTCTCCATGCGGGCGGGATCCGTCTTCTTCTTCGCCCACGGCTCCTCGGCCGCGAAATAGCGGTTCGCTTCCCCGATCACGCTCCACACGGCATCGAGATAGCGCGTGACGGCCTGCTTATCCATTGCAGCACGCGCCTCTCCGTAGAGCGCGTCGGTGGCGGCGAGAATGGCCTGATCCTCGGCGGTGAAATCGCCGGGCGTCGGAATCTGGCCGCCGCAGTTCTTGAAGATCATCGACAGCGAGCGCTGCGCGAGATTGCCGAGGTTGTTGGCGAGATCCGCGTTGATGCGGTTGGCGATCGCCTCGGGCGAATAGTTGCCGTCATGGCCGAACATCACCTCGCGCAGGAAGAAATAGCGCACCTGATCGCGGCCGTAGGCGCGGACGAGATCGAACGGATCGACGACGTTGCCGACCGACTTCGACATCTTCTCGCCCTTGTTGAGCACGAAGCCGTGCGAAAAAATGCGCTTCGGCAGCGCCAGCCCCGCCGACATCAGGAACGCGGGCCAGTAGACGGCGTGGAAGCGCACGATGTCCTTGCCGATGACGTGCACGTCTGCGGGCCAATAGCCGGCGCGGGCGCCTTCGGGCGTGCTCAGAAGGCCGGTCGCCGTCACGTAGTTGGTGAGCGCATCGACCCACACGTACATGACATGGCCCGGCGCATCCGGCACGGGGATGCCCCAGTCGAGCGTCGAGCGCGAGATCGAGAGATCCTCGAGCCCGCTCTTGACGAAGCTCACGACCTCGTTGCGCCGCTCGATCGGCAGGATGAAATCCGGGTTCGCCTCGTAGTGGGCGAGCAGGCGGTCCTCGTAGGCCGAGAGGCGGAAGAAATAGGTCTCCTCCTCCGTCCACTCGACCGGCGTTCCGGTCGGGGTGGCGAAACGCACGCCGTCGCGCAGCTCCGTCTCGCTCTCCTTGTAGTAGGTCTCGTCGCGCACCGAGTACCAGCCGCCATACGGCTTCTTGAAGATGTCGCCTGCCGCCTCCATGCGCCGCCAGATCTCGCTGCACGCCTCGTAGTGGCGCGGCTCGGTGGTGCGGATGAAGTCGTCGTTGGAGAGGCCGAGAGTCGCCGCCATCTCGATGAAGCGCGCCGCGTTCCGGTCCGCCAGCGCGCGCGGGCTCAAGTCCTCCTTGACGGCCGTCTGCTTCATCTTGAGGCCGTGCTCGTCGGTGCCGGTGAGGAAGAACACGTCCTTCCCGTCCAGGCGCTCGAAGCGGGCGATGGCGTCCGTCGCGATCGCCTCATAGGCGTGCCCGATGTGCGGCACGCCGTTGGGGTAGGAGATCGCCGTCGTGATGTAGAACTTCTGTCGGCCGCTCATGAATCCTCGTCGCCACGCCGGTCAGTCAGGACTTCGGACGGCGGCGCGCACCCAGCCAACGCGTCGCCACAGGCCGGCGAAGAGGAGAGCCCCTAGCCGCGCGACGCCGCATCGAGCCGGGAAAACACATTCAGGATCAGAGCCTTCCGATCGAGATTGAGCGCGTCCGCGTCGGCCTTGTCGATCGCCACTCTTTCCCACACGGCGGCCCAGGTGGCAAGACGGGCGGGCCCGATCAGGCGCCGGGCGAGCGCCAGATCCTCCGCCGTGCCCTGGCCGCGGGCCTCCGCCGCGATCAGGCGGCTGAGGGCGCCGAGCAGAAGCTCGAAGAAGAGGCCGTAGCGGGCGTCCGCCGCCTGGCCCGAAAGCTCGTCGCCGAGCGCGTGCACCGCGCCCCAGTCGAGCTTGCCCGGCAGGCTCGCGAGGAGCCCCGCGATCTTCTCCTCCAGCACGAGCCCCTTGGCCGCATGCAGCGCGAGCACCCGGCGCACGCTGCCGCCCGCAAGGCGCGCCAGGCGCTCCCACTCGCCGGGCGTCGGGGTCGCTGCCGACACCTCCTCGCCGCTTCCCGCGAATGCCTGGGCGACGGCGCGGCGCAGCGGATCCTCCTCGAGCGGCGCGAGGTCGAGCGTGCGCACACGCGAGCGGATCGTGACCAAAAGGCGTCCCGGCGCGGACGAGACGAGCAGAAAGAGCGTGCGCGGCGGCGGCTCCTCGAGCGATTTCAGAAGCGCGTTGGCGGCCGAGACGTTGAGCTCGTCGGCACGGTCGACGATGACGACGCGCCAGGCGTCCGCTTCGGCCGTGCGGCCGAGGAAGGCCTTGAGGCGGCGCACCTCATCGACCGGGATCGACGCCGGAAAGCGCTTCGTCTTCGGATCGTACGCACGCCGGATCGTGAGCAAGCCTGGATGGGAGCCTGCGAGGATCTGGCGCGCAGTGCGGCTCTCGAAGGGCACGTCGAGCGTCTGCGGCTGGCGGTCGGCCGGATCGGCCAGCGCATGGCGGGCGAAGCGGTAGGCGAGCGTCGCCTTGCCGATGCCCTCGGGGCCGGAGATCAGCCAGCCGTGATGCATGCGGCCGGAGGCGAAGGCGGCCTGCAGCATCGCTTCCGCACGCTCGTGGCCATAGAGGCGCTGGGTCGCGCGCGGATGCGGGAAGCCGTCGAGGCGGTCGGCCTCGGGAAACTCCTCGATCTCGTGGACGGCGGGCGCGCGGGCCATCGTCAGCGGGCCCCTTGACGGCGTTGGGCCTCGACGGCCGCCCAGATGTCGGTGGCGACCGCGTCCGGCGTGCGGCCCGCATCGATCAGCCGGCAGCGCTCGGGCTCGGCCGCGGCGGCCTGCCGGAACGCCACTCGTAGGCTCTCGTGGAAGCGCGCGTCCTCGGCGTCGAAGCGGGTCAGCGCGCCGCGCGCCTCGGTCCGCCGCACGCTCTCCTCCGTGGGGAGGTCGAGGACGAACGTCAGGTCCGGATAGGTCGGCGCCACGGTGCGGATCTCGATCGCGCCGATGAGATCGCCGGGAACGCCGCCGAGCAGGCCTTGGTAGACGCGGGAGGAGTCGATGAAGCGGTCGCAGACGACCCAGGCGCCGCGGGCGAGCGCGGGGCGGATGACCTTGGCGACATGCTCGGCGCGCGCGGCCGCGAACAGCAACAGCTCCGTCACGGGCTCGGGCGCGCTGCCGAGCACGACATCGCGGATGCGCTCGCCGAGCGGCGTGCCGCCCGGCTCGCGCGTGACGAGGGTCTCGATGCCGTCCGCGCGCAAGCGCTCGGCGAGACGGCCCACCTGGGTCGTCTTTCCGCTGCCCTCGCCGCCTTCGAAGGTGATGAACGTTCCGCGTGCCGTCATGGCGGGGGACACTAGAGCATTTTCGGACAATAGGGAGGCCGGTTCGTCGCTGGAAAATGCGACCGAACACGAATCCGGGACTGCCGGAAAGCGGAAGACTAATTTTCGCTAAAAAACGCGCCGAAGCAACGAGTTAGAGAATTGGTTGGGCGAGCGCCGTATGCCAGCCCGGGTACACTTTCATGGGTCTTGGGTGGCGAAGCGTGCCTCAGCGGCTTAGAAGGCTGCGCACGTCGGGTGTCACCCTGAGGCCGAGGTGCAGGAGCGAATCGACGCCGCGCCAGTAGAAGCTCGCCTCGTCCACGTCGCGGTCGGCGTAAAGCGGCGTCTCGCTCACCGCGATCGGCTCCGAGCTGCCGGGCGCGGTGCTCGTGACGCGGAACATCGCCACCTGATCGCCCTTGCGCACGGGTGGCTTCAGCGGCCCCTCGTAGACGATCTCGCCACGGATCTTCTGATTCAAGGGATACTTCGGCAGAATGACCTCGAGATCGCCCTCGCCGGCGAGCGGCACGTAGAAGTCCGTCCCGCCCCAGACGCGCGCATAGCCGACCGCCTCGCCCGCCTTGAACAGCTTGGCGCGCTGCACGCTTTTGGCGCCCCACTCGATCATGCGCTTCGTCTCGGAGCGGCGCTCCTTCTCCGAGGAGAGCCCCGCGATCACGCCGATCAGGCGGCGCCCTTCCGTCACCGACGAGACGACCATGCTGTAGCCCGCCTGGCTCGTGTGGCCGGTCTTGAGGCCATCGACGCCGATGTCCTCGCGCAGGAGCGGATTGCGGTTGTAGAACTTGTGCTTGCGGTAGGCGAACTCGCGCTGGGCGAACAGCTTATAGAATTCAGGGTACTCCTTGATGATGTAGCGGGCGAGCAGCGTCAGCTCGCGGGCCGTCATCAGATGCTCCGGATGCGACAGCCCGGTCGGGTTACGGAAGGTTGATTTCTTGAGGCCGATGCGCCGCGCCTCGCGTTCCATCATCGCGGCGAAGGCGTCCACCGAGCCCGCCATGCCCTCGGCCACCGTGATGGCCGCATCGTTGCCGGACTGGACGATGATGCCCTGGATCAGCTCCGAGATCGGCGTCTTGCTGTTGATCGGAATGAACATGGCCGACGTGCCCGAGGGCGCGCCGCCCGTCCGCCAGGCGTGCTCGCTGGTCTTGAACTCGTCCTCGAGCTTCAGCGTGCCGTCCTTGAGAGCGCGGAACAGGACCGCGAGCGTCATGAGCTTGCTCATGCTCGCGGGTGCGATCAGCTCGTCGGCGGCCTTCTGGTAGATGATCGAGCCCGACGCGAAGTCCATGAGGATGGCGTTGGGCGCCGTGGTCGTGAAGCCGCCCGCCGGCTGCGCGCGCACACCCCCAGCCCACGCCAGCATCAGGCTGGCGACGAGGAGAGCGATCGAGGGCGTTCGTAGCATGCGTGTGTTCATTCGCCCCAATGGGCGCCTCGCGGCCCCGACGGCCGGCCCGGCCAGTATGACCCTCCGCCGAGGGGGCAAGTCAATGCGGCGGGGCCCGTAGTCCCGCCTCCTCAATCGGAGGCGCTCTGCGTGCTCTGCCAGTCCTTCGACGGCATGTGGATGGTGCCGGTATCGAAGGCACGCGCATCGTAGAAGGGCAGCACGCGCTCGAACGTCACGGAGACCGGCTTCGGGGCGCCCTTGGCTCCCAGCAGGTCGCGGCTTTCCGCCTGCGTCAGCGTCAGCGTGAACGTGTAGGGGCCGACCGCGCGAATGATCTGCTCCGGCTTCTCGTCGTCGCCACGCGTGTAGAAGAGCACCGACTCGGTGCGGCTCGAGCGGCCTTCGAGCGGGATCGGCGCGAAGCCGGTATAGCTGCGCGTCCGCGTGCGCTCCATCGACCAGACGCCGAACTCGGCGGCGTAGAAGTGCTTCGTCGCGTTGGTGCGCGGATCGGTGACGGCGAGGTCCATCTGCAGCACGGTGCCGGTGCGCGCGCCCTCGTTCGAGATCGTGACGGGAATCGCGATCATCTCGAAATTGGTGTTGGTGTAAGGAGCCGCATAGGAGATCACGCGCGGGACGTAGACATGCAGGTCGGCGTTCTTGAGCGAAGTGTCCCACAGGCTGTAGGCGGAGAACGCCACCGCGACGGCCGACAGCAGCGTCGCCCCGAGGCCGCCACCGCCGCCGGAGACGTGCCTGGCGTTGTCGGTGGTAATGTCCGTGGCCCGATCGACCTCGCCGCCACGCTGCCCCATCCCCCGCATCGATGCCCCCTGCCCCTGTCGCTCTCAGCCCGCGCAAAGGCAGGTAGCAATTCGGCGAAGGTGTGGCCAGCGGATGTTGCGGTGCAGCGGACGCATGGGTAGGGCGCCGATCACCCTTCCGAGTAGGACGATGTGCTGCGCGAAAGGGCCGTTGTCGGGTCTGCACGCGGTCAGTATACCCAATACCTATTGCTTCGAGCACTTCACCATCGACCGTCCGGCGATGATCTCCGGGCCGGCACAAAGAGTGAAGGCCCCAGGGGAAATCGCCATGACCATCAATAAAATCGTTTCGGCCGACGAAGCCATCGCGCGCATCCGCGACAACGACGTCATCGCCACCACCGGCTTCGTGCAGAGCTGCATTCCCGAAATGCTGCATGCGGCGCTCGAGAAGCGCTACGTCGAAACGAAGGCCCCCCGCGACCTCACGCTGATCATGTGCGCCGGCGCCGGCGACAGCAAAGGCCTCGGCACCGGGCGCCTCCATCACGAAGGTCTTCTGAAACGCGTCATCGCCGCCAATTTCGGGCGCATGCCCAAGGTCGCCCATGCTGCCCAGGAGGACAAGATCCAGGGCTACAACCTGCCCCAGGGCGTCATCTCGAAGCTCTACCGCACGTGCGCATCCGGCAGCCCCGGGCTCTTCTCCAAGGTGGGCCTGCACACCTACGTCGACCCGCGCCTCGGGGGCGGCAAGGTCAATGCCGTGACACGCGAGGACCTCGTTCGCCTCGTCGAGGTCGAAGGCCAGGAGTGGCTGTTCTACAAAGCGACGCCGATCAATGTCGCGCTCATCCGCGCCACGAGCGCGGACCCGCACGGCAACCTCAGCATGGAGCGCGAGTGCCTGACGCTCGACGTGATGGCGCAGGCCATGGCCGCCCATAACAATGGCGGCGTCGTCATCGCCCAGGTCGAGCGCATCGTCGCCGACGGCTCGATCAAGCCCAAGGACGTTCGGGTGCCCGGCATCCTCGTCGATTGCATCGTGGTGGCGGATCCGCCCGAGATGCACCGCATGAACTACGGCGTCATGTACGATCCGGGGCTTGCCGGCGAGGTGCGTGTGACGGTCGACAGCCTGCCACGCATGGAACTCGACGAGCGCAAGATCATCGCGCGCCGTGCCGCCTTCGAGCTGCCGCCCAACGGCGTGATCAACCTCGGCGTCGGCGCCCCGGACGGCGTAGCCAACGTCGCCAACGAGGAGAAGGTGACGCCGCTTCTCGTCATGACCACGGAAGCGGGCGCCGTCGGCGGCGTGCTGGCGGGCGGGTCGAGCTTCGGCTCCTCGTCGAACGCGCACGCCATCATCGACCAGAACCAGATGTTCGACTTCTACCACGGCGGCGGCCTGGACCTCACCTGCCTCGGCATGGCGGAGTGCGACAGCCTCGGCAACGTCAACACCAGCAAGTTCGGCGGCCGCCTCAACGGCTGCGGCGGCTTCATCGACATCTCGCAGAACGCGCGTGCGGTCGTGTTCGCCGGCACCTTCACGGCGGGCGGGCTCGAAGTGGCGATCGAGGACGGCAAGCTCAGGATCGTCAAGGAAGGCCGGGCGCGGAAGTTCGTGAACCAGGTCGAGCAGGTCACCTTCTCGGGCACCTATGCGGCCAAGCGCGGCCAGCCGGTGATCTACTGCACGGAGCGGTGCGTGTTCCAGCTCACCGATCACGGCCTCGAGCTGATCGAGGTGGCGCCGGGCATCGACATCGAGCGCGACATCCTTCCGCACATGGCCTTCAAGCCGCACATCCACAGGCCCGTGACCATGAACCCGCGCATCTTCCAGGATGTGCCGATGGATCTCCTCGCCGACCTGCTCAACCAGAACCTGCACGAGCGCATCCGCTATGACGCGGCCCGCAACATCCTGCACGTGAACCTCGAAGCGTGGAGCGTACGCAAGGCGGCGGACGTGACTGACCTCAAGGCCGCGATCGCGAAGGCCTGCGAGGCGGTCGGCCAGCGCGTCAACTCGGTCGTCAATCAGGACGGCTGCCGCATCGC
Source organism: Hyphomicrobium sp. (assembly GCA_036823975.1). GTDB lineage: Bacteria > Pseudomonadota > Alphaproteobacteria > Rhizobiales > Hyphomicrobiaceae > Hyphomicrobium_C. Next base: position 54,682 of record DAITBB010000005.1, read on the forward strand.
CGACGACCTCTACGATGCGTATGCGGACATGGTCGCCGACCTCGCCAAGACCTACTACGCCCGCACGGCGCGCTACGCGACGAGCTTCGTCACACGCACGAAGCTGCAGGACGCCCTGCGCCGCCGTGGCCTGCAGACGGTGGTCTACGAGAACCGCGACGAGGCTTTCGCCGCCCTCGAGAAGGCGCCCGCTTAAGCGATTTCGTCGGGATAAAGCTCCTGGATATCTTCGGAGCCGCATGAGCGGCTCCGAAGCCTCGATGCGAGATCAGGCCTCCGCGCCGTCGCGCGGGGCCCGCGCGAGTACGTCGGACAGGATTTCGAGCGCTTTCGTCACGTGCGCCCGGCTGCGCGCCGCGCCCAACGCCAAGCGGATGGCATTGGGCGGCGCGCCATCGGCTGCGAACGCATCGCCCGTGACGACCGCCAGGCCCCGATTGTGAAGGCGCGCGGCAAAGGCCGCAGCGGGCCGCTCCGCAGGCAACGGCAGCCAGAGGTGAGGGCCGCCCGGATGCGCCGCGTAAGCATGGCCTGCCAGGGCCACGCGGGCCATCGCCTGCCGCGCCGCCGTTTCCGCGCGAACGGCTGCGACGATGGCCTGAGCCGTTCCATCCCGCATCCAGCGCACGGCGAGCGCGGCCATCAAAGGCGCGGACATCTGCAACGTCGCACGCAGGACGCCGGCGAGACGGGCGGCGGCCTCCGCATCGGGCGCGGCGACGAGCGACAGGCGCAGCCCCGGCGCGATGCATTTCGAAAGGCTGGCCGCCAGATAAGACCGCTCCGGAACGAGGCTCGAGACCGGCGCCAGGCCGGGAGCGAGAAACGCGTAAGGGTCGTCCTCGATCAGGATCAGCTTGCGCCGGGCGACGATGTCGGCCACGTGCCTGCGGCGCTCCGGCGGGAGCGTCGCGGTGGCCGGGTTGTGCATCGTCGGCATGAGATAGAGGAGGCCGACGTCTCCGGTGCGGGCCGCCTTGTCGAGCGCCGCGGGGAGGATCCCCTGCTCGTCCATGTCGACGCCGATCAGACGCACGCCGACGGCGGCGGCCGCCTCCTTGAGGCCCGGATAGGTCAGCCGCTCGGTGAGGATCGCGCCGCCCCGCCCCACGAGCGACTGCAGCAGGCAGAACAGGACAGACTGCGTGCCCGGCGCCAGGATCAGGCGATCCGGCGTGATGTCCAGATCGAGGCTCAACCGCAGCCACTCCGCTGCCGTCTGCCGCTCGGCCGCCGTTCCCCCGGCCCGCTGATAGGTGAGGTAGGCGGAAAGACCCGGCTCGGCGCGGATCTCGGCCAACGTCCGCGCCAGCCGCCCGTCGAGGTCCGCGTCCAGAGGCTGCGGCGGCAGGTTCATGGTGAGGTCGATGCCCGGAGAGGCGGCCGCGCGCAGGGACGGCGACGGCGGCGTCTTCACGAAGGTGCCGCGCCCGACCGCCGCCTCGGTGAGCCCCTGGCGGCGCGCTTCGGCATAGGCACGCGTGACGGTGGTGAGGTCGACGCCCAGCGCCTGGGCGAGCGCGCGGTGCGTGGGCAAGGCCTGCCCCCGGTGCAGCCGGCCGGAGGCGATATCCTCAGCCAGAGCGTTCACGATGCGCTGGTACAGAGGCCCCTGGCGGTCCCGGATTGTCGGCGTCCAATCCATACAAGTGGGTCACTACGCGCGTTGCGGCTCCATACAATTCTCATTATCAACGGCGCGGATCAAGGGAGCGACCGCCATGCAGCAGAAAGTTCCGACGACACTCTCCGAGCCGACGATGATGAAGGCGCTCGCACGGGGCGCGCGGTGCACCTGCCCGCAGTGCGGCGAAGGCAAGCTCTTCCGCAAATTCCTCAAGGTTGCCGATACGTGCAACGCCTGCGGGGAGGAGTTCCATCATCACCGCGCCGACGACATGCCGGCCTATATCGTGATGTCGATCGTCGGGCACATCGTCGTCGGGCTCGTGCTCTGGGTCGAGTTCAGGTACGGACCGCCCGTCTGGGTGCACTGGCTGCTGTGGCTCCCGCTGACTCTCGTCCTCACGCTCGCCTTGCTGCAGCCCGTCAAAGGCACCATCGTCGCGCTGCAGTGGAAGCTGCGCATGCACGGCTTCGGCACGCGGCGGAGCGCGCAAAGCGCCGTTCCGGCCGTCACCGGCTGACGCTCTCCTCGCGGGCCCTGCGCATGTTACGGCGGGACCCCTCCCCTCGGGCTCGGGACCAACGCCGTTGCGTGCCTCCGCCAACCTGACGCTTCGCGACGCGTGCCTGGCGCTGGCGGTGATGGCCGTCTGGGGCTCGAACTTCGTCGTCATCCACATCGGCCTCGCCCATCTGCCGCCCCTGCTCTTCGCGACCCTGCGCTTCACGGTCTCGCTGTTCCCCGCGGTCCTCTTTCTCAGGCGGCCGGCCGTTCCCTGGCGCAACCTCGCCGGCTACGGCCTCTGCATTGGCGCAGGCCAGTTCGGCCTCCTCTTCATCGCCATGAACGGGTTCATCACGCCGGGGCTCGCCTCCCTCGTCATCCAGACGCAGGTGTTCTTCACGATCGCCCTCGCCGCCGCGTTCAGCAGCGAGCGCCTGCGGCCCTATCAGGCGCTGGCGCTCTCCGTAACGGTGACGGGCATCCTCGTCATTCTCCAGCATACGGACACGGCCACGACCCCACTCGGGCTCGGTCTCGTGCTGGCCGCGGCGGTCTGCTGGGCCGCGGGCAATATGATCGTGCGGGCGACGCCCGGCGCCGACATGCTCGCCTATGTGGTGTGGGCGAGCCTCTTCTCGGTGCCGCCGCTGCTGGCCCTTTCCCTCGCCATCGAGGGATGGGACGCCCTACGCGAGGGGCTCGTCAACGCCGACGCAACAACCTGGTCCGTGGTCGCCTGGCAGGCGGTCGGCAACACGCTCTTCGGCTATACGGCCTGGAGCGTGCTGCTCGCGCGCTATCCCGTCGCCACCATCGCGCCGATGTCGCTCCTGGTGCCGGTGTTCGGCCTCAGCGCCTCCGCCCTCTTCCTGGGCGAGCCGCTCGACGACTGGAAGCTCGTCGCCTCGGCCCTCGTGCTCGCGGGCCTCGCGCTCAATGTGCTGTGGCCGCGGCTGGCCGCCGGCCTGCAACGCGCGCGCTGCTGAGCGCGCTCAGCCGGCCTCTGTCGTCTCGTCGACCCGTGTCGGTACGGTGAAGCCACCTTCCGCCACCATGCGCGCGAACAGCCCCTTCCCCGTCGCCAGATCCGTAAAGCTGCCGCGCTCGACGATGCGGCCCTGATCGAGCACGAGGATCTCGTCGGCGTTGGCGACCGTCGAGAGCCGATGCGCGATGACGAAGGTCGTGCGGCCCTCGCGCAGGCGGTCGAGGGCTCGCTTGATGCGGCCTTCCGTCTCCGCATCGAGCGCACTCGTCGCCTCGTCCAGCACGAGGATGGGCGCATCCTTCAGGATGGCGCGGGCGATGGCGATGCGCTGGCGCTCGCCGCCCGAGAGCGCCACTCCGCGCTCGCCGATGACGAAGCCGTAGCCCTCCGGCTTGCGGACGATGAAGTCGTGCGCCTCGGCCAGGCGGGCGGCGGCCTCGACCTCCTCGAGCGTGGCTCCGGGCCGGCCGATGGCGATGTTGTCGCCGATCGAGCGGTTGAAGAGACCTGCGTCCTGGAACACCACCGCGATCTGCTGGCGGAGCGAGGCGAGCGTCACATCCGCGATGTCGTGCCCGTCGATCAGGATGCGCCCGTGACCGGGGTCCCGCATGCGCATCAGGAGCGAGGCCGTGGTCGATTTTCCGGAGCCCGTCGGGCCGACGAGCGCGAGCGTCTGGCCCGGGCGCGCGGTGAAGGCGAGGTCGCGCACACCTTGCCCGGTGTCCGGAAAGCGGAAGCTGACGCCCTCGTACCGTACCTCGCCTCGAACCGCCGGCAACGGCACGGCGCCCGGCTTCTCGACGACGCTCTCGGGCTCGTCAATGAGCGCGAAATACGCCCGCATGACCGGCGCCCGGCGATGCATGGACGTGACGAAGCCCGAGATCTGATCGAGCTTGCCGATCAGGAGGCTGGCGAAGCCGACGAACGAGACGATCTCGCCGACCGTGAGCTCGCCGCGCTGGGCCAGGACCGCGCCGACGGCGAACACGGCCACCATGGTGATGGTGGCGGCCGCGCGCTGCAGCACGGTGAGAATGCCCCACCACGTCAGCACCGGATACTGGGCGGCGAGGAGATCGCTCATCACCGCGCGCATCGCGTCCGCCTCGGCACGGAGGCGCGCGAAGCTCTGCACGACCGTGACGTTGCCGATCACGTCGCCGACGCGGCCGTAGACCGCCGAGTGGTAGCGCTCGACGTTCTCCTGCCCTGCCTTCGTCTTGCGCATCACGAGCGTGTTGAGGCCGACATAGACCACGGCCAGCAAGGCCAGGATGGCGGCCATGCGCGCGTCCATGCCGATGGCCGTGGGCACCAGCATGGCGATGCCGGCGAGGGCCGTGACCTGCTCGCGCAGGGCGCCGAGCCACAGCCAGAAGAGCGCGCCCGTGCCCTGCAGGATGGAGCGCACGACGTCCCCCGAGCCGCGGGTCGCGTGATAGCCCTGCGGCAGCGTGATGGCGCGCTCGAAGGCCTCGGCCATGGCGGCGAGGTGGCGGCGGTGGGCGAGGCGGTCGGCGTACACGGCGACGATCACGCTCGCCAGGATGCCGAACAGGCCGAGCGCCGCCCAGAGCGCGATGGTGGGAAAGGCCGCCTCCCCGCGCGAGAGCGAATCCACGACCCGGCCGAGCAGGATGGGCTCGGCAAGCTGTACGAAACCGACCGCGACAGAGGCCAGCGCGAGCACAACGGCGAGGCCCTTCTCCGCGCTGAGCTGGGAGAGCGCGCGCGTGTAAAGTCGGAAAAGGTCCATGTCGTGCCCCTGGCCTGGAGCGGCCCCGATCCGATCGGGATCGGGCCGGATGCTCCAGGGTCTTGTTTGCCGCATGCTCTTACGACGAACCGGCCTCCACTTCGCGGGAAAACACGCGAAAAACAGCAAAAAATCCCCGTCTTCAGAGCAGCGGGCACTGGCCCTCCCGCGGGCAGCGGACGCTCACCCGGCGGCAAGACGGGGAAATCTGCGATGCGCGATGCGTCGGTTTTGCGGCTTCGTGCGTTCGCTTCCCATGACGCCGCCAACGATCCATGCCAGTCCCTCATCGCCCGCCGAGGCCCTCGCCGCGGTGCGGACGCTCGCCGAGCTGAACTCCATGATCGCGGCAAGCGCTCCTGGTGTGCCGGGCGGCACGCGCGCCGTGCTCGGTGAAGGCCCGCTTCAGCCGCTGCTCGCGCTCGTCGGCGAGCAGCCGGGCGATCAGGAGGATTTGCAGGGCCATCCCTTCGTCGGTCCCGCCGGACAGCTCCTGACGCGCGCGCTCTCCGAGGCGGGCGTCGCGCGCGACGCCTGCTACGTGACCAACGCCGTCAAGCATTTCAAGTTCGTCCAGCGCGGAAAGCGGCGGCTGCACCAGAAGCCCACCGCCGGCGAGGTGCGTCATTACCGCTGGTGGCTCAAGCGCGAGATCGAGATCGTGCGGCCACGGCTGACGGTGGCGCTCGGCGCAACGGCGGTGCTGGCCCTTGCGGGCAAGGCGCTGCCGATCGCGAAATGCCGCGGACCGGCCACCTTCGATGGTGCGCCCGGCTTCATCACCGTGCATCCGTCCTATCTGTTGCGCATTCCCGATGCGGCCGCGAAACGCGAGGCGTATGTCGCCTTCGTTGCCGATCTGGCTGCGGCGTCGGCGCGTGCCCACGAGATCACGCCCGGCGCCGTCTGAGGAGCCCGGCCGCCTCTGCGCTCAGTGGGACGTGAACGGGTGCGCAGCGAGCGACATCCAGCGAGCTCCCGTTTTCCCCGGCGCCAGATCGCGTGAGAACGAGGCGCCCGATGTGACCCGATGTGACAAGGCGCCGACGTAGGCATCCCAGTGAAATTACGCGCTCGATCCAGGGGGACCTACGCGGGTCACGTCGATCGCAAAGGAGTAAGTAACTCCATCTCTCATCGGCCTGCCAGCTTGTGCCCATGACACGGCGCGCATCGGATGCCACGTCGCTGCGAGGGGGCTGCGGTCGTTGCCTGGGGGCGTGTCCGGAGTCGTTTAGAGAAAACAGAAAGCCAGAGCTGCTAGAGGAGTGCCATTCATGAAAGGTCGGTTCGTTAGCTGCATTGCGACTGCGATCCTGGTCGCCATGCCGGTTGCTGTCGCTCATGGACCGGAGGGCTCGCATGGCGTCAAGCGGACGGACGAGGAGCTCATCAAGGTCCTGCGCAAGGCCGCTCCGCCCGTGATCGTCGACCACGCCACGATCATGAACGCCGGCGAGGACGGTAAGATGAAGGTCATTCAGGAGGGCACCAACGGCTGGACCTGCATGGATCCCGGCACGCACGGCAACGGCGAGCCGATGTGCGCCGACAAGGCCGCCATGGACTGGGCGACGGCCTGGCAGAGCAAGCAGCCTCCGACCGCGCCGATCGGCTTCATGTACATGATGGTCGGCGACAGCGGCGTCAGCAACACCGATCCGTATGCGACCTCGAAGGAAACGAGCAAGAACTGGGTGCAGACCGGGCCGCACGTGATGATCGTCGGAACGGACGCGCTCCCCATGATGAAAGCTTATCCGCGCAATCCCGATCCGGATCCGTCGGGTCCCTACGTCATGTGGATGGACACGCCCTACGAGCACCTGATGCTGCCGGTGAACTGAGCCGTTCGCTTCGCAAAAGAAACGGGCGTGCCGAGGATGCTCGGCACGCCCGTTTTTGTTTATTGCCTGCCCTGGATCCGCTACCGTTCGAAGCGCTTGAACTTGATGCGGTGCGGCTCGACGGCGGCATCGCCGAGGCGGCGCTTCTTGTCCTCCTCGTAGGCTTCGAAGTTGCCCTCGAACCATTCGACGTGGCTGTTGCCCTCGAAGGCCAGGATGTGGGTCGCGAGGCGATCCAGGAAGAAGCGATCGTGGGTGATCACCACGGCGCAGCCCGGGAAGTCCTCGAGCGCGGCTTCGAGCGCGCCCAGCGTCTCGGTGTCGAGGTCGTTGGTCGGCTCGTCGAGGAGCAGCAGGTTGCCGCCTTCCTTCAGCATCTTGGCGAGATGCACGCGGTTGCGCTCGCCGCCCGAGAGCAGGCCCACCTTCTTCTGCTGGTCCGGCCCTTTGAAGTTGAACCAGCCGCAGTAGGCGCGTGAGCTCATCTCGCGCTTGTCGCCGAACTTCATGATGTCGAGGCCGCCGGAGATCTCCTCCCAGACGGTCTTCTTGTCGTCGAGGTGGCTGCGCGACTGGTCCACGTAAGAGAGCTTGACGGTGGGGCCGAGGGTGATCGTGCCCGCGTCCGGCTTCTCGGCGCCGGTCAGCATCTTGAAGAGCGTCGTCTTGCCGGCGCCGTTCGGGCCGATCACGCCGACGATGCCGCCCGGCGGCAGCTTGAACGAGAGATTGTCGATCAGCAGCCGGTCGCCGAACGCTTTGGAGAGGCCCTCGGCCTCGATGACCATGTCGCCGAGGCGCGGGCCCTGGGCGATGGAGAACGACGCTTTGCCGACCTCCTCGCGCCCCGCCTGCTCCACGAGCTTGTCGTAGGCCGCGATGCGCGCCTTCGATTTGGCCTGTCGGGCTTTGGGCGACGAGCGGATCCACTCCAGCTCGCGCGTCATCTGCTTCTGGCGGCTCTCCTCGGCGGCCTTCTCGCTCTCGGCGCGCTTGGCCTTCTGCTCGAGCCAGCTCGAGTAGTTGCCTTTCCATGGCACGCCCTGGCCGCGGTCCAGCTCCAGCGTCCAGTCGGTCAGGTTGTCGAGGAAGTACCGGTCGTGCGTCACGAGGATGACGCAGCCCGTGTACTCCTTGAGGAAGTGCTCAAGCCAGGCGACGCTCTCGGCGTCGAGATGGTTGGTCGGCTCGTCGAGGAGCAGGATGTCCGGCTTCGAGAGCAGAAGCCGCGTCAGCGCCACGCGGCGCTTCTCGCCGCCCGAGAGCTTGGTGACGTCCGCGTCGCCCGGCGGACAGCGCAGCGCATCGAGCGCCTGCTCGACCTGGGTGTCGAGGTCCCACAGGTCGAGGGCGTCGATCTGGTCCTGCAGCGCCGTCATCTCGTCGGCGGTCTCGTCCGAGTAGTTGGCCGCGATCTCGTTGTAGCGGTCGAGGATGGCCTTCTTCTCGGCGACGCCTTCCATGGCGTTGCCGAGCACGTCCTTCGACGGATCCAGCTCAGGCTCCTGCGGCAGGTAGCCGACCTTGATGCCGTCGGCGGGACGCGCCTCGCCGAGGAAATCGTCGACCGTGCCGGCCATGATCTTGAGCAGCGTCGACTTGCCGGCACCGTTCAGGCCCACGACGCCGATCTTGGCGCCGGGCAGGAACGAGAGCGAGATGTCCTTCAGGACCTGCTTGCCCCCCGGATAGGTCTTGGAGAGCTTGTGCATGTGGTAGACGTACTGGTGGGCTGCCACGGGGACGTGCCTCATTCTCAAAGAGTTAAGGGAGTTGGAGCGGGTTCTACCGGATCGCGCGCCGGATCTCAACGTCCGCCTTCGTTGTCCCTGCACATGGACCTAAATGGGCGGGGAGGATACAATGGCGACCATGGACACGCTCAAGGCGGCGCAAGAGCTGGAAAAGGCGGGGCTTCCCAAGCCCCAGGCCGAGGCCATCAGCCGGATCGTCAACGATCTCGGCCGTGCCGATCTCGTGACGAAGGACAATCTTGAAGCGGCGGCGTCTAAGCTCGACAGTAAAATCGATGCCGTCGTCTCACGCTTCGAGGCCCTTCTCTGGAAGCACACCGTCGCCATCATCGCGACCGTGATTGCGGTCGGCGGTTTCCTCTTGCGTTTCAACCACTGATCGCCGGCTATCATCGCCTCACACGTTCGAGACGCCGGTGAAGAAGTAGCGGCCGAGGCCGATCGTGAAGATCAGCCAGCCCCACAGCGTGTGCTCGATGAAGACGGCCCAGAAGCTGCGCGTCATGGCGTAGCGCGCCGCCAGGATCAGGCCGCCCATGGCGGTCGCCGCGATGGCGAAGGCGGAGTTCATGACGATGTGCGCATAGCCGAACAGAAGCCCGTTGACGATCACGATCAGCCACGTCTGCGTGCCGAACAGCCGCCCGTAGCGGTGGAAGAAGAACGGGCGGTAGAGCAGCTCCTGCGCGGCCACCGAGAAGATCGGGTAGGCGATCATGATCCGCTTGTACGTCTCAGGCCGATTGGTCGGAAATTCGAGGAACCAGGACCGGTGGTAAGTCTGGATCCACCACGTCGCGGCCCCGCCCAGGATCAGGAAGATCAGCACGATCGAAAGCGCATTACGCCAGCCGAGGCCGCGCCGCAGCTCGTCGCGCAGGCGGAAGGTCGGATCGACCAGGAGCAGCGCGGCCGCGACGGCCAGTACCGGCAAGAGCGCCACGAAGATCGGGATCTTGGTGCCGGCGGGGATGTAGTCCGACAGCAGCGGAATGCGCTCGCCGTGCACGAGCCAGGTCATGACGAGCGGCGCCAGTCCGAACAGAAGCGCCATCTCCGCCCAGCGCCCGATGCGGCTGAGGGTGGACATCGGTCGGGCTGCCAGACGCGTGCCGCCGGCCATGATCGAATGACCCGTCATCGATGAGAATCCAGCGCGCAGAAACGACCGATGAGGATCACGACGTGCCGCCGCGCAGAGGTCACGTCAAGCCCGCCAGCGTGGCCCTGCGGCGCTGCCAGCGCGTCTCGATCTCGTGTGCGATCACCGCGGCCGCATCGCGCGGCGGATAGCTCCATCGGCCGAGCGATGTGAAGTGCTCGGGCGCCGGACGCGTGATGCCGGATGCGCGCAAGTCCGCGTGAAAGGCCCTGAACTTCTCCGCCCCACCGTCCGGCGTGAAGACGTAGATCGGGCGCCCCGTGGCCGCCGCCTCCCCCGTCATGTTCACGCTGTCGGCGGTGACGAGGAACGCATCGGCGTGCGCCAGGAACTGCGGATAGGGGTTGGGGCCGTCGCCTTTCCAGAAGAGCGCGCCGGTTCCGCGGATCGCCTCGTCGAGCGCCGCCACGAGCTCGGGCGGCGTGCGGCGCGAGGCGGTGATCATGAGCCCCACGCCGAGGTCCGCAAGCGAGCGGACACACGCGGCAAGCCGCGCACAGACTGCCGGCGGATAGAGGTAGCGGTCGTTCGGGCCGCCGACGAGCACGGCGACGCGGGGCTCGGGAAGGCCCGCGATCTCCGGGGCATGCTCCGCGCGGATCTCCGCGAGGCGCGCCGGAGAGAGCGGATGGGGCGCCGTGAGCGTCGTCACCACGTTCCACCCGCGGCGCGCGTCGTGTTCGGGGACCCAGAAGAGGTCGGCGGCCGCGGGCGCGATCTTGGGATCCATCAGCACGACCGCATACGTCTTGGGGCCCGCCCGCCGCCTCAGCGCGCGCAGGTAAGGCATCGTCGTGCGTCCGGCGGCGATGACGATCGCGGGCCAGGGCGGCGCGAAGAGCGATCCCGGCTGGCCGAAGCGCTCGCGCGGGGCGACCGGGGCCCAGGGCGCCAGAGCCTTCCACAGGCCCTGCGGCGCCACGCGCTTCACCTCGACCGCGACGCCGAGCGCCGCCGCCACGCCGCGGCTCAGAGCCTCGTGCCCGGCCTTGCCGTCGCTGAGGATCCAGGCCGGCGCTCCGGCCAGGGCGCCTCGCGGCTCCGGGGCGCTCTCGTCGCTCATTTCTCACCTCCCCGGCCCGCGCCGATCCGCTCCCGCGGGCCGGCGGAGTGTAGCAGAGCCCCGGCCGGGCGGATCAACCTTTGCAATTGCCGCGGGACTGTCTTAGAGCACGTGCACTCTTATTGGACTCGGCTTTTGAGCGTGAACGCGCTCCAAGTCGTTGTTTGAGAGTCTGATTCACGTCCTCGATGCGAGCCGAACGCTCGCATCGCGAACGATCAGGCTCCAGGTCCGAGCATCGACCCTTCGACGCGAGTTCGCCCATGCCGCCTCGTCTGGACGCCCTCGACCGGCGCATCGTGCGCGAGCTGATGAGCGACGGCGCGCTCACCAACGTGGCGCTGGCCAAGCGCGTCGGGCTGTCGGCGCCGCCCTGCCTGCGCCGCGTGCGCGCCCTCGAGGACGCGGGCGTGATCCAGGGCTACACGGCCCTCGTCGACGAGAAGGCCCTCGGCTTCGAGCTGACGGCGTTCGCCATGGTCGGCCTGCACAATCAGGCGGAGGCCGATCTCAACGCGTTCGAGAACCGCGTGCTCGGCTGGCCGATGGTGCGGGAGGCCTACATGCTTTCGGGCGAGAGCGATTATCTCCTGAAATGCGTCGCGCCCGACCTGACGGCCTTCCAGGAGTTCGTGCTGAAGGAGCTGACCGCCGCGCCCAACGTCGCGAGCGTCAAGACGAACCTGACGATCCGCCGCGCCAAGCGCGCGCCCGGCGTGCCGCTGGCGCAGACCGAGGAGCCATGAGACGCGCCGCCGCCTCTCCCTCACCGCACACGGGCCGGCCGATCGAAGACGCTCAGATGAGCTTGCGCTTGGCATAGAGCTGCGGGAACAGGCGCGCCCAGAGCGCCGTGATCGCGAGCGTGCCGGCGCCACCCACGACGACGGCCGGCACCGCGCCGATCAGAGCCGCCATCGTGCCCGCCCGGAATTCGCCGACCTCGTTCGAGGCGCCGATGAAGACGCTGTTGACCGCCGTCACGCGGCCGCGCAGGTCGTCGGGCGTGGCGAGCTGGATCAGCGTCGAGCGCACGTTCACGCTCACCATGTCCGCCGCGCCCATCACGAACAAGGCCGGCAGCGAGATCCAGAGCGTCGTCGACAATCCGAACACGACGATGGCGAGGCCGTAGATCCCCACGCACGCGAACATCACCTTGCCGGCGTGATCGCGGATCGGATTGCGGACCAGCCAGAACACCATCACGAGCGCCCCCACGCCCGCCGCCGAGCGCAGAAAACCGAGACCCCAGGGGCCGACGTCCAGCACATCGCGGGCGAACACGGGCAGCAGCGCCGGCGCGCCGCCGAGGAGCACCGCGAACATATCGAGCGAGATCGCGCCCAGCACGACCGGGTTGGCGCGGATGTAGCGGAAGCCCGCCAGCATCGTCTCGACCGAGCGCGGGTCGGACGTCGTCCTCTGGGGGGGCTTCGGGATCATGAGCGTCAGCACGGCCGCCACGGCGAACATGACGAAGGAAACGGCGTACGGGACGTTGGACGAGAGGCCGTAGAGCAGGCCGCCCACGGCGGGGCCGATGGTGAAGGAGGCCTGCATGGCCGACGAATTCCATGCCACCGCGTTGGCGAAGCTCTCGCGCGGCACGATGTTGGCGGCGAGCGACTGCGTCGCCGGGGAAAGGAACGCGCGCGCGACGCCGAACAGCGTCAGGATCACGAACACGGGCCAGATCGCGCCGCGCAGCGTGGGATCGGCGGCGTGGAGGATCCAGAACCCCGCGAGCCCCGCCACGCACAGCGCCTCGAGCCCGATACAGAGCCCCATGACCCTGCGGCGGTTATAGCGATCCGCCACCGTGCCCGTCACGAGCACAAATGCAATTGCGGGAGCGAACTGGGCGAGCCCGACCAGGCCGAGCAGGAAGGCGTCACGGGTCTCGTCGTAGATCTGCCAGCCGACGGCGACGGACACGATCTGCGTGGCGAAGCCGTTGAAGAAGCGCGCCAGCCAATAGAGGCGGAAGGACAGAAAGGCGAAGGCCGACTTCGGCTCCTGCGGATCGCCGTCCTTCACGTTGCTCAACCGGCCTCTCCAGCGGCAAAGCCCGGGCTGGCGCGCCGCAACGGAAGGCGGCGCGGGCCGCCCGAGGCCCGATTACTTCCACTCAACCTTCAGCACCTCGTAGGAGCGCGGGCCCCTCGGCGTCGTCACCTCCGCCGTGTCGCCCTTGGACTTGCCGATGAGCGCGCGCGCGATGGGGCTCGAGATCGAGATCTTGCCGGCCTTCACGTCGGCTTCGAGGTCGCCGACGATCTTGTAGGTCACCTTCTCGTCGGTGTCCTCGTCGACGAGCGTCACCGTCGCGCCGAACTTGATGGTCGTGCCCGAGAGCTTTGCCGTGTCGACGATCTCGGCGCGGCCGATCTTGTCCTCGAGCTCGGCCACGCGCGCCTCGTTGAGGCCCTGTGCCTCCTTGGCGGCGTGATATTCCGCGTTCTCCGACAGGTCGCCATGGGAGCGCGCCTCGGCGATGGCCTGGATGATGCGCGGACGCTCCTCGGCCTTGAGGCGCTGCAGCTCCTCCTCCAGGCGCTTGAAGCCCTCGACCGTCATGGGCACACGTTCCATCGACATTGCTAAAGTCTCCCAATGGGCCTGGCCGGGGGCCAGAACCAAAAAAAGCGATAATCCTGAACACTTGTGGGACTGGTCGGCGTTCAACGCCGGATGAGGCTCGTTCGTCTCAAATCGCGCGGCCGACGTAGACCTGCAGCGGGGCCACATTAAGAGTGTCGGCCTTCAGGGCCTTGATTGCGCGCGTCACCGCGACCGCACCGGCCAAAGTTGTATAATAGGGAATGTGGTGAAGCAAGGCCGTGCGCCGGATGTCCTTGCTGTCGGCCACAGCCTTGGCACCCTCGGTTGTATTGAACACCAAGGCCACATCGCCGTTTTTCATCGCATCGACGATATGGGGCCGGCCCTCCAGCACCTTGTTGATCTGGTCGCAGGGGATGCCGTGCGCCTCGAGGTGGCGGCGCGTGCCGCGGGTCGCGATCACCTTGAACCCGAGGTCCACCAGCTCGCGCAGGGGGGCCACGATGCGATCCTTGTCGCTGTCGCGCACCGAGACGAAGACGGTGCCGGACCTCGGCAGCTTGAGACCGGCGCCGAGCTGGCTCTTGGCAAACGCGATCGAGAAATCGCGGTCGATGCCCATGACCTCGCCCGTCGAGCGCATCTCGGGGCCGAGGATCGGGTCGACGCCGGGGAAGCGCGCGAACGGGAACACGGCCTCCTTGACGGCGACGTGCCCGGGCTTCACCGGCTTGAGGCCGAAGCTCGCGAGCGGCTGGCCGGCCATGATCTTCGCGGCGATGGCGGCGATGGGCAGACCGATCACCTTGGCGACGAACGGCACCGTGCGCGAGGCGCGCGGGTTGACCTCGAGGACGTAGACCTCGTCGCCCTTGATGGCGAACTGCACGTTCATGAGCCCGACGACGCCGAGCGCCAGCGCCATCTCGCGCGTCTGCCGCTCGAGCTCGGCGACGATCGCGGGCGAGAGCGAATGGGGCGGCAGCGAGCAGGCCGAGTCCCCCGAATGGATGCCGGCCTCCTCGATGTGCTCCATGATGCCGGCGACGAACGTGTCGCGGCCGTCGGAGAGGCAATCGACGTCCACCTCGATGGCATCTGCCAGATAGCGGTCGATGAGGAGCGGGCGCTTGGCGGAGACGACCAGCTCGCTCGGCCGGTCGAGGGTCGCGGAAAGACGCGAGATGTAGCGATCCACCTCGCCGCGATCGTGCACGATCTCCATGGCGCGACCGCCGAGCACGTAGGACGGGCGGATGACGACCGGGAACGTGATGGCCTCCGCGATGGCGGCCGCCTCGCCCGGCGCGCGCGCGATGCCGCTCTCGGGCTGCTTGAGGCCGAGCCTGTCGATCAGCGCCTTGAAGCGGTCGCGGTCCTCGGCGAGATCGATGGCATCGGGAGAGGTGCCGAGGATCGGCACACCGGCCTCCTCGAGCGCGCTCGCGAGCTTCAACGGCGTCTGGCCGCCGAACTGGACGATGACGCCCTTGACGGTGCCGTTCGACTGCTCGGTGCGGATGATCTCGATCACGTCCTCGGCCGTCAGCGGCTCGAAGTAGAGGCGATCCGAGGTGTCGTAGTCGGTCGAGACGGTCTCCGGGTTGCAGTTGACCATGATCGTCTCGTAGCCCGCCGCCGTCAACGAGAAGCAGGCGTGGCAGCAGCAATAGTCGAACTCGATGCCCTGGCCGATCCGGTTCGGACCGCCGCCGAGGATGATGATCTTCTCGCGGTCCGTCGGGCGGGACTCGCAGTCGGGCGCAGCGTCGCCCGCGCCGTCCTCGACGACGAGGCCGCGCTCGTAGGTCGAGTACATGTAGGCCGTCGGCGAGGCGAACTCGGCCGCGCAGGTATCGATGCGCTTGAAGGCCGGACGGACTCCGGCGGCGCGGCGCGCCTCCCGCACCTCGGCTTCGGAGAGACCTGCGAGCTTCGCGAGCCGCGCATCCGAGAAGCCCATCGCCTTCAGCTCGCGCAGATGCGCCGCCGACGTCGGCAGGCCATGCGCCTTGACGCGCGCCTCCACGTCCAGGATCTCCTGGATGCGGGCAATGAACCACGGGTCGATCTTGCAGGACGCATGCACCTGCTCGGCATCGAGGCCGAGGCGGAGCGCCTGCGCGACCTTGAGGATCCGGTCCGGCGTGGGCCGGCCGAGCGCGGCCCGAATGACGTTCTTGTCGTCGCCTGCACCGAGGCCCTCGAGCTCGATGTCGTCGAGGCCGGTGAGCCCCGTCTCCATCGAGCGCAGCGCCTTCTGCAGGCTCTCGGCGAACGTGCGGCCGATGGCCATGGCTTCGCCCACGGAGCGCATGGCGGTCGTCAGCGTGGTATCGGCGCCCTGGAACTTCTCGAAGGCGAAGCGCGGGATCTTGGTGACGACGTAGTCGATCGTCGGCTCGAACGAGGCCGGCGTGGCGCCGCCCGTGATGTCGTTGTCGAGTTCGTCGAGCGTGTAGCCGACGGCGAGCTTGGCCGCGACCTTCGCGATCGGAAATCCCGTCGCCTTCGACGCCAGCGCGGAGGAGCGCGACACGCGCGGGTTCATCTCGATGACGACGAGGCGGCCGTCGGCGGGGTTGACCGCGAACTGCACGTTGGAGCCGCCGGTCTCGACGCCGATCTCGCGCAGCACCGCCAGCGAGGCGTCGCGCATGATCTGGTATTCCTTGTCGGTCAGCGTCAGCGCAGGGGCGACGGTGATGCTGTCGCCGGTGTGCACGCCCATCGGATCGATGTTCTCGATCGCGCAGATGATGATGCAGTTGTCCGCGCGATCGCGGACGACCTCCATCTCGTATTCCTTCCAGCCGAGCAGGCTCTCGTCGATCAGGATCTGGCCGACGGGCGAGGCATCGAGGCCCGAGCGCGCGATCGTCTCGAACTCCTCGCGGTTGTAGGCGACGCCGCCACCCGTGCCGCCGAGGGTGAAGGCCGGGCGGATGATCGCGGGCAGGCCGATCTGCTCGAGCGCGCGCATGGCCTCGGCGAAACCGGTGGCCGTGTCGTAGCCCGTGATGTTGCCGTCGCGGTCGCGGATCGGCGGAGAGGACGCGATGGCGGCGCGCGGGCTCTCGAGGCCGATGCGGTCCATCGCCTCGCGGAAGAGCTTGCGGTCCTCGGCCTTGTCGATGGCCTCGGCGCGCGCGCCGATCAGCTCCACGCCGAGCTTCTCGAGCACGCCCTGGCGGTCGAGCGCGAGCGCGGTGTTGAGGGCCGTCTGCCCGCCCATGGTCGGCAGCAGGACGAGCTTGTCGTCGGGGCGGGCGCGCTGCTCCTCGGCGATGATCTTGGCCACGATCTCCGGCGTGATCGGCTCGATGTAGGTCGCGTCCGCCAGCTCCGGATCGGTCATGATCGTGGCCGGGTTCGAGTTGACCAGAATGATCCGATAGCCTTCCGCTTTCAGGGCCTTGCAGGCCTGGGTGCCGGAATAATCGAACTCGCACGCCTGGCCGATGACGATCGGGCCGGCGCCGATGATGAGGATCGAGTCGATGTCTGTGCGTTTGGGCATGGCGTGGCCGGTTCTATTCGAGGCGTTCCGGTTTGGCTATAGCCGAGACGGCCGGCTCGGGCTCCCCGCCTGCGTCGCGTTGCACCGCTCCGGCAGGCGCCCGACACACAGCGAGGGTGTCCCGGAGTGCTTCCGGAAAAGTGGGAACCGGTTTTCCGAGAAGAAGCACGACAAAACAAAAGCTAGAGCCGTTCCCAGAGTCCGTCAAAAACGGAACGGCTCTAGAACACCCTCGCGCGTGGATCAGGCCGTTTTAGCGGCGTCTCAAGGGCTTGCGGGCGCCGCCTCGACGCTCGGAGGCTCGATGACGATCGTCTCCGGATAGGTGTAGACCTCCTTGAAGATCGGCTTGTCGAGATGCCCTGCCCGCGCCAGCATGCTGCGGGCCGGGAGGCCGGTTTTCGGGTCGAGGTAGACCATGCGCACGGCCTCGTTCTTCGGCCCGTCCGCCTTTTTCTGGGCGGGCGTGCCGGGCGGCGGCTCGTCGATGCCCCGATAGCCGCGCAACTCGCGCCCATCGACGGTCTCGGTGCCGACGCACTCGAACTTCCCCACCTCCTGATAGACCTGAGCAATGCTCCGGATCATGAACTGCACGAGCTGGTCCGCCTCATGCGACGGGGCGAGCTTCCAGCCCTCCCCGTTGTTGGTCCACGCCTTATCCCCCACGACGACGCTCTCGACGGGCTTGCTGTCGCCCGCGAGAGGAGTGAGGACCTGACGCATCCGGTCGGGTGTCGCATACTCCACGACCATCTTGGCGGGGCCCGCCTCGGTGATCATGTCCGTCTCTTTGCGGATGAATTTCTGCTTGCCCTGGGCATTGATGCCAAGGGCAACCTCCGTCGAGCAGTCCGCCAGCGCAGGCCCGGCGACCAGCAGCGCCATCGCGCTCGCCAGTGCGGCCCATCCGGCGGTGGCACGCGTCACACTCATCGTTCGTCCTCTCTTTGCCTTTGACCGGTCCGGCGCCACGCGCCGCCTCACAGCGGCTTCTCGATACTGATGTCGGAAGGATAAGTATACGCCTCCCGCATCAGCGGCTCACCGCTGCCGTCCGGCGCGCCGACGACGTTGAACGCCGGCAGCTTCGTCGCCGGATCGACGTAGATCGTCCGCGCCACCAGCTTGCCCTCCACCGTCTCCGGCACCGTCTGATAGCCGAGATAGCTCCGGCCTTCAAAAGTCACGTCGCCGAGGCAGGTGAACGGCACGGAGACCTGCGGCGGCGCGAACGACGTCTTCATGTGCGACGACACCAGCAGCGCGACCTCGGAGGCCATCTCCTCCCAGCCGCCCTTGACGTTGGTCCAGGCCTGCTTGCCGATGCCGACCGTCTCGACGCTCTCGGATCCCGACGTCACCTTGCGGTAGATGCGGTCCGGCGGCTGATAGTCGAAGGTCTGCGACTGCACGATGCCCGTGTCGCTGGTGGAGGCGCTGGAGGTGCGCCACGGCTTCTGGTGCTGGGCCGTGAACGCGGCTTCGACCTCGGCCTTGCCGTCGCAGGCGTTTGCGGAGAATGGGACGGCCAGGGCCATCAGCGGAATGAGGAAAGCATGTGTGCGCATCGCGGCTTCTCTGAACTGAGCTTAGACCTTTAGTCTCTGACCGGGGCGCATCCTATACGGCGGATCGGGAAAAAGTCGATCTCGTCCAGGATTAATTCCTTTTCATGAGAGATATTTCCGAGGGGAGCCCGCTCAACGCTCGGGCTTGAGGGGCATGTGCCGCCGCTCGCGCATCTTGTTCACGAAGCGGGTGAAGAGATAGTGGCTGTCCTGGGGCCCGGGAGACGCCTCCGGATGATACTGGACGGAGAAGATCGGCTTCCCCTTCACCTCGAGGCCGCAGTTGGTGCCGTCGAACAGCGAGACGTGGGTTTCGGCCACCTCCTCGGGCAAGGTCGCGCGGTCCACGGTGAAGCCGTGGTTCATCGACGTGATCTCGACCTTGTTGGTGGTATGATCCTTGACCGGATGATTGGCGCCATGATGACCCTGATGCATCTTCGTCGTCTTGGCGCCGAGCGCGAGGCCAAGCATCTGGTGACCGAGGCAGATGCCGAACATGGGGAGCCCCGTGTCGATCAGCTTCCTGATCTCCGGCACCGCGTACGTGCCGGTCGCGGCCGGATCGCCCGGACCGTTCGACAGGAAGATGCCGTCCGGGTTGCGCTCGATGATGTCCTCGGCCTTGGCCGTCGCCGGCACCACCGTCACCTTGCAGCCGGCCGACGCGAGGCAGCGCAGGATGTTGCGCTTCAAGCCGTAGTCGATGGCCACGACGTGGAACTCGGGCGTCTCGTTGCGGCCGTAGCCCTTGTTCCAGACCCAGCGCGTCTCGTCCCAGGAATAGCTCTGCCCGCTCGTCACGTCGGGCACGAGGTCGAGCCCGAGCAGGCCGGGCCAGGCCTTCGCCTCCGCCTTGAGCGCCGCGATATCGAACACGCCCGACGGCTCGTGCGCGATCACCGCATTCGGCATCCCCTTCTCCCGGATGCGCGCGGTGAGCGCGCGCGTGTCGATGCCGGCGATGGCGATGATGCCGCGCGCCTTGAGCCAGGCGTCGAAATCCTCGGCCGCACGATAGCTCGAGGGGCCGGTGATGTCGGCGCGCAGCACGGCGCCGCGCACGCCCGAGCGCGCTGCGAGGTTCGAGGTCTCGGTATCCTCGGCGTTGGTGCCGATGTTGCCGATATGCGGGAACGTGAAGGTGATGATCTGGCCGGCGTAGGACGGGTCGGTCAGGATCTCCTGATAGCCTGTCATCGCGGTGTTGAAGCACACCTCGCCGACCGCGGAACCGACGGCGCCGAGCCCCTTGCCGGCAATGACGGTGCCGTCATCGAGGACCAGACGCGCGGTGGCTTTCGTCTCCGTCCAGGGTGCGGGCTCGTTCGTCATCGCGCTCTGCTCGTTCCGGGCTCAGCGGAGCCCTCTCGCGCCTCTCGTGAGGGCAAGGTCCGCCTTTGGGATCCATGGATTGCGGCGGACCCTATGCGAGGGGACCGATGGCGTCAAGGAACGCCCCGTGCACGGCCGCATGGTGCCTCTCTCGCGCTCCCGGCGCCGGTGGCCTATATAGGCCCCCAACAACCGGCCATTGAGAGGGTTCCATGCGCGCACGCATCACTCAGGACGTGAAAACCGCGATGAAATCGGGCGACAAGGCGCGCCTCGCGACGCTGCGGCTGATCACGGCCGCGATCAAGGACCGCGAGATCGGCGTCGGCGGACAGCCCCCGGTCGAGGTCGGCGATGCCGAGGTCGTGGCGATCCTGCAGAAGATGGTGAAGCAGCGCCGCGAGAGCATCGCCACCTACGAGAAGGCCGGGCGCACCGACCTCGCCGACCAGGAAAAAGCCGAGATCGCCGTGATCGAGGCCTATCTTCCCCAGCAGATGGACGAGGCCGGCGTGCGGGCCGCGGTCGGCGCGCTGGTGGCCGAGCTCGGCGCCTCGGGCCCCAAGGACATGGGCCGCGTCATGGGCGCGCTCAAAGAGCGCTTCGCCGGACAGATGGACTTCGGCCTGGCGAGCCGCGTCCTGAAGGAGCTTCTGGCGTAGGCACGGCCGGCAGAGGGAGATGCCCCGTCATCTCCCCGCCGCTCTGCCTCTTACAGGCAGCCGAGGCCCGGATAGCCGCAGACGTAAAGATCGAGCGTGCGGTTGACACAGCAGGCCTGGTCGGACCCGCACCGCCACGTCTTCGTCTTGCCGGCGTTCGTCTTCGCCTTGCAGACCTTCATTCCCTTGGCCGCGACGGCCGCCGTCTGGTCCGGTCCGCGCAGCGCATCGAACGCCAGCGTGCCCGCCACGGCCAGCACGGCCGCCAGACCCAACGAGATGATCGCGCGTTTCATGTGCCTTCACTCCCCTTCTGGTTGCCTGAGCAAGGTCAGGATGCGCCCAAACGCGCCGGGTTTCCAGAATGAGATGGCGCCAAAAGAAAAGCCCGCCCGTCGAGCGCGGGATCTGCGCAACAACGGGCGGGCTTCGATAAGCATCGGAGAGCCCAAGAGCGGGCCTCTCCTCCTCCTCTCCTCGATCAGTTACGGCCCTTGTCGACGAGCTTGTTCTTGGAGATCCACGGCATCATGGCGCGCAGCTTGGCGCCGACCTCCTCGATCTGGTGGCTGTCGTTGAGGCGCCGCGTGGCCTTGAAGCTCGGCTGGCCGGCCTTGCACTCCAGCATCCAGTCGCGCGTGAAGCGGCCGGCCTGGATGTCGTTGAGAACGCGCTTCATCTCCGCCTTCGTCTCGGGCGTCACGATGCGCGGGCCGGTGCGGTACTCGCCGTACTCGGCCGTGTTCGAGATCGAGTAGTTCATGTTGGCGATGCCGCCCTCGTAGATGAGGTCGACGATCAGCTTCACCTCGTGCA
>DAITBB010000067.1:0-15914 GCA_036823975.1 Hyphomicrobium sp.
CCGGCCCCTACGACGACTTCCTGCAGACGGACGCCGCCATCAACAAGGGCAACTCGGGCGGTCCGCTGTTCAACATGGAAGGCCAGGTGATCGGCGTGAACACGGCCATCATCTCGCCCACGGGCGGCTCGATCGGCATCGGCTTCGCCGTGCCTGCCGACACCGTGACGGCCGTCATCTCCCAGCTCAAGGAGTTCGGGCAGATGAAGCGCGGCTGGCTCGGCGTGAAGATCCAGTCGATCAGCGAGGACATCGCGGAGAGCCTCGGCGTGCCGGAGAACACGGGCGCGCTGGTGGCGGGCGTGACACCCGATTCCCCCGCCGCGAAGGGCGGCGTGCAGGCCGGCGACGTCATCCTCAAGTTCGACGGCAAGGACGTCACCACGATGCGCGGGCTGCCGAAGCTCGTGGCGCAGTCGCAGATCGGAAAGTCGGTCGAGGTGGAGGTTCTGCGCCAGGGGCAGAAGAAGACGCTGACCGTCGCCGTCGGCATGCTCGACGAGGAGGACGATGGCGCCGCGCCCTCGGCCGACGAGAAGCCGGACGAGGCGCCCGAGCCGTCGACCGCCGTTCTCGGCCTCTCGCTCACGCCGCTCACCGATGAATTGCGCTCCCGTTTGGGCTTCGACGCCCGGGTGAAGGGGCTGCTCGTCAACGATATCGATGCGTCGAGCGCGGCGGCCTCGAAAAACATCCGCCAGGGCGACGTCATCACCGAGGCGCAGCAGGAGCCGGTGGGCACGACGAAGGACCTCGAGGCGGCCATCGAGAAGGTCAAGAAGAGCGGCGGCAAGAGCGTGCTTCTGCTCGTCGAGGACGCGAAGGGCGATACGCGTTTCGTCGCGATCCCATTCTAGGCCCGTGCCCTCATGAGCGAGATCACAGAAGCCGCCGCGATGGAGATCGCGCAGGACTCCGAGGGAGACGTGCTGGCCGAGGCGCGCGACGACGACACCCAGTCGTCCGTCTGCCTCAGAAAGTTTCCCTCGTGCTTCCTTCTCGGCGCAAGCTGCGAGGCGAGCGATATTTTCAAGTATTACGCGTTCACCGATCTCGACACGGCGCAGGCGACGTTCGACGAACTCGCCGGCGTGATGCGCCGCTCCGGCACGCCGTTCGGCGCTCTGAGCTGAGCCGAACGCGCACGCCCTCTCATTTCTGCTGACCAGGAGGATTTCTTGGCCGACCGTCATTCCCTGCTCGACACCATCACCGACAGTCTGGCGCCCGTGCATCGCGACGGGCACAAGTTCGTCGCGATCGGCCTCGTCGTGACGCTGCTGCTGTTCTGGCTGTTTCCTCCGCTCGGGTGGATCGCGGCGCTGATCACGGCGTGGATCATCTATTTCTTCCGCGACCCGGACCGCGTGACGCCGCTCCGCGAGGGGCTCATCATCGCGCCCGCCGACGGCAAGGTCTCGCTGATCGAAAGGGTGCGCCCGCCGGCCGAGCTGGGCCTCGGCGAGGAGGAGCGCATCCGCGTCTCGATCTTCCTTTCGGTGTTCGACGTTCATATCCAGCGCGCGCCGCTCGCGGGGCGCCTCGTCCGCTCGCTCTACGTGCCGGGCGCCTTTCTCAATGCGGCGCTGGACAAGGCGTCGGAGGAGAACGAGCGGCGCACGATCGTGATCGAGGGCCCGACCGGGACCAAGGTCGCGGTGGTGCAGATCGCAGGCCTCGTGGCGCGGCGGATCGTGACGTTCGCCGCCGAAGGCGATAACATCGGCGTCGGCGAGCGCTTCGGCCTCATTCGCTTCGGCTCGCGCGTCGATACCTATCTGCCGCCGGGCGCGTTCCCGGCCGTGGCCGTTGGACAGCGGGCGATCGGCGGCGAGACCGTGCTTTCGGATCTGCGCTCCTCCGAGCCCGAGCGTGAGGCCCGCCAGCACTGAGCTAGAGCCGTTCCGATTTTAGTGGAATCGCGGAACGGCTCTAAGCTTTTGTTTGATCGTGCTTCTTATCAGACACTTCCTTTGCATGGCTCCGCCATGACCGGTTCCCACTTTCGGAAGCACTCTAGGGAGCAGAGCCCCATGGATCCCGTCGTACCGGAACTCGAGAAGGAAACGCGCCGGCGCCGGCGCCGGCCCATGTTCAGCCATGCGCGCATTCCCGTGCGCATGATGGTGCCGAACATCTTCACCCTGCTCGGTCTGTGCGCGGGCCTCACCTCCATCCGCATGTCGATCGAGGGCCGTTACGACTTCGCGCTGGCGGCGATCGTGTTCGCGGCCCTGCTCGACGGCATCGACGGGCGCATCGCGCGCCTGCTCAAAGCCTCGTCGCGGTTCGGCGCCGAGCTCGACAGCCTTGCCGATTTCGTGAACTTCGGCGTCGCGCCCGCCATCATGATCTTCACGTGGGGCCTCGGCTCCCACAAGAGCCTCGGCTGGATCGCGGTGCTGCTGTTCGCGATTGCCTCGGCGTTGCGGCTCGCGCGCTTCAACGCCGTGCTCGACGAGGATCGGCCCCGATGGCAATCGGATTTCTTCACCGGCATGCCGACGCCGGCGGCCGCCATCGTCGTCCTGCTGCCGCTCTACCTCTGGAACCTCGGCATCGACCTCAGGACGTCGCCCGTCACGCTGAACCTCATCGTCGCCTATACGATGGTGATCGGGCTCATGATGGTGTCCATGCTGCCGACCTACTCGGGCAAGCTGATCGGCGAGCGCATCGGGCAGGAATGGGTGCTGCCGATCTTCGTGCTCGTGATCCTGGCGGTCGCGTGCCTTCTCACCTATCCGTACGCAACGCTGGCGATCACGACGGTGGTCTACCTTGCCGCGATCCCGCTGACCTGGCAGCGCTATCGCCGCCTCGAGCAGCGCCATGCCGCCGCCACGACGGAAGCGGCGAGCGAACCAGCCCCCACACCGGCGCCTTCGGAGCCACCGGCTCGGCCGACGGGCGCCCTGCCGCGGCTCGTCGAAATTCGCACCGACGAGCATAAGAAGCCCTGAGCAGATACGTCCGCCTGCGCCCTCGCTTGGGGGACGTCTCTGCGTGACAGCCCTGCGCCGCCCCGCTGCCTGCGGCGCGCAGGGCGCGCACCCAGCCTCGCGACAGAGCCCGCCTTTTCCCTTAAGCTGAGGCGAGCACGGATCATGCTCTGATTGCCGGGGGGTCTTGCGTCATGGCCGAAGCCGCTTCCAGCCCGTCCAAGATCTGGCGGCGCCGTCTCGACTACGTGTTCGGCCGCAACACGCTGATCGGCGTCGCCTCGCTGATGCTGCTGTTCCTCTCGGGCTACGCCACATGGCACGGCATGCGCGACTTCATCATCGGCGTCGCGGCC
Source organism: Hyphomicrobium sp. (assembly GCA_036823975.1). GTDB lineage: Bacteria > Pseudomonadota > Alphaproteobacteria > Rhizobiales > Hyphomicrobiaceae > Hyphomicrobium_C. The sequence goes on from DAITBB010000067.1 coordinate 3,299, forward strand.
ACACCCACCGCCAGCGACGGCAGCACGATGTCGATCCCGAACGATATCCTCGTCGTCGGTGTCGTCGTCGCGCTGACCTTCCTGATGTGGCTTGCCTTGCGGGAGACGTTCGGGGCGGGGCGCGCCTTGAGCGACCGCCTCATCATGTTCGCGCTCTACGTCTTCCTCGCCCTCTGGTCGATCGGGTTCGGCTACGGCTTCTGGTGGAGCCTCATTTCGGGAGAGGAGGCCACGCGAACCGGTCTCTCGGGGCTGCAAGAGGATGCGCGCGACGCCAGCGCCGTCGTGGCGGCGCGGCTCGATGCCGTCCGCTCGCAGCTCGACAACGTCGTCTCGTGGTCGGAAGGCCAGATGGCGCGCGAGGAGACGAGCGGGGGAAGCTGTGGCACCTCGTCGGGCGCGGGTCGCGGCCCTCTCTATAACGCGCGCCGGGGCGTGCGCGATTCCGTCGCCACGCTGCGCGACGGCATGGTCCGCTCCTGGCTCGCGCCGGTGCAGGCCGAGGTCGAGCAACTCCGTCAGAGCGCGCAGTCGCTGGCCGGCGCGAGCCTCGAAGAGCGCCAGCGCAACTTCGAGGCCATGGCCTCGCAGATCCGCGGCTCCGCCCGCAACATTGCGGCGCGCTCCAACGAGCTCGGAAAATCGACGGCGGCCGAGATGCGCGCGCTTGCGGAGACGGTATCGGTCGCGCCCGGCCAGCCCGGCTTCTCCTGCTACGATCCCACACTCGCGCAACGCCTCACCCAGGCCGCCGAGCAAGCCGGCCAGCCCGCCGAGGTGAAGCTGCGCGACGCCGCCTTCAGCGAAGGTCCCGCGGGCGTCGCCAATGCGGTCAAAAATCTCTGGCGCAATATCGGCGCCTATTCCTACAGCCTCGGACATTTCGTGTTCACGGGCGGCTCCGAGCCCGCCACGCAGACCGCGACGGGCGATCCGATCACCGGGCGCGACCTGATCGCGCTGCTCGCTTCGATCGGCGTCGATTTCGGCCTGCTCGTGCTCGCGATCCTGAACCCGCCGGCGCGGCGCCCCGAGATGCCGGGAGACCTGCGCCGGCAGCTCCGGGCCGCCATCGAGACCGCGATCGCACGCGCACCGGAGGCCGATCTCGAATGGGTCCGGCGGCACTTCATCTATCATCGCTCGGCGTCCTATCTCGTCATTCCGAACCTTTACAGCGCCGACTCCGAGACCGAGGGCGCCAGGGCGCTGGCCATGAACCAGCTCGCGGGCGTGCTCGACGATCTCGATCTGGTGGAATGGCCGAGGCCGGCCTGGCCGCGCGCGACGGCGTGGAAGCTGAGGAAAAGCGAGCTGCAGAAACTGAAGGACGAGGAAGCGCTCGGCAGCGATACGGATCTCACGGACATCCGCAAAAAATGGCTGGAGACGGCCGGCCATACGGACGGCCCCGATGCCACCTCGCGCGATGCGGGCGTGCGCAATTCCGCGCCGCTGCGCAATCACGGCCTCTTCTCGAAGGCCGAGCGGGCGCTCGCTATCGCCAAATGGAGCGAGCAGGCGCGGCGCGATGTCGAGGTCTACCGGCTCGTGGATACGGAGGGACTGACGCCCATTCTCGACGTGCTGAACGACGGGATCACAGGCCGGGCGCCGGGCAATACGGCAGCCATCCAGGATTAGCGCCACCAGCGAGGGCCACGAGAACCACGAAGGCCCGGCGTGCTCCGGCTTAGAGTGCTTCCGGAAAAGTGGGAACCGGTTTTCCGATAAGAAGCACGATGAATCAAAAGCTTAGAGCTGTTCCGCGATTCCACTAAAATCGGAACGGCTCTAGCGCGATCCGAGCGGCTTCAGCAGGCGCTCGCGCAGGGCGAGGCGGGCGTTGTTTACGGGCGGCTGCGTTGCGGTGGGCGGCGGCGGAGCGGCGGGCGGCGGCGGAGCGTGCGCTTCACCGCGGGCCATGCCAGGCGCAGGGTCCGACAGCCGCCTGAAGGCGGGCGGTGCCGCACGCGGAATGTCAGGCTCAGGCGTATAGCGCGGCGGGGCCTCTTCGCGAACCAGGCCTCGATCCGGTGCGGCCGCGCTGTCGGGGAAGATCTGCCGGCGGCGCTCGATCTCCGGGGGATGCGCCATCCGGTCGGATGTGCGCTCGGCCTGCATCGGCTCGGCGGCGGCAGGCTCGTCGGGCTCGGCCAGATGGCTCGGTCCGAGCGCCGGCAGCGCCTGCTCGTTACGGCGTGGCAGGCCCGCAGACACCGGAATGCTGACGGTCTCGGCGAAAAGATGCGCGTTGGCGGCGGCATCGATGGAGCCGCACACGCCCGCGGCACGCCAGCGCTCGACGACCGCCTCGAGGAAGCTCTCGTCGACGATGGATTCCTGCCACCGCTCGGTGAAGCGCGCCGTGGTCGAGCGCGGCAGGGCATGCGCCGGCATCTCGTCGAATTTGATGCGGACGGGGATCGGCACGCCGTCGCCGAAGGCAATGGCCTCGCGCGCACCGAGCGCGGGAAGGAACTCGATCAGCCCCGTGCCGGTGTCGGCCACGGCGGCCTGCACGATGGCCTGGTCTCGGTCGTTGGACATGCGCAACGCGAAGATCGTATTGCACTGGGACAGGATGGTCGGGTCGATCTCGGCCGGACGCTGCGTCACGATGCAGAGCGAGGCGCCATACTTGCGGCCTTCCTTGGCGATCTTGGCGATCGCCCGCTTGCACGGCTCGAACCCCATCTGGGGGTTGAGCGGCACGTAGCGATGCGCCTCCTCGCAGACGACCGTGACCGGCACCCTGCCGTCGCCCCAGAGCGCGAAATCGAAGGCCATGCGGCACAGCACCGATACGACCACGTTGACGACATCGGGCGGCAGCCCCGTCAGCTCGACGATGGTGATCGGCTTGCCGTTGACGGGCACGCGGAAGAGGCGCGAGAGCACCTGCGCCATGCCGTCGTAGACCGTGACCGAGCCGAACATGAACGCATAGCGCCCATCCTGCGAGAACGTCTCGATGCGCGTCTTGAGCTGGCGGTAGGGCGCGAGATCCTTGCGGTTCTCGAGCTTGCCCATGCGCTCGTCGATCAGGATCGTGAGGTCCGAAATCCGGTACGGCACGGGCGTGTCGACGGTAAAGCGCGAGCCGTCGAGGCTGGATTTGCGGATCTTCTGCGGCTCCTGCGCGCGGCCGGCGCTGTAACGGGCCTTGGCGAGCGGGATCAGGTCCTGGAGGATCTCGATCTCGGCCTTGCGCTCGGTATCGCCGACGAGCACCTCGACGGCTTCCTCGAAGTTCAGAAGCCAGAGCGGCAGTTGCAGCGTGCGCGGCGAGATCACCTCGGCGCGATTGCCGAAGGCGGTCGCATACTCGTTGTGCGGATCGAGCAGGACGATGTGCGCGTTCGGGTTCTTGTCCAGGATGGCGCGCAGGATCAGCGCCGTGGTGCAGGACTTGCCGGTGCCGGTGGTGCCGAGAACGGCGAAGTGCTTGCCGAGCAGGTCGTCGATGCGGATCATCGCCGGGATGGTGCTGTCCTGGCGGATCGCTCCGACGCGGACGGCCCCTTCGTGGTTGCCGGCATAGGTGAGCTGAAGCTCGTATTTCGTGGCGAAGCGGACGCGGTCGCCGAGAGAGGGATAGTTCGATGTGCCGCGCTGGAAATAAACGGGGCGGCCTTCGTCGTCGCGCAGAAGCTCGCCGACGAGGCCGAGCTCGGCGATGCGGATCTCCTGCTCGGTGCCGTGAGCCGGAACGGGAACGCTGAGCGCGGCGACGGTGGCGAGCACGGTGGCCGGGCCGGTGTCGATGGCGAGCAGCATGCCCATCTCGGGCCGGTCTGCCTTGCTCTTCGGGTCGTTCTCGTGCGTGGCATCGAGCAGAAGAATGGCTTTCGACCCCGTCACCGAGGCGATACGACCGATCGACCGCGGCAAGACGTGGTGCTGATGCTCTCTGAAAGCGGATTGGGTATGGCTCACACGACTGCTCCGTGGCCGAAGACGGCGTCACGGGCGTCCATGACGGAAATCTGGCGGGCTGGCGGAAGGATAATGGTCACGTCCGTGCCCTTCCCCTTCACGCTGGTGACGGTCAGCTCGCCGCCGTGGAGGTCGACGAGCGATTTGGCGATCGGCAGGCCGAGGCCCGCGCCTTCGCGCCAGCGGGTGTGGGCGCTGTCGACCTGGCCGAACGGCTCGAGCGCGATGCGGATCTCGTCGGGCGTCATGCCGACGCCGGTGTCGCTGATCGAGATCATGACGCCGCCGTTGCTCTGCTCGAGTGCTTCGACTTTTACGGTGCCGCCGGCGGGCGTGAACTTCAGCGCATTGGAGAGAACATATCCGAAAGCCTGGGCGAGCTTGGTGTCGTCGCCCCGCACCGGGGGGAGCTGGAACATCAGCCGCAGGTCGAGACGGAGATCCGCCTCGGCCGCCAAGGGCTTGGCCTTCTCGACGCAGTCGCGCAGCACATCGCCCAAATCGATCTCGAAGGCGTCGAGGGCGTAGGTGCCGGAGCGGATCTTCGAGATATCGAGAATGTCGTTGAACACCGCCAGCAGACGATCGGCGGAATCGTGCACCAGGCTCGCATACTGCACGATGTCGGCGTCCGAGAGGTGGCGCTGGCCATGCTCCTTCAGGATCTTCGAGAACCCGAGGACCGTGTTCAGCGGCGTGCGCAGCTCGTGGCTCATGTTGGCGATGAATTCGGACTTGACGCGGTTGGCGAGCTCCGCCTCGAACTGCGCCTGGCGTTCGGCCATGCGTGTCCGCTGACGCAGGACCGCGTCACTGATCAAAGCCGAATACTCCCGCATGAAGTTATTCGCTTTGCCTAAGCCGTAATCGCTGGGCCGCATGCTCGTCGCGTTGCCAAAACCTTCCCCGTCGGTCGGTTACCGTAGTATCGATTGGATAAGAGGTCGTTAAACGAGCGCTTTCGCTCCTTATCGGCGGGACAATTCCGTGACCTCGGCACGCCAGTTGTCTTGGGGCGGGGGTTGCGCTTTGATGCACCGACCGTATCGCCGGGGGAGGCTCAGCCGATGGATCGCCGCGACTTTCTCGCCACCGCAGGGGGCGCAGTTGTAGCCGCCACATCGGCTGGCGTTCCCGCCGGCGCGGCTCAGCTGCCCGCAGGGCAGGTGCTGCCGGCCTCCCCGCCCCCTCTTCGCCTGGCCATGGCCTGGCCGGATGCGCCGCATGGGCCCGCCGATGCGGCCCACCGGCTCGCCCGCCGTTTCGAGGCGATGACCGGGCATCGCCACCGGATTGCCCTCTCACACGCTCAGGGGCCGGACGAGACGGCCGATCTCTACTTCGGCGCCGCTCACGATTTTTCCGCACTGCACCCGTCCTACGCGTATTTCGCCGGACTGCCGGGCAGCTCCGGGCTCGGCGCAGACGGCCTCGCGCAGTGGATGGCGGTCGGCGGCGGGCAGATGCTGTGGGACGACCTCGCCGCCTCGCATGGCTGGAAGCCACTGCTGGCCGGGCACCTGGGCGAGGCCCCGCCCCTCTGGTCACGCGTGCCCATCTCGGGGCTCGGCAGCCTCGCGGGGCAGCGGATCGTGGCGACGGGTCTTGCCGCCGACGTCGCCCGCGCGCTCGGCGCCGAGCCGGCAGGGGGATCCTTCGCGACGGCGAAGGCGGCCCTCGCCCAGGGCGAGGCAGAGGCGGCCGAGGTGGGCGGGCTGGTCACGAGCCTCGCCTCGGGCATCGCGGCCGTCGCGCCCCATGCCACGGGCTCCGGCTTCCATGCCGGCGGGACGGCGCTGGCGCTGCACGTCCGCCTGCCGGTGTGGCACGCGCTTTCGGATGCGGACCGCGCGATCCTGGAAGCCGCTTGCAACGAAGCCTATCAACTCGCGGTGGCGGACGCGGAGACGCACGCGGAGATCGCGCGCCGGGTGCTCTCGACCTCGCTCGGCGTCACCTTCGCCCCCTGGCCCGGCGATGTGACGGAAGCGCTCGAGCGCGTGGCGGAGGCCACGATCGCCCACGTCGCCGCGCACGATGCGGTGTCGGAGCGGATCGACCAGAGCTATTGCGCGTTCCGTGCGCAGATCGGCGGCAAGCCGGACGCACGGCGGCCGGCGGCGATGGCCGCCTTCCCGCAGGGGCGGGATCGTTCATCGGCATAAAAGACCGCAACGGCCGCCGCGGCCGGGCGAGAGGGCCCGGCCAGCCACGGCGGCCGACGCAAACGCGCCCTCGGCGGACGCTATTTCTTGACGAGCGCGTCTCGGATCTCGCGCAGATAGACCTCGGACGGCGGCGGGGGCGGAGGGGCCTCCTCGGCTGCCGGCTTCTGGAACTTGTTGATCGCCCGGATCAGCAGGAAGATCGCGAGCGCCGTCACCAGGAACTTGAAAAGAGCATTGAGGAAAAGACCATACTTGATCTCGACGCCATCTCCCGTCGGGGTCGGCAAGGTGATCGCCAGGGCGCTGAAATCGATGCCCGCGAGCACATAGCCGATTGGCGGCATGATGATGTTCTCGACGAGAGTCGAGACGATGGGGGCGAAGGCCGCGCCGATGATCACGCCGACGGCGAGATCGATGACGTTGCCCCGCATGGCAAATTCTCTGAATTCACGAAATATCGACATTGTGCAGTCCCCTCAAGCAATCGTATTCCCCAGTGTGCGATCGGCGACTCGTTCGAGCCGCCGCGGGATGCTAGGGTACCTCTTGATCCGGATCAATTCGCCGGGAGGAGCGGGGATCGGGCGGGCGCCGCCCGGCCGCCTCAAAGCCACCACATCCGGCACGCACCAGGGGTGCTCAACTCTCGCACGGGGACCGGGGTCCATGATCGAGCGGCGCGAACGAAAGCCCTACTGGCGGCACACCAAATGGCAGATGCTCGCCAGCCTCATCCCGTTCCTGACGGTCATCATCGTTCTCCCGCTCTACGCGGACAAGTTGAACTCGAGCAAGTTCATGGGCTTCCCGCTCGGCTATTTCCTGTGTCTGCACGGCCTCGTGCTGATCGCCGTGGTGACGGTGGCGAGCTTCGTCAACCGGCAGGACGCGATCGACCACTGGCACGGCGCGCACGAGGATACATGACGGAGGTGGGGATGATCGTGGTCGGGTCGCTTCGCGTCCGCGCGCGCGGGGGCTGAGGGATGGCGCTGTCGCACCGCACGGGGTACGTCAACCCGCGCCTCGGCACCTACTTCGGCATCTTCATGAGCGCGTTCGTGGCGATCACGCTTTTGACGCTCATTTTCGAAGGGCTCGGCGTCGACGACGGCACGCTGCGGCTCGCGATGCTGTTCGGGCCGGTGCTGCTCTATCTGGTCATCGGCTGCGCGACCTTCACGCAGGTGCCCATCGACTATTTCGCTGCCGGTCGGCGCGTGCCCGCTTTCTACACCGGGCTCGTGCTCGCCCAGACGGCCCTCGGCGCCACCGGGCTCGTCGCGCTCACCGGCGTGTTCTTCATGATCGGCTTCGATGCCCTCTGCTTCGTCATCGGAGGGCTTGCGGGCTTCGTCGTGATGGCCGTTCTGCTCGCGCCCTTCTTCCGCAAGTTCGGCGCCTTCACGGTGCCGAGCTATCTCGGCAAGCGGCTCGAAAGCCGGGCGGTGCGGCTCGTCGCGGGCGGCGTTCTGACGGTGCCGATGCTGCTCGTTCTCGCCGCCGAGCTTCGCATGGGCGCGCATGCGGTCGCCTGGCTGCAGCCGATGCCGATGTCGCTCGCGGTGATGCTGCTCGTGGCGTTGATCGTCGCCACCGTCGGCGCCGGCGGCATGCGCTCGCTCTCCTGGTCGTCCTCGGCCCAGAGCATCGCGGCGCTGATCGCCCTCCTCGTTCCGGTCGCCATCGTCGCCGTCATCGTCACCAACCTGCCGCTGCCGCAATTCTCCGCAGGCCCCGTGCTCAGGATGGTCGGGCGCGCCGAGGCGGCGCAGGGCCTGCCCATCATCCTGCCGCCGGCGCTCGCCTTCGACATTCCCGGCGAAGGGCTGGGGCCGATAGCAAAACGCTACTCGGATGCCTTCGGCAGCGTGGGGCCGCTGGCCTTCGTGATCATCATCCTCTCGCTCCTCTCCGGCCTCTCCAGCGCGCCGTGGCTGCTGCAGCGGGTGGCGAGCACGCCGGGCATCTACGAGTCGCGCAAGTCGCTCGGCTGGGCGACGCTGCTGTTCGGCGTCGCGATGCTGACGATCGGCTCCATTGCCATCTTCATGCGGGACTATCTGACCGATCTCGTCACCGTGGCGGGGCCGGTCCGCTTTCCGGCCTGGATCGAGGCCCTCAAGGCCCAGGGCTACCTCGCCATCGCGGGCGAAGGGCGCCCCACCCTCTCGAGCTTCAGCATGAGCCGCGACGACGTGCTGCTGGCATTGCCCATCGCCTCCGAGGTGCCGGCCGTTCTCACCTATCTCGCCGCCGGCGGCGTGGTGGCGGCGGCGCTCGCGGCGGGCGGTGCCATTGCGCTCGCCCTCGGCAATGTGCTCTCCGAGGATATCGTCTACGGGCTCGCCTGGTCGCCGCCGCTGCCGGGCGGCCGTCTCATCGTCGCGCGCCTCGCGCTCGGTGCAGCCGCGGCCCTGGCCGGCCTGCTCGCCCTCGTGGCGCCGACCGACCCGCTCAAGCTTCTGCTCTGGGGCATCGCGCTGACGGGGGCCTCGACGTTCGCGGTGCTGGTGCTCTCGATCTGGTGGAAGCGGCTCAACGCGTTCGGCGCGGTGGCCGGCATGGTTACCGGCTTCGGCGTCACTGTGCTCGCCATCATCGCAGGCGAAGCGGGGCTTACGGGCACCGACAGCGCGCTCGCCGCCGCGATCGGGCTTCCGGCGAGCTTCGTCGCGACGATCGCCGTGACGCTCGCCACGCCAGGGCCGCAGAAGGCGCTGCTCGAGCTTCTCCGCGACATCCGCGTCCCGGGCGGAGAGGTGCTCTACGACCGCGAGATGCGCTATGAGCGCCGTGCCCGGGCGCATCGTCCGTGAGCGCGCGGACGCCGGACAGCCGCAGTCTCGACGCCGGTCTCTATCCGCCACGGGTGCCGTTCAACGAGGGCGTGCTCGACACCGGTGACGGGCATGCGCTCTATTTCTCCGAATGCGGCCGCCGCGATGGCGCTCCGGTGCTCATCGTCCACGGCGGGCCGGGCGGGGCATGCAACGCCACCATGCGCCGCTTTCACGATCCCAGCCATTACCGCATCATCCTTCTCGATCAGCGGGGCTGCGGGCGGTCGCGGCCCCACGCCTCGATCGACAACAACACGACCTGGCACCTCGTCGCGGACATGGAGCGCCTGCGCCGCCATCTCGGCATTGCGCAGTGGCAGCTCTTCGGCGGCTCGTGGGGCTCGACGCTCGCCCTCGCTTACGCCGAGACTCATCCCGAGCGGGTCTCCGCGCTCGTGCTGCGCGGCCTCTTCTTCGCGCGGCACTGCGAGCTCACCTGGTTCTATCGGGACGGGGCGCGCCAGATGTTCCCCGAGGCCTGGGACGCTTTCGAACGTCTCATTCCCGCAGCCGAGCGCGGCGACATGATCGGCGCCTATGCAAAGCGCCTCGTCGATCCCGATCCCCAGGTGCATGGGGCCGCTGCCGACGCGTGGGCGGCCTGGGAGAGCACGACCCTCTCGCTGATCCAGGATCCGGCGCATGCGCGCGCGTTCGCCGACCCGGCTGCGGCGCTCGCCTTCGCGCGCATCGCGAGCCATTATTTCGTCAACCGCGGCTTCTTCGCCGAGGACGGGGCGCTTCTGAAGCGTGCGGGCGCGCTCGCCGCCATCCCGGGCGTCATCGTGCACGGCCGCTACGACGTCGTGACGCCGCTGCGCAGCGCCTGGGACTTAAAGTCCGTGTGGCCATCTGCCGAGTTGTGCATCGTCGAGGATGCAGGCCATGCCATGACGGAGCCCGGCATTCTGCAGGCGCTCGTCCGCGCAACGCAGAAATTTCGCGAGGATCCGGCGGCGTAGACGTGCCGTCCTTCGCAATTGGCCTGCGAACGCGCTGGCCCCGACCCGATCTGGACGGATAGAACAGAGATGCAGGCGGCCCTGGCGCTGCCCGACCGAGGACACCTATCGACACCATGGCCCCTCACCCCGCACGCACCATTGTCATCGCCGACAAGAATCCGGTCGTGAGATCGGGGCTCGTCGACATCGTGGCGCGCGATGGCCGTTTCGAGGTGCTGGCGGCTGTCGCCACGGGCGCGGCCTTCCTCGAGCTCACGGCCAGCACGCCGAGCGCGATCGCCATCATCGGCTGGGCGCTCCCCGACATGACGGGCGGCGATATTCTGGCCGAGCTCAAGCGGCGTAAAATCCCGACTCGGGCGATCATCTACACTGGCGAGACCGGGAACGAGATTGTGCGGCGCACCATCAAGGGTGGCGGCTGGGCCTTCATGTCGAAATCCGACGAGCCGGAGGTTCTTCTCGAGACGATCTCGACCGTCTCGCACGGGCGCGTCTCGTTTCCTTACGTGGACATGGAGACCGCGGCGTCGGATCCGCTCGACGTGCTCACCGTGCGCGAGCGCGAGCTGCTGGCGGCGCTGGCCGACGGCTGGTCCAATCTTCAGATCGCCGCGCGGATTGGAATTTCCCGCAACACGGTGAAGTATCACCTCAAGAACCTCTACGACAAACTCGATGTCAACAATCGCGCGATGGCGGTCGCACTTTTCATGACGCATCAGGGCCTGCGAGATCCACGCTGAGGCTCTTTCCTTACAAGTTCCTTACACGCGGAAAACGTGCGTCCGAATACGGAGCGCTTAAGCCGCAGGGTGGGTAGGATCCAAACTACCCGGTTGGGGCTTCCCCCGCACGAGCCGCACCGCCCATAACCCTACTCAAGAGATTTCAGGCGACACCCCTCGTGGGTGTTGCCTGTCATTGCGATGGTCTTTACGAATTGGTCTGGGGCGATGCTCGGGGTTACTCAAGTCGTCTCCGCAGACCATTCTCGACCTACGCAAGCTTTCGCTCGGCAGACGCTTCTGAGCCGGAATGCTGAGGCCGGGCAAAAAACTGGAAGCTAGACTCGCGAGGAGACGCACGATGACCTCTGTTATGGTGAAGCCGCACCTTTTTATCCCCGGCCCGACGAACATTCCCGATGCCGTTCGCATGTCCATGAACCTCCCGATGGAGGACATGCGCAGCCCCGACTATCCCAAGCTCACGCTGCCGATCTTCGAGGACCTCAAGAAGGTCTTCAAAATGAAGGACGGGCGCGTCTTCATCTTCCCCTCGTCCGGTACGGGCGGCTGGGAGTCGGCCGTCACCAACACGCTCGCCGTCGGCGACAAGGTGCTGATGAGCCGCTTCGGTCAGTTCTCGCTTCTGTGGGTCGATATGGCCGAGCGTCTCGGCCTCAAGGTCGAGCTCTGCGACGAGGAGTGGGGCACGGGCGTTCCGCTCGAGAAGTATGCCGATATCCTCGCCAAGGATAAGAACCACGAGATCAAGGCCGTCTTCGCCACGCACAACGAGACCGCGACCGGCGTCTCGTCCGACATCGCCGGCGTGCGCAAGGCTCTCGATGCCGCCAAGCATCCCGCGCTCCTGTTCGTCGACGGCGTCTCCTCCGTCGGCTCGCTCGACATGCGCATGGGCGAGTGGGGCGTCGACTGCTGCGTCTCCGGCTCGCAGAAGGGCTTCATGCTTCCGACCGGCCTCGGCATCCTGGCCGTCAGCCAGAAGGCGCTCGACGCCAACAAGAGCCTCAACGGCCGCATGAACCGCTGCTTCTTCTCCTGGGAAGACATGATCAAGACGAACGATCAGGGCTTCTTCCCCTACACGCCGGCCACGCAGCTCATCCGCGGCCTGCGGACCTCGATCGACCTCCTCTTCGCCGAGGGTCTCGACAACGTCTTCGCCCGCCACACGCGCCTTGCCAACGGCGTGCGCGCCGCGGTCGAAGCCTGGGGCCTCAAGCTCTGCGCCAAGGAGCCGAAGTGGTACTCCGACACGGTGTCGGCGATCATGGTGCCGGACGGCATCGATGCCAACGACGTGCTCAAGACGGCCTATCACCGCTACAACACCTCGCTCGGGACCGGCCTTAACAAGGTCAACGGCAAGGTCTTCCGCATCGGTCACCTCGGTGCCCTCGACGAGGGCATGATCGGCGGCGTGCTGTTCAACGTCGAGATGGCCCTCAAGGATTGCGGCGTGCCGGTCAAGTTCGGCTCCGGCACGGGCGCTGCGGCCGAGTACTTCAGCAAGACCGCAACCAAGCCCGCCCTCAAGGCTGCCTAATGCAAGGGCGGCGCCCGCCCCGGGCGCCGCCCTTTCATCATAAGCGACACTTCCGATACGCTCCGGACCAGCGCCGGCGCGTCGAGATCAAGTGTCTTTTATCGCACTAGAACCAAGGGAAACGTCCTATGAGCTACACTCTCTATCCGTCGCGTAAGCAGCGCCTGCAGCGTTCGTACCTCGCTGTTCCGGGCTCGAACCCCTCCATGATCGACCGCGCCATCAAGAGCGCCGCCGACTACGTGTTCCTCGACTGCGAGGACGCCGTGGCCCCGCCCGAGAAGGAGCAGGCCCGCAAGAACATCATCCAGGCCCTCAACGATCTCGACTGGAAGGGCGCCGGCAAGAGCGTCTCGGTGCGCATCAACGGCCTCGACACGCACTACATGTATCGCGACGTCGT
>DAITBB010000068.1:0-5304 GCA_036823975.1 Hyphomicrobium sp.
TGGGCTCGATCTTGAGGTTGATGACGGGCTCCGGGAACTCCATCTTCTCGAGGATGACGGGCTTGTTCGGATCGCACAGCGTCTCGCCGGTGCGGGTGTCCTTGAGGCCCTGCAGCGCGACGATGTCGCCGGCGAAGGCTTCCTTGATCTCCTCGCGGTCGGCGGCGTGCATGAGATACATGCGGCCGGCACGCTCCTTCTTGTCGCGGCTCGTGTTGGCGAGCGCCATGCCCTGCTCGAGCTTGCCCGAGTAGATGCGGCAGAAGGTGATCGAGCCGACGTGCTCGAAGCTCATGATCTTGAAGGCGATCATGGCGAGCGGCTCGCTGTCGGACGGCTTGCGGGGGCTCTCCTCGCCGGTCTTCGGATCGATGCCGCGATACGCTTCGCGATCGAGCGGGCTCGGCAGGAAGTCGACGACGGCGTCGAGCAGCGGCTGGATGCCCTTGTTCTTGAAGGCCGAGCCGCACATCATCGGATAGAACGCGCGCGTGACGGTGGCTTTGCGGATGAGCTTGCGCAGCGTCGCCTCGTCGGGCTCCTTGCCCTCGAGGTAGGCTTCCATCGCCGTGTCGTCCATCTCGACGGCGGCCTCGATCATGGCGGCGCGGAACTCGGCAGCCTTGTCGAGGAGCTCGGCCGGGATCTCGCCCTCGACCATCTGGGAGTCCTTGCCGTCGCCTTCCCAGGTGATGGCCTTCATGCGGATGAGGTCGATGACGCCCTTGAAATCGTTCTCGGCACCGATCGGAATCTGCAGCGGCACGGCGCGCGCGCCGAGCTTGTCCTTGATGTCGGCGACGCACATGAAGAAGTCCGCGCCGGTCTTGTCCATCTTGTTGGAGAAGATGATGCGCGGAACGTTGTACTTGTCGCCCTGGCGCCAGACGGTCTCGGTCTGCGGCTCGACGCCCTGGTTGCTGTCGAGCACGCATACGGCACCGTCGAGCACGCGCAGCGAGCGCTCGACCTCGATGGTGAAGTCGACGTGGCCCGGCGTGTCGATGATGTTCAGGCGGCGGCGCTTGCCGTCGCGGCCGGTCCAGAAGCAGGTCGTCGCGGCCGACGTGATGGTGATGCCGCGCTCGGCTTCCTGATCCATGAAGTCCATCGTCGAGGCGCCATCGTGCGTCTCGCCGATCTTATAGTTCTTGCCGGTGTAGTAGAGGATCCGCTCGGTCGTGGTCGTCTTGCCGGCATCAATGTGGGCCATGATGCCGAAGTTGCGGTAGTCCTCAATGGCGTATTGCCGGGCCATCTGTCTCTATCCTTTGCGCTTCGGTTGCCCACGAGCAACCGCGCTGTCCTTTGCGCTTCGGTTGCCCACGAGCAACCGCGCTATCCTTTGCGCTTCGGCTGCGCACTCTCGCAACCGCGTCGTCTCTTGTGCCCCGGCTGCTCACTCTCGCAACCGCGCCGCAACCTCAATCTGCGGCTGCCTTCCGGCAACCGCACCGTCCCTTACCAGCGGTAATGCGAGAACGCCCGGTTGGCGTCCGCCATCTTGTGCGTGTCCTCGCGCTTCTTCACAGCCGTGCCACGGTTCTGAGACGCATCGAGCAACTCGCCCGACAGACGCTCCACCATGGTGTTCTCGTTGCGCTTGCGCGCAGCGGTGATGATCCAGCGAATGGCGAGCGCCTGACGGCGCTCCGAGCGGACCTCGACCGGAACCTGATACGTGGCGCCGCCGACGCGACGCGAACGCACCTCGACGGCGGGCATCACGTTGTCGAGCGCCTGATGGAACATGGCGATCGGGTCCGATTTCGCCTTCTGCTCCATGCGATCCAGCGCGCCGTATACGATGCGCTCGGCCGCCGACTTCTTGCCGTCAACCATGACGGCGTTCATGAATTTCGTCAGCACGAGATCCGCAAACTTGGGATCCGGATTGACTTCGCGCTTGTCTGCACTGTGACGACGGGACATCGGTCCTAGCCCTTCGCTTCAATTCTTTCGGCTCACTCCCGGGCGAGCCACCTGAAAACCTCTGAGATCTCCCGGATCTCACCGCGTTTCAGGCGGCTCGTCCGGGATACCTCTGCGAACGGCCTACTTCGGCCGCTTCGCTCCGTACTTCGAACGACGCTGCTTGCGGTTGGCGACGCCCTGGGTATCGAGCACGCCACGCAGGATGTGGTAACGGACGCCGGGCAAGTCCTTGACGCGGCCGCCGCGGATGAGCACCACCGAGTGCTCCTGCAGGTTATGGCCTTCGCCCGGAATGTAGCCGATGACCTCGTAGCCGTTGGTCAGGCGGATCTTGGCGACCTTGCGGAGCGCCGAGTTCGGCTTCTTCGGAGTGGTCGTGTACACGCGGGTGCAAACGCCACGCTTCTGCGGGCACGCCTCCATGTGACGCGACTTCTCGCGATAGACCTTCGGGTTCCGGGGTTTCCGGATCAGCTGTTGTATCGTCGGCATTAACGCCCCGCTTCTCGCTCGGCTCTTAATCCATGCGGCAGGCCCACGGGACTGCCATCCCTTTTCGCTTCACGCCGCGCGTCGAAGACACTGCATGCGCCAAACGAAACCTGCCGAGCCCCGGAAACCCGGAAGCCTGGCACGGAAAAACCAGAGGATCCGCCGATTGACCTTGCGGCTCATCGACGATCTTGGTCCGAAAATGTCCTCTGCTTTGGTACGGCAGCGTTTAGGCAATGCGCTCGTGAAGCGCGAAGAGGGCCTACCACCTACCGTGAGAGTGGCGTTCCTATATACATTCGGGGATTCCCGGTCAACACCTTGTGGGTGCCAAGACCGAAAGAATTGACTCTCGGCCGCCGTCCATCACGCCGCACCCGCATGATTGCACGCCCGATTGCCGCCGGGAACGGGGCTCGCCACCATAGGATTGTCGTTTTTCCGCGCCACATCGAGACTTCGAGCCTGCGTGCCTCCCGCGCTGGCTCTCGCTCTGCGTCCCGATTCCCGTCTGCGAGGCGGAGGGCTCGATGCTTGCTTCCCCCGTCGCCGCCCGCCTGGCCTGGCGCGGACACCCCAATCACCGACAAGCTTTCCTGCTGCTGGCGGGATTCGTGGCCCTCGTCGCGATCCCGGCCACGCTTCTCTGGGGCGTGGCGGGGGCGCTGGCGGCGGTCCTTCTGCCGGCGCTCGTCTGGCCGGCGGCGAACCGCATGCCGCCCGAGGCTGTCCTGCGCCTCTACCGGGCCACGCTCGTGCCCCCTGACCAGAGCCAGCTTTCGAGCCTCGTCGACGTGCTGGCCTACCGGGCCGGGCTCGACCGGCGGCCGGACCTCTACGTCGTGCCAAGCCTCACGCTCAACGCCTTCGCGGCCGGGTCGCGGGAAAAGTCCGCCATCGCCCTGACAGAGGGCCTGTTGCGGCGGCTTTCGCTCACCGAGACGGCGGGCGTGATCGCCCACGAGATGGCGCACATCCGCCACAACGATCTCGTGGTCCTCGGGCTCGCGGACGTCATGACGCGGGTCCTCCAGCTCATGAGCTACCTCGCTCTCGGCCTCGCCCTCTACAATGTGCTCGCCCATTTCGCGGGCGAGGCCCCGTTCTCCTGGGTGGCGATCGTGCTGCTCTATCTGGCGCCAGCGCTTTCGAGCGTGTTGCAGCTCCATCTTTCACGGGCCCGCGAGTTCGAGGCCGACGCGTTCGCGGCGCGGCTCACCGGCGACCCGCTCGCCCTCGCATCGGCCTTGCGGCGGCTCGAGACCTCGACCGGGCATTTCTGGGAGGACCTGATGCTGCCCGTGCCGGCGCGACGGGTGCCCTATCCGTCCATCCTGCGCTCGCACCCCGCCACCGAGGAGCGCGTGGCGCGGCTGCGGGAGCTCGAGGCGGCACCGGGCGAGACGCCGCCTCACGCGCGGCTCGTCATCGTCGAGCAGCCGATGATGTCGCTCGTCGGCTATGGCCCCGGCGACATGCGCCCCCGCTACCGGTGGCCGGGGCTCTGGTTCTGAGCGCGCTCCGCGCCGGCCGCCGCCCTCCCTTCGAGACCAGAAAGAGCCCTCGCGGCCGCAAAGGCCCGAATGTGACGGCAGGAGCCATTGCAGCCCGGCGCTTTTGTGCCTATCAGCGAAGGCATGGACAGCACGCTTCACACCCTCCGGCCGCCCCCGCGCTCGACGCTCAAGCTCGAGGCGATCCCCGATCTCGTGCAACGCTTGCGGGCGGGCGAGCGCCGCGCCATCGCGGCCGCCGTCACCGAGCTCGAGAAGCTTTCCGCGAGCGCCCCGCCGCTGCTCGAAGCGCTGCAGCCCTATCTCGGTCACGCGCTCGTCGTCGGCTTCACCGGGCCGCCGGGGGCTGGCAAGTCCACCCTCGTCAATGCCGTGATCGCGCATGTGCGTGCGCAGGGCGGCACGGTCGGCGTCATCGCCGTCGATCCGTCGAGCCCGATCTCGGGCGGCGCAATCCTCGGCGACCGCATCCGCATGACGGCCGCGCTCGACGACGACGGTGTGTTCGTGCGCTCGCTCGCCAGCCGCGGCTACCTGGGCGGCCTCTCGCCGGCCGCCGTGCGGGTGATCGATGCGCTCGATGCCGCCGGCTTCGACCTCGTGCTGCTCGAGACCGTCGGCACGGGGCAAAGCGAAATGGACGTGGCCGAGGTGGCCGACGTGCGCGTGGTGATCTCGGCGCCGGGCCTCGGCGACGACATCCAGGCGATGAAATCGGGCCTGCTCGAAATCGCCGACATCCTCGTCGTCAACAAGGGCGACCGCGAGGGCGCGGAGCTGACGCTGCAGCAGCTTCTGGGTGCGCTCTCGATCCGCTCGCTGCGTGCCCATATCCCGGTGCTCAAGACGACGGCCATCACGGGCGACGGCGTGCCCGAGCTTTACAAGGCGATGCGCGAGGTGAATGCGCGCGGGGGCGACAATGGCCCTCTGGCGCGGCGGCGGCGGCGCGCCCGCTACCTCATCGCGCGGGCTGCGGCGGACATCGTCGCGCGCCGCGTGAAGGAGGACAGCGCGCACGAGATCGACGGCCTTGCGGACGAGGTGCTGTCGGGCCGCGTCAGCCCCGACGCCGCCGCGCACAAGCTGCTGGCGCGCACGCCGTAAAGGCTGACGAGCTACGTTTCCTGATGCCCGCGCTCGCCCGCATCATCATACTTCCCTCTCCCGGGACGGGAGAGGTGGCCGTCGAGCCGCAGGCTCGCGCCAAAAGACAGGCCGGTGAGGGACTTTGCTCTGGCACCACCGCTGACGTCGTGCGCATCCAAGCCCCTCATCCGCCGCTTCGCGGCACCTTCTCCCCATGGGAGAAGGAAGTGGTGCTCGCGTTACGCCCTCGGCTAGCTCTGCACGGCGCGTAGCA
>DAITBB010000068.1:5314-15825 GCA_036823975.1 Hyphomicrobium sp.
GGCCATGCCGAGGCCGATGATCATGCCGCGGGAGCGGCGGGCCGGTGGGGCTGCAGGTCGTGGAGATAGGGTCCCCAGCGCCTTCACGCCTCCTTCGGACACTGGCGGCGCGGATAGACTGGGGCCGGCTGATGTCGCCGCAGACTCCGGACGGAGCACCCGGGTCGCCGTGTCCTCGTCCTGGCCCGCGCTCTCGCCCTCCGCACCTTCGTCCATCCGCAGAACGACGACCGTCGTGTTGTCCTGATCCGGATCCTGCTTGGCCTCGACCGCGGCGATCAGGGCGTCCGCCATCACCTCCGGCGTCCCATCGCGGTTCTCGTAGACGATGTCGCCGATCTCATCGCCCGTGAGCGTCGCGATCCCGTCGCTGGCGAGGATAATCCAGTCCCCCGCCGCAAGCTCGTAGGGCACCGTCTGGAGGTCGACCAGCTCGAGCGTCTTGCCGGTGAGCGCCGAGCGCAGCGCGTTCCGATAGGGGTTTCTCTGCGCCTCGTCGGGCGAGATCTGGTTGCGGCGCGCCTGGTCGTCGAGGAAGGCGCCGAGCGAATGGTCGGCGTTGAGGCGCAACACCTCCGGCGACCGAAACAGAAGAAGCAGCGAATCGCCGACGCTCACCCACGACAGGCCCGTATCATCCACCCAGGCGGCGATGAGCGTGCAGCCCATGCCGCGCAGGCGTCCATCGTCCGCGGCGTGGGCGCCGATGGCAGCGTTGCCCGCCTCGAGGCTCGGGCGGAGCCGCTCGGCTATCGTGCCCTCGGCTTGCGCGAACGTGGCGACGAACGTGCGGCAGGCGAGATCGCCGGCGATGTCACCGCCGGCGTGCCCTCCCATTCCGTCCGCCACCACCGCCAGCATCCCCTCGCCGCCGCTGAGTGCGGCTGGGGCTCCGGACGGCCAGATCGCGGAGGAATCCTCCTGCTTCGAGCGCGTCCCGATCGTGGCTGCGGCGGCTGCCGCAACGCGCCATGTCATCCGTCATCGACCTCGCGCGACCAACTGAAATCGGGCCCGCACAAGGCCACGAACCGGAACGTCGTGTTGCCGATGCGGAAGAGATCGTTCGGCTTCAGCTCCGTCGGCGCCAGCACCGGCTTGCCGGCGAGACGCACGAGGTTCGATTTGCCGCCGTGCTGAAGATAGAAGATCTGCTGCTCGTCATCGTAGGTGATGAAGGCGTGCTCCTCGCGCGAGATCGTCTCGTCGCCGAAGTCGAGGCAGATGCGCTGGCTCGGCGCGCGGCCGACCGCGTTCATGCCGACGAACACCGGCCGAAAGCCACCCCGGCCGGGTCCCTTCACGACGACGATCCAGCCGGCGACCGGCTCGTTCGTATCGAGCGTGCCGCCGTGCATGACTTGGGTCCGCGCCTGAGCCTGTCGCCTCGGTGCAGGCGCTTCCGGCGTGCGGGCGCCACCCTTCTCCTCACCCGCCTTGCCGAAGCCGACGAGGCGCGTCGCGCCGATCACCGATCCGCCGCGCGGCTGGTCCCCGCCATAGGTTCCCGCCGCGGGCGATCCTTCCGCCACGTCGGGACGCATGACAAGGCGCGTGCGCTTGTTGGCCTGCGCCTCGTCGTCGTCCTCATCCCCGGGGTCGCGCGGATCGTTGCTCATCTCGGATCTCCTCGATCTTCACCCGCGGCGCGCCAGGAACCGGGTGAGGCTGCGCTTACGCCAGAAACTCCCTCCCGGCCCGGAAGCGGAGCCGCACCTCCCCCAGCTCCACCGTATCGCCGTCATTCAGCTCACGGGACTTGTATTTGGTCTTGTTGACCACGACCCCGTTGCCGGCGCCGAGGTCGGTGATCACGAAGCGCCGCGTCTCGGCGTTGTAGTGAAGCACGGCGTGGCGGCGGGAGATCGAGTCGTTCTGAAGGCAGATGTCATTGTCGCGGTGGCGGCCGACGCGCACGTTGGTCGTCTTGAGGGGATGGCGGGCGGCGTTGCCGTCGATCGTCTCGAGCCAGCCGTAGATCACGGGCCGGCCGTCGGGCGCGCGCACGGCCTCGCTTCGCCTCTCGTCCTCGTCCGGACCCGCGGCGATCCCGGTGACCGCTTCCGCCTCGTCGGGAGACGATGACGGCTCGGCGCGCCCCTCTCCCCCCAGGCGGGGCAGCCAGGCGCTGCCGTAGACGGAGAGGCCGACGAGGCCAACTCCGAGCAGCACGCCCAGCGCCACGACGACGGCCGGATGGTCCTGCATCCAGTCCTTTGCGGAGGCGAACACGCCTTCCGCCTCGGGTTCCGGCTCCGGAGCTGGTGCCGCGGCGGGCGGCACTTCGGCGGCGACGGCGGCCGGCATCGCCACCTCGGTCTCGGCCGCGAGCGTCTTGCCGTCGGCCAGCTCGGCCGAGACCACGAGGACCTGCCGGCCGGACCGGCCCTTGAGCGCGACCGTGGCGGTGCCGCCGTTCTCCAGCACCTCCGCGGCGAAGCGATTGGTGATGATGTCTTTCGTGAAATCCTGATGCTTTGCCGATCCCTGTTTCACCTCGGCGGCAAAGCCGCCTGTATCCTCGGCGAGGCGGGCGAGCTTCTGGAACTGGGGCCGGGCGTTGCGGTCGTCGAAATAGCCGAGCACATGGATCGTCACGCCCGCGGCCCGCGCCGCCGTTACGACCCCATCGTGACTGTAGCCCGTGTCGTCGGAGGTGCCGTCGGCGAGGATGACGAGGGCCTTGCGCTCGCCCGCCTCCCGGCTCAGCGCATCGATCGCCTCGAGGGCGACCTTGTAGAGCTGGACCGTTACCGTGCGCGGCTTGATGGCGATGATCTGGCGGACGAACTCGGCCTTGGAGGAGCCTGAATCGGCCACCAGCGAAAGATCGTTGGCGAACGTATAGGCCATGAAGCGGCGCTTGCCGCCGCGCTGATCGGTGAGCGTCACCACCGCGTCGCCCATCTGCGAGAGGGTGGTGCGCCGGGCGTTCGGCAGGAGCTGGATGAGGTAGGCGGTGGCGCTGCCGCGGTCCGCCGCATCGAACGGCTCGAACCTCGTTTCGAGCGCCGCGCTCTCGCCTTTGACCGTGGCTTTCAGCGCTTTGATCTCGGCCGCGCCCGAGGCGCGCACGTCGCAGGTGACGGCCGCGCTCGCCGGCTCTCCGCATTTGACGATCAGTTTCGGATCCGCCGCGCCGGCTGCCGACGGCACAAGCACGGAAAGCAGCAGCAGCCCAATCGAAACACCCGCTTCGCGCTGCCTCACATGGCGTCGCCGCATGCCTGCGTCTCCAGCTCTCGTCCGACCCGACCACGGACGGTTCATCTTAAGCGTACGGGAAAAGGGGTTCAACATCACCGGACGGATGCCTCGGGGAGCGTCCGGCGACCCTATTCGCGGAAGCGGTTGGTGAGGGGATAGCGGCGGTCGCGGCCGAAACCGCGGCTCGAGATCTTGACGCCCGGTGCGGCCTGCCGGCGCTTATATTCCGCGAGGTAAAGCAGGCGCTCGACCTTCTTCACGACCTCGAGGGGATGGCCGCGCGCCACCACATCGGCCACCGGCATCTCCTGCTCCACGAGGCAGGCCAGGATGTCGTCGAGGACCTCGTAGGGGGGGAGGCTGTCCTGATCGAGCTGGTTCTCGCGCAGCTCCGCCGTCGGCGGACGCGTGAGGATGCTTTCCGGAATGACGATGCCGGCGGGGCCGAGGCCATCCGGCGGAACGTTGGCATTGCGCCAGCGGGCGAGCCGGAAGACCTCGATCTTGTAGAGATCCTTCACGGGGTTGAAACCGCCGTTCATGTCTCCGTACAGCGTCGCATAGCCGACGCTCATCTCGCTCTTGTTGCCGGTCGTCAGCACCATCGTGCCGAGCTTGTTGGAGATCGCCATGACGATGACCCCGCGTACGCGGCTCTGGATGTTCTCCTCGGTAGTGTCCGGGGCGCGTCCCTCGAACAGCCCCGCGAGTGTCCCGTTGAGGGCGTCCACCGCGGGCCCGATCGGCACCGTGTCGAGCCGGATGCCGAGCGCTTCCGCACAGGCCGTTGCGTCCGCGATGCTGAGGCTCGACGTATAGCGGTAGGGCATCATCACGGCATGCACGCGCTCGGGACCCAGCGCATCGACGGCCATGGCCGCGACCAGCGCGCTGTCGATGCCGCCCGAAAGGCCGAGCACGACGCCCGGAAAGCGGTTCTTGCTCACGTAGTCGCGCAGCCCCAGAACGCAGGCTTGGTAGGCCGTGCCATCGCCCTCCGCCAGGAGATGCAGCGGCGCGCGGATACAGCGCCAGCCCTCGGGGCCGCGCTCCCAGTCGGTCACGGCGACCTGCTCGGTCCAGGCCGGGAGCTGGGCGGCGAGGCGCAAGTCGCCATTGAGGACGAACGAGGCGCCGTCGAACACCAGCTCGTCCTGTCCACCCACCTGATTGACGTAGACCAGCGGAAAGCCTGTCTCCCGGACGCGCGCGACGGCGACGTTCATGCGCAGGTCCGGCTTCTTCCAGTCGAAGGGGGAGCCGTTCGGCACGAGCAGGATCTCGGCCCCGCACTCGGCGAGGCATTCGACGACCTCCTCCTTCCAGATGTCCTCGCAGATCGGCACGCCGAGGCGGACACCGCGGAAGGCAATGGGGCCCGGCAGCTCACCGGCCGCGAAGACGCGCTTCTCGTCGAACACGCCATAGTTCGGAAGATCGACCTTATAGCGGACGGCCGCGACCTTGCTCTCATCGAGCAGCACGACCGCGTTGTAGACGCGGCCGCGATCGGGCCACACGGTGCCGACGAGCACGGCGGGGCCGTGCCCCAGCCGCGTGGCCAGCGCCTCGATGCGGGCGCGCGCCGCCTCCTGGAAGGCGGGCTTGAGAACGAGATCCTCGGGCGGATAGCCCGTCAGGAACAGCTCGGGAAAGACGACGAGGTCGGCGCCGTCGGCGGCAGCCTGATCGCGCGCGGCGATCAGCTTGGCCTCGTTTCCTGCCAGATCCCCGACGATGGGATTGAGCTGGGCAAGGGCGATGCGGAGATTGGCCGGCGCCGCCTCGGCGGGCGGGGTCTGGCTCGGGGGGGCGTCACTCATGGCGGAAGGTTTAAGGCCGTGCCGCGTCCCGGTCCAGCGCCGTTGAAGGCGAGGCTGCGCGTCCATCCTTCCTCTGGACCCGTTTTGCGGCAGCCCTTATCTCTCGTGGCTTCGCTCGCGATCCTTTCGTCCGCTCTCCACCCTCTTTGGCCGAGACCCATGCTCGCCATCCTTGCCATCGTCGCCCCGGTGTTCGCCCTGATCGGGAGCGGCTATCTCGCGCGGCGGATCGGGGTCATCGGCCCGCATGCCGTGTCCGAGCTCAACCGTGTCGTCGTCTATCTGGCGCTGCCGGCGCTGCTCTTCGACGTCATGGCGCACGCGAGCTGGAGCGTGTTGTACCAGCCCGATTTCATCGCCGCGTTCGGGCTCGCCTGCGGGGCGGTGTTCTACGTCACGCTCGCGATCAGCCTGATCGCGGGGCGGCGGCTCGCGACAGCCAGCCTCGACGGGTTGCTCGGCGCCTACGCCAACACGGCCTACATCGGCTTTCCGATGCTGCTGATGATCTACGGGAAAGAGAGCCTCGTGCCGGTGACGATCGCGTCGATCCTCACCGTGTGCGTGCTGTTCGCCTCCGCCATGGTGCTGATCGAGCTTGCCAGCCACGCCGAGCGCCACCCGCTGCGGCTCGCCGGCAAGGTGCTGGGATCGCTCGGCCGCAACCCCATCCTGGTCGCGCCGATCCTGGGCGTGGCGTGGGGCGCCACCGGCCTCGGGCTGCCGGCTTCCGCCGAGACCTTCCTCACGCTGCTCGGCGGCGCGGCGAGCCCACTCGCGCTGGTCGTCATCGGCCTGTTCCTGGCCGAGCCACGGCCCATCGCCGCCAGCGAGACGCGGACTGCGGTGGGGCTCGCCGCCGTCAAGCTCGTTATCCATCCCGCCGTGACGGCCCTGCTCACGATCGCGTTCGCCGTCCCTCCGAAGCTCGCGGCCATGGCCGTGCTGCTGGCCGCGCTGCCGACCGGGACCGGGCCTTTCATGCTCGCCGAATTCTACCGGCTGCCTGCGGTCGTGACCTCGGGTGCCATCCTTCTGTCCACGCTCGCCGCCCTTATGACGTTGCCGCTTCTCATGTATTTCACCGGCATCAGCCTCGCGCCTTAAGCCACGCGAACCGTGGCCCCTCCTCCGACTTTCGACCAATGAATTAGAGACTTCACCCTCTCAACCCCTTGTGCCGATGGCGCCCTTGGCGCACGCTCTGCCGACACGGTTTTCCTTGTCGGCCCCTCGCCCCAACTCTCGGAAGAAGATCCATGCGCCTCGACGCCATCAAGATCGGGAACAATCCGCCGCACGACATCAATGTCATCATCGAAGTGTCCGTCGGCGGAGAGCCGATCAAGTACGAGATGGACAAGGCTTCGGGCACCCTCGTGGTGGACCGGTTCCTCTACACGCCGATGCGGTATCCGGGAAATTACGGCTTCGTGCCGCACACGCTCTCGGACGACGGCGATCCGATCGACGTGCTCGTCTGCAACACGCGCACGATCGTACCCGGCGCCGTCATCAACTGCCGTCCCGTGGGCGTGCTGGTGATGGAGGACGAGGGGGGAGGCGACGAGAAGATCCTCGCCGTGCCTTCGCCGAAGGTCTCGCAGCGCTACGAGAAGATCATCCACTACTCGGACATGCCCGCGATCTCGCTGCAGCAGATCGAGCACTTCTTCACCCACTACAAGGATCTCGAGCCCAACAAGTGGGCCAAGATCGGGCACTGGGGCGACGCGAACGAAGCCCAGCTTCGGATTACCGAAGCGATCGAGCGGGCCGCCGCCAAGGGTTAAGTGGGCGGCTCCGCTCTATTCGATGTTGCGCGAACTGCGACGAGCGGTCGACGTATTGGCGGGTGTCGCGGCGTTCGGGCCGTAAGCGATCTTGGTGTAGGTGCCCTCTCCGGTCTTGGCGATCTTGGTCGTCCAGCCGGTATCCCATGTGATCACGGCCATCGCGGCATCACCGCTGCCTTCGGTCGTCCATGTGCCCTTCATGCCTTCGCCGGCACGGTCGGCCTCCGCCGTTCCAAGGCCGAACAACGCGATCTCGAACGGATGGCCTTCGGAGTCCTGGACCTGCCAGGCCCCAACGAATTCGCTTTCCGCGAGGCTGTGCTCATTGCCGACGACGAGCGTGAGGAAATTGGAGAGCATCGTGCTCCCCTGCTTGCTGAGACTTGTCATGCGTCCTCCGCGTTCGCGTTGTGGCGGCGACCGCAGACTGCGCCGCCTTCAACAGCCAAAACGCGTGCGGAAAGCGGGGGTTCCCCATTTTGCGGCCGTGAGGGAGGCCACCTTCGAGCTCTTTCAGCCGAAGGCGGCGACCTCCGGACTCTTTAACCGAAGGCGGCGACCTCCGGTCGCGGCAGCACCGAGGAGGCTTCGCGCTCGAGCTTCATGCGCTCGGCGACGAGGAACGCCAGCTCCAGCGACTGGTCCGCGTTGAGGCGCGGATCGCAGAACGTGTGGTAGCGGTCGCGGAGATCCGTCTCCGAGATCGCCGCCGCGCCGCCCGTGCACTCCGTCACGTTCTGGCCCGTCATCTCGACATGGATGCCGCCGGCGTGCGTGCCCTCGGCGCGGTGCACGTCGAAGAACGTCTCCACTTCCTTCAGGATGCGGTCGAAGGGACGCGTCTTGTAGCCGTTGGCCGCGCTGATCGTGTTGCCATGCATGGGATCGCACGACCACACCACCGTGCGCCCGGCTTTCTCCACCGCGCGGATGAGCCTCGGCAGGTGCTGGCCGGCCTTGTCGTGGCCGAAGCGGCAGATCAGTGTGATGCGGCCCGCCTCGTCCTTCGGGTTCAGGATGTCGATCAGGCGCAGGAGGCCGTCGGCCTCGAGCGAAGGGCCGCACTTGATGCCGATCGGGTTCTTGATGCCGCGGCAGTACTCCACGTGCGCATGGTCCGGCTGGCGCGTGCGATCGCCGATCCAGAGCATGTGGCCCGAGGTGGCGTACCAGTCGCCGCTCGTGGAATCGAGCCGCGTCAGCGCCTGCTCGTAGTTGAGCAGCAGCGCCTCGTGGCTGGTGTAGAAGCGCGTCGAGCGGAGCTGTGGCGTGTTCTCGCTCGTGATGCCGCAGGCGCGCATGAAATTCAGCGTCTCGGCGATGCGATCGGCGAGCTCCTGATAGCGATGGCCCTGGGGGCTGTCCTTGACGAAGCCCATGTTCCACTGATGCACGCGCTCGAGATCGGCGTAGCCGCCGCCCGCAAAGGCACGGATCAGGTTCAGTGTCGCCGCCGACTGACGGTAGGCTTCGAGCTGGCGGCCGGGATCGGGAATGCGCGCCTGGGCCGTGAACTCGGCGCCGTTGATGATGTCGCCGCGGTAGGACGGCAGCTCCTGGCCCTCCTTCTTCTCGGTCGGCGAGGAGCGCGGCTTCGCGAACTGACCGGCGATGCGGCCGAGCTTCACCACGGGGCTGCCGCCCGCGTAGGTCAGGACGATCGCCATCTGCAGGAAGACGCGGAAGAAGTCGCGGATGTTGTCGGCGCGGTGCTCGAGGAAGCTCTCGGCGCAGTCCCCGCCCTGGAGCAGGAAGCCCTTGCCCTGCGCAACCTCGCCCAGCGTCTTCTTCAGCTCGCGCGCCTCGCCCGCGAACACGAGCGGCGGGAAGGTCGCAAGGCGGCTTTCGACATCGCGCAGCGCGTCGGCGTCCGGGTACTCGGGCACCTGGACGATGGGGAGGGAGCGCCAGCTCTCGGGGGACCACGTTGCGGCCATCGTATCTACCTTCTCTGCCTTCCTTTGCCGGCCTTTCCAAAGCCTCACGACCCGCGTAGCGGACGTGAGATCGGTCCGAAATGATCGGGGACAAGGCCGGGGCGGACGCTCGACACGGGCGCCCATCCTCTCATGGCGGCTTATACGGCAAGTATTGGCCGATAGCCAGCCGCCTCCCCCGCCCGCCGCGCACGGGGATACGACGTCCGTGCTAACAAAAAAGCGGCCGGGGACGGCCGCTTTTTCGTGGGTTGCGATCGTTGGTCGCGCTACTCGGCGACGCGGCGGCGGCGGCGCACCGGGCTGCCCAGATCGAGGCCGCCGGGACCGGACAGCGACTTGTCGCCTTCCGCCTCGGCCTTCGCCTTCTCCTTGCTGATCAGCTCGTCACGCTTGGCCGCGATGCGGCGCAGACCGCGCAGCATGCCGCCCGTGCCAGCCGGGATGAGACGGCCGACGATCACGTTCTCCTTGAGGCCTTCCAGCGTGTCCGACTTGCCGACCACGGCGGCGTCCGTCAGCACGCGGGTGGTCTCCTGGAACGACGCGGCCGAGATGAACGAGCGCGTCTGCAGCGAGGCCTTCGTGATGCCGAGCAGAACCGGCGTCGCGGAAGCCGGGCGCTTGCCGGCCTTCTCGATCTTGGCGTTCTCCTCGTCGAACTCGATGCGGTCGACCTGCTCGCCCTTGATGAAGCCCGTCTCGCCGGTATCCGTGATCTCCACCTTCTGCAGCATCTGACGGACAATCACCTCGATGTGCTTGTCGTTGATCGTCACGCCCTGCAGCCGGTAGACGTCCTGGATCTCGTTGATCAGGTAGTTCGCCAGCTCCTCGACGCCCTTGATGGCCAGGATGTCGTGCGGCGCCGGATTGCCGTCGTAGATGTAGTCGCCGCGGTCCACGCGGTCGCCGGGCTGGACGGCCAGGCTCTTGCCGCGCGGAATGAGGTACTCGACCGGCTCGCCGTTCTCGTCGTCGGGCCGGATCGTGATCCGCTGCTTGTTCTTGTAGTCCTTGCCGAACTCGACCGTGCCTGAGATCTCCGCGATGATCGCGTGGTCCTTCGGACGGCGGGCCTCGAACAGCTCGGCGACGCGCGGCAGACCGCCGGTGATGTCGCTCTGCTTGGCGGAAGCCAGCGGAATACGCGCGATCACGTCGCCCGCCTTCACCTCCTGGCCGGGTTCCACCGAGAGGATCGCGTCCACCGTCAGCAGGTAGCGGGCATCGCCGCCACGGGCCACCTTGATGTGCTTGCCCTTGGCGTCCTTGACGACGATCGCCGGCTTCAGCTCCGCGCCACG
This sequence comes from Hyphomicrobium sp., assembly GCA_036823975.1. Classification (GTDB taxonomy): domain Bacteria; phylum Pseudomonadota; class Alphaproteobacteria; order Rhizobiales; family Hyphomicrobiaceae; genus Hyphomicrobium_C. The sequence goes on from DAITBB010000068.1 coordinate 15,385, forward strand.
CGGGGTGGCGCGCCAGTCGACGATGACGCGGTTCGTGGTGCCCTTCACCTCGTCGGTCTGCTCGCGCATCGACACGCCTTCGAGAAGGTCCTCGAACTCGATCTTGCCGGTGGCCTCGGTGATGATCGGGCGCGTGTAGGGGTCCCACTGGGCCAGCTTCGTGCCGCGCTTGACCTCGTCGCCCTCGTCCACGTGCAGGCGGGCGCCGTACTGGATCTTGTGGGTCGCAAGCTCCTTGCCCGACTGGTCGACGATGACGATCGACATCGTGCGGCCCATGGCGATGAGACGCCCCTGGCCGTCCTTCACGATGGCGCGGTTCTTGATCCGCACCTTGCCGTTGAAATTGCTCTCGATGAACGACTGATCGACGACGTTCGCCGTGCCGCCGATGTGGAACGTGCGCATCGTGAGCTGCGTGCCCGGCTCGCCGATCGACTG
>DAITBB010000069.1:0-15539 GCA_036823975.1 Hyphomicrobium sp.
CGACGACCATGGGCCAGAAGGAACCGGTGAGAGTGGCGACGGGATCGCGCATGGGACTATTCGCTCCTTGGATGGACCGCACCCGTCACAGGGCCGCGGCTTCAAGCCCCCGAATCGCGGGCGGCAGGCGAGACAACAGATCAGCATAGGGGCGGGCCACTTCAAGCCCCTCACCCGAGAGCGGCGAGGCGCCGGCGCGTGCCCCGCCGCAAAAGGAGCGAGCCCACGCCCGGACTCAGGCCTCGTTGGCCTTCTCCAGGCTGTCGAAAAGCTCCTGGCGCGAAACTTTTTTCTCGGCCGGCTTGACGAGCTCAAGCACGAAATCGATCACCTTGTCCTCGAAGATCGGCGCACGCAGCTCCTGCAGCGCACCCGGCGTCTTCTCGAAATACTCGTAGACGTTCTTCTCCTGGCCGGGGAAGCGGCGGGCCTGCTCGAGGAGCGCGCGGCGCAGCTCGTCCTGCGTGACCTCGATCTTGTTCTTGTCGCCGATCTCGCCGACCACGAGGCCGAGCCGCACGCGCCGCTCCGCGATGGCGCGGTACTCGGTCTTCGCCTCGTCCTCGGTCTTGCCTTCGTCGGCAAACGTCTTGTTCTCGCGCGCGAGCCCATCCGTCACCTGCTTCCAGATGACCTCGAACTCACGCTCGACGAGCGTCGGCGGCAGATCGAACGTATGCGCGGCCTCGAGCGCATCGAGCAGCTCGCGCTTGAGCTTCATGCGCGAGGCACGGTCGAGCTCGATCTTGAGCTGCGCCGACACGATATCCTTGAGGTTGTCGAGGCTCTCGGTACCGAGCGACTTGGCAAACGCGTCGTCGATCACCGCTTCGACCGGCTTCTCGACGTCCTTCACCGTCACGGTGAACACGGCGTCCTTGCCCGCGAGGGTCTCGGCCGGATAGGCGGCCGGGAAAGTCGCCGCCACGTCGCGCGTCTCGCCGGCCTTGACGCCTTTGAGGCCCTCTTCGAAGCCCGGAATGAAGCCGGCATTGCCGAGCACGAGCTGCAGGTTGTCGCTCGTACCGCCTTCGAAGGCCTCGCCGTCGATGCGTCCGATGAAGTCGATCGTGACGCGATCGCCCTCCTCGGCCGCGCGTCCCTCCTCGGAGGCGAACGCCTGATTGCGTTGGGCGATCTCGGCCAGCGCCTTGTCGAGCTGCTCGTCCTCGACGTCGGCGACGAGCCGCTCGAGCTTCAGCGTCTTGAAGTCCGCGAGCGTGACCTCGGGCAGCACCTCGAAGCTCATCTCGTAGGCGAGATCCGCCTTGCCCTCGACGACCTGCTCGATCCCCTGGGCGTTCTCGGCGAGCGCGATATCCGGCATCATGGCCGGACGCTCGTTACGGTCCTTGATGGCCTGCGTGCTCGTCTCGCGGATCGTCTCCTGCAGCACGTCGTTCATGACCGAGCGGCCGAAGACCTTCTTGATGTGCGAGATCGGCACCTTGCCCTTGCGGAAGCCCTTGATCTGCACCTGATCCTTGATGCGGTCGAGATGCGCCGCATAGCGCTGATCGAGCTCGTCCGCGCCCACCACGACCTTGAGCTTCCGCTTCAAGCCTTCCGAACTCGTTTCCGTAACCTGCATGACGTGCTGCCTTCGCTTCGCTCGAAATCTGTCCAGCCCCGTTTCGGGGCGAAATGCTGTCGCCGGCCCTGCGGCCAGGTCCTGGTGCGGGCGGAGGGACTTGAACCCCCACGACTTTCGCCGCTGGAACCTAAATCCAGTGCGTCTACCAGTTCCGCCACGCCCGCGTTACGTCCAAGACGGTTGCGATTCCCTTGCGGAGAACCACAATTCGCGTCTTTTTTCAAATGGCTGGGGTTACGACAGCCCTAGGCCGGGCCCCTTGCGCGGACCAGCCAATTCAGGCAGCCGGCCCCGCCCGGACCCGAGGGTCGCGCCAGGAACTCGGACATATACCCGTCGCCCCGCCCAAAGATCAATCGCGAATGTTTCCGGCGCCGCCATTGGCATTCTGCGCCCGAAGCCCCCGCATCCACCCGTCCTTCGATCACGAGCTTTCGGCGCCTCTCGCGATTGCGAGCCTCCGGCACCCCTTGCGATTGCGAGCCTCCGGCTCGACGCGGACAGGGACCCCCACACGTCCTTCTCCCATAGGGAGAAGGTGCCCCGTCGAGCCGGAGGCTCGCAATCGAAAGACGGGGCGGATGAGGGGTCTTGGAGGCTTTGCCCTGGCTCAATCGTCCGGCGGCGGATCAGAAAAACCCGCGTCAGTGCGTCCAGGCGCCAATGCGGCCGAACTTGAAATTGTCCGCATAGGATTTGCGGACAAGGCCGCGCGGCTTCGGCTCCTCGAGACGATACGCAAGGCCATTGCGCTCCGCATAGGCGATCGCCTCCTCCTTGGTGTCGAACTCGAGGCGAACCTGCGTGCGCGTATCTGCCGAGCTGGTCCAGCCCATCAGAGGCTCGATCGAGCGCGGCACGACAGGCTCATGCTCCACCACCCACTCTTTCGTGCGGGCGGTGCCAGACTGCATGGCGGTCTTGGCCGGCTTGTAGATGCGTGCCGTCACGGCGTCCTCGCTGCTTTGCTGCCTGGCGTTGATGTACCCCTCGCCCAGGCCTCCGGCAAGATCCCGGAGACGCCTCACGGCTTGATCATGCCCGGCGCCAGCACGTGGCGCAGCGCGACGTTGCCGCCGATGACGATCACCGCGGGCGAGGTGATGCCGTTGGCCGCGACGTCGTGCGGAAGGTCGCCGAGGCGCGTCTCGAGGATGCGCTCGTCGGTCCCCGTCGCATGAGAGATGACGGCGGCCCGCGTATCGGCCGCAAGACCGCCGCGCAGGCACGCCGCCACGATCTCGGAGAGCTGGGCCAAAGCCATGTAGAGAATGATCGGCTGGCCGGTTGCCGCGAGAGACTCCCACGCGCGCGCCGCCGTCGCATCGTCGGCCCGATGACCGGCGGCGAGAATGACGGCGTGGTTCGTCTCGCGCGTCGTGGCCGGGATGCCGGCGAGCGCCGGAGCGGCGAGGCCGGCCGTGATCCCCGGCACGATACGGAACGGCACGCCCGCCTCCACGAGCGCACGCGCCTCCTCGCCGCCGCGTCCGAAGACGAAGGGATCGCCGCCCTTGAGGCGCAGCACGCGCCGGCCTTTCCGCGCCTCCGCGATGATCCGCACATTGATGTCGCTCTGGAGCGGCGAGGGCCGTCCGCCCCGCTTGCCGGCAAAATGGATCTCGGCCTCGGAACGCGCGAGCCGCAGGATGCGCGGGTCGACAAGCGCATCGTGCACGATGCAGTCGGCCGAGCGCAGCGCATGGATCGCCATCACCGTCAGCAGACGTGGATCCCCAGGGCCGGCACCGACGAGCCAGACCTCGCCCGGCGCCATCGCCGGGAACTCGGGAAAAATGTCGCTCGGGAGATCCATCGGTCGGCTTTGCGGAAGGACTACATGGCCGCACCCCACGGGGCGGGCCAATTGCGATTGGAGGTAGCCTTTGGCCGCGCTGGCTGTCAAACAGACGTCGCGCGCGCCTCCTGCACGCGACCTCCGGACGATCGGCCTATGGTATCCTCGCTCCCTCGCCTCACGCTGATCCTCGGCGGCGCCCGCTCCGGCAAAAGCCGGTTCGCGGAGACGCTAGCCACCAGCACGCCCGCCCCGTGGCTCTACATCGCAACGGCCGAAGCACGCGACGAGGAGATGCGCGAGCGGATCGCCCATCACCGAGGCCGCCGGGGCGCCGGCTGGACGACGATCGAGGGCCCGCACGACCTCGCGGGCACGCTCGCGGCGCCCGGCACGGACGCCTCCGTGATCCTCATCGACTGCCTGACGCTCTGGCTTTCGAACGTGATGCTGGCGGACGGCGACGTCGAGCGCCAGCAGACCCGCCTCCTCGCTGCGCTCGCCGCGGCACCTCGTCCCGTCATTGCGGTCTCGAACGAGGTGGGCCTCGGCATCGTGCCCGACAACGCCCTGGCCCGCGCGTTCCGCGACGCCCAAGGCCGCCTCAACGCCGCCGTCGCCGAGCAGGCCGAGCATGTGATGCTGATGGCCGCGGGGCTGCCTCTGACGCTCAAAGCGCCTTAACTGGCGTTGCCGCTGGCGGCGGACACGTCCAAGACCCCCTCATCCGCCCGCTCTTTTGATTGCGAGCCTCCGGCTGTCTTTTGATTGCGAGCCTCCGGCTCGACGCGGGCACCTTCTCCCCATGGGAGAAGGAAGCGAAGGGCCGAACCCTTCACCCTCCGTCAGAGACAGCCTCCGCCCCCCCCTCACGCGGCTCCGCGCCGCGGCCCGCGAACCGGCTCGTCAGCACGTAGAACACCGGCGTGAAGATGAGGCCGAACAGCGTCACGCCGAGCATGCCCGAGAACACCGCCGTGCCGAGCGACTGGCGCATCTCCGCACCCGCCCCCGTCGCCAGCACCAGCGGCACGACACCGAGGATGAAGGCCAGGGACGTCATGAGAATGGGCCGCAACCGCGTCCGCGCCGCGCTCACGGCGGCCTCGTAACGGCTCTGGCCGCTGTCCTCCGCCTGCTTGGCGAACTCGACGATGAGGATCGCGTTCTTGGCCGCCAGTCCCACCAGCACGACGAGCCCGATCTCGACCAGGATGTTGCGGTCGAGCCCCATCAGGTTGACGCCAAGCATGGCCGCCAGGATGCACATCGGCACGATCAGGATGACCGCCAGCGGCAGCAGCCAGCTTTCGTAGAGGGCGGCAAGCACCAGGAACACGAACACCACGGCGAGCCCGAAGGCGATCCCCGCCGTGTTTCCGGCGAGCTTCTCCTGCAGCGCGATCTCCGTCCACTCGAAGCCGAACCCGGAGGGCAGCCCCGCCTCGACGAGGTGCTCGATGGCGGCGATACCCTGGCCCGACGAATACCCGCGCGCGAGCCCCACCTGCACCTCGGCCGCCGGGAACAGGTTGTAGCGCGGCACCCGGTAGGGGCCCGTCGTATCCGAGAACGTCGCCACCGAGCCGAGCGGCACCATCTCGCCCGAGTCGCTGCGCGTCTTGAGATTGGCGACATCCCGCAGCGTCTCGCGGAACGGGTTGTCGGCCTGCGCCGTCACCCGGTACGTGCGCCCCAGGATGTTGAAGTCGTTGACGAACGCCGAGCCCATGTAGACCGAGAGCGCTTCGAACACGCGCCCGATCGGCACGCCGAGCTGCTCGGCCTTGGTGCGGTCGATTTCGGCCCAGATCTGCGGCGTGCGCGTGTTGAAGAGCGTGAACGGCTGCACGATGCCCGGCACCTGTGCTGCGCCGCCCGCCACCGTCCAGGCCGCACCTTCGAGCGCGGGATATCCCCGCCCGCCGCGATCCTGCACATAGCCCTTGAGACCGCCACCCGTGCCGATGCCCGGCACCGAGGGCGGCTCGATCACGAGAATGAACGCATCCTTGATCTGCGAGAGCTGCGCCCTGAGATCGGCCACGATCTCGTCCTTGGTGATGCCGAGCTCCGCCCGCTTCTCGAACGAATGCGGATTGACGAACACCACCGCCGTATTCGGCGCATTGGTGAAGGTGGCCCCATCGAACCCCGCGAAGGCCACCGCATGCGAGATCCCCGGCCGCGACAGGATGAGCTCGGTCGCCTGCCGCATCACCGCATCCGTCCGCTCGAGCGTCGTGCCCGGCGGCAACTGGAACGCCGTGATCAGATACTCGCGGTCGAGCTGCGGCACGAGCCCCGTCGGCGTCGTCGCGAGACGGTCGTAGGTGAGGAACAGCAGGCCGCCGTAGATCATCAGCAGCACGAGCGGAAGGCGGATCAGCCGCTTCGTGAGCCCCGCGTAGCCATGCGACAACCCCTCGAACAATCGGTTGAAGCCGCGGAAGAAGAGCCGCACCGGCGCGCCGAACGCCCGCACCATCAGGCTCTTCGGCCGGTCGTCGTGCACGTGCGGCTTGAGCAGCAAGGCCGCGAGCGCCGGCGAGAGCGTGAGCGAGACGAAGCAGGAGATCGCCGTCGAGGCGGCGATGGTGATGGCGAACTGCTTGTAGAACGTGCCCTGCAGGCCGGAGATGAAGGCCGTCGGCACGAACACGGCGATCAGAGTCGCGGTGATGGCGACGATAGCGCCGCCGACCTCATCCATCGTGTAGTGAGCGGCCTCCGTGGGCGAGAGCCCCTCGGCGAGCTTCCGCTCGACGTTCTCGACGACGACGATCGCATCGTCGACGACGATGCCGATCGCCAGAACGAGGCCGAACAGCGACAGCGTATTGAACGAGACCCCGAGCGCGCCCATCACCACGAACGAGCCCACGAGCGAGACCGGAATGGCGATGATGGGAATGACGGCGGCGCGCCAGGTCTGCAGGAACAGGATGACCACCAGCACGACGAGCACGAGCGCCTCGGCGAACGTCATCACGACGGCATCGATGGAGGCGCGGATGAACTCGGTCGGGTTGTAGACGATCTGATAGACGAGCCCCGGCGGGAAGTCCTTCGCCAGCGCCTCCATCTCGGCCTTGACCGCCGCCGCCGTAGCGAGCGCGTTCGAGCCCGGCCGCTGGAACAGCACGATCGCCGTCGCCACCTTGTTCGAGAGGTAGGCATTGACGGTGTAATCCTGCGAGCCGAGCTCGACGCGGGCGATGTCCTTGATGCGCACGACCTCGCCGCTCTCCTCCGCGCGCACGACGATGTTCTCGAATTCCTCGGGCGAGGAGAGCCGCCCGAGCGTATGCACCGAGAGCGTGAACGCGCCTGGCGAGGAAGCCGGCGGCTGGTTGATGGAGCCCGCCGCCACCTGCAGGTTGGCCGCGCGGATCGCCGCCACCACTTCCCCCGCGGTCAGGTTGCGCGAGGCGACCTTCTCCGGATCGAGCCAGACGCGCATCGCATAGTCGCGCGCACCGAACACGCGGCTGTCGCCGATGCCGTCGATGCGCGCCAGCCGGTCGCGCACATAGAGCGTCGCGTAGTTCGAGATGTACTGCTGATCGCGCGAGCCGTCCGGCGAGATCATGTGCACGACCATCATCAGGTCGGGCGAGGCCTTGAGCACGGTGAGGCCCAGCCGGCGCACGTCCTCCGGCAGCCGCGGCTCCGCAATCGAGACGCGGTTCTGCACCAGCACCTGCGCCTGGTCGATGTCGGTCCCCGGCTTGAACACGACGCTGATGGAGAGCCGCCCGTCCCCGGTCGATTGCGACACGATATAGAGCATGTTGTCGACGCCGTTCACCTCCTGCTCGATCGGCGCGGCGACCGTCTCGGCAATGACGGCGGCGGAGGCGCCCGGATAGGTCGCCGAGATGTTGACCGTCGGAGGCGCGATCTCGGGATATTCCGCGATCGGCAGCGCCCCGCCCGCGATGACGCCGACGATGGTCAGGATGACGGACAGCACGGTCGCGAAGATCGGCCGGTCGATGAAGAAGTGCGAGATGCGCATGGGTCACGTTCCGTGGGCGGTCTCGCCCGTCTCGTCCGAATGTCCGCCGTCCTGGTCCTGTGAAAGTCTAAGGCGCGGGCGGCTTGATCTCGCCGGCTTCCACGGCGACCGTCGCACCCGGCCGCACCATCGGGTTGGCGAGCCCTTCGATCACGATCTTGTCCGTCGCCGAAAGCCCGCCTGTGACGACGCGCAGCCCGTCCGCGATCGGCCCCAGCGTCACGGCCCGTCCCGCCACGACCCCATCCTCGCCGACGACGAAGACGATCTTGCGCATCTGGTCGGAGACGATGGCGCTGTCGGGCACGAGCAGCGCGTCCATCTCGCCGCCGAACAGCCTCAGGCGCGCGAAAATGCCGGGCGCGAAGAGCTGATCCGCGTTGGCCAGGATGGCGCGCCCGCGCACCGTGCCCGAGCGCGGGTTGAGCTGGTTGTCCACGAAATCCATCGTGCCTTCGTGCGTCCAGTCGGTCTCGTCGGAAAGGCGGATCCGCACCGGATTGGCATTGTCCCGTGACGAGGCACGCTGTCCGGCCGAGGCGAGCCGCGCATAGCGCAGATAGTCCGCCTCCGAGACATCGAAGAGGAAGTGAATGGGATCGAGCGAGACGATCGTCGTGAGAAGCGTCGTCCCCTGCGCGCCGCCGATGACGAGGTTGCCGATATCCACCTTGCGGTCCGAGATGCGCCCGGAGATCGGCGCCCGCACCACCGTCCACTCGAGATTGAGCTCGGCCGCCTTGAGGTTGGCCTCCGCCACCTGAAGCTGAGCTTCCGTCACGGAGAGATTGGCGCTGCGCTGCGTATAGTCGCGCTCCGTGACGGCGCCAGACTTCACGAGCGGCGCGGCCCGTTCCACCTCGCTCGTGGCCAGCGCCACGGTCGCCTTGGCCCGCGCGATCTCGGCCCGCGCGCTTTCCGCGGCGATCTCGAACGGGCGGGGGTCGATGGTGAAGAGCGGATCACCCGCCTTGACGACCTGGCCGTCCTTGAAATGCACCTTGTCCACGAACCCCGAGACGCGCGGCCGCACCTCGACGGTCTCCACCGCCTCGAAGCGGCCCGAATACTCGTCCCATGTGGTGATGCGCTTGGCGATCGGCGTCGCGACCGAGACCGACGGCGGCGGCATCTGGGCCAGCGCCGCAGACGTCGCGGCGAGGCACGCGGCCGCGACCAGGCCCAAGAGCACGCGGGGCGGCACCTTTGTTGAGAAGGACATGATGAGACGTCTCGTGGGGTTCGAACAAACAGGGCAACCGCGCCGGCACGCGAAAGCAGAGCCGATGAAGGCCGGAACAAGATCGGGGCCGTGTTGATTTATACGGGCTCGACGTGAAATCCCAGAGCGATGAGACACTGAAATCCGTGCACGGCCTGATCTCTCCGGCGCGCAGCCGGCCATTCCCGTCCGCAATCGTCCGCCCCCTGCCGTCCGCCATCGCAGACAGGCGCGATGCGCCGTCCACGGTCGAACCCTGGCCAGATCCCGCGATCTGCGGTACGGGAAAGCCGGGACAGGCGGCCGGATATCGGCACTGAAGGCAATCAGCAACGCAACCAGAGAGTGGCATCGTGACGGGCACGAAGTTTGATCGGCGCCAGGTCCTGGCGGGCGCGGCGGCCTCGGCATTGGCCGGCAAGTGGACATTGACGGCCGCAACGGCCGCCGAAGGCATCGACGCCGGCGCGGTGAGCACGTCCCGCTCCGCGGGCCTCGCACTCGGCCCGGCTGAGCGCTTCTCTTTCGATATCCTGGCGGCGCGGGCGGAGCGGGAGGCAAAAGAGCCCTGGCAGGAGAAGCCCCGCATCGCCGGCGCCATCGTCGACCGCATCGATTACGACGCCTATCAGAAGATCCGCTTCCGGCCCGAGATGAGCCTGATGATGGACCCGGCGCACCAGTTTCCCATCCAGCTCTTCCACGTCGGCCGCATGACGCCGGACACGGTGCGGATCCATCTCGTGAAGAGCGGCGGCGAGGCCAACGAGATCCTCTACAGCCCGGCCCTGTTTGACAGCCCGGCGAGTCACCCGGCCCGCGAGCTGCCGCCCGACATCGGCTTTGCCGGTTTCCGCGTCATGGCGCCCGATCTCAAGACGGACTGGCTCGCCTTTCTCGGCGCCTCCTACTTCCGCACCTCGGGCCCCTACAATCAGTACGGGCTTTCGGCGCGCGGCCTCGCCATCGACACGGGCCTCTCCACGCCGGAGGAGTTTCCGAAGTTCACCGAGTTCTGGCTCGATGCCGGCGCCAGCGATAGCGAAGCCTTCGTCCTCTACGCCTATCTCGACAGCCCGAGCGTCACGGGCGCCTACCGCATCACGTCCCGGCGCACGCTCGACGACCACAACATCGCCCGCATCGATATGCAGATCGAGAACCGGCTCTTCGCCCGCCAGGACATCACGCGTCTCGGCATCGCACCGTTCTCCAGCATGTACTGGTACGGCGAGACGAGCCGCCGCCAGGTCGTCGATTGGCGCCCCGAGATCCACGACTCGGACGGGCTCGCACTCTGGACGGGCTCTGGCGAGCGCATCTGGCGCCCACTCAACAACCCGCCGCGCGTCATGAGCAACGCCTTCGTCGACAACGACATCCGCGGCTTCGGCCTGCTCCAGCGCGACCGCGACTTCGTGCACTACCTCGACGACAGCGTCTTCTACGAGCGGCGCGCCTCCGTGTGGGTGGAGCCGATCACGCCCTTCGGCGAAGGCGAGGTGCACCTGCTCGAGATCCCGACCGACGACGAGATCCACGACAACATCGCCGCCTACTGGTGGCCGAAGGAGCCGCTGAGGGCCGGCGAGACGCGCAGCTATGCCTACCGCCTGCGCTGGCTCGACGACATCCCCTTCCCCCGCTCGCTCGCCAAAGCGACGGCGACGTGGACGGGCATCGGCGGCCGCCCCGGCCACAAGCGCCCCGAAGGGGTCCGCAAGTTCGTGGTCGATTTCCAGGGCAGCGTGTTCCGCGGCCTCGGCCGCAACGACGGCGTCGAGATCGTCGTCACGCCTTCGCGCGGCACGCTGAGCAACAGCTATTGCCACCCGGTGGTCGACCAGCGCGAGCGCTGGCGCGCGTTCTTCGACCTCGAAGCGACGGGCGACGAGCCCGTGGACATCCGCATGTATCTGCGCAAAGGCGAGCGGGCTCTGACCGAGACCTGGGTCTTCCAGTACTTCCCCGAAGCGGCGTAACGCACTTCCGACGCGACGGACCGACCGGCTTGCCGAAAAAGAGGCGGTCCCACAGGAGCCGAAGACCATCGGCCCTTGTACGTCTCCACGCGAGTAGGCGTGCCTACTTGGCGGGGCCGGTCTCCACCGGCGTGTCGAGGCTCTCCTGCCCCCACTCGGCCCACGATCCGTCATAGACCGCCGCGTGGCTCTGCCCCATGACCGCGAGCGCGAGCGCGAGCATCGAGGCCGTCACGCCCGATCCGCACGTCGCCACGACCGGCTTCAGCGGATCGATGCCGGCATCGGCGAAGATCTTCTCGAGCTCGTCCTTCGCCTTCAGCGTGCCGTCGGCGTTGACGATGAGGGACGACGGAACGTTCCTCGCGCCCGGCATATGCCCCGGCCGCAGGCCCGGACGCGGCTCGCCCTCGCTCCCCTCGAAGCGTCCCTGCGGCCGCGCGTCCACGATCTGCATGGCGCCCTTGGCGACATAGCCCCGCATGTCGTCGAGATCGCGCACGAGCGAGGCGTTGAGCAGCGGCGTGAAATGGCGCGCCGTGCGCGCGACGGGCGCCATGTCCTCGAGCGGGCGGCCTTCGGCCTTCCACTTCTTGAGCCCGCCGTTCAGCACGGCCACATCCTGGTGGCCCATGGCGCGGAACGTCCACCACACGCGCGCCGCCGAGAACAGCCCGGTGCTGTCGTAGACGACGATGCGCATGCCGTCGCCCACGCCCATCTTCTTCATACGGGAGGCGAACTTCGGCGTCGGCGGCAGCATGTGCGGCAGCGGGTTCTTCTCGTCGACGAGGTCGTCGATGTCGAAAAAGAGCGCGCCCGGAATGTGCTCGGCGAGATATTCCGCCTTCGCATTGCGCCCGGAGCTCGGCATATGCCACGAACCGTCGAGAATGATGAGGTCTGGCGCGTCGAGATGCTCGGCAAGCCAATCCGTCTCGACGATCCAGTTCTTGGCGGTCAGCGGCACGAAAATCCTCCTTGGCGATCGAATTCGCCGTACCCTAAAGGGAGCCTGTGACAGCCGCAAGTCGCGCCCTCGGCCGCCTGGCCAAAGGTCGCGCCGGCCCCGGCGAGCCGGTCCGCGGGATCGGAGCAGGACCTAGCGCGCCCCGATCCGCCCCTTCGTCTCCTCGGCCCACGTGGAGAAACGTTCCTCCGCGATCGCGGCCCGCATGCCCGCCATGAGGTCCTGGTAGAAAACCGTATTCACCCACGACAGGAGCATCGCGCCGAGATACTCGCCGGAGCGGATCAGGTGATGGAGATAGGCGCGCGAGTAGGTCCGCGCCGCCGGGCACGTGCTTTCGGGATCGAGCGGGGCCGGATCGTCGGCATGCACGGCGTTGCGCAGGTTCACCGGCCCGCCCCAGGTGTAGGCGAGCCCATGCCGGCCGTTCCGCGTCGGTAGCACGCAGTCGAACATGTCGATGCCCCGCCGCACCGCCTCGATCAGGTCGAGCGGCGTGCCGACGCCCATCAGGTAGCGCGGCTTGTTCTCCGGTAGATAGGGCAGCGTCGCCTCGAGCGTGGCCAGCATGAGGTCGTGCCCCTCGCCGACCGCGAGCCCGCCGACCGCATAGCCTTCGAGATCCATCGCCACCAGCCCCTCCGCGGAGCGCCGCCGGAGGCCCGCATCCGTGCCCCCCTGCACGATGCCGAACAGCGCCTGCCCCGCACGCGCCCCGCCCGAGGCCTGTTGCGCCAGAAAGGCCGCGCGTGAGCGCTCGGCCCAGCGCAGCGACAGCTCCATCGCCCGCTCCGCCTCGCTCCGCTCCGCCGGCAGCTCGATGCACTCGTCGAGTTGCATCTGAATATCCGCACCGAGCAGGCACTGGATCTCGATCGAGCGCTCCGGCGTCAGCATGTGGCGCGAGCCGTCGAGGTGAGACTGGAACAGCGCCCCCTCCTCGGTGATCTTGCGGATCTTGGAGAGGCTCATCACCTGGAAGCCGCCCGAGTCCGTGAGAATGGGCCGCTCCCAGCGCATGAACGTGTGCAGGCCGCCGAGCCGCGCCACCCGCTCCGCGCCCGGCCGCAGCATGAGGTGATAGGTGTTGCCGAGCAGGATATCCGCGCCCGCCTCCGCCACCTGCTCGGGATAGAGCGCCTTTACCGTCGCCACCGTTCCGACCGGCATGAACGCCGGCGTGCGGATGATGCCACGCGGCGTCACGATCTCGCCAAGGCGCGCGTGGCCGTCGCGCCCGAGTGCGCGGTAGTGGAACGGTTGTGCGTCAGTCATCGTAATCCTTGTCGTGAACCGGAGCATGGGGCGCCTGGACGTCGAGCGACGCGCGATAGCGGATACAGCCGCGCATGAACTTTTCCCACGGCGGCACGGCAATCGCCGGCTCCGTCTTCTCCGGCAGCAGCCCCCAGAGATCCGGATGGTGCCAGCAGAGATCGTGCCCCGTGCTGTCGCGATGCGCGCGGAGTCCGGCCCGCAGCTTCTTCACCTCCGCGATGAGATCGGCACGGTCCATCGCCTCGAGATCGTCATCCATGGCCAGCCTCCTGATCCGCTCTGAAAAGCAGCGACGCGTCCCCATAGGAGTAGAACCGATAGCCCGAAGCGACCGCATGAGCATAGGCCACCTTCATCGTCTCGAGGCCCGAGAGCGCGGAAACCAGCATGAAGAGCGTCGAGCGCGGCAGATGGAAATTCGTCATCAGCACGTCGACGGCGCGGAAGCGATACCCCGGCGTGATGAAGATGTCCGTATCGCCCGCGAACGCCTTCACGACGCCCTCGGGCGAGGAGGCGCTCTCGAGGATGCGCAGCGACGTCGTGCCGACGGCCACGATCCGCCCGCCGCGGGCACGCACCTCATTGAGCGCCGCCGCCGTCTCGGCCGAGACCTCGCCCCACTCCGCATGCATCTTGTGCGCGCTGGTATCGTCGGTCTTCACCGGAAGGAACGTGCCCGCCCCCACGTGCAGCGTCACGAAATGCCGCGCGATGCCGCGCGCGTCGAGCGCCGCGATCAGCTCCGGCGTGAAATGCAGCCCCGCGGTCGGCGCCGCCACGGCTCCATCGCGCGCCGCGAAAATGGTCTGATAGCTCGCCCGGTCGCGCGAGTCGGGCGCACGCCGCCCCGCGATGTAGGGCGGCAGCGGCATCGCCCCCACGCCCTGGATCGCAAAGTCGAGATCGGGCCCGGCGAGATCGAACGCCAGCTCCACCTCGCCCGCCTCGAGCCGCGCCGCAACCGTGGCCGCGAGCGACGACATCATGCAGGCCGTTTCCGTCTCCGCCCCGAAGCGCACGCGATCGCCGACCGCGAGCCGCTTCGCCGGCCGGGCCAGCGCCCGCCAGCGGCAATCGTCCACGCGCCGCAGCAGGTTGAACGCGACGCGCGCGGCCACGCCGTCGCGCTCGCGCACACCCTCGAGCGCGGCGGGAAGCACGCGCGTATCGTTGAGCACGAGCGCGTCGCCCGGCGCGAGCAGGTCCGGAAGATCGCGCACCCAGCCATCGCGCAGGCCCGGCGCATGCTGCGGATCGACCACGAGCAGGCGCGCGGCATCGCGCGGCTCGGCCGGACGCAGCGCGATCCGGTCGTCGGGCAGCTCGAAATCGAACAGATCGGTCCGCATGGCGTGCCTCTCACAGCCCCCGATCGCGGCAGGGGCCCACGCCGTCCGAAGCGGGATCGAGCGGGCGCACTTAAACCCCGCGCAGCGCCGCGACGAGCGCAGAGAGTCCCGCGCCGAGCCAGGCGAGGATCATGAGAGAGCCGCCGAGCGGCGCGGCCATGGGAAAGAGCCGGCCGCTTCCCAGGGTGCGCGCGGCGACATCCCCCGAGAAAAGCACGACCGCGGCGATCATCAGCGAGGCGCTGGCGAGCAGCCGCCACGGCACCGGCATGCCGCCCGCAGCGGCACTGAGCGCCACCGCCGCTGCGGCATGCATGATCAGCATGAGCGCGGCCGTCGTCAGCGACGGCTCGGACGTATGATGGGCTGCGACCGCCGCCAGCGCGACACCCGCGGCCCCCGCCAGAGACGCGAGCCCGATGTTCCAGAGTGCCCAGGTTTCCATCACCGCCGCCCTTCCGTCTCGCCCGGCCCCGGCCTCAGAGAAAGCGCACCATGAGCGCGCCGATCACCACCAGCGCCGCACCGCTCGCCCGCCCGAGCGTGAGCTCGCGCGAGGCGAGGCCCAGGAGCCCATGGTGATCGAGCAGCAGGCCCGCCATCACCTGTCCCGCGATGCCGAGCGCGATGACCGCGCCGATCCCGATCCGCGGCGTCAGCACGATCGTTACGGTCACGTAGATCGCGCCAAGAACCCCGCCCAGGAACAGGAGCGGCGGCAAGGTCGGAATGGCACTCCACGCCACCTGCCCGGCGAGGCCCACCGCAACGACAGCGAAGAGGCACAGCGTCCCCACGAGGAACGACAGCATCGCCGCCGCGATCGGGTGACCGAGATACACCGCCGCCATGGCGTTGATAGGCGCCTGCACGGAGATCATGACGCCCGCGAGAAGTGCGAGCGCAACGAGAGCAAGCGACGAAAGCGACATGACGGGCCTCGCCCTCTAAGCGCGGGTTACGCCGCGTCGGCAGCCACTTTGACCGAGATCATCTTGTCGGGGTTCTGCACGGGCTCGCCACGCTTGATCTTGTCCACGTTCTCCATGCCCTCGATCACCTTGCCCCACACCGTATATTTGCGGTCGAGGAAGGTCGCATCGTCGAAGCAGATGAAGAACTGGCTGTTGGCGCTGTCGGGCGAGGCGGCGCGCGCCATCGAGCAGACGCCGCGCACGTGCGGCTCGGCATTGAACTCGGCCTTGAGGTTCGGCAGCGGCGAGCCGCCCGTGCCGGTGCCGTTCGGGCAGCCGGTTTGCGCCATGAAGCCGTCGATCACGCGATGGAACACGATGCCGTCATAGAAGCCTTCGCGCGCGAGC
>DAITBB010000006.1:0-51187 GCA_036823975.1 Hyphomicrobium sp.
GAGGAGCCGAAGATGCGGACCTTGAAATAGATCCCTTCGTGGGTCGATCTCCGCGCGGGCGGAGGAGCCCCGCACGATGACCGTCACTATTTCGGCAAGCAGGGTCGATCTCCGCGCGGGCGGAGGAGCCCGCAGGAAGCTCCGCGCCATCGTGTTCCCCTCGGGTCGATCTCCGCGCGGGCGGAGGAGCCGCGCTCGGCGTCGGCAAGGACCGACTGACACGGGGTCGATCTCCGCGCGGGCGGAGGAGCCCACGCCTGGACCCAATTCAGCCCAGCGGCCGATGGTCGATCTCCGCGCGGGCGGAGGAGCCGCATCACGCACATCCTCGTTTTTCCACCCGTCGGGTCGATCTCCGCGCGGGCGGAGGAGCCTTTCATACCTGCCCGTGGATGACGCCGCGCATGGGTCGATCTCCGCGCGGGCGGAGGAGCCTCTCTCAAGCCTCTGGCGGCGCGCCGAGGTCCGGGTCGATCTCCGCGCGGGCGGAGGAGCCCAGCTCGAAACGGTGACGGGGGCTTTCCGGAAGGGTCGATCTCCGCGCGGGCGGAGGAGCCAGGGAATGATGCTGCGTGTGCTTGTGCTGGCCGGGTCGATCTCCGCGCGGGCGGAGGAGCCCCGCCGCCGGCCTGGCGGTAGCCGAAAATCGCGGGTCGATCTCCGCGCGGGCGGAGGAGCCCCCAGGAACGGGCGGTCCGTAACGATGCGGCAGGGTCGATCTCCGCGCGGGCGGAGGAGCCGCGCGGCCGGTCATTGCGAAGTGGCGCGTCGTGGGTCGATCTCCGCGCGGGCGGAGGAGCCATCGTGGCCGCCCCGAGCGTGAACGATCCGAGGGGTCGATCTCCGCGCGGGCGGAGGAGCCGAGAACGCGGGCTATCGAAGGGTAGATCATCCGGGTCGATCTCCGCGCGGGCGGAGGAGCCGCGCACGTCATCCTGCGCCAACGTCTCGTTGGGGGTCGATCTCCGCGCGGGCGGAGGAGCCCAGCTGCTCGATGACGCGGCGGAAGGCGATAACGGTCGATCTCCGCGCGGGCGGAGGAGCCGATCGTCGTTCCAGTCCGACGGTTTGACCAACGGGTCGATCTCCGCGCGGGCGGTGGAGCCGCGCGTCGATGTATGCCAGAGCTTTCGCCTTGGGGTCGATCTCCGCCCGGGCGGAGGAGCCCCCGTGAGCTGGCAGAACGACGCGCCGCGATAGGGTCGATCTCCGCGCGGGCGGAGGAGCCTCTCTCTGAACAAGGACGACGCGGGAGATGACGGGTCGATCTCCGCGCGGGCGGAGGAGCCCGGCCGGCGCTCACGTCGAGCGAGCGACGCACGGGTCGATCTCCGCGCGGGCGGAGGAGCCTTGTGCGTACCGAAACCCTTTGTGGAGCCTCAGGGTCGATCTCCGCGCGGGCGGAGGAGCCTTCAAAAGACCTTCCTGGACCCCGTAGAGAACGGGTCGATCTCCGCGCGGGCGGAGGAGCCGAATGCTTTTGATTGGTAGCACAGCTGCACACGGGTCGATCTCCGCGCGGGCGGAGGAGCCTGTCATCATCAGGTTGGTATAAGGTAGGAGATGGGTCGATCTCCGCGCGGGCGGAGGAGCCCGCTGTGGGGCCAGGGCTATCGCATGACTGCGGGGTCGATCTCCGCGCGGGCGGAGGAGCCCGCTCATGACAGCGGCCTCCCGGCAGCGTCGCGGGTCGATCTCCGCGCGGGCGGAGG
Source organism: Hyphomicrobium sp. (assembly GCA_036823975.1). Lineage (GTDB taxonomy): Bacteria > Pseudomonadota > Alphaproteobacteria > Rhizobiales > Hyphomicrobiaceae > Hyphomicrobium_C. The sequence goes on from DAITBB010000006.1 coordinate 1,713, forward strand.
AGCCGCATCAGCCCTTATCTGCGGACCCGTCTTACCAGGTCGATCTCCGCGCGGGCGGAGGAGCCTCTACCCGTTAAGAATATGATTTTACTTCACTTGTCAAAGAACACGCGTCAACGCTTGCGCAGCGCCCTGCGAACGAGAAGCGAACCTTCGTGCTCGGTGATGTCCTTTGCTGGTTCTCCCAGGGACTGCACCCGTAGCCCGCCCGGCGCGGCCGCTTCACGCCAAACCATAGTGATGCTGCCCTGCTGGAGATGACCATGCCAGTCCTCCATGACACTCCAGATCCGATCCCGAACGCCCTTGGTAATGCGCGGCCCCACGTAGAAGCCCGGCGCGATCTCAAGCATCACGGACCCCAGGAAGCCCCTGTAGCGCATCTCAACGTCTCGTGTGACGACGATGCAGAGCGGCATTGCTCAAGCCTTTTTGCGTGCGCCGTTTTCAGACACCGGGTCCGGCACCACTTCGCCGGCTGCCCGTACCTCCGCCTCAGACTCACTAGCGACGAAATCGGGAGAGCCGAGCAGAGTCTTGATGTTGTCGATGAGCCTGGAGACGACTTGAGAGCTCGTTAGCAGCTCGGCGGCCCTGGTGCGCACAACCCGCTCCAGATTCTCGTCTCGACGCTTCATGACATGCTTGGCGGCTCCGAATGCGATAGGCAGCGTGACGTCGTGCCGAACGAGGTCGGCGACGTCGAGCACGAAGGACTGGCCACTGTCTTCGTGGATGAAACCAAGTTGCGGGATCGTGGCGGTCGCGGCGACCGCGATCGCCGCCGCCGCTTCGACAGCGCTCGCGGCATGGTTGATCGCTTGATTTGGAAGGTCGGCGGCGTTGGGGTTGTTGCGGTCGTAGCGGCGGCCGTTCCACGAGACACCGAACTTCTGAGCGGTCAGCTCATATAGTCGCTTGAGGCGCGCGCCCTCCATGCCGCGCAGCATGTCGAAGGTGCGTGCCTTCACCTCCTCACCAAAGCGCAGTGTGTACATGGCTCTTGCAACAGCCAAGCGCTCCTTCGGCTGCGACCAGAGCATCACCTGCCGTCGTGCGAGGGCGGACGTGTCGGGCAGCAGCGGCGGCGCGGTGTAGAAGCGCACGCCGCCCGTGCCGACGGCGGCCAAGGCGCACCCGTGCGCCGCGAGGATGCGCAGCGCGTCATGCGTGACGGAGGAGCCGGGTCCTATGAGGATGATGGATACGGACTGATGCGGAAGCTGATAGTCGCCGGCATCGAGCGCGCCTCCGCCAGCCGCTACGAAGCGCAGGCAGCCATCCTCGACCTCGAGCCGGCCGCGGTCGAGATAGATGACGCCATGGCGGTCGGCGTGCGGGATGCGAGCCTTATCGAGGCCCAGGCGACCAAGAAGCATAGCGTCACCTCGGAGGCGGACGGAGGAGGAGCATGCCGAAGCCGAAGGCGCGGTGGCGCCCGATGCCGCGAGCGAGCAGCATAGCGAAGGCTGCAGGATCAGTGACAGTGAACGTGCCTTGCAGCGTGGCGTCGGGAGAACCGCCCTGCTCGCCTTTGACACCGCTTTTGAGCAAGCCGACACGAACGAGGTCGCGGCGCCGATCGGTGTCGCGCTCCGCCTGCCTTGGCCGCAGCAGCATCGCGCGGCTTAGCTGCGCCAGACGGAAGCTGTCGGGCTCGAGGGTCGCCGCAACATCGAGCCGGTTGACGAGCCAATGGCGGTACACTTCCTCGCGGTTGATCTCTGGGCGCTCGCCACGGGATAGCGGCTCGGCATCGACAGCGGCGAGAAACGCGTCGCGCTCTCGTGAGCGACGACGGTCGACGGCCCCGGTCGTGGGATCGCGATAGTCCTGGCGGACGGTGGGGCGGACGCGCACCTCGAAGCCAAATCGTTGTCCGACGCGGAAAGCCGCCGGCATCGGCTTGTGGTCCAGAGCGCCGATGGTGAGGGCGCGGTAGACGATGGGATCGGCGCCAATGCGCGCCTGGTCGGTAAGGGCGGACGGATCGTGAGGCGTATAGGCCAGAAGCTGGACTGGGCGACCCGGCCGCTCGATCAACCGGAACGGCTTCGGGGCGAGGTTGCCGAACGCCGCGGCGAGGAGAGCGTGCCAGCCATAGCCATCATCATGGCCGGGGCGAACGATGCGGCGCGGCTGCTCCAACATCCAGGCCGTCGCCTTCTGGATGTCGGGCCTGAGCTCGATCATGAACAGGCTTGGAGGCGCGCTCGTCATGGCAAGGCCTCCGGCGACATCAAGGTGAAATCAGTCGCGGGCAAAGAGAAGCGGTCGAGCCGGCTTTCTCCTGCGTGGACGCCGGCGCGCCAGTCGCGCACGTCGGCGAGCATCTCTATATCGTGTTTCACGTCCCGAGCCCATTCGGTCGGAGGGACCGCGAAGCGCACCGTCTGGAGCCGGTCTGTGTATCGGCCGCGCGGCTGATCTGTGAGCGCAAGGGGAGCGAGCCGCAGCGCGGCGAGCAGGTTGTCGGCTTCGATTGGCGGCTCGGATAGCATTGGCCGGGACGGCAGGCACGGCTTGCGACCGATGAACAGAGGGCGGGCCGGAGCCTTCAAAGCTGCTTCGACCGTTGCCAACGTAGGGGGCCCGTCCGGAGGGGTGAGACGGAGCGCGACGGTGACGAAGGCATCAGCGCGGTAGTGACGCTGGCGGATGTGCGGGGACTTGTAGGTGTTGGCGCCCCCGGCCCTGCCTTCGGGCTCGCCGCGCGTCGTCCACCCCTTGTCGTTGGCGCCGAGTTGCGCGGTCTGGAAGTCGCACACGGCCGTTCCGGGCCGGTCAAGCCGGGCGCCCATGACGAGGCGGTCCTGCAAGGACTGGTGCCGGGCGCGCTCGCCGCGATGCCAGCCGAGCGCGTTGGCGATCAGCCCCGTCACCATCGAGCGGATGGGCAAGTCGAGGGTCGGCCCATTGGCGTCGATCATGGTACCGCCGAAGGCCATCAGCGGCGCCTCCAGCCGCAGGATCAGGTGCTGGGGCATGGCTCATACCGCCGTCTGCTTGGCGACAAGATCGCGCGCCCATGCTGCAAGGTCATCGAGCGACTTGGCGGACGATCCCGGGAGCGCCACTTCCTCGATGGAAAGATGCGCGCGCTGCGGCGGGTTACCGTAAGCGGTGTCGACTTTGGTCAGATATTCGCTCATGTGGCGCACAGCCTCGTCGACGCGTGCCGAGCAGTGCGCCCGGTAGGCGTTGGCGAGCGTACGCGGCTGGGTATTACCGGCCTCGATCAGCATCAGGTCGGCGTACGCATAAGGCGCGGTTGAGCCCTTCTTGGCGCCGGGCGAGACGGTGGCGATGAGGTGGGTCAGGTGCTCGACGACCTTGCCGGCGAGCGCGGCATCGCCACCGAGATTCGAAACGAGCAACGAAACGTCGACGACGACGTAGCCGTAGAACAGGCCAGCGGTGAGCTCGGTATCGAACAGGCCGCCGGCACCCGATTCACCCTCGGCGCTCTTGAGATCGTCGACGACGGTGAAGTAATCAGACTCCGCAGCCTCGGCGTGGACGGTGAAGGCGTGCGCGACGTGAATGGCGGCGTCGGTGTTCGCGTCAGGGTCGGAGGTCACCATGCGCCCAAACAGGGCCGCTTCGAGGCCCGCTTCGACCGCACCGCGCCGTTCAGCGAGCATCGCTTTGAGATTGTTCTGCTCCCCCTTCTTGAACCACGCCTCTATGGCCGCGTCGACCTTCTTGGCCGTGTCGTTCTCCTTCGCCGTGAGGATGGTCCTGAGACGCTCGATCAAATATGCAATCTCGACATCGCCGATGAGCAGCGCCTGCCTGTCCTTTATGTCCGGCGCCTCTTTCTTACCTGGCGTATAGAGCAGCCGAGCCATCGCTTTTTCTGCGGCTTCGCGCGTTTCCTCGCTGCCGACATCGGCCAAAGCCGGCCTGATCTTCCGTTCCGGGATCTCGCGTGAGCGGACCGCCATTGGCGAGCCAATGCTCTGCAAGGACCACGGCTCGCGCTTGATGTCGGCATCGGTTTCACCGGGCTTGCGCCAATGACGCTTCAGGCACTGAGAGGAGATGCGCGTTCTGCTGGTATCGCCGAGCCGCAGGCGCTTGGCGAGCCCGCTGTCGTCACGGTTGAGCAGGGTTGCGGGATAGGAGGTCAGGAAATGGATTTGCAGGAAACGTGGCGCAGCGGTCATCGAGGTTCAATCCTTGGAGGTCAATTATCGTCAAATTGGTGGTGGGTTCAGTCGGGCGAAGGCTTGTCCGCCTACGTCTGGTCTTTCGCGCGCAGATAGGATTGCGCGATACGAATACGGACATCATCTGCATCCGAGGATTTTTCCGACCGGCCGTCGTAGAGGACCAATTGGCAGAGGTCGCGGTAAGGCAGAAATTCGTGGCTACGCGCAATACGCACGGCGGTGCGATGGGCGAGGTCGCAGAGAGCGGGGCCGCGCGCATAGAGCAGCATGTCGAGCCTGGGCTCGCTGACACCGATGGCCTTCAACGTTTCCCCCAAGCCGAAAGCGCGCAGGGCATCGGGACGCTGCGCCATGATGGCGACGGCTCTGGCCCAACGGTAGACGGTGTCCGATTTCATCTCGGTCGCGCCGACACGGGCCATGATGCGGTAGAAGGCAGCCGGCGGCACGGAGCGGCGGTCCATCCGGCGCAGAGCGGCAAGCTCGCCCGTGGCTTCGGCCTGGTTCAGCCGCCGAAGCTCGGTGGCGATGCGGTCGAGCAGGGATTTTTGTTTGCTCTCTCGTCCGGCAGCCGGCTGCAGAATGTCGTCATCAATATCGGTCATGCCGCTGGTTTCCGCTTCAGAAGATCGGGGAATGCATTGACGATCGCGCCATCGAGCAAGCTCTTTGCGGCCGCACGGGCGCGGTAGCGGCGCACGCCGCTCAAGGGCGAGCCGGCCTCGGCGGCAGCCAGTGCATCGTGGGCGCGGGGCGAGATTAAATCTTCGATCCAGCGCTTGCGGCAGGCTTTGGCCGCTTCGGAGCCGATCGGCTCGGCCACCTCCTCGAAGAGATGCTCGAAGAACTGCTCGTCGACGGCGCGCTCGAACTGGGCGATGAAGATCTCGGCCTTCTCCTTTGCCTTCGGGTCCTTGAAGTCGAGCCTTTCGGGTGCGGCCTGATAGAGTGCGAAGAGGGCCGGTCGCAGAGCTTTCGAGACCACTTTGGCAACATCGGAAACGCGGTCTCGGGCAACTCTGGCCATATCGACCGACGCGGATTTGCGCATGAAGGCGGGCTTCAGCCGCTCGGGCACGTCGACGCGACGCTCGTGATAGCCCTGGGTCTCGCCCTGGCCACGCACGACGGCCGCAAAGACAATCTGCGCTCTGCCCTTTTCGTCGGTATCCAACAGCAACTGCAACGGCGCCGGGCTGAACTTCTCGGGATCGAGAAGATTCACGACCCGGCGATAATGAAATCCGGAACCGTCGAGCGTGAGGGGCTTGCCGCTGTCCTTTTCAACCGGCGTCCACGGGTCGCCGGTCGGCAGCGTGAAGTCCTTGCCCTGGTGCTTGCCCTTGGGCTGGTTGATGCGCGCGGCGCTACTAGACCCGCGGCGTGCCACGATGCGGTCGCCTTCATACCACAGCCGAACCCTGCGGCAGATCTCAACGTAATAGGGGTCCAACTGGTGGGGATCGTACGACGTTTGGCCGTCCCAAGGCTCAAGCCAAAGGAGACGGCGGCCACCTTCCGCCACGTGAAGGGTGTCGCTCTCGACGATCTCGGTTCGGTGATCGACCAGCCTGAGGATATCGCGCGCAACGTGGACACCCCATCCTCCCGTCGTGGGAGCGGCTCCGATGAAGGGGCGGGACGCAAATCCGCCGTTCATCCGTGAGATGCCGTAGTTGCCGCGCCCGAGAAACCCCTCCCAGGTCTGGAGCGTGATGAGTGCGAACAGCCAGTGCTCAGCCCCAGCGGTCTCCAGCCGAGCCGCCTTCAGGTCATGGTTCTTCGACGTCACCAGCATGTCGATTGCGTCAGGCGTGACCTCCACATCCTTCAGCTTCTCCCAATCGCCTTCGGGCAGGGGCGGCTGCAGGAAGGCCGGCTTGGAAAGATCACCCACGACCAGGGTCCAGGGTTCGTCGCCCGGGAACCCTGGAGTCAGCCCGCGCAAAAGTTCGCACCAACGGCCCTCATCTCCGGGCAACTCGGTCTCTCCACCAGCCAGCATCGCCATTGCGCCAACTTGAGCGAGAAAGCAGTGGAGCGGATAGCGCTGATGCGGGCGAAGCGCGGGCAGAAACTCCACTTCATCTCGCACCAACGCGCCAAAAAGGGCCGACAGGGAACTGCATGCAACGCGCTCGCGAGTTCGGATGGTGACAACTTTGTCAGCAAGGAGGTTCATCGGGATGCGCCAGCGGCCTGGGTCGGTTCAAGTGCAGTTCTAATAATTTATAAACGGTGACTTGTCAATTCCAATTGGTAGTGTATCATATTGACATTCTTTGCAAGCCCGCGCATTCTCCCTTCATGCTGCTGATTCTCGCACACCCCAATCGCCGCGGCAGGCGCTGCTTACGACGCTTGCCCAATGTGATCGATGTCGCTGGCTATTTGCGCTCGCGCGCTCGGTACCTTGCATTCCCGAGAGTACCATCGGAGATCACGACTTCGGTGGCCCGACAGCGCCCATCAGCAAGCGCATCCTGCTCGCCGGAGCGTTTTTGGTACTGTCAACTTCGCCCGACATAACCCAGGCGGCTCCCCCCGGAGATGCCGGGGATCATCCAGGTGATTTGTCCGTTCCGTTGGTCGGGCAACTGCCTCCTCCGCCCACGCGGAGAACCATTAGTATGCTGATAATGGCCGCCATCATGACATGGGCAAAGCTCGAGAAGACCGAGGCCGATTTCCCGGGGCGACGATGGCTGTCGCTCCTCGATCACTCCGCGGACGTGTCCGCTGTCTTCGAGGCTGTGCTCCAAGTTCCGCTCGTAGTGCGCCGCCTCGCGGCGCTGGCGGGCAGCCGCGACTTCCCGGCGATCTGGCGACGGCGCCTCTGCGCCCACGTGGCGCTCCACGACTTCGGCAAGGCCAATCGAGGGTTCCTGCAGCGGCGCAATCCCAAGGCGCCGCTCGTCGGCCATGTCGTGCCGGGTCTCGCGCTTCTCTATTCTGCAGACCACCATGACTTGGCGCTGCGGCTCGCCGCTGCGCTGATGGTCGAGAAGTTTGCGGCATGGGGTGCTTTCGAGTCCGCCATCCGCGCGGTCGCCGCCCATCACGGGCGGCCGATCACCCGGGACCAGATTGAGCACAGCGAACGGCATCGCCTTGCCACACTTTGGGCGCCCGGCTCGGACTACGACCCGATCGCCGCGCTCGAGCCGCTGGCGCAGGCGATCCACAACGACTGGTTCCCGGAGGCGTTCGACGAGGTAGGCCCGCCACTGCCGGAAGCACCGCGCTTCTGGCACGCGGTGTCGGGGCTCGTCATGCTGGCGGACTGGATCGGCTCCGACCAAAGCGCGTTCCCGCTCTATGTCGAACCTGAGACCGACCGCTCGGCGCGGATCGAACGAGCGCGTGAGATCGCGCCGCGACTTCTCGATAACTACGGGTTCAATCCGGCCTCTAAGCGGAAGGGCCTGCCGGCAATTTCGTTCGCCAGCGTTTCCAAGTATCCGCCGCGTCCAATCCAAGAAGCCGTCGGCGATGCCGAAGGCCAGGTTGTCATCCTCGAGGCCGAGACCGGCTCCGGCAAGACGGAAGCCGCGCTCTACCGGTTCGCGCGGCTGTTCGAGCGCGGCGAGGTCGACGGGCTCTACTTCGCTTTGCCGACGCGGGTGGCGGCCAAAAGCTTGGAAGGGCGCATCCGAAAGTCCGTGCGTCGCATGTTCCGCTGCAGTCCTCGTCCCAGCGTTGTTCTCGCCGTGCCGGGCTACGCCAAATCGGATGGGATCGGCTACAAGACCTTGCCGGGCTTCGAGGTGCTGTGGGACGACAGTCCTGGCGGCGGGACAAAGCGAGAGCGATGGGCCGCCGAGCATCCAAAGAGGTTCCTCGCCGGCACCATCGCCGTCGGGACCATCGATCAGGCGCTGCTCGGCGCTATCCAGGTGCGGCACGCTCACATGCGCTCTTCGAGCCTGCTGAGGCATCTCCTCGTCGTCGACGAGGTGCATGCCTCGGACGTCTACATGGAGCGGCTGCTCACGTCGCTCCTCGACCAGCACACGAGTGCGGGCGGTCATGCGCTGCTGCTCTCGGCGACGCTGGGCTCGACGGCGCGCCGCAGGTTGCTCGGGCTCAAAGCGCGCGACGACCAGTCGGTCGCCCAACTCGAAACGATCGCCTATCCGGCCATCTCGACGTCACGCGATCCCGAGCCCAAACCCTTCGAGGGATCCAGTCGCACAAAAGAAGTTGCGCTCACACTTGATCCGCGTATCGATGATCCCGGTGCGATCGCCCGTTTGGCGCTCGATGCCGCCGAAGAAGGCGCCAAGGTGCTCGTGGTTCGCAACCTCCAGCGCGCCGCAGTCGCGACCGCCGAGGCGCTGTTCTCGCTTGCGCCAAACCATCCGGCGCTCTTTCGGTGCGAGGGCGTGCCGACACTGCATCACGGCCGCTTTGCGCGCGAGGATCGCGAACTGCTCGATGCCATCATCGAATTGCAAATGAAAGAGGCGCGAGGCACGAAGGGGCTGGTACTGATCGGGACGCAGACCCTCGAGCAGAGCCTCGACATTTGTGCCGATTTCCTGATCACCGACCTGTGCCCGGCCGATGTTCTCTTGCAACGGATCGGTCGGCTGCACCGCCATGAGAAGAACCTCCGTCCTCCACGCTTCGAGCACCCGCGTGTTATCGTACTAACCCCGGGAGATCTAACACCACTTCTCTCACGTGCCGATTTTGGGATGGGTGGCGACCATGGTCCCTATCGGGATCTCGTCGTGCTGGAGGCAACCCGCCGCATGATCCACGACAATCCTGCTTGGAAAATACCGGCCATGAACCGGAAACTCGTCGAGTGGGCTACGCATCCCCTCGCCCTTGATGCCCTGACTGGCGAACTCAAAAAGCGGGACCCAGGCTGGCAGCGCGCACGTCAGGACAACGACGGTCAGAAAGCAGCTGAAGCCTATATAGCCCAGGGTGCGCGCCTACCTTGGGATCACGGGTTCGATCATGACGCGGTGGGGTTTCCGACGGACGAACGGATCGGCACGCGCCTCGGTGCTGACGATGTCTTGGTCTCTCTGCCTGATCGAACGTATGGGCCATTCGGGAAGGAGATTCGTGTCTTAACTGTACCCCAGCACTGGTTGAAGGGCGTCGATCTCAACAGCGAACTGACGCCCCGGATTACGGCGGGTGATGCAGCGCTACAGTTCACCCTGGGCGATTGTCAGTTTCTTTACGACTCACTCGGCCTTCGTCAGTTGAAGCGGTAGGCTGTCGACCACACTGCTCGCTCGCTGAGAAACGTGCTGATGCTGACACCAGCGATAACCCCACGCATCCCCTGAATAGGGTAGATGCCGGATTGGAGGACGTGGAAAGCTGCGCTATTCTCTCTGAGCTGAGGATATACATATCCCGTGGGGGTCGAATACTCGGGGGCGACAGGACGCAAAGCGTTGCCAACCCAGCCAAGATTCTGCCAGCCATCCGGCATCTTTACGACGCGGCCATCGATGCCGAGAAGTGGCCGGTCTTCCTTAAAGAACTCGCCGCTGCGTTCGAGGCCAAAAGCTCCTAGATCGTGCGCGTCCAACCGCGCGAGAGCGTGCTCAACCTCTCCGCGCTGTACGGCTATGACGAGGTGCTGCTTCAAACCTATTGCGTCGGCGAGGAGCCGAACCTCGGCACCGCGCTCGCCCGCTTCGAGCAGCACTTCGCGGAGCTGATGCCGACCGACCCGCGCGTGCATTTCCTCGAGCGCTTCCCCGGGCGGCCGCTTTCGTGCCGGCTGGAGATTAGCTAAACGGAGCTGCATAATTCCAAGGTCTATCAGGGATATGCTGGACGTCGCTGACGTCGAGTACTCCCTCGTCGTCAGCCTGCGGGAGGACGACGGCTCGCTGATCATGCTCGGCGTGTTCCGCGGCAAGCAGTCCAGCCATTTCCACGAGGACGACGTCGCGACGTTCGGCGAGCTCATTCCCTATCTCAAGCAGGCGATCCGGCTCAGCGAGCACTTGGCGCGGATCAACTTTGCCAATCGCATCGCCCTCGACGCACTCGACGCCATCGCCATGGGAATCCTGATCGTGGACGATGGGGCACGCCTTGTGCACGCCAACGCGGCCGGCCAGCGCATCATCGAGCTGGATGACGGCGTTTCTGTTCACGGCGGGCTCATCAGACTTCACGATCCCGAGCAGGACACCGCATTGCGCCGGATCGTCCGCAGCGCCCTAGCCAAGGCGCGGACGGGGGCCATTCCACCGGGCGAGGCGCTGTCCGTCACGCGACCGTCGGGCCGCGAGCCGCTTCCGCTCCTGGCCGGCACGCTCTGGCATAGCACGCCGCGTCAAATCGGCGGGCTCGACCGGCCGCTCGCCATGCTCTTCGTCTCACTCCCCGAGGAGCCGCAGGAAGCTCCGGCAGACCTATTGCAGCGCCTGTTTGGCCTCACGCTTGCCGAAGCGCGGGTGTGCGAGCGTCTGGTTCAGGGGCGAGCACTCAAGGACATCGCAGAGGATCTCGACATCACGATCGACACCGTCCGCGTCCATCTCAAGAACGTGTTTGCCAAGACCGGCGTGAACCGGCAAGCCGAGCTGATCGCCAAGATCATGGCGACGCCAGTGTGGATGCGCCGCAACGACAGTGGAGCGGCAAAACCTTTGAATGGGCGGGGAACCTCCGCTACGCTTTCGTACCCTATTTGAGGTATGCAGCTGCATGCCCTTCTGGCCGGCTATCTGAAATCGTCCGCCAGCCGTGCGGACGAGAACAAGGACCGGCTGAGGCGGATCATGAGCGGGGAGCCCGCCATCACCCCGGAGAAAGTCGAGAAGCTGGCAGCCCTGCTGCTGGATCAACTCCACCACGGCCCGCCGGAGCTGCGGCAGGCTTATGCCCGGCTGGCCATGAAGGAGGTCAGTGTCAGCGACAAGGAAATCCGGATCACAGGCTCCAAGGCCGTCCTGGCAAGGGCCGCGGCACAGGACCTCGGAAAGACCCCACCCGGGGTTCTCTCTTTTGTTCGGGAATGGCGACCCCGGCAGGATTTGAACCTGCGACCCTCAGATTAGGAATCTGATGCTCTATCCAACTGAGCTACGGGGCCGTCACCCAGTCCTTATATAGACTGGGCGGCAACGCCACATCCAATAGTCGCACACCCCGTGCGACACAAGACTGTGTCGCCCCAATCGGAAAACCCTTCGCCATGCTGACCCTGTCCCTTCTGCGCCACGCCAAGTCGAGCTGGGCCGATCCGCAGCTCGACGACCATGACCGCCCGCTCGCCAAGCGCGGCGCGAAAGCGGTGCCCTTGCTCGCAAGCTATTTCCGCAAAGAGGATTTGAAGCCCGATCTCATTCTGTGCTCCGACGCCATGCGCACACGCGCGACCCTCGCGCTGCTGCTGGCCGAGCTCGCCACCGCCCCGCCGCAGATCGTTTACGATGAAGCGCTCTATCTCGCCGCGCCCTCGGCGATCCGGGCGGCCCTCACCGGCGCCAATCCTGACGCACGGCACATCCTCGTCGTCGGCCACAACCCGGGCCTGCATGCGCTCGCGCTCGAGTTGGTGGGACATGGCGATCGCAAGCGCCTCGCCGCGTTGGCCCAGGAGTTCCCGACGGGCGCGCTCGCCGTGCTGACATTCGAGGCGGCATCCTGGCAAGAAATCGAGCCGGCGAGCGGCCATCTCGCGCACTTCACCACGCCACGGCGTCTCGCCTGAACGGAGCAGGAGTGACCTAGCGCCCTCACTGGCGTTTTGAGCACCAAAAGCCGCCTCATCCGCCGCGTCTTTCGATTGCGAGCCTCCGGCTCGACGCGGCACCTTCTCCCCAAGGGAGAAGGAACGGCGACAGCATTCCACAGGTGGGGGCCGAGCGAATAATCCGACAGGCTCTAAACGTTATTTCGCTGTGCCAGCAGCTCGGACACGAGCCGGCGGACGACATCGAAGTCGAAGGGCTTCGACACCGTCGTGCAATCGCGCAGATCATCCGGCATGGCGTGCGATCCGTGACCCGTCGCGAACGCGAAAGGCACGCCCCGGCCACGCAGAGCCCGCGCCACCGCGAAAGAGTCATGATCGCCAAGCGTCACGTCGAGGATCGCGGCATCGATCTGGGCGCCGTTCAGAAGATCCAGCGCCTGGCTCTCGGAATAAGCGGGCCCCACGGTCTCATGACCGTACTCGGACAGCAGATCCCCGAGCATCATCGCAATGAGCGCCTCGTCATCGACAACAAGAACTCGCGCCATTCAAGGTCCATCCGTTGCGGATCATCACGCTCAGATACGAAGCGGGGACATCCCGCGGCCCCTCGCCCACAAAGCCCCGCGCAGCACGATTGGCCCAGTCCTGCAAGGGGATCACAGTCCTGCAGAGGATCAATGTCCTGCATGGAGATACAGCCCCACGAAGGGTAGAAGCCGCTTTGCGCTGCCGGGCGCGCAACGGCTGCCGGCCCGGCCCGAGCCGCGTCATCCTAACCATTCGCGAACCGAAAGGCCACCGGACCTTCCGTCAACTCCGGGCCGCGCGCGCGGACGAACTGTCCGTATACCGGCCGCGCTCGCTGGCACCCGCGGCCGTCTCGGGGAAATGGGCGCTCGTGCCGAAGAACAACGCCTGGCTCACCAGCGCACGCACCGTGTTCGGCTCGAACGGCTTGGTAATCAGGAAGGTCGGCTCGGGACGCTCGCCGGTGAGCAGACGCTCGGGGAACGCCGTGATGAAGATCACGGGAACGGTGAAGCTGAGCAGAATCTCGTTCACGGCATCGAGACCGGAGCTGCCGTCCGCGAGATGGATGTCGGCGAGCACGAGCCCCGGCTTCTTCTTCCGCACCTCGGCCAGCGCCTCGCGATGCGTGCGGGCGATCCCGGACACGCGGTGCCCCAGGCCCTTCACGAGGGATTCGAGGTCCATCGAGATCAGCGGCTCGTCCTCGATAATCAGAACATCGGTCGCGGTCTGCTCGGCGATCTGCTCGCCCGCCTCCTCGATGAGGCCCGTGACCTCCGCAACCGAGCAGTCGAGGATCTCCGAGATCTGCTGCGTGGTGAACCCTTCCACCGAGGCCAGCAGAAAAGCCTGCCTCGGCAACGGCGTGATCGCCTCGAGGCTGCGGTCGGCCTGCGTCTTCGGCTCGGCCGGCTGACGATTGAGGCTCACCGAATTCCAGACCTTGAGGAAGCACTTGTAGAGACCGATGCGCTTCAGAGGCCCTTCCGGAAAGCTCGACGGATCGGAGACCAGCGCCTCGAGCGTGGCCACCACATAAGCATCGCCGCTTTCCTGGCTGCCGGTCAGCGCCCGGGCAAACCGCCTGAGATAAGGCAGCTGCGGCGCAATCGTCTCAGCGAGCGACATTGAGGTTCTCCCTACGTTGCGGACGCCCCTCGGCATCCGTTCCACGGCCCTAGTGATTAACGTCTGCAAGCGGTCTAAAGTTCCGACCAAAAATCAGCCAGTGAAATCAAGATCCTATGCCAAGCCGTCTAACCGCCGCGCGCGGTATCTTTGAGACTTTTACCCGGTGCACCATGGGATTCGGCCGTCCCGCCGGGCCTCAGATCCGGATCGTCGAGCATCTCGACCAGGCGGTTGCGCGCGCGGTTCACTCGGCTCTTGATCGTTCCCACGGCACAGCCGCAGATTTGCGCCGCCTCCTCGTAGGAAAACCCTTCCGCGCCGACGAGCACGAGCGCCTCGCGCTGATCGGGCGGCAGCGTGCCCAGCGCCGAGCGGAAATCGGCGAGGTCGAGATGGCCGTACTGCTCGGGCTGGACCGCGAGCGAATTCTGATACTGATCGTCCGGATCGTCCACCTCACGGCGCAACTTGCGATGCTGCGAGAAGTAGACGTTGCGCAGGATCGTGAAAAGCCACGCGCGGAAATTGGTGCCGGGGGTGAAGGAATCCCGGCTGTTCCACGCCTTGACGAGCGTCTCCTGGACGAGATCGTCGGCCCGTTGCGGATCGTTCGCGAACGAGCGGGCGAACGCGCGCAAGTGCGCAATCGCACCAATCAGATCCCGCTCGAAGTCAGCCCCGGCCATCGTCAGCCCTCGCCCGTCTTCCCAGTATCCTCGGACTTCTTGAGCTGATTGAGAAGCTGCAGGAAACGATCCGGCACCGCCTCCTTTACAACCTCCTCGTAGCTTTCGCGAAGCTTGCGCCCCAGGCTCCCCTGAATGGCGGCATCGATCGTCGCGGCCGGCTCGCCGCTGTCATGGGTTTCGCCTGTCGCCATGTCGGCCGACCCCACCGATTTCGAAGTGCTCATCGACTAAAATCCCTCAGACCTTGCCCGCCCGATCCTCGTATCCCACGCCGGCCACCCGAGCCGGCGCGGCGACCAGCCTCGGCATGGGTCCCAGCCAACGGATAACCGGCAATCGCGCCTGTGACACGCCAACACATCGCGTTGCCAGACCTGCCTCCCATCGCCAGCTCGTCCGCCACCGAGGGAGAGCAACCACCAATCCAATCCTGCTGCTTAGGCCCATGTCAACATAAGACCCTGCCGCCCCCGCAAGGGGTGGCCGACTGGCCAATCGGACCTCAACGCGGCCAACGGGCGGAAAGTACCACCAGATGCGAGGCGCAGCCTAACCCGCTGACGTTACGAGACGGTCAGCAGCGGAGCGGGAGGCGGCGCGCGCGATTCCGGCCCGTCCGGCAGGTTCGGGAACGGGGACGAGACCCTGCGGAAAGAGCTTGGAACCGGCCGAGGCATGACACGTTCTCCCCTAGCGCGAGGGACAGTCGCCAGACGCCTTCGTCGCCCAGAACGCCCCAAGGGCGCTCTGTGACGCAAGCACCACCCGCCCCCCCTCCCCGACCCTAGAGCACGGGTGGTCGTTTGCTTGTGGTGCCGGCGCAGCTCGCTCCCGATCCTGCCGCCGGCACCACTCCCTTCGTCGTCCCCTCTGGGGGACGCCCCCCAAAGATCCCACGCGTTCGCAAGGTCCAAGGAACAGATCGCCTCCGTCATCACGGAGACGCGGACCACGATCATCGGCGTGCATGGCAGAAAACCGTGGCGACGCCCGTTCGGCACCACCGGGGACGCTTGACAGGGTCAGGCCGCGCCGGCTGTATCCACGCAGATATAGCCACGCCACAGGATCCGTCATGCGCCGCCTGTCCCGCTTTGCCACCTACGCCATCGCACTTCTCTTGGCGGGCACGTCCCTCGCGAGCGCCCAGGACGCGCGCCCGAGCGTGGATGCCGCGTCCGAGACGAAGCCGATTGTCGTCTTCGCTGCGGCAAGCCTGAAGAATGCCCTCGAGACCATCGGCAAGGCGTGGACGGCAGCCGGCCACACCAAGGTCACGCTCTCGTTCGCAGCCTCATCCGCCATCGCCAAGCAGATCGACGCCGGCGCGCCGGCCGACCTCTTCATCTCCGCCGACCTCAAATGGATGGACTGGCTCGCCGAGCGCAAGCTGATCGACGTCGGCTCGCGCAAGAACCTGCTCGCCAACACGCTCGTTCTGATCGCGCCGAAAGACAGCGAGCAGGCGATCAAGATCGAGAAGGGGTTCCCGCTCGCCGCCGCCCTGGGCGACAGCCGTCTCGCCATGGGCGATCCCCAGTCCGTCCCGGCGGGAAGCTACGCGAAAGCCGCCCTCACGCACCTCGGCGTATGGGACGAGGTCGCGCCCAAGGTCGCGGGCGCCGAGAATGTCCGCGTCGCGCTCACTTACGTCTCGCGCGGCGAGGCGCCGCTCGGCATCGTCTACCGCACGGACGCCAACAGCGATCCCAACGTCAAGGTGCTGGACACCTTCCCGGCCGACAGCCATCCGCCCATCGTCTATCCGATTGCGCTGACGGCCACGGCGACGCACCCGCAAGCGCGGGCCTTTCTTGCCTACCTCTCGTCACCCGAGGCAACGGCGACATTCGAGGACGAAGGCTTCTCGTCTGTGAAATAGCGCCGCTTCTCACACGTCGTTGAGATCCTGCTCGAAAGCGGCCAGCTCGGCGAACGCCACCTCGGCCGCGCGGTCCTCGATCCGGCGGTAGGCGGCGAGAATGGCGGTGCCGAATTCCGTCAGCGATGCGCCCCCGCCGTGAGAGCCGCCTGCGGCCGTCGTGAGAATGGGCCGCTTGAAGAGGCGGCTCATCTCGTCCGCGAGAAGCCACGCCCGGCGGTACGACATGCCGAGATCGCGGGCGGCCGACGAGATCGAGCCCGTGCGCGCAATCGCTTCGAGCAGATCGGCCTTGCCCGGCCCGATCTGCCGCTCCGCAGGAAAGACGATGCGGAGGCGGATGGCCGCCCGCGACAGCGGACCTTTCGTCCCGATCGGCTTCCGGCGCGCCGCGGCTGCGGCTGACTTGGGCTTTTTCATTGCGGCGATAGCTCTCGCATGGCGCGGGAGACGCTGGATGCGGCAGAGGTCCGTCCGCGCCCCCCGATCGGACGGACCACCGATCAAATCATCATCGCAGCCTCGGATCAAACGCCGAGCGGCGCGCGATCCAGAGGCACCCGTCCGGTTCCGGACAAAATAACGCCCGCGACCGCAACCGTCCCCAGATAAACTTCTTGTCAATCCGAGGCGCATGCGCGATGCACCCGAACCTGCCCGGCCATGACGCGGGCGAAAGATATCGTCCGAAGGGAGGAGATCGTGATCGCGCCATTCGCCATCCAACGCCGTTTCCGCCTCCTGGCCGCAACCAGCCCGAGCGCCACCACCGCCGCCACGCGCGGCGCGGCGCGCTCCGGAACCTGACCCCATGTCCGCGGACAATCCGTCCCGCAAGCCGCAGGATGCGGCCGGCGAAGAGCAAGAGCTGATCGTCTTCCTCTCCGATCCGCGCTCCTACGCCGAGGGCCCGGGCTCCGTCGAGATCGTCGAGACCCACGCCGCGCGCGTGTTCCTGGTCGGCCGCAAAGCGATCAAGACCAAGAAGCGCGTCCGCCTGCCCTTCCTCGACTTCTCGACACTGGCCCTGCGCCATCAAGCCCTGAAGCGCGAGCTGGACCTCAACAGCGATCACGCCCCCGGCATTTACGGCACCCTGGTCTCGATCGGCCGCGACGAGACTGGCGCCCTCGCCTTCAACACAACCGACAACATCGTCGACTACGCACTGATCATGACGCGGTTCGACCAGAAGGATCTGCTGGCGCGGCAGGCGGAGCACGGCCCCCTTCCCCTGGCCCTCGTCCGCGCGCTGGCGGACATGGTCGCGCGCTACCATCGCACGCTTCCGCCCATCCCCGACGCCTCCGGTGCCCGCCTGATCTGCGAGACCGTAGACGGCCTCGCCAGCGGCATGACCGAGATCGCACCCCCCGCGCTCGCCTCCGAAGTGGCCGTCTTCACGTGCCGCTGCCGCGAGGATGCGGCGCGCTTGTGGCCCCTGCTCGAGGCCCGCAGCGCGGCGGGCAAGGTCCGCCGCTGCCATGGCGATCTCCACCTCGGCAACATCGTCCTGATCGGCGGCCATCCGACGGCGTTCGACGCCCTCGAGTTCGACGAGACCCTGGCCACCACGGATGTGCTCTACGACCTCGCCTTCCTGCTGATGGACCTCGACGTGCGCGGCCACCGCGAGGCCGCCAACGCCGTTCTCAACGCCTACGTGGCCGACGAGCCCACGGGCGGCGAGATCGAAGGGCTCGCCGCGATGCCTCTGTTCCTCGCCATCCGCGCCGGAATTCGCGGCATGGTGGCGCTGCAGCGGGCCCGCCAATCGAGCTATTACCATCCGGAGACGGCCGACGCGCTCGTCTACATCCGCGCCGCGATCGACTACCTGCATCCGCACACGCCCGCGCTCATCGCCGTGGGCGGCCTTTCGGGCACGGGAAAATCCACCCTCGCCGCCCGTCTCGCGCCGCGCATCGGCCACGCGCCCGGCGCGCTGGTGCTGCGCACCGACATCGAGCGCAAGCGCCTGTTCGAGGTTCCCGAGACCCAGCGCCTCACGCCCGACCATTACTCAGAGGAATCCTCCGACGCGGTCTACGCGAGCCTCTACGCCAAGACCGCGCGCGCGCTGGCGGCCGGCTATACCGTGATCTTCGACGCCGTCTCCGCGAAACCCGCCGAGCGCGAGCGCCTCGCAGAGATCGCGCGGGAGGCCGGCGCCGATTTCCACGGGCTCTGGCTCGAAGCCGCGCTCGAGACGCAGATCGCACGCGTCGAGGCCCGCGAGGACGACCCTTCGGATTCCGACGCGACCGTGGTGCGCAACCAGTGGGAGCGCGACATCGGGCCGATCACATGGACGCGAATCGACGCCGGCCAGTCTCCCGAGCACACCGTCACCCAGGCCCGCGCGGCCCTCGCCGTGAGCTTCCGCAACGCAACGTGAGCAAACGGCCCCGCCGACAAAAACGAAAAGCCCGCCGGATGTCTCCGGCGGGCTTTGTCTTCGTCGGTCATTCCGCCGGAGCGGCGGGAGGATCGGACGCCAGGCGCTTGCGCGTGAAGAGCCCGCCGAGCCACCGGCACACGACATAGAACACCGGCGTGAAGATCAGGCCGAACACCGTCACGCCGATCATGCCGGAAAACACGGCCGTGCCCAGGACCTGGCGCAGCTCCGCACCCGCCCCTGTCGCCCACACCAGCGGAACGACGCCGAGAACGAACGCCAGAGACGTCATCACGATGGGCCGCATGCGCAGGCGTGAGGCCTCCGTCGCGGCTTCGTGCCGGCTCTTGCCTTGCGCCTCGAGTTGGGCCGCGAACTCGACGATCAGAATGGCGTTCTTGGCCGCAAGTCCGATGAGCACGATGAAGCCGACCTGCGTCAGGATGTTGTTGTCCTGTCCGCGCAGGATCACGCCCGTGATCGAGGCGATCAGGCTCATCGGCACGATCAAGATGACAGCGAGCGGCAATGTCAGGCTCTCGAACTGAGCCGCCAGCACCAGGAACACGAAGACGACGCCGAGCGCGAACGCGAACACGGCCGTATCGCCGGCGCGGATCTGCTGGTACGCGAGCTCGGTCCACTCATAGCTGAAGCCCTGCGGCAGAACCTCGCTTGCGACCTTCTGCATGAGGTCGATCGCCTGGCCCTGCGAGTAGCCCGGCGCCGCCGAGCCATCGAGCTCGGCCGCCGGATAGAGGTTGTAGCGCGGCACGCGTGACGGCCCGGAGATGTCCTGAACCGTCGTGAACGTGCCGAGCGGCACCGCATCGCCCGCCGCATTGCGCACGCGGATCTTGAGCACGTCCTTGCTGTTCGATCGGAAATCGCCGTCGGCCTGCGCCGTCACGCGGAACGTGCGCCCGAGCAGGTTGAAGTCGTTGACGTAGGCCGAGCCGAGGTAGGTCTGCAGCGCCGTGAACACGTCGGACACGTTCACGCCCAGCATCTGCGCCTTCACGCGGTCGATGTCGAGATAGAGCTGCGGCGTCGAGGTCTCGAACATCGAGAAGACCTGGCTGAGCCCCGGCGTCTCGTTGGCTTTTGCCATCATCGCCCCGACCGCCTGCTGCAACGCCGCCGGGCCGGCGCCCGTGCGGTCCTGCACCATCATGCGAAAGCCGCCCGCGCTGCCGATGCCGCGCACCGGCGGCGGCGCGATGACGAGCACCATCGCATCCTGGATGGTCGAGAACTTCGCGAGCAGAGCTTTCTGGATGGATTGCGCCGAAAGGTTCGGATCGGCCGCCCGCTCCTCGAACGGCTTCAGCACCACGAACACCGCGCCCGCATTCGAGGAGTTCGTGCGCGTCGCGCCCGAGAATCCGACGATGTTGACCGCATGCTCCACGCCCGGCACTTGTAGCGACAGCTCCACTGCGCGCGCGTTCACCTCGTTCGTGCGCGCGAGCGAAGCGGCCGGCGGAAGCTGTGTGACGGTGATCAGATAGCCGCCGTCGACGGCGGGAATGAAGCCGACGGGCGTCTTGCGGAACTCGTTCATGCCGAAGGCGAGCAGGCCCACGTAGATGACCAGCATCACCGCCGCGAAGCGCACCATGCGCGCGACCGCCCAACTGTAGCCGCCCGCGAGCTTCTCGAAGCTCCAGTTGAAGGCCCGGAAGAAGGCATGCACCGGCCACATCAGCAGGCTTTCCTTGCGGTGGCCCGCCTCGTGCGGCTTGAGCAGCAACGCGCTGAGCGCCGGGGAGAGCGTCAGCGACACGATGAGCGAGATCGCCGTCGCGCCCGCGATCGTGAGCGCGAACTGACGGTAGAACTCGCCCGAGATGCCGGTGATGAAGGCGCTCGGCACGAACACCGCCGAGAGCACGAGCGCGATCGCGACGAGCGCGCCGCCCACCTCCTCCATCGTCCGGAAGGACGCCTCGCGCGGATCCATGCCGAGCGCCATGTTGCGCTCGACGTTCTCCACCACGACGATCGCATCGTCGACCACGATGCCGATCGCGAGCACGAGCCCGAACAGCGACAGGTTGTTGAGCGAGAACCCGAACGCCGCGAGCAGGAAGAAGGTGCCGATCAGCGAGACCGGAATGGCGACGATCGGAATGATGGCCGCCCGCCACGTCTGCAGGAACACGATGACGACGAGCACGACCAGCACCACCGCTTCGAGGATGGTGTTGAACACCGCATCGACCGACTGCTGGATGAACTCGGTGGGGTTGTAGATGATGGCGTACTGGAGGCCTTTCGGGAAGCTCTTCGAGAGCCCTTCCATGGCGGCTTTGATGCGCTCCGCCGTATCGAGCGCGTTCGATCCCGGAAGCTGGAACACGCCGAGACCCACCGCCGGGTTGGTATCGAGGTAGGAGTTGACGCCGTAGTCGAGCGCGGCCAGCTCCACCCGCGCCACATCCTTGAGCCGGACGACCGCGTCCCCGCTCTGCTTCACGATGATATTGCCGAACTCCTCGGGATCGGCGAGGCGCCCTTGCGTCTGCACCGCGATCTGGAACGCCCCCGGCTGCTCGATCGGCGGCTGGTTGAGCACGCCTGCCGCCACCTGCACGTTCTGCCGCTGCAGCCCGGTAACGACGTCGTTCGACGTCATCGCCAGAGACTGGAGACGATCCGGATCGAGCCAGATGCGCATCGAGTAGTCGCGGCTGCCGAACACGGTGATCGAGCCGACGCCCTCCGTGCGGCTCAGCACGTCCACCACGTTGACGCTGGCGTAGTTCGACATGAACAGCGTATCGCGCGACTGGTCGGGCGAGAAGAGATGCACCACCATCAGCATGTCGGGCGAGGCCTTGGCCACCGTCACGCCGATGTTGCGCACGTCGGCGGGGAGGCGCGGCTGCGCGATCGCCACGCGGTTCTGCACCTGCACCTGGGCGGTATCGAGATCGGTGCCGAGATCGAACGTCACCGAGATCGAGAAGCGCCCGTCGCCGGTCGAGTTCGACGAGATGTAGAGCATCCGCTCGACGCCGTTGATCTGCTGCTCGAGCGGCGCCACGACGGTGGAGGCCACCACCTCGGCGCTCGCGCCGGGATACTGGCCGGTGATGTTCACGACCGGCGGCGCGATCTCGGGATATTGCGCGACAGGAAGACGCGAGAGCGCCACGCCGCCCACGATGACGAAGATGATCGAGATGACGCTCGCGAAGATCGGCCGATCGATGAAGAAGTGGGAGAAGCGCATGAGATGTCTGCCTGTCGCGTTTCAGCGCACCACGGGGCCGAGCCGGCCGCGGCCGGACGCACGTGCACGCGCTCCTCGTGCATCTCCCGGCACACCGAGCCCGGCGCGCCGCAGGAAAATGCGATCCATTGAGCCCGCCCGATCCGATCGGACGCTCTAATTCGTGCCGACGACCTTCTCGCCGACGTGATTTTCCGCCGTCGCCTGCTCCGGCGTGACCTTCACGCCCGGACGCACGCGCATCAGCCCGTTCACGACAACCGTGTCGTTGGCGTCGAGCCCGGCGGTGATGACGCGCATCCCGTCCACGACCGGGCCGAGCGTCACGTACTTCGGATTGGCGACGTCGTCCTTGGAGACGGCATAGACGAACTTGCGCACCTGCTCGGTGCCGATCGCGCTGTCGGGCACGAGGAGGGCTTCCGCCGGCCGCGAGATCGCGATCTGGATCCGCCCGAACATGCCGGGCGTCAGCTTGCCGTCGGCGTTCGCGAACTCGGCGCGGCCCCGGATGGTGCCCGACGAACGGTCGATGGCGTTGTCCACGAAGTCGATCCGACCCTCGTGCACGAAATCCTTTTCGTCGATCAGCTTGAGCTTGACGGGCAGCGACATGCCGCGGTTCTCGGTCTGGGACTGCGCCCGCGTCGCCGCGCCGAGGTAGCGGAGGTAGGATGCCTCGTCCATCATGAACTCGAAACGGATCGGATCGATCGAGGCGACGGTGGCGAGCAGCGTCGAATCGTTCGTCACGAGATTGCCGATCGAGACGCGCCGATCGCCGATGCGCCCCGAGATCGGCGACTTGAGCTCCGTGAATTGCAGGTCGAGCTCGGCTTGCGTCACGGCCGCCTTCTGCGCCGTCACGGACGCCTCCGCCACGCGTTTGGCCTGAAGCCTCTGGTCGAGGGTCTGCTGCGTGATGGTCGTGCCGCGTACTAAGCTCTCGCCACGCTTGAGATCGGACACGGCAAACGCAAGGTTCGCCTCGGCCTGCTCGGTCGCGGCCTTGGCGCGATCGAGCGCGGCAACGAACGGCCGGCGGTCGATCGTGAAGAGCGGATCGCCGACCTTCACGAGCTGTCCGTCCTTGAAATGGATCTGATCGAGATATCCGGAAACGCGCGCGCGCACCTCGACGAAGTCATAGGCCACGAAACGGCCGACATACTCGTCATAGTCGCCCACCAGCTTCTTGACCGGCTTGGCAACGGTGACCTTGGGCGCGGGCGGAGCGGCGGCGCCGGGAGCATCCGCCTGCTCGCCGCCGCACCCTGCCAGCGCAAGGGTGCCGATCAGCAAAACGGCGGCAAAACGGCGAGACGACATGGAGCCTCCGGCGCGGCGAACGGAATTGAGTTTAGGATCTGAACCACGTCGGCGCGGTGAAAGAGGGGCGCACCGGAACCGAAAATCGAGGTCAGCGGATAAATCGTGCAGACGTCGTATGAGATCAGATGACAACGTCGAGCGGCGCGTGCTAGATGTTACCGATCGGTAACACCCGTACCGGCCGGCTCCAGAACAGTCAAGAGGCGATGGCCAATCACCGCGATCATAATCGCCGCATCCCGCGCGCGGACACGTCACAGCTACCATCTCCGCGCGAACGCATCCTCGCGGCCGCCCGTGATCTTTTCTACCGCCACGGCGTCCATACGGTCGGCGTCGAGCTGATCGCCGAAGCCGCCCACACGAACAAAATGACGCTTTACCGTCATTTCAAGTCCAAGGACGAGCTGGTGCTGGCCTATGTCCGCGAGCTGGCGGACGAGGGCGATGCGGTCTGGGCCAGCCTGATGGCCCGCCACCCCGACGCGCCGGCGGCCCGGCTCAACGCCTGGGTCGACCATGTCGAGGAGATCCTGACGAACCGCTTCGAGCGGGGATGCGCCTTCGCCAACGCCGCCGTCGAGCTGCAGCCGGACCACCCGGCCCGCGCCGTCATCGAAAGCTACAAGCGGCGCAAGCGCGAGCAGCTCGTGAGGCTGTTCGAGGACGCGCGCTACACGACGCCCGAGGCGCTGGCCGACGAGGTGTTTCTCCTGTTCGAGGGCGCGCGGATCAGTCTTCAGTGCGGCGCCCGCGGACCCGCCTCCCGCGTGGTGACGATGCTGCGCGACCTGCTCGCCCGCGCCCCGCGCACGCCGGCCCCGACGCCCGAGCCCGCGTGAGGCGCTGACGGCGAGCGCTCCAACAGCGCGCTCTTCTCCCATGGGGAGAAGGAGCCCTGAAAAGACGGATGAGGGAACTCAGGGCCAGAGCCCGACGTCATCCCAGCGGTCGCGGGGAACTTCGTCTCCGATCTCGAAATCGAAATCGACGGCTTTGAGCTGATCGCTCGAGACCGTGCAGCGGAACGTGAGAGCATACCAATGCTTATCGCTGCGGACGGCCGCACCTTTTGCGGTGACGATGTTGTCCGCGAAGAGCGCGCGCTTGAACGTGTCGGGCATCAGCCGGTCGGCCCTCGACAGGCGCTTGTCGCGCCGCCGCAAGGTCTCGAGCCCTTTGATCGCACACACCTGATGCGCACGCTCCTCGGGATCGAGCTTCATCAGCGTACGCTCCATGGAGCTGGCCGCCCACACGGGTGCGCCGCTCCCAAACGCGATGGCCACGCCCCCGAACGCAATCGAGGCCGCGACGACCGTTAGCCACCATCTCACCAACCCGTCCCCCCTTTCGACCACAAGGATCCAAGGACCAAGCAAATGTGGCGACATTCCGCGGAGCGCAGATTGAAAGCGGCTTGTGCCTAGATTTTCTGAGGACCATCGCGCGACGGTGCGGACGGTGCGACGGAACCCGAGCGCGCGGCGCTCTCCGGGCGAGCGGCAGAGTCTGTCCGTCCGCTGAGAGTCACATCGGAGCCGGGCTCCGGCCCCGCGTCCTCGGCTTCCTCGAGGCTCTCGATCTTATCGATCATCCGCCAGGGCAACGGAAGTTGAACGACCGAGCCGTAGGCGCGCTGCAGCGCCTTGCCCAGATATTTCAAAAGATCGCTCATGCCGCTCAACCCACTCCGGAGCCTCCGGGTTCCGCCGGCGCGCCACGGGAAAGCATGTCAGCGCACGGCGCACCGCAGCAAGAAAAGTCGTCAACCGCGACGACTGAACGGCGGAGACGATCCGTAGCCTAGATGTTTGATCGTGCTTCTTATCGGACACTTCCCGCGCATGGCTCCGCCATGACCGGTTCCCACTTTTCCGGAAGCACTCTAAGGCTTGGCGAAATAGACCGCGCTGGACGAGGCTTGCCGCGGGCTCTCCTCGGTCAGATAGAAACTGTGCGCCCAGCCCTTGGCCGATCCGTAGCGCACCGGGCACCACCCCTTCTCGCACGCGCCCGTCACCTCGACGCGCCGGCCCGTCGGCGGAATGGTTGCGACGAGGTCGTGCGTCTCCGAGGGGCCGCGCCGGATATTGAGAACATCGTTCTCGCTCACCCCGCGAACGCGGTAGAGCGCCGAGGTCTCGATGTGCGATGCCACACGCGCACCGGCGCGCGCACCTGAGCCATGCCGCGGCCTCTCCGCCGCGCGGGCCGCCTTTGTTTCCTTCGGCAACAGCGTTTTCACCGAAGACGTCGCTTTCGCCGGCGCAGCGGCTGCTCCCGAAACGCCCATCGGAACCGTTCGCGCGGCGGCCTTCGCCATTTTTTCCGGATCGGACACTGCCGCGCCGGCGGCCGGCCGCTCGAGCCGGAAACGGGCCGACGCTTCGAGCAGCCCCGCCCCGCCGAAACGCATCATCGGATAATCGGAGAAATCCTGAGCCCCCTCGTCCGGCGCCGCCCGCGCGATCAGCACCGGCGTCACGGACGGCTGAGGCGGGGGAGATGCTCCCGGCGCACCACCGATCGCAGCCGCCGCAAAGACAGGCGGCCCCACCGGCACGACGGACGCCGTCGCCACCACGGGCTTACGGATCGGAAGGGGAATATCGTCATCGACGAGAGACGCAACAGCCGCCGCCTGAGGCGCCGCCGCGGGCGCCGAAGCCGCTTGAGGTGCAGGCTCGGCCGAAGGCGTGGCGGGCTGCGTCGCCGCGACCTCTTCGCGCGGCGGTTTGGCACGCGGCGCCTCGACGAGCGTCGCCGTGCCCGTCTCGCCGTCGTCCTTCTTCCAGAAGAGACGCGTGCCGTCCCGTGAGACGGTAATGCACCGGACCTCGGCATCGAACCAGCGGAACCATTTCGAGCATAACTTGTCGTTCTCGACCCACCACCGCCCGCGGTCCTTCGCCGAGCCGAGGATGGGCGCCAGCTCGCCGGCTTCTGCCGAAACGAGGCCGTCTGCGCCGAAAAGAATGGGAAGCTTGGTGCCGAGAGGCGTATCGAGCTCGACCTTGGAGCCGGCAAGGTCCCTCAACGCGTCGCCCTTGAGCGCCACCGGATCGGCAAGCGCGGCGGTCGCCCCTGACAGGAGGCAGAGAAGGGTGAGCGGCCTGAGCAAGAATCAACCCTGACGCAATACAGTTTGAGGATCGAGCCTTCTTCCTACACGAGTGTGGCAGGAACACGGTCCCGGCCCATCCGCAGCCCGAAGCGACCTGGCGAACGGACAGCGCCCGCGCCGGGCCGCTCGCCGAGCCTATGGCGAACCATCCCTATAAATAGAGGATCAGGGGTTACGCGTTGGTAAACGTCCGTCTGCGCTGCATTTATGCGGACTGTCCCGCGAGTCCGCGCACCCGGCGCAGGGCGCCTCTATTTCGCATCGGCCGCCCGTGTCGCCGGCGCCGCGATGGCAACGGGATCGCCGGGCCGCAGAAGCGCATTCGGGCTGACGATGACACGATCGTCCGCCGTCACGCCCGAGGAGAGCACCACGCGCTCGCCGAGGTCCTTGGCGACGACCACGGGCTTCAGCGCCACCCGATCCTCCGCATCTGCCGTCGCCACCATCTGCCGCCCGGCGCGCGTGATGAGCGTGTTCGTCGGCACCGTCACCGCCCCCGCCGCCAGCGGCAGATCGAGCACGACCTGCCCGCTGAGGCCCGAGGGAATCCGCGTCCCCGCGTTCGCCATCAGAAGCTCCGCCCGCATCGTGTTCGATGCGGGATCGATCAGGTCCGAGACCCGCTCGACGCGCGCGGTCAAAATCTGGCCCGGCAGCTCCGCAAACGAGACCTTGGCTTCGATGCCGGGCGCGACGGACAGCGCGTAAGATTGTGGAACGTCGATCTCCACCCTCAGCGTATCCATATGCGCGACGCGCAGAAGATAGCTGCCCTGCTGGCTCGCCTCGGCCGACACGCGGTCGCCGCGCTCCACCTGCCGCGCCACGACGACACCATCGAACGGCGCGCGCACGGTCTGGAAGCTTTGTACCTCCTCGAGCCGCTTCACCTCGGCGAGCGCCGCCGCCAGATCCGCATCCGCCACCATTTTTGCCGCCCGCCGCTCGTCGAGCGTCTGCACGGAGACATGGCCCTTCCCGACCAGGCTCTCGCCGCGTTCGAGCGTGGCGTTCGCAAGCGCCAGCCGCGCCTTCATCTGGTCGATCGCCGCGCGCGCCCGCGCCAGCTCCTGCTCCACCTCCGGCGCCTCGATGACGACGAGCACGTCGCCGGCCTTGACGCGGTCGCCGATATCGACGCGCCGCTCGGCAACGAACCCGCTGGCGCGCGAGGCGATGAGCGCCTGCTCGGCGGGCGCCGTGCGCCCCGCCAGCGTCAGCGGCGCCGTGCCGTCCGCCGCCTCGGGCCGAACCGTCCGCACCGTCCGCGGCAGCGCCTTTGCAGCCGCTTTGCCGGCGGGGCCTGCGGGCGGTGTCGCCGCACCGGCCGGCGTCGCCGATCCGAGCCCGACGGCCGCGGCCACCCGGCTCACGAGCCCTGCCTCGTCCGGATGCATCGTCGACCAGGCGGCGAGACCCGCCACGCCCGCCACCGCAAAACCGATCACACCGATTGTCTTCAAACCCATCGTCACGCTCCGGATCGTTGCGCCGGAAGGGATGCGGAAGCCGGCTGAGGCTCCCGCTCGCCCGGCGCCGGACTTGCCATACGCCGGCCGAGACCGGCCAACGTCGAGAAAAGGAACGGCACGAACGTCAGCGTCGCACACGTGCCGAAGATGAGGCCGCCGACGACCGCGCGGCCGAGCGGCGCATTCTGCTCGCCGCCCTCGCCCGCACCCAGCGCCATCGGCAGGATGCCGACGATCATCGCCGTCGCCGTCATGAGCACGGGCCGCAGCCGCGTCTCGGCCGCCTCGACGGCCGCAACTGCGGGCAAGACGCCCTGCAGCAGCCGGTCGCGCGCGAAGCTCGTGACGAGCACGCTGTTCGCCGTCGAGACGCCGATCACCATGATCAGGCCCGTCAAGGCCGGCACCGAGAGCGGCGTGCCCGTCAGATAGAGGGCGAGCATCGCTCCCGAGATCGCCACGGGAAGCCCGCCCATCGCGATCAGCGGCATGATCCACGACTGGAAGTTCACGACCATCACGAGATAGACGAACACCGCCGCCATCAGGAGACCGCCCAGCATCTCCGAGTACGCCGTCTCCATCGACTGCGCCTGCCCCGCCATCTCGATCCGGTTGGCGGGCTTGAGGCGCGCCTTGATCTGATCGACGAGCGCGGCCACGTCGCCATAAACGCCGCCGAGATCGCGCCCCTCGACGTTGGCGAGCACGGTCGTGGTCGGCTGCAGCGTCGTGCGGTCGATGTTCGCCGGAATGGTGCGAAGCTGGAGCGATGCGAACGCGCGCAGCGCCACGGGCTGCCCGCCCGCCGCCGGCCGCACGGGCGTGTTGAGAAGCTGCTCGAGCGAGGTGAGGTTCGACGGCGGCGCCACCACCTGCACGGTGTAGGAGACGCCCTGATTGGGATCGACCCAGAAATTCGGCGAAACCGTACCCGAGGCGCCGAGCGCCGCCAGCAGCGCGGTCGCAGCATCCTGCGGCGTCACGCCGATCTGGAGCGCGCGCACGCGGTCGATCTCGAGATAATAGGATGGCAGATCCCGCACCTGGCGCAGCGTGATGTCCACCGCACCCGGGATCTTACGCATGCCGGCCATGAGATCGCGGGCGATCTCCGCGTTGCCGAGCCCGTCGCGGCCGATGAGACGCACCTCGATCGCCGTCTGAGCGGAGCCTGCGAGCGTCTGCGACGTAGCGTCGGCCGGCCGGAAATAGGCCGTAAGCGCCGGGAACTTCGCCGCCAGCATCTCCCGGATGCGCGCCACGTAAAGGACCGTCGGCGCATGACGCTCCGCAAGTTGGATCAGCATTTCGCCGTCGAACGAACCGATCACGCCGCTCTCCACCCACGCGAGATTGATCGGCTCGGGGCTGCCGATGTTCTCCGCGATGAACCTCACCTCGTCCGCCGGAATGACGTTGCGGATCTCGCGCTGCACCTCCGCAAACGTCTGCGCCGTCTCCTCGAGGCGCAGGCCGGTCTGCGCGCGCAGATAGAGCCGGATCATGCCGGCATCCGTCTCGGGAAAGAACTCGCGGCCGAGGTTGCGGGCCGAGATCGCGCCCAGCGCGAGCGCAAATACGAGCCCCGCGAGCGGAATGACCTTCCAGCGCAGCAGAAGCGCCGCCAGGGCCGCAACGAAGCGCTCGAGAAACCGCAGCAGCGCCTCGACCCCTGCTGAGAAGCGCCCGAGGAAACCCGTGCCGCCAGCCGCATGCGACGCTCCCTCCGAGAGCATCAGCGTTGCGAGCGTCGGCACGAGCGTGCGCGACAGGAGATAGGACGCCGCCATCGCGAACACGACAGCGAGCGCCAGCGGAATGAACACGAACGCGGCCGTCCCCGTGAGCAGGAACAGCGGCGAGAACACGATGCAGATCGAGAGCGTCGAGACGAACTCGGGGAAGGCGACCTCGCTCGCGCTCGTCAGCACCGCGCCATCGAGCGGGAGCCCCTTCTCGAGGTTGCGGTTGATGTTCTCGATCTCGACGAGCGCGTTGTCGACGAGAATGCCGATCGCGAGCATCAATCCGCCGAGCGTCATCAGGTTGAAAGTGTGCCCCATGAGCGCGAGGCCCGTCACGGAGGCGAGCAGCGCCAGCGGGATCGACGTCAGCACGATCAGCGAGGAGCGCCAGCTCGCGAGGAACACGAGCACGACGAACGCCACCAGCAGGCCGACGACGACGGCCTCCACGGCCACGTTGTGGATCGCCCGCTCGACGAAGACGGATTGGTCGAACACCGGCGCGATGGTGATGCCTTCGGGCGCCGCCGCCTGCAGCTCCGGAAGGCGGTCCTTGATCTGGCGGATGATGTCGAGCGTCGAGGCGTCGCCGAGCTTGAGGATCGATACGATCACCGCGTTCTGGCCGTTGAGCCGCGCGACGTTGCTCTGCACGGCTTGGCCATCCCGCACGCTCGCGACCTCCGACACGCGGACGACGCGGCCGTCGACGGAGCGCAGCGGGAGATCGGAGAAGGCCGCCACCGTCTCCGGGCTGGCATTGGTGGTGATCGTAATCTCGCGCGTGCCGACGCGAAGCGCGCCCGAAGGAAGCGTCAGGTTCTGCGTGGTGGTCGCGCGTGCGATATCCGCCGCGGAGAGCCCGTAGGCTTGCAACGCCTCCGGCTTGAGATCGATCATCACCTGCCGCGAGGCTCCGCCATAAGGCAGCGTCAGGCGGATGCCGCGGATCGACTGGATCTGCGCGCGAAGCTGCAGGCGCGCATAATCGTAGAGCGCCCCATCCGTCAGCGTATCGGAGGCGAGCACGAGCTGGATGATCGGCACGCTCGACGGCACGTAAGGCACGATCAGCGGCGGATTGGTGCCGGCCGGCATGCGCCGCAGAATGGTCTGGCTGACGGACGTCACCTGCGAGAACGCCGAAGTCACATCCGTCCCCGGCTGGAAGGCAACGCGCACGATCCCCACGCCGTTGATCGTCTCCGAGCGCACCTCGCGCAGGTTGTCCACGTTGTTCATGATCGCAAGCTCGCTGAACGAGGTGAGCTTGCTCGCCATCTCCTGCGGATTGAGGCCCTGGTAGGTCCAGATGACGTTGATGGCGGGAATGTTGACGGGCGGCAGGATGTCCGTCGACATGCCGCGCCCCGAGAGCGTGCCCACGAGCAGAAGCAGAATGGCGAGCACGCCAATGCTATGGCGATGGCTGATCGCGTATTTGACGATCCACATGCGTGCCGCCCCGTCCCTCAAATCATCGTTGCGCCGAACGGCGGCGACGAGGCCCTGCTGAGATTAAGGCCAGCTTAAGGGAGACGCGGCGCTAGACGGGCACGGCCGCCGCGGCCGAGGCGGGCGCCCCACCGGGGCAATCGGCCGCGGGCACGGCCACTCTCGCCACGTCGTCGATCACGATCTCGGCCCTGAGACCGCTTCCACCCGGCCGGTTCCGAAGCCGAAGGGCGAGCCCATCCTTGCCGAGCGCCGTCTCCGCAATGGCGAGCCCGAGCCCGCTGCCGACCGCACCCTTGTGCCGTCCGCGAAAGAAGCGCTTCGTCACCATCTCCATCTCGTCGTCCGGGATCCCCGGACCGTCGTCATCGAGCGCGAGCGAGACGGCGCCCGCCGAGGACACGAGCTGCCAGCGCACCGGCGAGGCTGCGTGGCTATGCTGGATCGCGTTCTCCGTCAGGTTCCGCGCCGCCAGATGGAGGGCATCCGGATTGACCTTGATGCGGCAGCCGAACAGCGCATCCGCGATAGAGGCCGGCGCCATGTTCTCTTTCGTGCGCAGCTCGTCCACGATCGCCCGCAGGCGCGTGCCGACATCGATCCACTCCTGCGGCGCCGGGCCCGCGGCCGCATCGATTTGCGCCAACGACAAGAGCTGACGCGCCATGCGCGTCGTGCGGTCGGCCGCGACGAGCGCGTTCCGGAGCGCGTTATCGCGCAGAGCCGGATCCGCCGCCGCCAGCGCGATCTGCACCTGCGTCCGCAATCCGGCCAGCGGCGTGCGCAGCTCGTGCGCAGCGAAGGCCGTGACGCTCCGCTCGTGCGCACGCGCATCGATGACCTTCTCGAAAAGTCCATTGAGCGCATCCACGACGGGGCGGATCTCGCTCGCCGTCGATCCGATCTCGATCGGCTCGAGCTCGTCGGCGCTGCGCGTCGCGACGCTCTGCGTCAGCCGGCTCAAGGGTGCGAGCCCCTGGCGGATCGCGATCCAGATGAGCCCGCTCAGCACGGCGAGCACCACGATCCCCGGCCCCGCGAGCCCCCAGATCAGCTCGCGCACGAGCCGCTCGCGGTGCGCGATGTTGTCGCCCACGAGCACTCGCACGCCACGTGCGCGATCCTCGCGCGCATAGACCCGCCAATGCGTGCCGCCGATCTCCTGGTTGGTGAAGCCGTTGTTCGATTGCGTGAGCTGGGTAGTGGGCGCCGCGCTCGACTTGCCGACCAGCTTCCCGTCGATCGACCAGATCTGGCACGCCAATCTGAAATCGGTCACGCCGGAGAGCGGCGTGCTCGCATGGTTTTGCACGCGCGCCCCTGAGACGCCGGTCATGACGCTGAAATCGGAATTCTCGATGAGCGAGTTCACCATGCGCGTCGCCTCCTCGAGGCGCGCATCCAGCACCCGCTCCAGCTCCGTCCGGCTGCTGGAATAGATCCACGCCATGCCGAGCCCCCAGACGAGGGTCGTCGCGAGCAGGATCAAGGCGAAGAGCCGGGCGCTGATCGAGTTCATGAACTTCCGTCCCGGAGACAACCGGACAAGGCGAGGCCGGGAAAAGACCCGTTCCGACCGATCTCACGGCGGCGACCTTAAGGCAAGCTTAAGCCCGCCGAAGCTGGATTCGCAGGCTGTTTTAACAGATAGTCGCGGGCGATCCTGCCAGCAAATAAGGAGCAACCCGGCCATGCGCGTGCTCGTCGTGGAGGATGACGAGGTTCTGCAGAACGGCCTGACCGTCGGCCTCGGCATCCACGGCATCGCCGCCGATGCGGTCGGCACCTGCGCGGATGCGATGGCCGCGCTCGCCTCGACGAGCTTCGACGGCGTCGTGCTCGACGTCATGCTGCCCGACGGCTCCGGCTTCGACGTGCTGCGCGCGCTGCGCCAGCGCAACGACACGGTTCCCGTGCTCCTCCTCACCGCCCGCGATACGGTGGCCGACCGCATCCGCGGCCTCGACGACGGCGCGGACGACTATCTCGGCAAGCCCTTCGATCTCGACGAGGTCGCGGCCCGGCTGCGCGCCTTGCGCCGGCGCGCCGTCGGCCGCGCGACGCCGACCATTCAATGGCAGGACCTCGTCCTCGACACGGAGCGGCTGAGCGTCACCCGCAACGGCGAGGCGCTGAGCCTCTCGCGCCGCGAGTTCGCAATCCTGCTCGCGCTCGCCGAGCGCCCCGGCGTCATTCATTCCAAGAGCGATCTCGAAGCGGCGCTTTACGGCTGGCAGGAGGAGATCGAGAGCAACGCCGTCGAGGTGCACATCCATCACCTCCGCGCCAAGATCGGCCGCGACCTGATCGAGACCGTGCGCGGCCTCGGCTACCGGGCCAAGTCGTAAGCGCAAGTGCCGCGCCGCATCCGAGGCTCAGGGCTCGGGGCTCACTCGGACGCGAGCGTGCGCAGGATCGATTTCAGCCCCGGCTCGATCACCAGCCGCTCGGCGGCCTCGATGGAGTGCCAGCGCCGTTTGCGCTCGCTCATCTCCGGCCAAGTCTCGAGCATCTCCTCGACGGCGAGCAGAAAGACGGTGACCTCGACCAGCTCGAACGCCGACCGCGTCCGCTTGAAATACGCATAGACGCCCGCCGGCTTGCGCCGCAGGCGGCCGCGCACGCCGGCCTCCTGCTCCGCCTCGATCAGGGCGGCCTTGCGGTCGGACAGGCCCTTCATCGTCCAGCCCTTCGGGATGACCCATCGGCCCGTCTCCCGCGACGTAACGAGCAGAACCTTCATCACGCCCGCGTCGTCTCGCCGGTAAGGGATGGCGCCGACCTGCTTCACCGCTCAGGCCCAGAGCCGGTTGGCGACGAGCGCGGCGCCATACGCGATCAACGCGCAGGACGGGAACGTCAGCACCCATGCCATCGCGATCCTCCTGAGCACGCCCCAACGCACATCCGACGCCCGCTTGCCCGCGCCAACGCCCACGATAGCACTCGTGATCGTGTGCGTCGTCGAAAGCGGCACGCCATAGAGCGAGGCGCCGAAGATCGTCGTCGAGGCGGCGGCCGTCGCCGCGAACCCCTGCCACGACGTGAGGCGCGCCATCTTCGAGCCGATCGTCGCGATGATCCGCCAGCCGCCCGCGCTCGTGCCGAGCCCCATGGTGGCGGCGCAGATCAGGATCACCCACCATGGAATGGCGAACTCGGAGGTGACGCCGCCCGCGAGCAGCGTGAGCGCGAACACGCCCATGAACTTCTGCCCGTCGTTGAGCCCGTGGTTGAAGGCCATGAACGCCGCCGATCCCATTTGCAGGTAGTCGAATGTCCGCTTGGCGCGGTGCGGCGAGGCATTGGCCGCGACGCGGATGATCACGCGCACGAGGAGGAGGGCCGCGACGAAGCCGATGCCGATCGAGCAGACGAGCCCGATCCCGACCTTGAGCCAACCCTCCCATTGCAGGGCCTCCCAGCCGCCGCCGGCAAATCCCGCACCCGCCAGCCCCGCGAGCAGCGCATGCGACTTGCTGACCGGAATGCCGAGCTTCGCCGCCATCGTACCCCAGGCGATGATGGCGACCATGGCGGCGGCGATAGCGGGAATGGTCATCGCCCCGGGCGCGACGATGCCCTGGCCGACCGTCGTCGCGACCGCCGTGCCCGACATGGCGCCGAGCGTATTGAGCACCACGGCCATGAGGATGGCCGCGCGCGGCGTCATCACGCCGGTCGAAACCACCGTGGCGATGGCGTTCGGCGCATCCGTCCATCCGTTGACGAATTCCGCGACCAGAACGGCAAGAAGGGCGATGACGACCCCCGTCGTCAACGCGTCCATTCATGCCTCCTTGCGGGCGAGGGAGAGAATGTGGCGTGCAACATGGTTGGCGTCGTCAGTCATCTCTTCGAGCAAATGAAAGAGCTGATGCCAGGCGATGAACCCGATCGCATTGGCATTCGCCTGGCTGTATTCCTCGACGAGCCGGCGCTCGACGCGGGACACCAGCCGGTCGGCCGTGGCTTCCGCCTCGTCCACCGATCGGGAAAGCTCGCGCACCTTGGCGACCTTCAGCCTCGGCTCCCCTAGCATCGCCACGAGGGCATGAAGCTGCTTCGCCATGCGGTCGCCGATGCCCATCAGCTCGAGCGCCTCGGGACGCAGCTCCTTGAGGTGCAGCCTGTAGACGTCGAGATGGATCGCGACCTTGCGCATCCCGTCGATGACGTTGTCGAGATCGTCCGTCAGCTTCATCGAATCCGGGATGTCGAAACGCATGATGAACGAGTTGTCGAGCAACTCGTGGATATCGTCGACGAGCGCATCCGCCTTGTGCTCGAAATCCAGGATGCCCTTGAGATCGCGCCCCTGCGTTTCGAGGAAATGCTGCGAGCAGTGAACGACGGTTTCAGAGAGTTGCCGGAGCAAAGCGGCAAGGCGATCGTTGTTGGACGGGCCGAACAGGGTCGCCAACCCGCTGTTTTTACTGGTCAATGGAGATCCCTGGGTGTGATGGCCGGCCGCAGTCCCGCGCAAGGAGAGGCGCGGCCCGCGCAAAGATTAGCATACGCACTGTCGTGGCAACCACTGTTTGAAACGCCGGATCGGGGTCTGTCCACTCCTCGCGCCCCCCGGGGCGCCGGCGGGCGCCGCCTCCCGCCGCCCCCCAAGCCCGAGCCCGTCCGGCGCCACCCCGCACCGCGCCCCTTAGCGCGGAGCCGAAGGCGAGCAAGAAATCGTCATGACCCGCATCAAAGTCTCCCCGCACCGTTCTGGTAGTCATGAGAAGAGGCCGTGGCCGCAAAGAGGGGCCTTGCCGCCCCCCGCGACGCCGCCGCGGCCATAAGCTATGGTCCTGACCGATGCGTCGGACACCAAAATAGGGAGAAAACGCAATGATCAACCGCAGAATGGGATACATCATCCGCGATCAGGACCCGCTTCTGATGCCGCCTACGGAGACCGTGCAGAAAGCCTGCGAGGCCATGCGGGCCCGGCATGTCGGCTCCATCCTCGTCGTCGACGAGCACCAGCATCTGCTCGGGATCTTCACGGGCCGCGACGCCATCAAGCTCTACGCCAAGGGCAAAGGCTGCCACACAACCCTCGAGCACGCCATGACACCCCGGCCCGTCACCCTCTCGCCCGAGCAGAAAGCCATGGACGCTCTGCGCGCCATGAGCGATGGCGGCTTCCGCCACATCCCAATCGTGGACAGAGGCCGCATCCTGGGCATCGTCTCGCGCGCGGACTTCAAGGGCCAGGAGCTCGAGCGCATCGAGGAGGAGGAGATCCTCGCCGAGCGCATCTGGTAGACGGCTTCGAGAAGACCGAAACGGACGCACCGCATCCCCACGCGGCTGGCGTCCGTTGACACATCCGTCCCCGCCACTTCCCCGCCACTCGGCCAACGCAACGAAGGGCGCCGTGACCGGCACCCTTCGGACTGCAGGCGACAGAAATGCCTCAACACTGAAGATCTATTACTTTCTTACACTGAACAAGGCACGCTCAGGAAATTCCCTTACGACCACAAGAAAGTCATACGTTTTAGCCGCATCAATCTGCTGCCTGCTACTGGCGACGACATAAGATACGCGATACTGCTCAACTATTCCCCGGGCGGCCTTCGAATCACCCTTGAAGAATGCCGAAACCGCAGTCCTCTGCGCTTGCTGGTCCAGCAAGTCTATAACTCCATTAAACCTGATATTCAGCACCGAAGCGAAAGTCATACTCGCGACGTCGGACGATGCCAGACGATCGGCCAGCACCACGTCCTCGTGCGTCAGGAGATTTCGGATTTCCTTTGCCCAAAGGGTCTCATGATGAAGCGTGGGCGCACCCAGCCTATCTATCGCCAAAGCGAACGCGCCTAACAGCACCAGCGAACAAATTCCTGCATAATAGCGAGAGAAATCCCTCCCGCGCGCAAGCTGCGCCATCAAAACAAAGATAAACAATCCCGCTGCGAAGTGAAAAAGCGGGATCCTCAGCATCCGGTTCATCGTTACGGCAGACACGACATCCATTGCGACTGGGAACAGCAGCGGATTATAAATGAGCGCGAGCGGCATAAAAGAGATGGCCGTAGCGAGCGCAAAAAGCTCCGTCCCATTGACGGTCTTGGCGGAAGACCGCCAAATCATACCCAAATAAACAATGACAAAAATGCTAAAGAAGATGGTCGGCGCTGCGTAGGCGCCGCGCTCCAATATATTGAACGCATAGATATTATCGTTCAGAATCCATATCTTATAATGACCGAACCAATCGGCAACGGACGCTTTCTCTATGAAGAGGGCATTACTCTCGCGCTTCCAAATGAGGAACGGAACTGCGACAATCTCAAGCAGGATGAGAGCAGAAACGGTGCGGCGCAGCGGCAAACGAGTAGGCGTCCAACGCATAAGACAACTCAGAGCCACAGCACCAACGCAAAACACGTTCATCCATATGAAGCCCTCCTGGTGAACGGTGAAAAACGTCGCTGTGGCGGCACCAAAGCCCACAAAATCGACCGACTGCCCGGAAGAATAAAACCTGAAGAGGAAGTACAGCGCTGCCGGGACGATGATCCAGACATAAAACCGGTTTGGAAGTATGAGCGCGTCGTAAACAGTCCCGTGCATGAGCAACGAAAACAAAAACGATATCACCATGAAAGCGGTGAGCGTGAATAGCTTAAGGTTTTTATCCGCCGTCAACGGAGCCAAAAGCAGAAGCACGCTCGCTGGCACAAAAATCGCTATCAACGGAGACAGGTAATGCCACGCCACATCCGGCGCGACGCCGAACGTGGTGCTTATGAGCGCGACGAGGACGTGCAGGGAGCTGA
Organism: Hyphomicrobium sp.; assembly: GCA_036823975.1. Classification (GTDB taxonomy): domain Bacteria; phylum Pseudomonadota; class Alphaproteobacteria; order Rhizobiales; family Hyphomicrobiaceae; genus Hyphomicrobium_C. The sequence continues at coordinate 39,375 of DAITBB010000006.1, forward strand.
ACAATTGATCCGGTATGACAGGGTGTCCCACCAAGCTGTAGCGAGCTTCCGAGACAATACCGTCGGCCATCAGGTTGTTGATCGATTGGAGATGGACACTGGTGTCTCCTCGCGGAGACCATCCCGACAGCAAAGACAGTAAGAACCCGCAGAAGGTGCATAACAAGATGAATATGCTGCGCTCGCGGAACTGATAGGAAAAATACCCTCGGCGTTTGAGCGGTCGCCCCGACATATATGCGACGAAGAATATGGAAAAAATAGCATAGACAATATTAATGATGCCGAACGGCGCGCGAAACGCATATAGGACCAAGGAGACGAGTGCGAATAATATATATCCTAAGGAGAAGGACAGCGCACAAGTCTCAGGCTTCCCCAAACCGGATGGTGCCGCGAGTCGTGCTGCCAGAATGCCCGGCATAAGAATGTAGAAGGACAAAGCCACGGAGAGCTTTGCCAGCCACTCGAATTCAAAGCTCTCTGTCAAACGCTGCCCCTCTCCGCGACTCCAATTTGCTTCGCCGTCTCTTCCGGCTTCGCAATTGCATGCCGCAAATCAACGAGATGGCTCTTTGGGATCCGCAGGCGAGATCTCCACGGCATCTCCACCGCCCGTCACACGGCCCAATTCTGCTAGAAGCAGCAATAATATACAGAACGTGCCAACGACGTATCTCGCGCCGGCATAAGAAAATAACGCGCTCAGCGCAGCTGTAATCCCAAACAAGCCAAGCAGCACAGCGCTCGGCAGCAACGTCACCAACCCCCTTCGACCTTCGGCCGACCTTTTTCCTGCGATAAACAAAAACCAACCTGCAGCCACCAGCAGCGAAAGAATGTATCCATTAATCAGCACGGCAATGTAAGCTGGGTTCTCCGCCGAGATCGTATACCGCCCCAGCCGAAAGAGATAACCGTTCACGGCTACCACTGGATTCGATAGAGCGAACTCCAGTGCTTGCCTCTTGAGGCGCGAGTCACGCTCCCGCCAGCCATTGCTGTTTACGAAATGCCTCTTTCCTCGCTGTCCGCGCGGAGTATCCCAAAGCGACGAATTATAGTTCCTCTGAAGGTCGATATAGGGGTTCCACGCGGAAAACAGCGGAATGGCACCGTAGGTGCCCGTCACCATTCGAGAATCCCCGGAAACGCCGACAGACCAGACCAGAACGCCCACCCAAAGCACCGCACCGGTGAGTATGGTTGTGATCTGTCGTCGCATACCAGCGCGATACGCCCAGATCAGAGCGCCGATTGCTGCCAAAGGCAAAACCGGCAGCAAGACCGGTCTTATCAAGAGGGACACTGCATAGGCCAGGGAGAGCGCCCCAAGCGACCAACCCGACGGTTTTGTAATAAACCAGACCACGGTCCCGCATAACAACGCCGTGCCCAGGATAATGGAGCCGGAGATACTGCCAACGGTGTGGTACCTCACAAACGCATCGCTGAATGCGAGTGAGGCTACAAAAGCAGGAATAATGGCCCACCATCGTGCGGATGACAGCATCCCTGCCAGCACCGCCGCCAACACGGACAGGCCAAGGAATGTTACCCCCAACCCACCGACCAGATGGAGCAGCACCGGATGTCCCATGGTCGGCAGGATCTCGTCGCTTCGAACGACATCCTCATAGCGGCCGCTGGCAAACAGGTGGTCCGCAATCCCTGCATACAGCGTTCCATCCGGCGAGATGGGGCTAGCCCCATGCAGCAAAGGCGGCAGCACGAGGGCGACGAGGAACAATGCAAAGATACAGGCCGATCTCATGACGAAGACAGCACAATACCGGCGATGATAACCATCGCTCCGACCAATTGGCGCCAGCCAAATGGCTCCCCAAAAAGGAAGTGCGCAGAAACAGGAACAATTATGAACCCAAGGCTCATAAACGTATAGGCATGCGACAAAGGCATGTGTCGAAGCGCAAGAACCCAAATCACAGTTGAGGCTCCGTAGAGCCCAATCGCAACAAGGAAGATGGCCAGCGCGCCGACTTCCACTGTTCCTGACGGATTGGAAATCCTGTTACTTACGACCTTGAAAAGGATCTGCCCTACGGACAGAACCGCCACACAGGAGAGAACCATCAAATACGGTGACACTTTCGTCATGCCCGAATATTCACCGCGTAGATTAAATTCACGTCGGAAAACGGCACGCGCGTGGGCCACCAGCTTTCCTGCCGGTCGTCAAAATAATACCGTATGAAAGACACGAGATTGGTGATCGAATTGACGTGCTCTCTTGCCATGACGTAATCATAAGCAAGACCGTTCGCCTTCGCTCTTTGGCGCGGGCCGAAGTTGCGGCCTAATCTCCAGGCTAGCCCAGGATCGCACGGCAGCACAATCGACAGCAGCCCTCCTGGCTTCAATACGCGGCTCCACTCCCGCAACACCTCATGCGGCTTCGTGAGATGCTCGAGGACGTGGCTGGCGATGACGCGATCGAAATGATCGTCTGGAAACGAGAGGGATGTCGCGTCTTCGACCGAAATCCGTACCCGTGCATCGCCCCGCCGGTGTTTCGTCTCCTTGAGCATCGCATCACTGAAGTCCGTCATCCAGTACTCGTCGAAATCGTGCTGGACAAAATCTATGTGGATCCCGGATCCGCTGCCCACCTCGAGAACGCGCGAAAACTTGTGTCCGGCTCCGAATGGCTTTTCGACCAGCGCATGACTGCGTCTCATGACCCAGCCTGCGAGTCCGGCTCCGTAGTTGGCGTCTTCATAGTGTTCCGAATATTGACTGGCCCAGATATCCTCGGGATCGGCGCGCATGGTAATTCCTCTGGAAGCAACTTCTGTAAGGGTATCCGTGGAACCGAGTTATAGTCCTGAGCCCAAAATCCCAGCAACAGTTGGACGCCGAAAATCGATGGCAGGGCTGCCACCATCACCGTTCCCGCGGTAGCGGGTACGCCGGACATCAGCGAGTCGATCCAATTTATGACGCCATAGCTGACGCCAAAAAGCAGCATCGGCACAGCGAGAAGCAAATTGATCGAGCCCAGGCTGAAATCACGCAAAAAATACTTGTATCCCACCCTCTTTGCAAAAGTCGCCAAGTGGCGCCCGGAGAATTCGACCAAGGACTTGAGTGGACTTAGGCTGCTATGCTCTCCCGCATAACGGGCGACCATCGGCATGTCGGTGACGACCGCCCCCGCGATGTTCAGACGAAACAACATATCGGTTTCGAAAAAGTACCGGCGACTGATCTTGCCAAGAGGGAGGCTCGTGAGGGCCGCGCGGTGAATGGCCGTGAACCCGTTCGTTGGATCAAAGATATCCCAATATCCCGCCGACAACTTCGTCAGAAACGAAAGTCCAAGGTTCCCGATCAATCGCTTGAACGGCATTTGCTTTGCATCTTCGGGGCTGAAGAAGCGATTTCCTTTCACGTAATCCGCCAAACCGGCCCGTATCGGCTGAATCAACGCAGGCACGAGCTGCGGATCCATCTGCCCATCGCTGTCAACCTTGACAACAATGTCGCACCTGTCCGAAAGAGCCGCCTCATACCCCGTGATGACGGCTCCGCCGACGCCCGCGTTGCGGTCGTGGAACAGAACAAGCAACCGCTCATCGGAGCAATTGGACTGAATGAATTCGCCTGTTTTTTGCGGGCATGCATCATCGACCGCGATGATTCTAGCGACCTCCGGGCCTATGCCCGCGATCACATCGAGAACACTTTCCCTGCTTTTGTAGCAAGGAAGAACAACCGCCACCCGCAATCCCGCCTCCCGCTAATTGCGGGTACACTTATCTGAGCACTTTCTGGGACGCAAGCTCAAACCAAGGTTTTTCAAGTATCGAAACAAGCGGGCCACACATGCAGTTTCCGAGATAAGTCCGACAGATCCTGGGAGGTTGGCCGCCCATATCTCAGGGAGACTGGCACCTGACGGACGACCGCCTGCGACATCCCTGAACTATGGAGCCGAGGGCGGGCAACCTCCGCATAGAATGGGAGCGCCAGCCGCGAAAATGAGCCCGACTCACCGCAACCCTGAGAAGGGCACGATGAGCCGTTGCAACCTGGATCTCATGGAACCTGGATCTTTGACGAGCCTAGTCGCGGACGACGAGTGAGCCCGAGCGGGTCTCCACGCTGTAGTGGCCTTCAAACCCCTTTCCGCTGAGATTTCCGCTCGCGAACGCTCCGACGAGGTCGAAATCGAACCCGTCCACCTCCTCCATTTTGAAGATCGAGGCTTCGACGGTCTCCTCCGGCAGCTTGAAGGTCACCGTCTGGCCGCGCTCGGGATAGGCCAGCGCCCACTGCAGGGCCGGCTTGTCAGGACCATCGAGAATGCTGAGGCTTTTGGACATGAGACTCTCCTAAAGGCTGACCCACTCGCAGGAGAACGCGCCGAGGCGTCATTTGTTCGCGAGCGGCGCACACGCGATGCGATCGGCGAGATCGAGCGCCGCGTCGGCTTGCAACCGCCTTCGCTTGGGCCCGCGTCAATAGCCGCCAATGATGGGCAAAAGCTCGCCCGTGATGTAGCTCGCGCAGCTCGGCGCGGCGAGAAACACGTAGGCAGGCGCAATCTCCTCGGGCTGCGCGGCCCGCTTCATCGGCGTTCCGGATCCGAACGTCTTCACCTCCTCCGCAGGACGATCGGCCGGATTGAGAGGCGTCCATACGGGCCCGGGCGCAACAGCGTTCACGCGGATGCCCTTCGGCAACAGGCTTGCTGAAAGCGCGCGCACGAACGCATGAATGCCGCCCTTCGTCATCGAGTAGTCGAGCAACTCCTTGCTGCCGCGAAAGCCGGTCACGGATCCCGTCATGATGATCGCGCCGCCGGCCTTCATATGCGGCACCGCGGCGCGCGCGAGATAGAAATATCCGTAGAGATTGGTCTTGAGCGTGCGATCGAAGTGCGCGTCGGTGATCTCCGTGATGGAGTGAGCGTGCTCCTGGAACGCGGCGTTGTTGACGAGGATGTCGAGGCCGCCGAAGGCATCGACGGTCGCCTTGACGGCGTCGCGGCAATACTGCGGATCGGAGACATCGCCGGGCAGAGCGAGGCAACGGCGCCCTTCCGCTTCCACCGCGCGCTTCGTCTCGAGCGCATCCTCGGTTTCCTCGAGATAGGAAATCGCAACATCGGCCCCTTCGCGCGCAAAGAGCACGGCAACTGCACGCCCAATGCCGGAATCGCCGCCGGAGATCAGCGCGGCCATTCCCTCCAATTTATCGGATCCCTTGTAAGCGGGCGCCTCATACATCGGCGCGGTCTCGAGATCCGCCTCGATCCCCGGCTTGCGGAGATGCACCTCGTCCAACGTCTCGGGATACGTGCGCTGGCCGGTTTGGGGCGGCGCTTTCGAGGACGGCGCCTTGCGCTTCTTGTGATCCAGGGCGTCCACCTGCGATTGAATGCGGCGGCCCTGCTCGGCGGTGCGCTGCGCGCGCTCCGGCACCTTTTGCTCTCTCATGGTCCTACGTCCTGTCTCGAGCCTCATCTCTTTCGAAAACGCGGGAGAGCGGCCACGGGTTGCTGCCGAGACGCAGGGAGACCGCCGAGGGGAACGCCAGCGCTCCGGGGCCGTTGAAAGATCAATGGTTCATCATCGCAAGGAGGCGCAACGCCATGCGCGTCAAAGGTAAGCTCTGGGGCGCCGCCCTCGGCATCCTGATCACTCCGTCTTGCGTCCTGGCACAGGTCGCGCCAACGCCAGCCCCGGCGCCCCCCGAGGTGATGGAGCCGCCCGGCGGGAACAACGAGAACAAGACGCAGCCCAAAGCGCCCGGCCCGGACGTGAAGCCGCAAGAGCCGCTCACGAAGGAGCTGAATAAGGGAGAAGGCGTCATTCAGCCGCCGCACGACGTGGATCCGGGGATCGATAGAACGCCGCCCGACGGGCTCGAAGGGCGGACACCGGTCATTCCGCCACCGGGCGAGCCGGGCGGATCCCCCGATGTCCAGCCCAAATAACCACCTCTCATCAGTGTGTCAGATGACGATGGTGCGTATAGGACGAAGCTCGCGAAGACCGCCGTCACTCGGCGGCCGTCGCCCTCTCGATGCGGGCGCCCGCCAACAGCGGACGCGCCCTGTAGCCATCAAGCTCCCGGTTCCAGAGGAGGCGCAACGGCTCGACGAGGCTGACCTGGCGATGGCCGCTCGCAGGATCGCGATAGCGCGGATGATAGCGCCAGAGGCGCCACGCCGTGAGATAGCGCAAGCGAAAGAGCCGGAACGCGCCCACGATCGGTTTCACGCCCGGCAAGGAGCCCAGGACGGATGCCGTTGACCGATGCAGCGCGCCGAAGGTTTTCCAGTACCAGCGGCCGAACATCAGGTCCGCCGCCCGGATCCAGATCCTCCGCACCACCGGCACCAGGAACGCAATCGGGAAGATGATCAGCGCCACGTGCAGATAGACCTGGCTGGCGATCAGCGCCACGACGACCGCGATCTTGAAGACAAGCGGCAGCGCCTCCCAGCGCGCCCGCGCGGCCTGAATGACGGCATGCAGGTTCCCGCGCCACCCTCGGGCGCGACTGACGCCCGCATCCCCCACGATGACGCTGCCCGCATAGCCGAGGCCCACGCCGGTCACCGCGGACCCGATCCGCGACAGCCGCCGCCAACCGACACCGCGCGCCAGCATCTGGATCAATCCGCCGATCGCACGAAGGACGCCCTGGCCGAGGAACACCAGTCCGTTCCAAAGGAAGCGCGCGGCAGCGCCCAGCGCGTCCATCCCCGTCACGACGGAAATGAGCACGCAGGAGACCACGATCAGGATGGCGAACGTCGCATACCACCCCTTGCCTTTGCTCATCGCCCCCTCGTCTCTCTCGTGCGGCCCTTTCGATCGAAGCGAACCTCATCGCGCCTCGAAGCCTCGCCCATTCTGCGACGTTCCGAACAGGAACGATACGGCGTCCAGAAAAGTTATGGAGAGCGCTCCCCGCGCCGAGGTGCTCCTCATGACCATCAACACCGCCTCCCACGATCGCCAGAACGGCAACGCTCGCCAGAACGACAGCCCATGGTACCAACGCACGTTTGCCGCCCTCGCGGAAGGGGCGGCCAATGCCATGGGATCGGCCACGGCCTTCGTCATAGCGACCGCGTTTTGCCTGGTCTGGGCCCTGTCAGGGCCACTCTTCGATTATTCCGATACCTGGCAGCTTGTCATCAACACGGCCACGACCGTCCTCACGTTTCTGGCCGTGTTCCTGATCCAGAACACGCAGAACAGAGACGGTCGTGCGGTTCAGCTCAAGCTCGATGAGCTCATCCGGACCACCAAGGCGGCGCGCAACAGCCTGATCGATCTGGAGCACTGCTCCGATAGCGAGCTGCGCGCGCTTCAGCGCGAATTCGAGAAACGCCGCCTCGATTCGGATGAGGCGTAGCGCACCGCGGCGCGTTCCCTTCAGAGTGCTTCCGGAAAAGTGGGAACCGGTCATGGCGGAGCCATGCGCCGGAAGTGTCCGATAAGAAGCACGATCAATCAAAAACTTAGAGCCGTTCCGCGATTCCGCTAAAACCGGAACGGCTCTAGCGAATGCCCCAGGCCCCATTCTCAAAACCCGATCTTGAAGACATCGTCCGGACTTGGCGTGCGATGGGGCAACGCAAGAAAGCCCCGGATACGCGGGGCTTTCTCTCTGATTCTGAGCGACCGATGATCCGGCGTACTCTCTTAGCGTAGGCCGGTCGGATTTCGCAGCACGCGCTACTTGCTGCTATCCGATGGCTCCTGAGTGGCCGGGCCACTTTTGCCACCCGGAACGCCAGGAACTCCGCTCGAGTCTTGGCTGGGCGAGGTGCTCCGGCCAGGCCCGGTTTGCTTGGCACCGGTATCAGCGGGAGGCGCGACGGTCGCATCCTTGCCGTCACCAGGCTCTCGGGTCGATGGCCCTGTGCGTGTATCTGCAGGGCCTTGCACGCCAGGACCGGAGTTGGTGGCTCCGCCGACCGTGCCGGACTTATCGTCGGCAAACGCCGCCGTCGTTGCGAGGAGCGCGCCGAGAGCGACGCCCGTCATAAGTTTCTTCATAGGACAACTCCCTTGTGGGTTCGGGAATACCTCCTACAATCCAGCACGGCCGCAACAGTTCCCCTTCTGAGAAAATCGGCGTTGCCCGATGCGATCGCAACATCGGAGCACGTGCTGCTCAGCCCAGGAACTCGACGCCGTCCTTCAAACGCTTCTGGAAACCCAAGGCCAACGGCATTGACGCGTCTCCACTCGCATATCGATGTGCAGAAAACACGCGCACGGGCATCGAGCATCACCCGCATGGCGCATGACCAGCCGCGGCCTCACAGCCTGGTGCAAGAAAGACCTCCGGCTTCACTGAGGCGCACCCTGGCGGCACGGCAAGAGACCGCTGCGCGGCCGGCCCGGCGAGGCCGGCGCAATATCCGTTCGCGCAGATGAAATAGCGCGCCGCGACCTGGCGCGTTTTATCGAGGGTCTATTCGGCGGCGGCCTTGCGGCGGCCTTTTGCCGTGGTCTTGCTCTTAGGCTCGGCCTCGTCGGCCTCAACGTTGATTTCCGACAGCGCCAGCTCGGAAAGCTTCGCATCTGTATCCTTTTCCTCCTGCAACGTGGTGCGCAGAAGTTCCGCAGCTTCGCTCATGCCGAGCTTGTCGGCCCAGGCCGCGAGCGTGCCGTATCGCGAGATTTCATAGTGCTCAACCGCCTGTGCGGCAGCGAGCATTCCAGCGTCGCGGACGGTGTCGTCATTCGCTTCGTGCATGATTTCACCGGCCTCCTCGGCCAGGCCGTCGATCGCCGGGCAACGCTTGCCGCGCGGCGCGATGCCGACCATCTCGAAGATCTGCTCCAGACGGGCAACGTGCTCCTCGGTCTGCTCGATATGCTCATCGAACGCCGCGCGGAGATCGTCCGAGTTGGCTTTCCGGGCCATCTTGGGCAGGTTCTTGATGATCGCTTTTTCCGCGTAATAGATGTCGCGCAGGGTGTCTTCGAACAGCTTCTCAAGAGTTTCCATGCCTCTCTCCAATGTCTCAATTCAAGATGCCAAGCAGGTGCATGGCGATAATCGCGATGAGGGGAACGCCCAATAACCAGAGGGTGATGTCGCGAAGCATGGGTCTATCCTTTCACGCATTAGGCGCGCCGGCGCGCAATGAGGAATGTGAACCGGGCGGGAATGTTCTGGTCTCTATGATGGCCCCCGCGCTGCGCGGCGTACCAGGCGGCGGCCAGCCCAACGAGGAGCGCGGTCGCGGTCGCAAGTCCTGCTGCCACGGCCGCCTTTCGTGCCGTGTCGACAGCCTCCAGCGCATTGGCATACGCCTCCTCGACGCGCTTCTGGGCGACGTCGGGGGCAAGTCCGGTCCGGTTCGCGACAACCTGCACGAGATAATCGCGGTCAGCGACTTCGAGCGACCCGCGGGCCGTCGCCGATAACAGAATGCGCATCAGCTCGTCGCGGCTCTCGGTGGTGCCGGTGGGCGCTTGATTGGGGGCTGCCCCTGGTGCCGGCCGCATCAGAGCATCGACCGAAGAGGCCACCAGCGCCCCTCGATCGGAGAGGGCAGCCTTGCCGACCTCGCTACCCAATTGAGCCGCGGTGCCAGCCGCCAGATAGGCCAGCAGGCCACCGATGACGACCGCCGTCGACCACACCAGCAGACCGTGGACACCATCCCTGAATTGCACCTCGTCGGCGCTCGAGCTCCAGGCTGCGCGCATGCGGCCAGCGATATAACCGCCAATCAACAGCGAGAGGATCGGCACGAAAATCGCCCAAAAGGCCGCGACGGTTGCAGCCCAGGTGCCATAGGATCTCGTCGGATAGGGCGAGAGAAGCGACAGTCCGATGGAGCTGCCGGCAGTGAAAAGGACGAAAGATATCGCCGACGCGGCCACCGCGCCGGCGAGAATTGGGCCCCATTCCACATAGTTGGTTCGCACGTCTGACGTGGGCGACACGGGCTCAGGCATTTTGCTCTCCTTAACGCAGACCGAGCGTGCCCAGGACGAACATCACCACGACGATGAGACCGATCAGATAGATGATTTCATGCATGAGGGTATACTCGGGACATGGATGTGTTCCCGTGCAACAGCCCATGGCAGAGCTAGGTTCCGATCAAGACGGATTATTAATTCAGCAGGGACATGCTTAAGGGGGCGAGACGCGTAACCGGACGCTCGAGAAGCGTACCGTTACGTACACTGGCAACGCCGAGAAGGGGGGCGTCGGCGACCGACGGCTTGCGGAGAAATCGGCAGCGCGGCAGGAGCGGCGGAGCGGGCGCGTCAAAGACCAGCGCCGGTCGGCTCCGACCAGTCGAGCTTTTCCAGGCGCTCCCGGAAGGCAAAGCGGACGAGGTGCGCTTCGACCACATGCTTCATCCGATCGAGCGACGACGGGTCCGCAGCCTCGATATCGAAGCGCAGACGATCTCCCGCGACCTGCATGGTGAGCAACCCGAACGGCATCTCGGCCTGCCCGGTCACGGCGTCGTAGCTGACGGGCACCTTATGCGCAAAATGCCGGCACATCGCCTGCAGATAGCGCGCGGCGCGTTCGCTTTCGAAAGTGCTGGTCGCCTTCGGCATTTCGGCGCTCCTCAAGCTATTGGACCATGCTGCGACGGAGACCGGCCATCGCCTCCCGCGCCCGCCGGAAGAACGCGCTCGACCGAGACCTGCAGGTGACCGCGCGAAGAGCGTTCGACCGAAGCCTCGACGCCATACACGCGGTTCAGCATGTCGGCCGTGATCGCCGCCTCCGGATCCCCTTGAGCGGCGGCGGTGCCGTTGCTGAGCACGACGATGCGATCCGCCCATCGCGCAGCGAGATTGAGATCGTGCAGAACAACCACGATCACCCGCCCCTCGGAGGCCAGCTCACGGACGAGGCCCATGACGTGCGTCTGATGCCGCAGATCGAGCGCGCTCGTCGGCTCGTCCAGCAGCAACACACGCGGATCTCTGACCACCGCCTGTGCCAGGCTCACGAGCTGACGCTGCCCGCCGGAGAGCCGATTGAGCTGCTCCATGGCGATGCCGCCGATCGAAAGGCGCTCCAGCGCCGCGTAGGCCCGCTCGCGCAGGCTGCGCCCCTGCACGCTCCGCCCCGAACCAGCCGCGGCCTTGAGCGACGCCATGACCGATTCCAACGCGCTGAGCGCCACCCCCTGCGGCAGAGCCTGAGGCACGAAAGTGATCAGATCCGCGCGCTCCGCCACGGCCATATCGAGAAGCTCCAGCTCATCGAGCCGCACGGATCCCGTCGTTCGAACCAGGCCGGCAAGGGCCAGCAGCAAGGTGGACTTTCCGGCCGCATTCGGCCCCACGAGCGCGGTAACGTCCCCGGCCGGAAACGGATCGAGCGTCAGGTCCTCGATGACACGGCGGCGCGGATAGCCCGCGCTGAGCCGCGCAATGCACAGTCCTGCGTCTCCGGTCCTCATGTCGACTCTCGCCGGCTGAGGATGAGCGCGAGAAAAAACGGCACGCCGATCAGAGAGGTGACAAGGCCGATCGGAAGGACGAGCCCGGGGACGATGCTCTTGCTGGCGCACGAGGCAGCCGACATGACCAAGGCGCCACAGAGGGCGCTCGCCGGAAGAAAGAAACGGTGATCCTCGCCGATCAGAAGCCGCGCGAGGTGCGGCCCGACCAGGCCGATGAACGCGATGGTGCCGACGAACGCCACGGCCGTGCCCGTCAGCAGGCTCGCCCGCAGCAATCCGGCAAGGCGCAGCCGGACGACATCGATCCCGAGACTGCGGGCGCGATCCTGTCCGAGGCGCAAGGCGGTGAGCTGCCAGGCCGAGCGCATCG
>DAITBB010000006.1:51197-73464 GCA_036823975.1 Hyphomicrobium sp.
ACCACCACGGCCAGAACGAGCGCGAGGATGAGCACCTTCTCGAGCGAGGCGCGCGTCAGGCTCCCCATGGTCCAGAAGACAAGCTGCTGCAGGGCCTGCTCGCTGGCGACGAACTGGCTGAGGGCGACAAGCGCGTTGAAGGTGAAGAAGAGCGCAATTCCGAAGAGGACGACGGTCTGGCTTCCCGGCGCCTGCATCCGCGAGACGGCGCTCAGCATCAGGGCCGAGCCGAAGGCAAACGCGAAGGCATTGGCCGGTATGATCCAGGTGTCCGGAACGCCCGGAAGACCGATGCCGAGCACGATGGCCAGCGCCGCCCCAAAGGTGGCGGCTGACGACATGCCGAGCGTGAAGGGGCTGGCCATCGTGTTGTTGAGGATGGTCTGCATCTCGGCGCCGGCGAGAGACAGGGATGCCCCCACCAGGATCGCCATCAGCGCCTGCGGAAAGCGCACCTCCCAGATGATGACGGCCGACGTCCGATCCACGGTATCGGGCGCAAATAGCCCGCCCAGAACGTCCGTCATGCCGAGCGCCGACGGTCCGGAGGCGAGATCGATCAGGAAGGCCGCGCAGGCCAGCACCCCCATGCCGAAGAGAAGAGCAAGCCGGGTGCGCAGCAGCGAGGCATAAGCCTCGAGCGTGGCGGCGGCGTGTGCGTCGTCACGGGCCGGCATCGTGACCCTCTTCGGAGCGCGTCAGCTCGATCCAGTACGTACCCTGCATCTCGACAGGCAGAAACCTGTCGTTGAGCTCCTTGAGGCTGGCCTCCGGATCGATATCCGCGAACAGCTCCGGATGCAGCCATTTTGCCAGCACCTCAACGGCCAGGAAGTTCGCCGGGTTGTTGTTGAAGATGTGCCAGAGACCATACACGCGCCCATTGCGCACGGCCGTCAGGTCCGCAAGGTCAGGACGGGCGACGACCTCGGCCAGCGTCTTGCGGGCAACGGTCTCGTCGATCCCCGGGCCCATGACGAGGCCGCCCTTGCCGGCCAGATGAATGCCGCCGGTACCAATGTAGACATCGGGATTTTTCGAGAGGACATATTCGAGGTTGAGTTGACCGAAGGGCGTCTTGAGGACGTCGGCGGCGATGTTGTGGCCGCCGGCAGCGTCGATGAAGGCGCCGATGGTGGCTTTGCTCGGCGCGTTGCAACAGGCGCCGAGGCCCGCGTGCGCATGCATCAGCACGGTCGGAATCTTGGGCGCCGCCTGCGCCAGCCGATCGGCAATCCGCTGACGATGGCTGTTGTAGAAGTCGATGTAGGCCTGCGCTTCCTTCTCCCGGCCGAGAACCTGCCCGAGGATCGCGACACTGGGCGCCGTGTTGACGAGCGGGCGCGCCATGAAATCGATAAACACGACCGGAATGCCGGCCTTCTCGAGGCGGGACACGACATCCGCCGACGCAACGGAAGGGCCATAGCCCCCACTGAGCACGGCAACGTCCGGGCGCACGGCGAGCGCCTGCTCGATGGAAAAGGTATCGGCGCTCCCCTGCCCGACGATCGGCACCCTCTCGATGGCGGGAAACCGCTCGCGATACCGGCCGTAGGTCGTCGGGTCCTGGCGCACGAGATCCGCGGGCCATCCTGCCAGCAGCGATACGGACTCCGGATGAAGGAGTGACATGGCCAGCAACTGACGCCCCTCGCCGAGCAACACCCGCTTGACCGGTCGTTGCACGGTGACCTTGCGTCCGGCGATGTCCGTGATGACGATCGGCGCCTCGGCATGCACAGGGCCGGCTCCGTCCGCCAAGCCGGCAACGAGAGCCATCCACGCTACAACGAGCCATCGCGTCATCTGCGTTTTCATCCCTGCTGAAGAGTGAAGCCCCTACGACCGCCCCAGCGCGAAGCGTAAGGCGCGGCTCGTCATCGCCGGAATGACGGAGACGTGGTTTTCATCCTCGAGCTCCTCGTACGCGACCCTCACGCCATAGTGAGCGAGGGCTGCGAGCCGACCCGCCATCTCGCGCGCATTGTCGACCATGCGATTCGCCCCGATCCAGGCAATCCGCTGACTTGAGCCAGGCGTGTCCCGCTCGCCCGGCGCCAACGTCTGCTCCAGCGCACCGACGGCGATCATCACGCGCACATCCCTCGCGATTGCGCTCGCACGCTCCGTAAATGCGCGCTCGGCGCGGAGAATGGCGCGATCGCCGAACCAGATCGACGGACTGCCGGCAATATAAGCCTGAAACGTGCCCGGCCGATGGAACAGCGCATAGAGCGTGAACAGTCCGCCGAACGAATGCCCGAACAGGATCTGGCGCGCCGGGTCGATGGGGACCTCCTGCGCGATGGCCGATTTAAGCTCGGTCTCGATGAAATCCAGGAACGCCTCCGCCCCGCCTGTCGGTGGCCACGCCGAGCCATCGGGGCGCGCAGAGAGCGCGGCGCGATCCACGTCCGGCGTGTAGTCGAGCGGCAGCTCCGTCGGATAGCCGATGCCGACGACGACAGCCGGAGACACGCCCGTCGCCTGTGGCCGCGCCGACTGCATGCGCACGGCCTCCGCCAGAGTTCCAAACGCGGCATTGGCATCGAGGAGGTAGATCACCGGATACCCCGCCGGCGGCGCGGGCAGCAGAGGGCGGGCGATGAAGACGCGGTACACGCTCCCGCTTCGCCTGGCACGCATCTCGCGCTGTCTCGCTCCGGCAATCTCGGCAGAGACGAAGGGCTCGGATCCGGGCATCGGCGAAGACCTGTCGTCGGGCGTTCCGACAGGCTCGTGTGTCGAACTCATGACCTCGTCCAGCCGTCGTTGCTCACGCTCAACATCGTCCCTCGCGAGGCGTGCGGGCGACCCCCTCGTCGGGGGCCGCCCATCCGCCTGCACCTGTTACCACTTGTATTTCAAGCTGCCCAGGACCGTGCGGCTGTCTCCGTACCAGCACTGCGTATTGGCTGCCATGGTGCCGAGGCAGCCGGCCACATAGTCCTTGTCGAAGAGGTTCGTAGCGTTGACCGCGACCTCCCAGCCCCGCAGCTCCGGCACGTTCAGATATGAGAGGTCGTACCGGAGAGACGCATCCGCCAGCGTGAACGAGTCGACCTTTGCCGGAATGACGCTGATGCCGCCAGAGACGAACTCGTTGAGATTGTTGGCATAGGTCTCGCCGATGTAGCGCACGCCGGCGCCGATGCCGAGGCCCGCGAACGCACCGCTGGTGAACCGGTAATCCGCCCATATCGAGGCCATGTGCTCGGGCACGGCAGCCGGCGTGTTGCCGATGAGCGCGGCATTGCTGTCCTTGGTGATCTTGGTGTCCGTGTAGGTGTAGGCCGCGATCACGTTGAAGTTCGGCATCAGCTCGACCTTGGCCTCGGCCTCGATCCCCTTCGACGACACTTCGCCGATCTGGGAAAAGAATGCCTGGTTCGGCGGCGCAAGGTTGACGAGAACATTGGTTTGCGTGATGTCGAACCATGAGAGCGTAAAGAGGCTGTTGGTACCCCTCGGCTGATACTTGAGGCCCACCTCATACTGCTCGCCCTCGACGGGCTCGAGCGGGGTGTTGCCCAAGCCCAGGCTGGTGGTCGGCTCGAAGGACGTCGAATAGCTGGCATAAGGCGACAAGCCGACATCGAACTCATAAAGCAGCGCCGTGCGCCAGGAGAAGGCTTGGTCCTTGACCGTCACATCGTTCCTGGCGTCGACTGTCTGCACGTCACTCCAATCGTAGCGGCCGCCGAGGACAAACACGAAGTTGTTGAACCTCATCTGATCCTGCAGATAGAGGCCGGTCTGGTTGACCGTCTGATCCGTCGCGGCCATGTTCGGAATGATGTTCGGAATGGCCTGTCCGTAGACCGGATTGTTGAAGTCGATCGGATTCCCCGGAATGGCGATCGCGTTCGCAAGCATCCGCGTTGCGTCGCGGTAGTAGTAGTCGAGGCCGGCGAGAACCGTATGGCGCACGCCCCCCGTCGCGAATTTCGCTTCGGCCTGGTTATCGACCGTGATGGCGTCGAAGCTCTCGTCCGACCGCGTCGCGCGCCGGGAGATGATGGAGCTTCCCGGAGGGGCGTATGTCATCGGAGACGCCGACTGGAAGAGCGAGTCGAGATGCGTGTAGCGCAGGTTCTGGCGCAGGGTGAACGTGTCGTCGATGCGGTGCTCCAGGAAATAGGCAGCCGAGAACTGCTCGCGCTCGAAGGCATCGAAGGTCGGCTCGCCGGGGTTGAAGCTTCTCCGGATCTTACCGGCCGGATAGGGAATGAGCGTCCCCAGCGCGGGCAGGCCGTTGTAATAGCCGCCGTCGGGCTCATACTGATAGTAGGCCTGCACGGTCAGCGTCGTGTCGGCGTTGCGGAACGTGAACTCCGGCGCGAGGGCAACCCGCTCGGATTCCGCGAAGTCGATGTGCGATTCCGACTGGCGATAGAGGCCGGTCAGCCGGTAAGAGACGGTGCCCTGCTCGTTCACCGCGCCGCCGAAATCGAAATTGGTCTGGAAGTGGTTGTTGGTGCCGACCACCGTCTCGACCTCGCCGAAGCTCAGATCGTGGGGCTTCTTGCTGACGAGGTTCACGAAGCCGCCCGGGCTCACCTGTCCAAACAGCACCGACGACGGGCCTTTGATGACTTCGACGCGCTCCAGGAAGTAGGGATCGACCGTCGGGATGGCGTAGGAAATTCCCTTCGGAATGCGCAGCCCATCCCAGAACGACACGTAGTTGGCATTGTTGCCGCCGCCGCCGAAGCCGCGGATGAACATGCTGTCGTAGCGGGTCGTCGGGCGGTATTCCGCGATGACGCCCGGCGTATAGCGGAGCGCCTGGCTGACGGTCTTGACGCCCTGCGCCTCCATCTGGTCGGCAGTGACGACGTTGACGGACTGCGGCGTCTCGATCAACGGCGTTCCCGTCTTCGTCGCCGTTGCGCTCTCCGTGGCGATGTAGCCGTCGACAGGGCCCGTCGCGCCCTGATAGGCGCTCGGCGCCGGCCGCTCCGGCGGAGGCGACGCGAGTGGCACCGGCTGGGCCATCACCGGCGCGGCCTTCTGGCTCGCCGCCGGCTTGGGCTTTTTCGCTTTCGGCTTCGCGCTCGTCTCCACCTTCACCGGTGGCAGAGGAACGGTTTCCTCCGATTGCTGCTGTGCCATGGCAGTGCCGGCATTGGCGGCTGTCAGACAGACGGCGGCCGACGAGGCGAGCCCCCATGCGCGCACGGAAAAGATGCGGTTCGACGTCACGGTATTCCCCCAAGATCATTCTCTCCGGCCTCGCCTGTGCGAGCACGTGCCGGAACCCCGTGCGGGAGACTACGCAGCGTCTTTCTGAAATAAAGTGCGCGCCGGCGTCTTGACGCCCGAGAGGTCGATTTTGCCGTTTCTTCGAAATCGCGCGCGCGCACTTTCGGCTTATTCTAATTATCGTTGCGTCACGTTCGAGCATTGAACGTCCGAATCGCCGGCTGCACCGAGACGCGACTCAAATACCGGCCGAGATCCGGCATCGCACCCGCCCGCCGCGCAACGCCCGTGTCATCGCCCGCGCATGGTGCTGGGGCAGACGCCGAAGGTCTTCTTGAAAGCGGTGATGAAGCCGGAGGGACTCGTGTATCCCGCGAGCCAGGCGGCTTCCGCAACGGTCACGCCGCGTCCCTGAAGGGCGTCGCGCGCCGCCTCGAGACGCTTGCGGCGAATGAACTCGAAAACCGTGATGCCGAATTGCTGCTTGAAGTGGCGCTGCACCGACGAAACGCTTGCCCCGCTCTCCCGTGCAATGGTTTCGATCGTCAGATCTCCCGACAGATTGGCGAGAATGAAATTCAGCACACGCTCGTTCTGGCGCACATTCAACGATGACGGCCTGGAGGCGACATCTTCGACCTGCGCAATCAGAACGGCGCACGAGAGCCGCATGAGCTCGATGCCGCGCGCGGTGCGATAGAGGGTGAGGATCTCGCCTTCGAGATCAGGGGGCGGGCGGCTGATCTGTTCGGCGAGCTCGACGAGCTCGGCGCTCGGCTGAAATGAGAAATGACTGAGGTGTGTCGACAGGAATCGGCGCAACGCCGGCGAGCAGCTCGAGATCACCCCCACTTCGCGCTCGAGCCAGTTCAGGGGAACCGACAGTTTGACCTTGCGCAGAGGACCGACGTCGACAGGGTTGAAGTGGATTTTCGCCTGATGGCGGATGTTGATCATGGAGACCCGGGGACCGTTTCTCCCCGCACCCTCCGAAAACGACAGGCCGTCGATGACGAACGATTGCCCGCCGCTCAGATAGAAATTGATGGTGAGCTTGGGGCCCACCTCGAGGTCCTCCAAGCCAGAGCAACAACTTCGCCCCTCGAGGGCGCCAATGAACACCCGCTCGGGCGAGACCGGGCTATCGACCATGCTGCTTTGCATCGGACATACAGCGCTAAATCCGCATCGCGCGATTCATCACAGAATCAAGCTCGCGGCTCATGGGGCCTGCGCTCAAGCCCTCTCGCCGAAGAGGCGGAGCTTGGGCGGAAACGATGCATTAGATTACTAATTTAGTCAACTTTAGAGTGGCAGGCTCCCCCGACCGGTACAAGTGCCGCGGCATGCTGGCCATCGCATGTCAATTGAGATGCGTCCTGCGTCTCGCAGCCGGCCAGCACGAGATGGTTTGCCCGATACCGCCGCCATATCGGAAAGACACGAGCAGGGCGTGTTGCGACCAGCAAAAAGGCCAAATTTTATTTGATTTCCGCGAGATAGATGGCGCCCCGTAGGGGACTCGAACCCCTGTTACCAACGTGAGAGGCTGGTGTCCTAGGCCACTAGACGAACGGGGCTCTCGCTGGAACGGCCACCTATAGGAGAGCCGGCGCGGCCAATCAAGCGGAACTTGTGGCGTCCCACGACCATCCGTGTCGCAGGGCGACTCAACCGGGAGCAAAGGTTGGAGTCCCCTACGGCGCGCCATCCGCCACGGCGCCGCGAACGCTATTCTCAAGGCACGTGTCTCTCGCGAATAAGCAACCCCAGTCAACGAGTTGCACCGGCAGCATTCGGCTGGACATCGATCACGCCGCCCGTCGGGCGGTGCGCCGCCCGCGAACCGTCGGACAGCTCTACGGAGCCGGTGCGCCCGCGCCAAGCTCGATCCGCTGCAGAACATCTCCGGACCGCACGTCCAGGACCGTAATCCCCTCGCCCGCCGGTGCCTGATAGTGGACGGCGAGGCGGTCTCCGCTCAGCGACAGTGCCTTCACGGTCGCGCCGTCGGGAAGCGAAAGCCGGACCGCCGGAGCACCGGCCTCACCTGCCACCACAGCCGAAGCCTCCGCCGACCGACCGACTTGAGGCTCCGGATTGGCCGAAAGATAGATGATCCGCAAGACCACCGCGACGATGCCGGCGACGATCAGCAGCCCCAGGAGCACAACGATAAAGACGAGGAAACGCTCCTTGCCCTTGCGCGCGCCCGCGCCGGCGTGCGAGCCCTCGGCGGAAGGAGAAGTGGGGTCACTCATGGAGCTGTCTCAAAGATCCTCAAACGAAGGTCTGGCCGCGGTACCGAGCCGGCGCCGTGCGGCCGCCTTCAGTCTCCGGTTTATTGCATCGTCCTGCGAGAGACCGGTACCAGTTGCGGCGAGACGTGCTCTAGCAGGTTCTTCGACCGCCCCGCGACACAAATTCGACCGGAAGGCCGCGCCCGCATGACGGATGAGATCGAAGACGATGACGAGATCGAGCGTGAGGAGGGGCCCCCGCAGGCGCCCCCTCCCCCGGTCTCCGGACAGTATACACTTGAGGTTGCCGACGATCAGGGCGGCCAGCGCCTGGACCGCCTTCTCACCACCTGGTTCGCGGGCGCCTTGAGCCGCGCCCGCCTTCAGGCCCTGATCCGCGAGGGCCAGGTTCTGCTCGACGGCCACCCCCTCCTGGATCCCGGCGCCAAGACGAAGGCAGGCCAGACGATCGGCGTGACCATTCCGGAGCCTCAGGCTCCCGAGCCCGCGGGCGAGGCTCTGCCGCTCACCATCGTCTACGAGGACCCGGATCTGCTCGTGATCGACAAGCCGGCGGGCCTCGTCGTGCACCCAGCTGCGGGGCACGCAGGCGGAACGCTCGTCAATGCGCTCATCGCCCATTGCGGCGACGAGCTGTCCGGCATCGGCGGCGTGAAGCGCCCCGGCATCGTGCATCGGCTGGATAAGGATACGTCCGGCCTGCTGGTCGTTGCCAAGTCCGACGCCGCCCACCGCGGCCTCGCCGACCAGTTCGCCTCGCACGGCGCCGACGGACGCCTCATCCGCGCTTATGAAGCCCTCGTGTGGGGCGCGCCGCTGCGCCGCACCGGCACGATCGAAACCCGCCTCGCACGCAGCACGACCAACCGCACGCGGATGGCCGTCGTCCGCGAGCCGAACGGCCGTCACGCCGTCACGCATTACGAGGTGCTCGAAACCTATAGAGGACCGGATGGCAACGCGCTCGCCTCCCGCCTCAGGCTGGAGCTGGAGACGGGCCGCACGCATCAGATCCGCGTGCATCTCGCCCACCTCGGCCATCCCGTCATGGGAGACGCGGTTTATGGGGCCGGCTTCAAATCCAGTGCACGGATCTTGTCGGAGGAGGCCAAGGACGCATTGAACGCACTGGGCCGCCAAGCGCTGCATGCCATGGAGCTCGGCTTCGAGCATCCGATCACGGGACGCAGCCTTCGCTTCACAAGTGCGAGACCGGCCGACATGGAGGCGCTCGAAAACGCCCTTAAAGGCCCGCCAATCGCGCGTTCGGAAGCACCCGTGCAAAAAAGGAAACGCAACGTTTCCAAACGGTAATTAGTCCGACAGACGGATTCGGGGATAGGATTGCGTTGAATAGCTGAACCGCAACGCGATCGGCGCGTTGTTGCTGAGACCTGCCCGCAGGAGGCAGGAATGTCCGCTTAAGATTGCGTTAAGGCTGGAGCGTCACTCCACACGAGCACAGGTCCAGACGCATCAACACATGGGGAGCGCGAGTTGACCGGTCAAGACCGGTCATGCGTTGGAAGGAAAATGGCAGCGAAGAGTCTTCCGACAATTGCCGCCGGCTCTGGTGGTCTTTCGAGATACCTCGAGGAGATCCGGCGCTTTCCCATGCTCGAGCCGGATCAGGAATACATGCTCGCCAAGCGCTGGCGCGAGGATGGCGACACGGATGCGGCCCAGGAGCTGATCACGTCGCATCTGCGTCTCGTCGCGCGCATCGCCATGGGCTACCGCGGCTACGGCCTGCCGATCGGCGAGGTCATCTCGGAAGGCAACGTCGGCCTCATGCAGGCCGTGAAGCGCTTCGAGCCCGACCGCGGCTTCCGCCTGGCCACCTATGCCATGTGGTGGATCCGCGCCTCGATCCAGGAGTACATCCTGCGCTCGTGGAGCCTCGTTAAAATGGGCACCACCGCCGCGCAGAAGAAGCTGTTCTTCAACCTGCGCCGCGCCAAGAGCCAGTTGCAGGCACTGGAGGACGGCGACCTCAAGCCTGAGCACGTCAAGTCGATCGCGAAGAAGTTCGGCGTGACCGAGCAGGATGTGGTTTCGATGAACCGCCGCCTCGGCGGCGACGCCTCGCTCAACGCGCCGGTCCGCGCGGATTCGGAATCGGGTGAGTGGCAGGACTGGCTCGTGGACGACGCGCCCGACCAGGAGGAATCCCTCGTCGCGCAGGACGAGATGGGCCGGCGCAAGTCGTATCTGAGCGACGCGCTTGCGATGCTCAACGAGCGCGAGCGGCGCATTTTCGAGGCCCGCCGCCTCGCCGACGATCCCATCACGCTCGAGGAGCTGTCGACGGAGTTCGGCGTCTCGCGCGAGCGGATCCGCCAGATCGAGGTGCGCGCCTTCGAAAAGGTTCAGAAGGCGGTGCAGAATGCCGCGCGGCTCGAAACGGGCGACGCGGCCTGAGCCTCGATCGATCGACCGAGAGGGCGCCGGCTCGTTTGGCCGGCGCAACCTCACTCGGAAGCGATTGCCCCCGGAACCCTCCAGAACACCCTCGAGAGAGGGCGCTGATCCTCATCCTCTGAAGGATCGAAGGATCTCGCGCAGGCTCTCCGTGCCTCTCGATCAATGCAGCTTCAGCCACTCGCGCGCGCGCTTCTGCGCTTCCGAGATCTGCCGCTTGGTCATCTCGCGCGAGAGCTCCAGCCGATACGCTTTCGCATCGTCGTTGCCGCGCGTCGCAGCGAGGTTGAACCACTTGTGCGCTTCGACGAGATCGATCTCCACGTCCCGCCCCGCGCAATACATGAGACCGAGCTGATAGAGCGCGTCGGCGCTCCCGCCCTGCACCGACACGTCAACGACGTGCTCGGCAGAAAAATCAAATCGTGCCATCCCCGTTTACCTCTGGCCGCATTTCGCTTTCATTTCCGAGGACCATGGCCACGCCGCAAACCGCGGCCCGCACGCCCTCTGGAGGAAAACGATAGGGGCGAGCCCTATGACAAGTCGTAAACGCCGGAAGTGGCACAATCCCAATAAAGTGTTGAAATACGACTCGTTCCACGTCGTTCGGGTGGTTTCCGGCCGCCGTGAAATCGAACTTTAAGAATTTCGGAAACGCGGCAGTAACCATAAGCCGCGTTATTTCTGCCGCCCGGAAGAAGCGAAAGCCTGATCGTTTGAGATGCGAGCACGTCAGCTCGCATCGAGAGCGGTCGAAAGGCCCCGCTGCACGGCCTCGCGCTCGGAGAGGCGTGCGACCCATTGCTTCACGTGCGGGAACGCATCGAGATCCTGGCCCTGCTTCTCCCAGCTCAGTGCCCAGGGAAGGGTCGCGATGTCCGCGATCGAATAGGCATCGGCGAGGAATTTGCGCCCCTTGAGCCGCGTGTCGAGCACCCCGTAGAGGCGAGTCACCTCCGCCGTGTAGCGCTCGATGCCGTAGGCCACCTTCTTCGGCGCATAGACGCGGAAGTGATGCGCCTGCCCGGCCATCGGACCGAACCCGCCGACCTGCCAGAACAGCCACTGCTCGACGAGCACGCGCTGCCGCTCGTCCGCGGGATAGAGCTGTCCCGTCTTCCGCCCGAGGTATTGCAGAATGGCGCCGCTTTCGAAAATGGAAATGGGCTTTCCGTCCGGTCCGTTCGGATCGACGATGGCCGGCATTTTGTTATTGGGCGAGATCTTGAGAAATGCGGGCTTGAACTGATCGCCCTTCGAGATATCGACCGGCTTCACGCGATAGCGGAGTCCGCACTCCTCGAGCATGATGCGGATCTTATGGCCGTTCGGCGTCGGCCAGAAATAGAGATCGATCGGTTTGTCGGTCATGGCATGCATCTCGCCTCAAAGGCGCCTCTCGAAGAACGTCACATCGTAAGGATCGTGGAGCCCGTTGTCTTGCGCGCCTCGAGCGCGCGATGGGCCTCGGCCGCGTGCGCAAGCGGAAACGTCTGATGCACCGGCACCGCAATCTTGCCGGCCTCCACCATGGCGAACAGCTCCGCCGCGTTCGCAGCGAGCGCCTCCTGCGTGGCCGTATAGGCCATGAGGGAGGGGCGCGTTGCGAACAGCGAGCCTTTGAGGAGGCCGAGATCGAACGGCGGCACCGGCCCCGACGCATTGCCGAAGCTCACCCAGAGGCCCCGCGGCTTGAGGCAATCGAGAGAGCCCCGATACGTGTCCTTGCCGATCCCGTCATACACCACGTCGCAGCCCGCTCCGCCGGTGATGTCCCGCACCCGCGCCACGAAATCCTCGCGCGCGGTCACGATCACATGGGCCGCTCCGTTCGCGCGCGCAAGCGCCGCCTTCTCGTCCGTGCTCGCCGTGCCGATCAGCGTCGCGCCGAGCGCGCGCGCCCATTGGCAGGCGATGAGGCCGACGCCGCCCGCCGCGGCGTGGAAGAGCATCACGGTGGCGGACGTGACGGGATAGGTCTCGCGGAAGAGATAGCGGACGGTCATGCCCTGCAGCATCGCCGCCGCCGCAGTCTCGTAGGAAATGGCGGGCGGGATCCGAACGACGCGGTCGGCCGCGATCAGCCGCTCCTCGGCATACCCGCCGAGCACGCCGGCATAGGCGACGCGATCCCCCACCGCGAGCGTGGTGACGCCCGCGCCGACCGCGACCACGTCGCCCGCGCCTTCCATTCCGATGATCGCCGGCAGATGCGCCAGCGGATAGAGCCCGGTGCGGTGATAGACGTCGATGTAATTTAGGCCGGCGGCGCGCTGTCTGATTCGCACCTCCCCCGGACCCGGCGCGCCGACCTCGATCTCTTCCCAGACGAGCCGCTCCGGCCCACCCGTCGCATGCAGCCTCACGCCGTGCACCATCTCACCAACTCCCTGAATTCAGCCGGGATTCTGCGCCATCCCCAGGCAGGCACCCGCACCCCTCCTGCGTCCCGTGCATTCGCCTTGACCCTGCCATGGCCGCCTTCTATTGCCACACCCTGATGAGAACAAGGGACCGGAGATGAGCATTTGCTACGCCGCTTTGCGACTGGCGGCGAACATGGCCCTCGGTACCGGCCTCCTGTCCCTCGCAGCCTGCGCCCTCAGCGCCGGCCCGGAAGTCGGGACGCGCGCGGGTCTCGGCTGCGTCGACGATTCCCCCGAATGCATCCAGCGCCGCCAGGCAACGCTCCGCAGCATGGTGGACGACAGGTCCCGCAGTTGGGTGCGCGAGGCGCCCACTCCGGAAGCCTATGCCTCTGGCGTACGCCTCTTCGCCTACAAGACGAAGAAAAAGGAGCTGACCTGCGACGAGCTGAAGCGCGGCAAGCTCGAGGCCGACACGGCGCGACCGAGCCTCGCCAGCGTCGGCGAGCGGCTGACGCCGGCTCAAGTCTCGCGCAGCGTCATGCTGGCGGGCGAGGTCGGCCGCGAGTTGCAGCGCGAGATCAATCGGCGTTGCAAGACGAGCTGACCGCCGCCAAACTGCACTCCGCCCGACGACGGCCTCCGGCCTGCGCTGGCCCCGTCGAGGCCCCTTGGATTCTTCCCCGCCGCGCCCCCGCACCGCGGCTCCCCAGACATAAGAGACGAACGCAATGCTAGAGGCGACGGTCGAATCGGTGGTGAGCTTCGTGCGCGAGCACCAGTCCTGGGCGGCGCCCATCGCCTTCCTCGTCGCGTTCGGCGAGAGCTTCTGCTTTCTCTCGCTGATCGTTCCGGGGACCGCCATTCTCATCGGCATCTCCGCACTGCTGGCCGCGAGCGGCATCGACATCCACGTGCTGACGCCCGCCATCCTCGCCGCCGGCCTCGGCGGCACGCTCGGCTATGCCGCCTCGTTCTGGATCGGACGCTACTTCCAGGACAGCGTGCACAAGATCTGGCCCTTCAGCACCCGCCCGCACCTGATCACCCAGGCGGAGGAGTTCTTCGCGACCTACGGCGCCTTCGGCGTCTTCCTCGGCCACTTCTTCGGACCCGTCCGCGCCGTGCTCCCCGTCGTCGCCGGCATGTTCAAGATGCGGGAGATCCCGTTCCAGATCGCGAACGTGCTGAGCGCCTTCATCTGGGCGGGCGGCGTCATCGCGCCGGCGTTCTTCCTCGTCACGTTCAAGGAGGAGGTCGTCGCCTTCCTCACGGCCCACGAATACCTGGTGGCGGCGGTCCTCGCCCTGCTCGCGTTCGCCAACAGCATTCCCCGTCCCGTCCTCTTCGTGCCGACGCTCATCCTCGCCCTCGCCCTCGCCTCCGTCCTGGTGCTCGGCAGCGGCAACGTCACGCTCGTCCTGCTCGCTGCCGCCGTCGGCGCGTTTGCCGGCGACGGCTACGCCTACTACAAAGGCCTCATGGGCAAGGAGGACCGGCTTCGCACCTGGCCGTTCAGCGCCACGGCGAAGCAGCACGACGACGCCCGGCAGCTCGTCGAGCGGCAGGGCTGGATGAGCGTGATCATCAGCAAGTTTCAGGGCTTCAACCGCGGCCTCGTCCCCCTCGAGATCGGGGCGCTTGAGCATCCGGCGCCGGCCTTCGCCGCAACCAGCGCCATCGCCTCGCTGGTATGGTCGGCCGCCCTGCTGCTACCGGCGGTCCTCGTCGGCAAGCTGATCGCCTGAGACGCGCCCGAGCGCGCGAACCGGCGGCGCCATGGCCGCCGTCCTGACGACAGCGTGGAAGACGTAATCCCGGAACGGCCGCTCCACGGTCGCGTGCGCGCCCGCCACGTGGGCGAGGCGAAGAACCTCGTCCGCGAGCGCGGCTCGCGGCTCGACCGAGAAATGCCTGAGCCACGCGCGCAGCGGCGCACGGAGCACGCCCGGCCAAGTCCTCTGCATCCCGAAATCGACGATGTGCAGCGATCCGCCCGGCGCCACAGCCGCGAGCGCACGCTCCAGCGCCTCCTGCCACGGCGGGATCATGGAGAGCGCATAGGAGAGGAACACGCGGTCGAACGCCGCGACACCGAGCACGGCCTCCGCATCGAGCGTCCGCGCATCTGCCTGAGCCAGCCGGATACGATGGGAAAGACCGGCGCGCGCCACCGAAGCCGCCGCCGTTTCGAGCATCGCGGCCGAGACATCCACGCCATGAAAGCGTGCCGCGGGAGAGCGCCGGGCCGCCTGGATCAGGTTACGCCCCGTCCCGCAGCCGATCTCGAGCACCGTGCCGCCCACCGGCGGCCGAAGCTCGTCCAGGAGCCCGTCGCGTCCGAGCAGATAGAACTTGCGCGACGCATCGTAGATGTGTCGCTGCCATCGGTAGATCGTGTCCATCTCGGCCGCGGCATCCGCCATCGCGTCACCCCGCGAACGTATAGCGATGGAACCCGCCGTAGATCGATGAGCGATCCTTCTCTTCGGTCAACGCGCGCCCGTAATCGGCGTCGTAGCGGAAGCGGTCGAGGAGAGAGCCGGGCACGCGTCCGGACAAAATCGTCTCCTCGCCCGCCGTGCGGAAGATGACACGCGCGCCGGGCCGGGCCGTGCGCACGATCTCCGACCACAGCGCGGTGAGCTGCGCGTCCGTCATCCAATCCTGCGCATCGAGCAGCACGTAAGCGTCGTAGGTGGCCGCATCGAGCCCGGCGAGGTGCTCCGCGAACGACGCGTGCACCACACGCACGTTGCCGGCGCGCGCCTGCAACGCCGTCCAATTTTCGCGGGCAAGATAGGGCGGGAGCGGCCCTTTTCCGTCCACCGCATAGCCGCGGCCGAAGGCTTGCCACGCGAAATAGTTATCCGAAAGGTCGAAGCCGCAGGCCAGCCGCGCGAGACGCGCCTTCAGCACGTCCGCCATGTGCGCCTCACGACCCTTCAGCGCCTCGAACTGCGAAGGCGGGATGCCGAGGCCGAACAGCGAGGCCGGTTTCTCCATCAGCCAGCGCATGTGGCGCATTTCGAACAGCGGCGCCAGCTCCTCTTCGAAAATACGTGTCTGCTCCGCGCGCGTCCTCGCCGCAAGCAGCCGGCTGGCATCGCGTCCATGCAGACGCGCCACCCAATGCCCCATCGCAATGAACCAGCCGAGCAGGCCGTGCCGATAGAAATTCCGGCCGAGATAGCCGAGACGCCGCCGCCCCAGCCGGTCGCGCCCTTCCCAGTAGGCCCGTGTCGCCGGGTCGAGATGCGGCGCGAGGAGGCGATGATAGAGCGCAGCCGCCTCGCCGCTCCCGGCAGACACGAAGAGCCGCGCGAACGTCTCGTAATCGGGGGCATGCAGCGCCGCCGCACGCTTGAGCTTGTTGAGCGCGACGTGCGCCGGGTTGAGGTCGATCGCCGTCACCTGCACGTCGTGGCTGGCGACGTAGGACAGCACGTTGCAGCCGCCGGACGCGATCGCCGCCACCCGCTCGCCGGGCGTCAGCGCCAGCGCCTCGAGATCGACGCGCGGATCCTCCCAGATCTGCGGATAGACGAGACCGGAGAACGCAAGCGTGAAGAAGCGCTCCTCGAGCCCCTTGCGGCTGATGGCCCCGTAGCGGTGCACGGCCTCGGCAAGGCGGCGGTTACGGCGGCCCCAGCCGGACGCGGCCACGGCCCCCTCAGGCTGAAGCCCGTCGTCCCCGTGTCCCTGCGCCTCGACCAGTCCAGCCATGTCGTTCCCCGCGTTCTCTTCAGCTTCGGGGCCGGACTAGCGATGTCATGTATCAGCGCTGTGACAGCCCCCAAAAGGGGGCGCGTATCCGTAAGAAACGGCGCCCGGCAGGTCGAAAAGGAGGCATTTGACCGCGGGCAGAGCATGTTCGCCACCTTGCCTCCGGCCCGAAGATCGCATAGACGGTGCGCTCGCGATCAAGCACGGGCGAAGCGCCCGCCAAATCAAGGAATTCCCGTCATGGCCGCCCGTACCGCCCGCAAGGTCGAGATCCAGAAGAAGAAGGCCCGCCGCGCAATTCCGCGCCCTGCCGTCTCGCGCATCCAGGGCAACACCGCCGCGGCCCGCAAGCGGCTGAAGAAGGCGGCCGGCAAGGCCCGCACC
Organism: Hyphomicrobium sp.; assembly: GCA_036823975.1. GTDB lineage: Bacteria > Pseudomonadota > Alphaproteobacteria > Rhizobiales > Hyphomicrobiaceae > Hyphomicrobium_C. The sequence continues at coordinate 67,567 of DAITBB010000006.1, forward strand.
GCCAAGGCCAAGGCCGCCGCCTCGGCCTGAGACAGGCTCCCGTTTTCAAAGCCTCGCCTAACGCCGGAACACGGCGAACGCCTCCACGTGCGCGGAATAGAGGAACTGGTCGATCGGCGTGACGGGGCCCATCCGGTAGCCGCCATCGATCAGCGTCCGCGCATCGCGGGCGAGCGTCGCCGGATTGCAGGATACGGCGATGACCACCGGCACCTTGGACGCGGCGAGGCGCGCCGCCTGCTCGGCCGCCCCGGCCCGCGGCGGATCGAACACCACGGCCTCGAACGCATTCAACTCGCGCACCGAGAGCGGATCGCGGAAGAGATCCCGCAGCGTCGCGGCCACGGGCTTCAGCCCCTGCGCGTGACGCACCGCCGTCGCGAGCGCCGTGATCGCGCGCTTGTCACTGTCATAGGCGCTGACGGCCGCCCGGCGCGCGAGCGGCAGCGCTAAGGTCCCCACGCCGCAAAAGAGATCCGCCACCGTCTTCGCCCGCTTCGGAAGCGCCGCGAGCGCGAGATCGGCCAGACGCCGCTCCGCCTCCGGCACGGCTTGCAGGAAGAGGCCCGGCTCGACGGCGACGGCAACGCCCGCAAGCGTCACCATCGGCGGCGCGCACGCCACGATCGCCTCGCCCGCGACGATGAGCCGGACGAGCCGCAGGCGTTGCGCCAGCGCCGCCACCTCCGCCCGCTCGTGCGGCGAGAGATCCTTGCGGCCGTTGTCGAACGCCACGTCGAGCCCATGATCGAGCCGCGTGACGACGAGGCGTCCGCCCGCCCTGTCGGCCATCACGTGCCGGGCGATCTCGCGCAGGCCCGGGATGGCGCCCACGATGGCCGGGTCGAGAACGGGGCATTCAGCGAGATCGACGAGCGTATGGCAGCCTTCCTCGCGAAAGCCGATCGTCACCGCGGCCCCCTGCCGCTCGACCCCGAGAAAGGCACGGCGGCGCGAGCCCGCCTCGACGACCACGAGGGGAGCGACCTCCGCCTCGATGCCGCGATGGCGGAACGCCTCTACGACGAGTCCGCGCTTCCAGTCCCGATAGAGGGCCGGCGAGAGATGCTGCGTGAGGCAGCCGCCGCACTGTATGAAATGCCGGCAGACGGGCGCGACACGCTCGGCGCTGTCCACCAGCCGGCGGAGCCCATCGGGGCCCTCCGCCCACGTTTCGCCAGGAAGCGCGAATGGCAGATAGACAGGCGCGCCATCGCGCTCGGCGATGCCATGGCCTTTGGCGCCGAGCCGCGCGACGTGCAGCTCTCGCAGATCAGCCATCGCAGAGGGCTCCCAATAGAAATTCCTGATTGCCCGAGCCGCCCTCGATCGGCGAGGACACGACCCCCACGACGCGCCAGCCGGGCTGCTGCGCCACCCAGTCGGCGAGCTTCGCCGCCTGAGCCTCGCGCACGCCGGCGTCGCGCACGATGCCGCCCTTGCCGACCGCCGCACGCCCCGCCTCGAACTGCGGTTTGACGAGCGCCACCAGCCACGCGCCCGGCGCCGCAAAGCCCAGCGCCGCCGGGAGCACCTTTTCGAGCGAGATGAAGCTCACGTCCGCCACGATGGCGGAGACCGGCTCCGGGATCTCCGCGGCCGTGAGCGCGCGGGCATCCTGCCCTTCGAGCGAGGTGACACGGGCATCCGCCGCAAGCCGCGGGTGGATTTGCCCATGCCCCACATCAACCGCGAACACATGCCTCGCCCCGCGTGCGAGCAGCACGTCCGTGAAGCCGCCGGTCGAGGCGCCGACATCGAGCGCCGTGCGCCCCTCGGGCGTCAGCCCGAACGCATCGAGCCCTGCCGCGAGCTTGAGCCCACCCCGCGAGACGTAGGCGGACGGTTCGGTGAGCACAAGCTCCGCGTCCTCCGCCACGACCGTCCCCGCCTTGCAGGAGACGGCGCCGTCCACCCTCACCATGCCGCGCACGATCAGATCCCGCGCGCGCGACCGCGTCGGCGCAAGGCCGCGTTCCAGCAGGGCTTTATCGAGCCGAAGCCTCATCTTGCCACAATGCTCGCGCCATCCATCGTGAGTTCACAGCCTCAGCCCGAACCCATCCGAACCGGGCCGCCGCAATTGGCGTTGCCTAGGGGGAGGGCTATATACTCGAAAGCCTGACCTGCCACAGAAACATCCCTGAAGCCAACCACGGAGACCGTCGATGTTGAAACCCGATCGCCGCAGCTTCCTCCGCTCAGCGGGGGCGCTTGCCGTCGTTGCCGCCGCCTCCGCCCGGGGCGCCGGCGTCTCCTTCGCCGAAACGCCTCCCGCCGGCCCCTTCACCCTGCCGTCCCTGCCCTACGACGCTGCCGCCCTCGAGCCGCACATCGACGCCACCACCATGGGCCTTCACCATGGCAAGCATCATCAGGCTTACGTCAACAACCTCAACAAGGCGCTGCAAGGCCACGACGACCTCGCCAAGCTTCCCCTCGAGGAGCTGCTGGCCAAGATCGACGAGGTCCCGAAAGCCATCCGCGCCGCCGTGCGCAACAATGGCGGCGGGCACGCCAACCATTCCATGTTCTGGCAGATCATGGGTCCGGCCGGCGGCTCTGGTCCAGATGGCGACCTCAAGGCCGCCATCGACCGCGACCTCGGCGGCCTCGAGAAGCTTGAGGCCAGCTTCAACGCGGCCGGCGGCAAAGTGTTCGGCTCCGGCTGGGTGTTCGTCACCGTCGACAAGGACGGCAAGCTCGCCCTCGCCGCGAAGCCGAACCAGGACACGCCGCTCATGGAGGGCCACCGCGTGCTGCTCGGCAACGACGTCTGGGAGCACGCCTATTACCTGAAATACCAGAACAAGCGCCCCGACTACCTGAAGGCGTGGTGGAACGTCGTCAATTGGAAGGCGGTTGGCGAGCGCTATGCCGCCGCCAAGGCCGGCACGCTCAAGATCTGACGTTGCGCCTCTCCCCCGCCTACGCGGGGAGAGGCCCTCCTCTCGCGTTCGACCGCGCGCGACCCGACCCTCCCGAAAAACGAACCCCGCGAGCGCCAGCCCCAACGGAGGGCTGGCGTTTTTGCGGACCGCACGTGACGCAAAGAAAGCAAAGAAAAACACCTCCTAACAGAAAGACCACCCCCGTGCCGGCTGTCGCGAACACCGCGTTCCTCGCCCCGATCGCCCTCCTGCTCGCCTCGAACGTGTTCATGACGTTCGCCTGGTACGGTCATCTGAAGCACCCCTCGACGGCCCTCTGGATCGTGATCCTGGCAAGCTGGGGGATCGCCTTTTTCGAGTATTGCCTGGCCGTGCCCGCCAACCGCATCGGCAGCGCGGCCTACTCCACGGCGGAGCTGAAGACCATCCAGGAGGTCATCACACTCGTGGTCTTCGCTGGCTTCTCCGTGCTCTATCTGAAGGAGCCGATCACCCTTAATCACCTCGTGGGATTTGCCCTGATCGCGGGCGGCGCCTATTTCATCTTCAAGGCCCCGCTATAACTCTGGCTCACGCATCGAGTGACGATGGACCGCCTGACACACGCCCTTGCCGAAATCGATGCCGCCAACAGCGCCGATCCGGCCAGCATCCGCTGGCAGGGCCGCGACGTACCCGCCGCGCTCGCCTACGGCCGGCGCATGTCGGAGATGCTCGACCGCGTGGATCCTGAAGCCTCCGAGCTGCTCCGCCTCGCCGCGCGCGCCCAGCACATCCGCCGCTGGGAGATCCCCCGCTCGGCCTATCCCATGGACCGCCCGGGCTATCTGCGCTGGCGCAAGGAGCTCGGCCGCAAGCACGCCGAATGGGCGGGCGAGATCCTGGACCGGTGCGGCTACGAACCCGCAGACGTGCAGCGCGTCGGCACCCTGCTGCGCAAGGAGAACCTTCGCCACGACGCCGAAACCCAGGCCCTGGAGGATACCGCCGCCCTCGTTTTCCTCGCCCACTACGCCGAAGAGTTTGCAGCCGCCCATCCGGCCGACAAGGTGATCGACATTCTCGTCAAGACCCTGCGCAAGATGTCGGAACGAGGCCGCGCCGCAGCAGGCACACTCGTCCTTCCTCCGCCTGTGCAGAGCGCTCTCGAAGCCGCGCTCGCACAAAAGGCGGCGCCGTGACCGAAACCCCCGAGCCCGTCGCCGTCATCCTCGCGGCTCACGGCGACCGCGGAGGCGCCACCCCGAACGCAGCCCTGCGCGCCCACGCCGAGGCGGTCGGCCGGCTGACGGGATTTCCCATTCTGCCGGGGGTTCTCAAAGGCGATCCGAGCATCGAAAGCGCGCTCGAAAGCGCACGCACGCAGAGAGCCGCGCGCGTCATCGTCTATCCCATGTTCATGGCGGACGGCTATTTCGTCCATAAGCTGCGTGAGCGCATCGCAGCGGTCGCCCTCACGCCGAAGCCGGACATCCTCGCCCCGCTCGGACTCGACCCTGCCCTGCCGGACGTTCTCGTTGCGGAAGCCGCAACGATCGCGGAGGCTCGAGGAGCAAGCCCAAATTTCGGCCCGCAGGACCCGGAAGCCGAGCAACCCGGCGTAAGCGCCGCCCCCACGGAGCACCCACAGGCGCGTGAGCGAAAAACGGCGGAGACGGAGGAAACGATTTCGAATCCGGTCTCTGCCCCGAAGGGGCCGGGAGCAACGCGACCCGGCGCAAGCGCCGCCCCCGCGGAGCGCCTATGGGCGCGTGAGCGAAAAAAGCTCTCCTCGCGGCTTCTGATCGTCGGCCACGGCTCGAAGCTCGGCCCCGCCTCCGCAAGCGCAACGCGCAAGGCCGCCGCCCGTGCCGCGATCACGCGCCGCTTCGCAAGCGTCACGACGGCCTTCCTCGAGGAGGAGCCGTTCCTGGAGGACATTCTTCGGGCCAGTGCCGCAACGCCGACCGTCGTCGCCGGCTTCTTCTTCGGCGACGGCCTGCACGCCGGGGAGGACGTGCCGGACGCCATCGCCGAGGCTGGCGCCAACGCCCTCTACACCGGCGCCATCGGCAATTCTCCCGCCGTCGCCCCCCTCATCGCCGCCGCGCTAAAAACAGCTCTCAGCGGCCGCGGCGACTAAGCACATCTCCGACGAACGCACCTTTGGCGGCTCGATAGACGTGCATCGGCGCCCCGTCGAAGCGGCGCTTGAGCGCGTTGTAGGCGGCGACCAGCTCCGGATCCTCGCTGAGCGCAGCGACGAAAAGGTGAAACATGTCGTCGGCGCTACCAACAACGGTGAGCTGGATGCCGAGATGCGGCGACGTCGCCGCATCCTCGAACGAGGAGAACGAGTCGGTGCGCTTCGAGCCGACGTTGCGCGCAAACCGCGCCGCCAGCGCCGCATCCGCGGCCGCGAACACCGCCTGCGGAACCCGCACGACGATATCGAGATCGCCCTTCGTGAGGCAGCCCGGCACCGCCGTGGCCCCGATATGATGGATGTCGGCGGACGCTGGCAGCAGACCCGTCAACACCGCGGCAATTCGAACGAACAGACGCTCCGCAGCCGCGCGCGCCTCGGCGGCATCCGCATGCAGCGCGAAGTTCGGCTCGGACGGATGGTCGCTGGTCGTCATCGGAGCACCCTGAAACGACGAACGGCGGCGAGATCCTCGCCGCCGTCCGCAATCCAACGCGGTTGCCTACTCGCGCCGACGGCGACCACCGCCCTCGCGCTCGCGACGCGGCGGCCGCTCGGCCGAGAACGTCTCTTCCGGCTCACCCTCGGCCCGCGGAATCTCCTGGCCCGTCGCCTGATCGACGATCTTCATCGAGAGCCGCACCTTGCCGCGGTCGTCGAAGCCGAGGAGCTTCACGAACACTTCCTGGCCTTCCTTCACGACCTCGCCGACCGTCTGCGGACGGCCCTGCGTGAGCTGCGAGATGTGAACCAGGCCGTCCTTCGCGCCGAAGAAGTTCACGAACGCGCCGAACTCCATGATCTTGACGACCTTGCCCTTGT